>JBCCGH010000267.1:0-10337 GCA_039029375.1 Planctomycetota bacterium
CCTCGCCCCAAGACCGAAGGGCGCGTGGTAGCTCGATTTCTGTCCGCTAGATCACGCCAGGCACGCGCCTGGCTCAGGCGGCCAGACTTTCCGGAATCGGGTGGTCAGACATTCCGGAACTCACACGATCCCCTCGGCATCTCCCGCATCCTCATGGAGGTACCCCCGCTTGCCCAGCCAACGCTCGATTCGCTGACCCAACGCACGACACAGCCACTCCACCTCCTCCCCACTCCGCTCCGGCGCACCGTGGAACTCCGCACGCTACTCCCCACGACCCAAACTCAAACACGCCGTCCGGCCACAGCGTGTGGAAGTGCACATTCAGCGATGGCCTTCAGCTCGGGATAAGCGCGTTCGACCACTGCTGCCGCGCCGGTCAGTGTCGCCGTTGCGAGTCCCGGCGAGGAGCGCGGTGAGTTGGTGGGACCGGTGGCGAGCGTGCCCACGACCTGACCGGCGAGAGTCTGCAGGTTGGTCGCCCGCACGTCGGCATCGGTCGCCCGCGCGACACCGAAGTCGAGGATCTTGGGGTGCCCATCGCCGGTGACCAGGATGTTGCTCGGCTTCAGATCGCGGTGCATGACACCGCACTGGTGCGCGTGCTCGACGGCATCGGCGACGGAAGCAACGACACGAAGGCACGCGTCGACGTCGATCTTGTTGCGCGCGGCGTGTTCAGTCAGCGGCGTGCCGTCGACCAGCTCCATGGCGAAGTACAGCTGCGGCCCGGAGCCGGCGTCGAACCTTCCAGCGGCAAAGAATCTGGGCGATGCCAGGATGCTGCAGCCGAGCAAGCAACCGCGCCTCGATGGCGAAGCGATGCAGGACTTCGTCCGTGGCATGGCCGGGCAACACGACTTTCGGCGCAACCCGCCGCTCGGGGTTTCTCTGCTGCGCCTCGTAGACCACACCCATGCCTCCACGACCGAGCACGCGAAGAACACGGAACTCACCGATGGCCTCGGGTAGCGGCGGCTCGGCCGCCGCGCCGGGCGCCGCATCCACTACCGGCGTCGCCAAGAACGCGGGATCGCCCCCATCGATGCCGAGCATCGCAACGACCTCGTCGCGCAGCACCGAGTCCGCCGCGCACGCCGCATCGAGAAAGCGCGCACGTTCTGTCCCCTGCAGCTCGGCCGCCGCCAGAAAGATCTTCTTGATGCGAGCGTGTCACTCGTTGTCCATGCGCTCCAGTCCTCGACGCGCCCAGTGGGCAGTCTAAGGACTGGCGCTACGGGGCTCCACTCAGCGCGGCAGCTCGACGCGGTTCTCCCGGCCCGCGACGACCGCAATCTCGGCGACTGGTGCTTCGTTGGCGCTGCCCTCGGGCTTGTCGCGCCAAAAGACACGGTAGCGGCCGGGGAGTAGGCAGCGGAATTGGCCGATCAGCTGCTCGCCGTCCGTCTTCGCGTAGGCGTGGACACTCTCTTTGGCCGTCGTGGTTCCAGCGATCGGCTCGAGGTAGAGCGAGCGGATCTGCTCGTCGGTCGAGCGACAAGGCGCCACGATGGTCAGCTTGGCGACCCGGGGCACGCGGACGTTGATGACGCCATCGTCAGTGGAGTGGCGAGAGGTCAGCTTGTCGGCGCCGATGCGAACGACCAACGTGAACTCGCCAGAAGGCACGTCATCGAATCGGTACTCACCCGCCCAGATCGCCTTACATCGCAGCCAGCCCTTCTCGCTCACTTCTTGTGAAACACGCAAGGACAGTCCCGCCGAGGTCACAGGAACACCGTCAGGGTCTGCCACGTGGACGGTCAGCGACACACCACGTCGCAGCCAAACCCGAGACCTCGCCTGCGCAGGCGCGGGGAGCTGCTGCCTCACGAAGCCCTTGCAGGACACCTCCATCTTCAGATCATCGGAGTAGAGCGGAGGAAAACGAGCAACGCCGTCACCATCGGTCACCCGACCAGTGCCGCGCCGCTCACCCCGCAAGACCACGTTGGCGCCACGCAGCTCGCTTCCGGCCGCGTCCACAATCGTGATCTCACGCTCGATTCCGGTCCGCGGGATGACGAGATCGAGCGACCGGTCCTCACGCTCTCCCAAGGCCGGAACGTCGCGCTCGACGATCACCGTGCCGAGTTCGTCGTGCACTTCGACTGCGAAGGAAACATCTGTCCGCAGTGCCAGGAGCTCGACGACGCCGGACGGAGACACCTTGATGAGCTCCCAACGCACGCGCTCGGCATTGGTGCCGCCACCGTCCCAGTCCAGCTCGGCGAGCTTGCGCTGCAGCTTGGTCATCCTCTGCAAGCCAGGGCCGAACGGACTCTCTGTGTAGCGAACAGCAATCTTGAGGCTCTCCGGCACAACACCATCAGGATGCCGTACACCGATCGCCAAGCGGTTACCGCGCGGCAGCACGAACCGCCAGGGGTCATCCGGAGTGCCCGCCTGATCAGGCGTGTCGACGGTGGCAAAAGCGAATCCGCGGCCAGCCAGAACCAGCTCCCCGGGATCCGCGTTGCGCACCGACAGCCGGCTCCGGCCGCGCTCATCGGTCGGGTCACTCCACTTCTTGCCGACGAGAACGGCACCCGCGACAGGGTCTCCCTGCTCATCCACCACCAGGAAGCTGCGCCAGGTCTCGACTTCGCGCGGCATCCGCACGACGAGAACACCGCCCGCCGCGATCTGCTGCTTGCCGAAGACGACCCGCGTCTTCGTCCCGCTGGCTCGGTGCCTGACATGCAATGTCATCTCGTGAATCTGAGGTCGCCGCCGCGGATCCATGAAGCGGGGCAGATCCCCGTCGCTGGCCGGCGGCACGGATACCCGAATCATCCCTTCGTCGTCTCCGCGCAGCCCGACCATCGGGGAGCTCAAACCGTCCTCGAGAATGAAGGTCGCGTTGGCCAAGGGCCTCACCACCGGCTCATCGGTGCCGCCCCAAACGACGCGCACCATCGCGTTCGGATAGGCAAACAGGTCGATGCGCAACGGCGCGTCGACCACACTGACGCTCACCCCGTTCTCGCTGGCCCGTCTCCCCAGCGGCGCGTTGCGCGGCAGGCGATGCCCCCAGCCCCATTCGACGTAGCCTCGCCACCCGTCGGCCAGCCCAGTGAAGACGAAGCTCCCGTCCGCACTCGTCCGCGCCCTCTGCTTGCGCACGCCAAGTTGGCGCTCTGACAACATGTTCTCGATGGCCTCGGGAACCTCCACAGCTTCGCTCGCGTTGATCTTGAACGAGAGCGTCAACGGCTCTTCCGGCACCGCGCCATCCACGGTCACCGTCCCGTGGAGCTCCTGCCCTTCGCCGACGACGACGCGCTGCGACCCGGACAGCTTCACACTCTTGCGCAGCACCGGCTGGTAGCCCTCGCCAATCACGAGGTAGCTACCCGTCCCCGACAAGTCCGCGAACTGCACTTGACCCTCGTCATCCGTGCGCGCTTCGAGGTGCTGATCATCATCGTGCCACGCAAAGACGCGTGCTTGCGGCACCGCGTGCCCAGCCGTGTCGAACACATGCATGCGCAAGCCTGCCTCGACGACAGCCTGCACCTCGCGGCGCGCCGGCTGCGTAGCCTGCTCGGGCACGGCGACCGGCGGCGAGACCTTCTCCGCGACCGGCAACGGCTGCTCGACGACCACCGGATCCGCTTCGGACTCCGACAACATCAACGCCACGCCACCCAGCGTCGCCACCAACGCGACGCCCACTACCACTGCCTTCGTGTTCATCGCCAGCACTCCGAGCGTCGAGATCGCTGTGGACGATGACACCGCCGGCAACACGCACCCGGCCAACGCCGCGCGCCAGCTCTGCCCTTCGCCGAGCGACCGCGCTAGCTTTTCGCGGAGCTGACGCAACGCCCGCGCCACGTGCTGCCGGACGGTCGCAGCCGGAATCCCGCGCAGCTGCGCGATCTCCTGCGTCGACCGGTCCTCGAGGAACCGCATGACCACGGTCGACCGGTAGGGCTCGGCGAGCGAGCGAACGGCCTCCATCAGGAGCTCGTGCACACGCAACCGAGCCTCGGCTTCGCGCACCAGGTCCTCGCGCCGCTGGTGGTCCTCGCGACCCGCGCGCTCCTCGCGCACGGTGCGCTCGGCCGACCGCCGCCGCGTCGCCAGCACGAGACGCTGCGCGGTCGCACGCAGCCAGCCGCGCGCCTTCCAGCGACTGCCTTCGAAGTCAGGCCGCCGCTGCAACGCGAGCAACGCCGCGTCCTGCGCCACATCCGCCGCCGTAACATCGCCGGCCAGCAGGCTGCTCGCCAACCGATGCAACCACGCAGTCTCGCCGGCCAACAAGGCCGGCAGGTCGAGCGAGCCGTGGGGTGTCATCAAGGCGAGATGTCGGGGGAGATGCGAGGTGTGACAGAAAACCCCGCACCTCCCGATTCTCGCACGCCGAGGGCTACCGCGCCCCGATCGTTGCCCTCTGCCCGTTGTTCTCGGCGCGACCAAGATCACCGCAGATCTGATCAACCCTCCGATCATTGGGGCGTCGCTGGATTACAACGTCTCCGCTGACCCGTCCATACTGCCGCTCAGCAGCCTGGCGTGGGTGTTCGCGCCACAGGCAGCATAAGCTGACTCCTCCCGGGAGTAGGATCCGACTCAGCGAACGCGTGGCGAGAAGCCCTGGCGTGTCGGAGCACGCAAAGCGCGACCGCCCCAGGCAATCCGCCGTGAACTCCGAAGTGGGTACGGACCCCGCCCACTCCCTGGCCGTCGCCCACGCTGCCCCCTACCCGAACGGCAACACGTCGGGCGGCCCACGGGCCGGCGCCACGACCGGCGCCTCGAGAGGCTTCCCCAGATGCGCGAGCACACGCCGCACCGCCGCCGCCTCCATCACGAACGCCAGCACCTTGCGCACCCCACCGCACGCTGGGCACCGCTGCACATCCGCCTCAAACACCCGCTTCATCAGCACCGGTGCCGGGCGGATTGTTCGCCCTCACAAACTCGGGCAGTCCAGCGCTCTACCCGCGCGCGGAGCTAGCCCTCCCGCCGGCCAAAGCCCTGGCGCTCAGCGGGCGATCGCTGGACGGCGTCGTCGTGCTCTTTGACGCCGCCGGCAACGTCGCCGACGTCTCCAACGTCGACCGCGAAGCGATTCGCTGAGGCGGGCTGGCCCTTCTAGTGCGCCAAGATCTCGACCGCCGCGTTCGACAGCGCGACGGTCGTTCCATCGAGCACCAACGCCTGCACTGGTAGCGCGGTCCCCGCCGGCAGCGGGGGCAATGGAATGCGCTCGACATGCGGCTTGGTCTGCACGATGCCCACCGCCAGCACCGCGGGCTGTGGCGTCCACCACGGGGCCAGCGGGGCCCCCAAGCTCACCGGTGGCGCGAACGGGCTCACCAGCAGCCACGACTGCGCCCCAAGAGCCGTGAACAGACCAGCCAGAAGAGCACCCTGCTCGACGTCGGCCACGAGGTACGGCACGCGTTCCCGCAGCACGCGCCCGGTCCCCAACACCGAGGGCGAACCACCCGTGGCCACCAGCAGCGGGTCCGGATCGAGCACAAGCGTCGCGCCGGGGGCCACGGAGATCGCTGGCGCCGAACCCTGCCCCGCTTGAACGACCGTGCGATCGTCGCCCGTCAGGGTCAGTTGCGCATCCGACTGCAAGATGATCCCGGGACCCGCGCCCGCAAAGTAAAAGCCGTCGGCACCTTGCCAGTTGCCACCGGCAACCGTAGCGCGGACCCCACGGCCTAGGATCAGCGCGTGGATGGTGCAGCCGCACATCACGTCGGCGTAACCGCGACTGCTGGTGCCCGCAAAGAGCACGTCGCTGGCCGTAACCTGCACCGCTTCCAAGGTGCAATCGTCGACGCTCACCTGCGCGCAGTTGCGCACGGTCACAAACGGGCGCACCTGGAGGTCGCTCAGGTGCACCGCACCAGCGCAGTTTTGCACGAGCAACCCCTGAATATAGGGTGACGAGTAGGCCTCGCGAAACCCGCGGACCACCACGGTGTCGCCGGGGGCCAGGTTGCGCACGTCGAACGTCGCCAAGGCGCCGGGTACGGCTGAGCCCGTGATCTGCACGCTACCCGATCCCAGCACCGACAGGCGCTTCGTCACCCGAAACCCGAGGTAGGGCCGCGCGCCCGGCAAGACGCGAACGATATCCCCGGGGTGCGCCGCGTCGATCGCGGGCTGAATCTCGGTGAACGCACCGCCACCGCTTTGGTCGACGATCAGGGTGGTTTGGGCATTGGCCGGGGCGATGAAGCTCGGTGGGGCGAGGCCGACGACCGCGGTGAGCGCAACGATGCGAGAATCGATCATGGGGACACCTGCGAAGCAGGAGCCAAACGACATCTCGCGTCGCAGCGTTGCACGAGAGCACCGCGACCTACGGCTTGGCGCCGAGCGACAGGAGATTTCCGTCCGGGTCGCGCAGCTGGACCGCTGGCGTCGGGTCCCAGCGCTGCGACCAGCCCCACCGCTTGAGAATGCGCCAGACGTGGCCGGGGTGATAGTGCACCCCCGTGCGCGCCTCGAGCTCACGGGCGACACGGTCGATCGGCCAGGTCCGGGGCAAGGTGTCGAGCACGGCCGTGAGCTCGCGACTGGTGAGTTTGCGCGGTCGGCCCCTTCGGCGGCTGCGGACCAATCCTTGCGGCCCGTCGCGGCGCCACGCCTGGTGCCAACGCATCGCGGTGGTGCGCGTGACACCGAGGGCACGGGCGACGTCGGCCTGGGCCCAACCGCGGGCAAACAGCTCGGCGGCGCGCAGCCGGCGGGACGTCGGCGAAGATCCGTGCATGGGTGCCGAGGATACCGTTGCGGCGGTTGTCGCAAAAAAGGGTGACACCCACCATGGGGCCGATCCTTCGAGAGGACCCCCAAACATGCGCATCCAAGGCGGCAACGCCACCGTCTACGTCTCCGACCTGGACCGGGCGATCGACTTCTACACCGTGACTCTCGGCCTCGAGCTGCGCCTCAAAGCCAGCGACCATTGGGCGGAGGTCGGCGCCGCCGACAGCCTTCTGATCGGCCTTCACAAGGTGGCCCCCGAGTCGGCGGGGCCAGGTGGCAGCTCGATCCGCATCGGGCTGCACGTCGAAGGCAAGCTCGAGGAGGCGATGACCGAGCTCTCCGCCCAGGGCATCGGGTTCGGTGACGTCGTCGAAGACGGTGGGCCGGTACGCCTCGCCTACTTCAACGACCCGGACGGCAACCCGCTGTACCTCTGGGAGTTCGTCGCGATCCACACCCCGCCCTGACCCGCCGCTACGCCGCCGCCGGACGCCCACGCGCCTCACGCCGCGGCGGGTTTCGCCCACAATCCGGTCACAGACTGCCGTCCTCGAGGCAGGGACCGATTGCGTATGGAGGCGAAGCACCCCATCGAAGCCGAAGAGCTGCTGGCGCAGCACCAGTGGGTGCGGCGACTGGCGCAGCGATTGGTCGGCGCCGGTCAAGCGGACGACGTGGTCCAGGAAACCTATCTCGCCGCTTGGCAACGCCGGGGCGAAGGGCCGCGCGGGGACCTGCGCGCGTGGTTGGGCGGGGTTGTTCGCAACCTCGTGCGGCGGCACCGGCGCGCGGTGACGCTGCGCGAGCTGCATGAGCAACGCGCGGCCACGGCCGCGGTCGACGGCGTGACTCAGATGCGGCTGCATGCCGCGCTGGCACAAGCCGTCCTGGCACTACGCGAACCCTATCGCGGTGCGATCTTGCAGCGATACCTGGAGGAAGCCAGTTACGCGCAGATCGCCGTTCGCCAAGGCGTGTCCGAAGCGACGGTACGCAAACGCGTGTCGCGGGCGTTGAGCGTGCTCCGCCGGCGCTTGGAGGGTGAGCGTTCGTCGGGAAGTTGGAGCTTGGTACTGGCGGTCGCTGGCACGCGCGACGCGACCGCAAAGATCGCCGGGGGCTCCACCCCCGCGGTTCCGCTCGGAGGTGTCTGTATGGTCGGCAAAGTAGGGATGATGGTCGCGGCGATGGCGGCGGTCACCACCGTCGGTTGGCTTGTGTGGCGGGAAGGCCCCAAACCGGACTCCACGCCAGCGGCGGTAGCGCCGCCGGCCGCTCCGGCCGACAGCGTCGACCCAGCGCCGGTGCCAGCCCGCGCCGGTGGGCCCCCAGCCACCGCTCTCGCCAAAGCCAGCCGACGGTCGTTGGCGGCGGGCCCCCGCCAGCCATCGGGCAGCGTCGCCCTGCGCGCGGATCGCGACCGAGATCTGCACGGCTGGGTACTCGACCCGCAGGGTGAGCGCGTTGCTGGCGCGCGGATTGAAGTGCGCCGGGTGCAGCTGCGCGAGATGACTCCGCTGGTGACCGACCCCGGGCACGGCCCGCGTGAGGGTCGCGTGGTCGCCGCCTCGCACACCGATGCGCAAGGCGAGTTTGCGCTCCCACTCACGCCGGGGTTGGCCTACGACCTGTGGGTGCAGGCGGCGGGGTTCCCGCCGGCCGCGGTGACCGATCGCTACGCAGGCGAGCGCGTCGAGGTTCAACTGCGCCCGGCCGCGGAGCTGTACGGCAAGGTGACGCGCGCCACCGACGGCAGCCCCGTGCCAGCAGCGCGGCTCGTCGGGTGGCAGGACGACGCGCGACACCTCAAGGCCTTCGAAGGCACCACCGACCGGGCCGGTCAGTTCTCCTTCCGCGGGCTGGCAGCGGGCCGACTGCGCATTCGGGTCGTCGCCGATGACCTCGTGCAAGAGCGCGACGACCTGCGCATCGAGCTCGTCGCCGGCCGGCGCCAGCGTCGCGATTTTGCGCTGCGTCGCGGACTGCGTGTCGCCGGGACCGTGACCGACGCGGTCACCAAGCGGCCGATCGCCGGCGCCGTGGTCGGTGTCGGTTGGTCGCAGGAGTGCTCGGCCACGACGAACGCCCGCGGTGAGTATGCGCTGCGCGGTGTGCCGCGATCGGGCCGCTGCCAGCTTCACGCGCGCGCGAAGGGCTATGGTCGCACCGTCGCCGAGCTCGCGCCAGGCCCGTTGCGAACCCGCACCGTGGAGTTCACGCTCGTCGCCGGACGGCGCGTCCGCGGCCGCATCGTCGATCCGCAACGCAACCCGGTCGAAGGCGCCTACGTCGCCGCGGTCGGGCTCGCCCCATTCGCTGGTCATGGGGGCACTGGTGATGGGGCCGGGGGTGACTGGCGCGCGGTGCGGTCGAGTGCCGCGGGCGCTTTCGCCATCGCCGACCTTCGCGCGGATCAGAGCCACGCTCTTCTCGTCGTGCGCCGGGGCTACGGATCCGTCGTCCTGCCTTTCCCCGTGCACGAGCTGCATCGCGCCGACCTTGACCTAGGCGTCGTCGTGCTCACAGCGGGCGGCGAGATCGCCGGCCGGGTCGTCGACGAAGAAGGCATCGGCGTGGCAGACGCCCGGGTCCGCCTGGTGCCCACCGGCGCTAAGCAAGTGGCTGCTGGACCCGACCAGTCCTGGAATCGGTGGCAAGACGACGCGCTCGCCGTCGGCCAACGAACGGCCCGCTCCGACGACCTTGGGCGATTCCGGTTCACGGACCTCGAAGCCAGCCGATACGTGGTTGAAGTCAGCCGCTATGGGGGTGGCGGCCTCACCCTCGGAGAGGAGTTCGACGGAAGCGCGCGCGCTGCGGTGCGGGTGGGGCTAGGCGAGACCGTCGCCGAGGTCACGGTTGTGCTGCCGCTGCAATCGAGCATCGCCGGCCGCATCGTCGACGACCGGGGCCAGCCGATCGGCGGGATCCTGGTCTTGCTCGAGCCGCTGACGCCGAGCGCGGAGGATTCCGTCAACCTCGTCACGGGTCCCGACGGTCGGTTCGCGTTCCTCGGTCTGCCGCACGGCTCGTTTTCGCTGCAGGCACACCCCACGGCGATCGGCACCGGCGCGCGACCCGCGCCCTACCTGCCCGCCCAGCTCGAACAGGTGTACAGCGGCGAGCGGAACCTCGAGCTCACTCTCGAGCGCACCCAGCTGCTGTCCGGGCTCGTGTACCACGCCGACGATCGCGTGGCCGCCAAGGCATCGGTCGCCGCGTTCGACGCGGCGGGCAGGGAGCTCGACCTGACGTTCACCGACGTGGAGGGGCGCTTCTTCTTGTCGATTCCGCCCGCGGTCAGCGCCCGGCTCGTCGCGAAGCCGGCGCCCGAAGGCGCGCCGTTCTGGGACCAAACGAGCATCGCGGCGATCCCTGCGGCCCAGAGCGTGGAGCGGACTGACGTCACCAGCGGCCGCGGCGACGTCGTCCTGCGACTCCCCCCTCAATCGCGCTAGTGGTGTGATTCAGGCAGATGGGGCCTTATCCGCGAGACATCGGCGCCGGTCGCAAGGCGGGTCGCCGCAGGCATATTGGTGGATACGGCGAGGACGACCCAACGCTGCGAGCGGCGCTGAGGGCCGTGGATAAGG
>JBCCGH010000268.1:0-10098 GCA_039029375.1 Planctomycetota bacterium
CTAGTGGTGTGATTCAGACAGATGGGGCACTAACCGCGAGGTATCGGCGCCGGTCGCAAGGCGGGTCGCCGCAGGCATATTCGTGGATACGGCGAGGACGACCCAACGCTGCGAACGGCGTTGAGGGCCGCCGAGAATGCCCCAGATTTCTGAATCACACCACTAGCTAGCCGAGCATCCGCGCGCTGCGCGCTAGGTGCTTGCGAATGGTCTCCACGCGCTCGGTTTGGCCGCGCGCCGGGAACCGTTCGTAGAAGCCCCCGCGACGGAAGTCGCGCACGTTCTCGCCCCACGGACGGAAGCGCCGCTCGAGCGTCGCGAGGAGATCCGGCCCCGGCGAGATGTCTTCGTCGACCTTCACAGCGACGTCGCCCGCCAGGCGGATGAGTGCTTTGATCGTCACGTCGCGGGTCACCATGTACTGCTTGTTGTCGCCCCAAGCGTCACCGAACGCGACGCGCCCGGCTTTCAGCACGTCGCGCAGGAAGCCGTACGCACGGTCCTTGGCCCAGCCGCGGCCGTCGCGGAACCGATGCTGGGAGCCTTTGCGCTTGATCAGGCGCAGCACTTCGCTGAATAGCTGTGCCTGATTGATCCACATGTCCTGCTGCGAGCGTCCGCCGAGCATGTTGATGTGGTAGCGCAGCGGCGAGTCGGGCTCGCTGTAGAGCGCTCGGACCAGGCGCGCGCCGAACTTCTTGTCGGGGTCGGTGCCCCACTCGATCCGTTCGTAGAGATCGATGATGTGGGACTTGTTGATGCGCGTGTGCGTCGAGTTGATGACCACGAACATCTCGGTCGCGAAGTCCGCGGTCTTGCCGTCGAAGATGACGCAGGGCACCTCGATCCGCCGGTCCGCGTCGTCTTCTTGCAGGTAGAAGTGCAGGCCGGCGAGCCGATGTTGACCGTCGATGATCAAGAAGTCCTGCTTCGGCTCGATGAGGTCGCCGACCCGCTCGTACTGGCCCAGCGGGTTGAACTCGAGCGCCTCGGTGGTGAACAGCAGGACCGCGCCGGGCACGAGCGGCTGGGCGACTTCGTTGCGATAGAAGTCCCGGATCTGCCGGACTTTGTGCCGATTGATGTCGCGCTGAAACGACTTCGAGGTGCCTTCGATCGCGTGGACGAAACGCTCGACCTCGTCGGCCTCCTTGCGCTTGGCGGTCTGGCCGCCGATCGCCTCGCCACGGTCTCCGTAGAAGCGGCTCACGAACCGCACTTTCCGGAGTAGATCCTCAGCCGGGTAGCTGACGAAATAGAACTCGGATTCCTTCTGACGCATCCGCAACGCGAGCACGACCAGCCTCCTGGGGAAACGATGCCGGGGTTACCCCTGCGTGAGGGAGGCTACGGAAAGCGCGCGGTCGGAGCGAGGGGGAGGCCTTGCCTTCGTTGCCACCGCGGGTTGCGTCCAGAGCCGGCCTTGGGGCCGGCCGCGGGCGAGGGCCTGCGGGAGGAAAACAATTGAATCCGTCCATCAGGATGGAACGATAGAGAGTCGAAATCCTGTGCGCGGCCGACCTGCCGTCGGCGGCCCGCAAACGTCGAACACACGGACCAAAGAGACATGACGACCACGCTGACCAAGCAGGACTACAAAGTCGCGGACCTCGCCCTCGCCGACTGGGGGCGCAAAGAGATGGATCTGGCCGAGGTGGAGATGCCCGGCCTGATGGCTTTCCGCGAGGAATACGCGAGCAAGCAACCGCTCAAGGGCGCGCGCATCACTGGCTCGCTCCACATGACCATCCAGACCGCGGTGTTGATCGAGACGCTGCGCGCGCTGGGTGCAGAGGTCCGCTGGGCGTCGTGCAACATTTTCTCGACCCAGGATCACGCCGCCTCCGCGGTCGTCGTTGGTCCGGACGGCACGGTCGACAACCCCAAGGGTGTCCCGGTCTTCGCCTGGAAGGGCGAGACCCTCGAAGAGTACTGGTGGTGCACCGATCAGGCGTTGACGTGGCCGGACGGACAGACCCCCAACATGATTCTCGACGACGGTGGTGACGCGACCATGATGGTGCTGAAGGGCACCGAGTGGGAGAAGGCCGGCGTCCCCGCGCTCGAAGCCGACGCGGCCGAGGATTGGGTCTGGCTGGTCAAGACGCTCGAGGCGTCGATCAAGGACAACCCGGGCAAGTGGAGCAAGATCCAGTCGACGATCCTCGGCGTCACCGAGGAGACCACCACCGGCGTGCATCGCCTCTACCAGATGCAGAAGAGTGGTGAGCTGCCGTTCCCGGCGATGAACGTGAACGACTCGGTCACCAAGAGCAAGTTCGACAACGTCTACGGCTGCCGCCACTCGCTCGTGGACGGCATCATGCGTGCCACCGACGTCATGCTGTCGGGCAAGATGGCGGTCGTCTGCGGCTACGGCGACGTCGGCAAGGGCAGCGCCCAGTCGCTGCGCGGCCAAGGCGCGCGCGTGGTGGTCACCGAGATCGACCCGATCTGCGCGCTGCAGGCGCTCATGGAGGGCTACGAGGTCAAGACGATCGAGGATGTCCTGCCCGAGGCCGACATCATCATCACGACCACGGGCAACTTCAACGTCATCACCGCCGACCACATGGCGAAGATGAAGAACAACGCCATCGTCGGCAACATCGGCCACTTCGACAACGAGATCGACATGGCCGGCTTGGCGAAGATCAAGGGCATCAAGCGCGTGAACATCAAGCCGCAGGTCGATCGCTGGGTGTTCCCGGACGGCCGTGGCGTGCTGGTGTTGGCGGAGGGCCGCCTGCTCAACCTCGGCTGCGCCACGGGCCATCCGAGCTTCGTGATGTCGAACAGCTTCAGCAACCAGGTGATCGCGCAGATCGAGCTGTTCAACAACCACAAGAACTACGACAAGGCCGTCTACGTGCTGCCGAAGCACCTCGACGAGAAGGTCGCGCGCCTGCACCTCGACAAGCTCGGTGCGAAGCTGACCAAGCTGACCAAGCAGCAGGCCGACTACATCGGCGTGCCGGTCGAAGGCCCGTTCAAGCCGGGCCACTACCGCTACTGAGATTCGCAGCGGTGCGGCGGCGGCGTGATGTCGCCGCCGCCCACATCGGGGGGGCCTGTCAGTCCCCGATCACCAGCGCCAACCCGTCGGCGAACGAGATGCCGAGGGGCTGAGTGCGCCGATCGATCGCGGACCACTGCGCAAACAGCGTGGTCCCGCGGAGCGCCGGGTTGTTCGGCACGGCCAGCGGGATCGACGCGGCACCAAAGGCGTCGGTCCACGCCGGGATACGGACGTCGCTGGACTGCAGGAGGGAGCATCCCGCGGCGCCGAACGGGTCGAGTGCGACGGGCAGCGGCACGCCGCCGATGGACCTCGCGCTGGTGCCGACGTGCAGCACCGCCGGGACGCCGGCCAGCGCATGGATGAGCTCGATCCCTACCGTGTCGCCCAGCGCCGCGACGCCCGACTGGCGCATCTCGAGGCCTTGGCAGCCCTGGCCGTAGCCCGCCCGCGTGACCGAGTCCCAGGTCGGGCCCATGCGGATTTCATCGACTTCGACGAGTGAGGTGCCGCCGCCCTCGGCGCGCAACAGGGTGAGGAACATGGCGTCCGCGAGCTTGGAGTTGTTCGACAAGGAGTTGATGTTCCACGCGTCGGGGCCCGTGCCCTGGCCGCTGAGCAGCTGCGACGATACGTGGACCGTGTCGCTGGGCCCGTAGACCTTGACCCGGATCCAGTCGTCGTTGCCGGAGGCGAGCGACTCCGTCACCAGCTCGGCGACAACGAAGTAGGTGAGGCCATCCAGGGCCGTCCCGGTCGGGTTGCTTTGAACGATCGGAACGCGATGTCCGCCGATCCACTGTCCCGTGGCGTCCCAGCCGATGCGCGTGCCAAGCTGATCCGGCCCACTGAGCTGTAGCTCGAACGGTGTGATCGCGCCGCCGCGGTCGTCCCGGCGGACCAGAAAGCTCAGATAGGTCCTGGAGTCGATGTCGTAGTCAACGAGGGTCGGCGCCGCGCGAATCGCGCGGTTGCCTACGGAGTCCACGAACCGTCCGCCCGTCGGCGTCAGGCCCCGCGACGCAAAGGCTAGCGAGTCGAGGCTGCCGCCAATCAGCTCCGGTCCGTTGGGGTTCTGCGGCCCCGTGACGTCGTCGGGGCGGGCGCTGCCGTCGGCCAGGCGGCGCACCTCGTCCGCGGTCAGCGCGTCGTCCCAGATCGCCAGGTCGTCGATCTGACCATTGAGCTCGTCCTGCGGACCGCTTGCCGTGACCAGGCGGCCGAGGAGCATCGCGTTGGCCGTAGACACGTAGCCGAGGAAGGCCTCAGGTCCAATGACCCCGCCCTGCGAGCCGTCGATGTAGAGCATGGCCGTGCCGTCGCCGGCGGCGGTGATCGCGATGTGGTGCCAGGCTCCGTTGTCCAGGAGTGGTCCCGCGTACTGGATGAACTTGCCGCGCGTGGCAAAGTCGCCCTCTACCTCCCAACCCAGAATCCCACTGCGTCCCAAGAGGCCAGTGCGGAGGACCAGCCGGGCGAACCGATCTTCTGGCCCTTGCGCGTTGCTGAAGCTGAGAATGGTGCGGTCACGGAGCTCGGTGGAGCACTTGACCCAGCAGGCGATCGAGCCCCGGAGCATCGAAGCGAAGCGATCGACGTGGGGGGAAAGGTCGATGTAGCTTCCGGTGTCGAGCTGCACGGAGCCGCTCGACCACGCGATCGGTGCGGGGTCGGGGACGTACTGCGCCCCGACCCCGACGCCGTGCGCAGCCATGGGGCCGACGTCACCGGCGGCGGCCTCGAGCGGCCACCAGCTGTTGAGGCCGTCGATGGGGTGGTCGGCGCCGACCCACGCATTGGTCCAGCCAAAACCACTGGTGGTGCCGGCGATCGGTGCCGACTGTCCGGTAGCAGGTGCGTTACTGAAGGTCTCGGTGAGCGAAGACGCTTGGGCCGACAGCGGCACTGTGGCAGCGAGGGCGACGACGGTGGCCGCTGAGGCCGCGTGACGTAGCAGGATGGCGCGATGCACGCTGAGTCTCCTTCGGTTCGGTCGCAGCCCGGAGGGGCGGCCGGGTTGCGCGCAGAGAGGCGCACCCAGCATTAACGCGAGTGACCCCTTCCGTCTCAACCCTTGCAACGGTTCCCGATGCCGCGCTTGCGCCGCCCGCGCCGCGGCGCTAGCACGGCAGCACGATGGAAGACGCGCCGACCCGGAGAGAGTTCGTCACCCGCGCGGCCGCGGGCCTGGCAGCCGTCCCCCTGTTGGGCACCGGTGTGGCGGCGGCCGCCGGCGCCCCACGCCGGCGTCTGAAGAAGGCCGTCAAGCTTGGCATGGTCAAGGTCGAGGGCTCGTTGCTCGACAAGCTGAAGCTGGTGAAGGCGCTCGGCTACGACGGTGTCGAGCCCGGCAGCCCCAATGGCCTGGACACCGCGGAGCTGCTCGCCGCGCGCGATGCGACGGGTCTCGAGATTCACGGGGTGGTCGACTCGGTGCACTGGCGCAAGCCGTTCTCGCATCCCGACGAGGCGGTGCGCGCCGAGGGCGTGGCCGCGCTGCGCCAGGCGATCCAGGACGCCAAGGACTACGGTGCTTCGACCGTGCTGGTCGTTCCCGCGGTTGTGAACAAGACGATCGGCTATGACGAGGCTTGGGAGCGCTCGATCGTCGAGATCCGCAAGGCGCTTCCCGACGCCGAGCGCGCTGGGGTCAAGCTCGCGTTCGAGAACGTGTGGAACGGCTTCTTGTTGAGCCCGCTCGAGTTCGCGAGCTACGTGGATGCGTTCGAGAGTCCCTGGGTCGGTGCCTACTTCGACATCGGCAACGTGATCAAGTTCGGCTGGCCCGAGCAGTGGATCCGCATCCTCGGCAAGCGCATCCTCAAGCTCGACGTGAAGGGCTACAGCCACAAGGAGTCCTTCAAAGCGGCGATCGACGAAGGCGACTGCGACTGGGCAGCGGTGCGGGAGGCGTTGGCTGCCATCGACTACTCCGGCTGGGCCACGGCGGAGGTTGGCGGCGGCGGAGAGGAACGGTTGCGCGACATCGCGGCGCGGATGGATCGGGCCCTCGGCGCCTGAGGCGGCGCATTGCGCATGCCAGCGCCCGTCTGGGAACAGCGGTGGCACCCTCTTCGCGAGGAGTGGGTGGTCGTCGCGGCGCACCGCCAGCGGCGGCCGTGGCTGGGTGAGCGGCGGCCCGCGAGCATCGCTGCGGTTCCCGGCTTCGATCCTGCTTGCCGGTTTTGCCCCGGCAATGAGCGGGTTGGCGGTACGCGGAACCCGCGCTACGCGCGCACGCTGGTGTTCAACAATGACCTGCCGGTGGTGGGCGAGGTGGCCCCCGTCGAGTTGGTAGCGCCACCGCCACCCTATCGCGTGGCGCGGGCGAGCGGCGTCGCGCGGATTGTCTGCTATACCCCGCGCCACGATCAGTCGCTGGCGCGGCTGCCGCTCGACGAGCTGGTCGGGTTGCTGCGGGTCTTGGCTGGGCAGTACGCCGAGCTGGGCGCGCGTGAGGACGTGGCGCACGTGTTGGTCTTTGAGAACCGCGGCGAAGTAGTGGGTGTGTCCAACCCACATCCGCATTGTCAGATCTACGCCACGGGCTTCGTGTTCAAGACCATCGAGACCGAGGTAGCGGTAGGGCGTCGCCATTTCGCCGAGACCGGGCGCGTGCTGTTGCAGGACGTCCTGGCTGCCGAGGTCGCGGATGGTCGCCGGTTGCTGGTGGCGAATGACGCGGCGGTGGCGTTCGTGCCCTACTTCGCGCGCTACCCCTACGAAGTGTTCGTCGCGCCGCGCGCCACGCATCCGTGCCTCGGCGCGCTGGGTCCCGCCGAGCTCGAGGGATTTGCGTCGGCGCTGCAGGGTGCCCTGCGCCTTGGCGACGAGCTGTGGAGCCAACCGTTTCCCTACGTGATGGCCCTCCACCAAGCACCGACCGACGATGCGGACCACGCGTCGTTCCACTTCCACATCGAGCTCCACCCGCCGCTCCGGGGGCCCGACTTGCTGAAGTACCCGGCCGGCCCCGAGGTCGGCGGGGGTAACTTCATGAGCGACGTGGCCCCTGAGGACGCGGCCGCAGAGCTGCGCGGCGATCGGCCGTAAGCTCCTTTGGAATAGTTCGTTGGAGCCGCCGTCCGAGCCCGGCCGGACGACCGCTCGGGCCATCGAGCGGACGACCCCTCAAGCCAGGGGGCACCGTTTTTCGACGACCCGAGTAATACTACCGGGGTCGTTCGTAGCCGTCCCCCACCCCGCGAGGGCCCCATGAGTTCCGATCTCTCCGTTGGCCGCCTGCAGCTGTTGATCTTGCGCGTTCTGTGGGAACGCGGCGAGGCCACGGTCGCCGAGGTTCACGACGCTCTGCGCGCGTCGCGCGATCTCGCCCCCACGACGGTGGCGACCATGCTCACCAAGATGGAGCGCAAGGGTGTCGTCACGCACCGCGTCGATGCGCGGCGGTTCGTTTACCGCGCGACGGTGGACGAGACCGAAGTGCATCGCTCGATGGTGCGCGACCTCGTGGATCGCGTCTTCGAGGGTGACTCGTCGGCCCTCGTCCACCATCTGGTACGCGAGGGTGAGATCGACGCCGGAGAGCTCGAGGACCTGCGCGCGCGGGTCTCTCAGCGACAGAGCGAGGAGGGTCGCGATGTCGATTGACGCATCGGGCCTCGGTTCGCTTCTCGGCTCCTGGCTTGCCACATACTTGCTGCACAGCACGGCGCTGATCGCAGCGGCGTGGGTGATCACGTCGTCGTGGCGTCGCCTCCCTGAAGCCGTTCATGAGGCGCTCTGGCGCACCGCGCTCCTCGGCGGCTTGCTGACCGCTAGTTGGCCCTTGGTGTGGACGGACGCTTCACTCGAGTCGGCGCCACGACCGGTGGCAGCCGCGTCGCTGTCGGGATCGGTCACGCCGACTGAGGTGACCCGGCGCCGGGTGGCCGCCGCGAATGCCAGCTCTCGCGGAATGGTCGCGACGCCATCTTTGGCGAACGCGGCGCCGCCGCCTCGCCAGGCTGTGTGGTCGTGGTTGGATCTGTCGTTGCTGGGCTATGGCGTCTTGGCGGCGGCCGGACTCCTGCAGCTCGCTTGGGCGCGGGCGCGCTTGCGCCGGCGGTTGGCCGACCGACGCTTGATCATTGAGGGCGGGCTGCCGCGTCGACTGCTGCGTTTGGTCGACGCCGCGAAGAGCCCTCGCGCGGTGCGCCTCACCACGAGCGAGTGTCTGACGTCGCCGATCGCGTTCGGCCTGCTGCAACCCGAGATCTGCGTGCCCGCGCGCGCTCTGCGCGAACTGGATGTGGAGCAGCAGGAGAGCATGGTCGCACACGAGCTCGCCCACTTGCTCCACCGCGATCCGCAGTGGTTGCTGCTGGGCGAGTGCGTGCAGCGGTTGCTGTTCCTGCAGCCCTTGACGGCAGTGGCGCGTCGTCGGCTGCTGCGGTTGGCCGAGCTGCGCTGTGACGCTTGGGCTGCCGCGCGCATCGGTCGCCCATTGTCGCTGGCGCGGTGCTTGGTGGATGTGGCGGAATGGCTGTTGGCCGCGCCCCGCCCCCTGCAGCACGCCACGAGCATGGCGGCGGAGCGATCGCAGCTCGGTGAGCGGATCGGTCGCCTGCTCGAAGATCAACCCGCCCGGCGGGCGTCCGCGGGCCGCGCACCAGTCCTCGGCACCGCGGCGCTGTTGGGCACCGCCATGCTCCTGCCGGCCGTGGATCTGCGCGAGCGCGACGACTTCGTCTCGCAGTTGCCGGACATGCCACTCGCCGCGATGCCGTCATCCGCTGGGGCACCGGCGCCAACGCGCGCGTCCATCGCGGCGTTGCCCTTGCCGGCGGCGATGGCGGCGTTGGACGCGGAGCTCGCGGCGCTGGACCGCGAGATCACCAGCGCCGAACGCGCGTTGCGCGGGGTTGAGCCGAGCACCGAGCTCGCCGCGCTCCTCGAGCGACTCAAAGATCACGCCGAGCGGTTGCGATCCCGCCGCGGGCACGCCCGCGCTCTGATGGAGGAGGCGGCCGCACTGCTCGGCAACGGATGGCCCCAAGAATCCGGAGAAGAACGATGACCATGACCTCTACACGTAGGTTGCCCGCCGTGTTCGGCTGCACCGTCGCCCTCCTCTTGACCGCTGGCACGCCGCTCGTGGCGATGCCACAGGATGCGCAAGCGATGCGCGCGCTGGAGCGCGAGATGCAAGCTGAGCAGCTTCGCGAGATGGCCGAACAGCGTCGGATACAGGCCGAGCAGCAGCGCGAGGCGCTCCTCGAGCGGCAGCATGCCGAGCTCGCGGAGCTCGACGCGGCCCTCGCAGAGCGCCGCACGAGGTTTGAGGACGAAGAAGACGCGCTGCAACAGCAGATGATGGCCCAGCTCCGCGACATCGAGTCGCAGCACGAGTCGACGCTGGAGCAGAGCCTGGCGCAGCGAGGGGAGCTCGCGGAGCGGCTAGACGAGGAGATGCTGGTGTTGCGCCAGGTCGCCGAGGAGTCGGGAGAGGACACCGACGATCTGCGCGAAGCGACCGAGCGGCGCTATCAGATGGAGCTGGAAGACCTGGAGCGCCAGCTTGCGCGGCAGCAACAGGACTACGACTCCATGCGCGGGATCGCGGAGGAGCGCATGCATCGTGCCCTCGATCGCTTGGCTCGCCGCCGGGACCAGAACGAAGAGGGGATCGAGCGACAGCGCGCGATGCTGGCCCAGCGGCTCGACCGCGAGATGGCAGGGCTGGATAGGATTCTCGATCGGGAGCTGGCGGAGGTCGAACGCGCGATGGTCGAGTCGACGCGGGCGCGCGAGCTGGCTGACCCCCGCCGCGGCGGCTTCTATGGCTCCGGCGAGCGTGATGCCGGCGCCACCGAGATCCTCGTCGAGCTCAAGGATTCGGTGCAGGCGTTGCGCGAAGAGGTGGGCGACTTGCGGTCGTTGGTGCGCGACCTGGAGCGTGCTGTGCGTTCGGGGCGCGGTGAGCGCTAGTGGTGTGATTCAGACAGATGGGGCATTACCCGCGAGGTATCGGCGCCGGTCGCAAGGCGGGTCGCCGCAGGCATCTTCGTGGATACGGCGAGGACGACCCAACGCTGCGAACGGCGTTGAGGGCCGCGGATAAGGCCCCAGATTCCTGA
>JBCCGH010000269.1:0-9938 GCA_039029375.1 Planctomycetota bacterium
CCGCTCGCGGCGTTGCGTCTCCTCGACTTGTCCACCAACAAGCCCTGCGTCGACAGCGCCTTGCGAGCGGCACACATGGCTCGCCGACTTACGCAACCAACTTCCGACACACAACACTAGAAGGGTGGTCGGAATACGGCAAGCACGGCCCATGACTTGGCAGGCTAGCCGTCGGCGCGGTCGCGCCGCCGCGGCATCGTGCCCAAGGCGGGATTGCAGTGCGTTCGTGCGGTCTTGGTGCCCGCGTCAGCCGCCCGTTTTCAGACGCCCTAGGGCGTAGAGCGCGCGACGCACGGCGCGCTTTGACACTCGGACGGCGCCGCGCATCGGCCGGCTGCGTGCCACCGCTAGCGCCCCGTAGCGGACTTCGCCCCAGGCCTGGTGTAGGGCGCCCACGGCGACCTGCCCTTCGGCCAGTGCGACTTCGCCGGTCATCAACTGTCTCTTGTAGCGCTCCTCGCCCTTGCCCAGGTCGAGCCGCTGCAAGCCGCGAGCCGCAGCGCCACGCGCGAGCTCGAGGAGCAGGATCAGGCCGGGCGAGTATCGCGCCAGCCCGTCGCCGTAGCCGGGAAACCAGAAGTGCAGGACGGTGTCGCTGCGTAGCCCGAAGTGCGCGGCCGCCAGCTCGTCACCGATCCACAGCGCCGACAGCACGCCGCCGAGCTCGGTCGTGTCGGTGTGCCACAGGCGTTCGACGAGTGCGCGTGCTGCCGGCGCTTGCATCGGATCGACGGTGTCGGTGCGCCGCCGCTGCTGGCCTTTCCAGCGCAGTAGCGCCGCCAACACCTCGGGCTCGTCGGTTTGCCACTCGAAGCGCAGCGGGCCGACCTCGCGCGCGGCCTTGCGTGCCTTGCGCTGGATTTGCGGGATCAGCGCCGAGCCGCCGGCGCGCTGCGCCCGGGCGTAGGCGTCAAAGCCGTCGCTCAGGTCGAGCAGCGGCGAGCGACTCACGCGGCGGTGGTAGGGCCGCAGCGCCTGTTGTTCGACCGGCGCGTGGTCGAAACGCCACACGGACAGCCCGCACGCCGACACGATCTCCGGGACTGCCAGGTCGACCTCGGGTGTGGCGATGATGCCGTTGAAGTCGCAGAGCCGGCGGCCGACCGGCGCGCCGTGCCGCCGCCCCAGGCGCTGGAAGGGCAGGAAGGCGACCGGTTCGCCATCTTGCTCGGCCACGCCCAACTCGACACCCGCGTGTTCGGCGGCCACCGCCCGCAGGTAGTCTGGGGCGAAGAAGGGGCTCTCCAAGCTGGCGCAGCTTCGCCGTAGCGCCGACCACACCGAGAGATGGGCAGCGTCGAGCTCGTCGGGGCGCAGCAGGCGGAGCGTGGACGCTGTCTTCATGAATGGGGCGCGCCGGCCGGAGAGGCTGCCGGAGGATACCTCGTCGGCGCGCGGCTGCCGGCGCGATGGGGCGACGGGCCGCGATCGGCTCGGTGGAAGTTCTAGTCCCCGGCCGGCCGGTCGTCGCGATCACACCGGGGACAGGCGCCGCGGCGGCGAATGCCCGCTGCGACGCCTCTGCCGTGGCGTCGCTTTCCTGGCAGAATTCAGAGAGACGTGGCTGTCCTCGACCCAGCAGACCGCGCGCGCGTGCTCGAGTTTTGGAACGACACCGCGCGTGACTACCCCGACGTGTGCCTGCACGATCTGGCCGCGGCGCGGTTGGCGCGCGACCCGACGAGGGCGGCAGTGCGCTTTCGCGGTGAGGAGCTGTCGATGGCAGCGTTGGATCGGCACGCCCACGCGCTGGCCCAGGCGCTGGTGCAGCGCGGTGTGGGGCCGGGCGCTCGGGTGGCGGTCTGCGTCGAGCGTGACCTGACCGTGGCGGCGGCGTTCCTCGCGGTGCTGCGGACCGGGGCAGCCTACGTGCCGCTCGAGCCCGGCGATCCGCCGGCCCGGTTGGCGGACTTGCTCGAGGACGCCGAGCCCACGGTGATCCTGACCCAGGAGCGGGTGCGGTCGAGGTTGCCGGCGGCGGCCGACGTCGTCCTGCTGGAGGAGGTCGCGGCGGGCGACTTCGTGACCGAGTCCGGTGTCACCGTTCGGCCGACAGATCTGGCCTACGTCATCTTCACGTCGGGCTCCACCGGCAAGCCCAAAGGCGCGATGAATGCGCACCGCGGCGTCGTCAATCGCCTGGTGTGGATGCGCGAGCACTACGGCATCGACGCGCGGCACCGCGTGCTGCAGAAGACGCCGTTCGGCTTCGACGTGTCGGGCTGGGAGCTGTGGCTGCCCTTGATCTCGGGTGCCGTCAGCGTCGTGGCCGAGCCCGGCGGTCATCGCGACCCCACCTACCTGGCGCGGCTGATCGCTGACGAAGGCGTCACCCATGCGCACTTCGTGCCGTCGATGTTGCGCCTCTTTCTCGAGGATGCGGCGTCTGGCCGCTGCACGTCACTGCAGCAGGTGATCTGCAGTGGCGAGGAGCTCACGCCGAAGCTGCAGCAGCAGTTCTTCGCGCGGTTGCCGAGCTGTCGGCTCGACAATCTCTACGGGCCGACTGAGGCGGCGATCGACGTCAGCCACTGGCGCTGCGATCCAGGCGACGGCGGCCGCACCGTGCCGATCGGTCGCCCAGTGGCGAACACTCAGCTCTACGTGCTCGATGACGCGCTCGAGCCAGTGGCGCCCGGCGTCGCGGGGGAGTTGCACATCGGCGGCGTGCAGGTCGGCCGCGGCTACCTGCATCGCGCCGCGCTGACGGCCGCGCGCTTTGTGCCGGACCCCTTTCGGGCCGGCCCCGACGCGCGGCTCTACCGCACGGGGGATCTGGCCCGGCACCGCGAGGACGGCGTTCTCGAGTTCCTGGGGCGCCTGGATGACCAGGTGAAGGTGCGCGGCGTGCGGATCGAGTTGGGCGAGCTCGATGCGGCGCTGGCTGACGCGCCCGGAGTGGCGGCGGCGGTGAGCGCGGCGAAGGACTACGGCGACGGCGACCGCCGTCTGGTGGCTTACGTCGTGCCGGCGCAGTCCAACCGCAGCAGCGCGGGGCCGGATGATGCAGCGCTGCTGGCGGCGACGCGCACGCATTTGAAGGCGGGGCTGCCCGAGGCGCTGCAACCCGCGGCGATCGTGGTGTTGCCGGATTTGCCGCTGGGGCCGAATGGCAAGGTGGACCGGCGGGCATTGCCGATGCCGTCGCGCGACACGGTTCCAGCGCCGAGCCGGCCCGCGCCGGCCGGGGGCGCCGTGACCGCGTCGCCAGAGGCCCTGCTCGACCACTTGCTGCAGCTGTGGCGTGACGTGCTCAAGCGCGCGGACGTGGGGCCGCACCAGCCGTTCTTCGAGCTGGGCGGGAACTCGCTGCTCGCGGCGCAGCTGGTCAATCGCGTGCAGCGGCGGCTCGGTGCGCAGATCTTCGTGGTGGCACTCTTTGAGGCGCCCACGGCGGCGGCGTTCGCGGCGTTCCTGGCCGAGCACTACGCCGCGGCCGTACAGCGAGAGTTTGGCGTTGCCGCACCGCGGCCACCGGCGTCCACGGCGGGGGTGTCCTTGCCCACCGAGGCGCCGCTCGGTGCCGCCGACGTGGCGCGTTTTCGCCAGGAGCTCGCCGCGAGCGCCGCAGACCCCGGGACCCGGGCCGTGCGCGAAGCCGCCAATCCGCCCGCCGTCTTCATTTTGTCGACGCATCGCTCGGGCACGACGCTGTTGCGCGCGATGCTCGCCGGCCATCCGCAGCTGTTCGGCGCCCCCGAGCTGCAGCTGCTCGGCTTCGAGACCATGGCCGCGCGCCGCGCCGCCTATTCGGGCGCCGCGTCGCTCTGGCTCGAAGGCGCGCTGCGCGCGGTGATGGAGATCTTCGATTGCGCCGCCGCCGATGCGCAGCGGCGGGTCGCGGCATTCGAGGGTGAGGGCCACACGACGCAACGGTTCTTCGCGCAGCTGCAGGAGTGGGTCGCGCCGCGCCTATTGGTCGACAAGTCGCCGACCTACGCGCTCGATCGCGCGGCGTTGCACCGTGCCGAGGCGTTCTTTGCCGGCGCGCGTTACGTGCACCTCGTCCGTCACCCCGCGGCGATGGTGCAGTCGGCGCGCGAGTTCCACATGGAGCAGGTGTGGCCGTTCGGCAGCGGCGCGACGTCACCGGCCCACCTGGCCGAGCTGGTCTGGACTGTGAGTCACCAGAACATCGTCGACTTCTTGGCGGCGGTGCCGTCGGCGCGGCAGTGCCGCGTTCGCTTCGAGGACCTGACCCAGCAGCCCGAGCCGTCGCTCCGCGCCATCAGCGCCTGCCTCGGGCTCGCCTTCGACGAGGCGTTGCTGCATCCATACGCGCAGCCGGAGCGGAAGATGTTGGACGGCATCCATCCCGAGTCGATGCCGATGGGCGATACCAAGTTCCACGGCTATGGACGCATCGAGCCCGGGGTGGCCGAACGGTGGCGAGAGACCGGCTCGCTGCCGACTCTCGGTGAGCCGACGTGGCAGCTGGCCGAAAGCTTGGGCTACCGCCGCGTCGACGGGCCCGCGGGCCCGACGGGCTCGGACGACGCCGCGCCGGTGGGCGGGCGCCGCGAGGGGAGCTTGCAGCAACAGCGCGCGCGGCGCCGGCGGCACCGACAGAGTTGAGCGATGGCGATGATACACGACGGCGACAGCGAGGCGCTGGAGCGCGAGGAGATCGCGATCATCGGCATGGCGGGGCGGTTCCCCGGTGCCGCCGATGTGGAGGCGTTCTGGGCCAACCTGCGCGGTGGGGTCGAGTCGACGCGCGCGTTCAGCGACGCCGAGCTGGCGGCGGCCGGTGTCGATGCGGCCATGCGAGCCCGGCCCGAGTTCGTCAACTCCGGCGCGCTCGCCGACCACCTCGACGCATTCGACGCCGACTTCTTCGGCATCGGTCGGCGCGAGGCCGAGCTGATGGACCCGCAACACCGGGTCCTGCTCGAAGTCGCGTGGGAGGCACTCGAGCGTGCCGGCTACGACCCGGCCGCCACGCCGGCGACGATTGGCGTGTTTGGCGGGGTCGCGCCCAACACCTACCGCGGCCACGTGCAGCGCGTGCAGCCGACTCTGCTGCAGGCGATGGGCGGCTACATCGATCTGATCACGAGTGAGCGGGAATACGCGATCACTCGCATCGCCCACCGGCTCGACTTGCGCGGCGCCGCGGTCAGCGTCAATACCGCGTGCTCCAGCTCGGGCGTCGCCCTGCACCTGGCCTGTCAGAGCCTTCTCGCGGGCGAGAACGACCTCTGCTTAGTCGCGGGTGCGCGGGTGCGCGTGCCGCTGACGGCGGGCTATCTCTACACCGAAGACGGCATCCCGTCGCCGGATGGCCACTGTCGCGCCTTTGATGCGGACGCGCGCGGCACCGCGATCGGCAACGGCGCCGCGGCGATCGTCCTGAAGCGGCTGAGCGATGCGCGCGCGGATCGCGACTGGATCCATGCCGTGGTGAAGGGGACCGCGATCAACAACGACGGCGCGGCGAAGGTCGGGTTCACCGCGCCTGGCGTGCGTGGCCAAAGTGCGGCGATCGCCGAAGCGCTGGCCATGGCCGAGGTCAGTGCGGACAGCATCGGCTATCTCGAAGCGCACGGCACGGGCACGGCGCTCGGGGATCCGATCGAGATCACGGCGGCGACGAAGGCGTTCCGGCGGACGACGCAGCGGCGCGGTTTCTGCGCGGTGGGATCGGTCAAGACCAACATCGGCCACCTCGACGCGGGCGCAGGAGTCACCGGGGTGATCAAGACCGCGCTGGCGCTCGAGCGCCGGGAGCTGCCGCCCAGCCTGAATTTCGAGCGGCCCAACCCGCAGATCGACTTCGCCAGCAGCCCGTTCTTTGTGAACGATCATCTGCGTCCATGGGACGCGGGCGACGCGCCGCGGCGCGCGGGCGTGAGCTGCTTTGGCCTCGGTGGCACCAACGCCCACGCGGTGCTGGAGGAGGGCCCGGCGCGCGCCGCGTCCGCGCCGGCGCGGCGACGCCACCAGCTGCTGGTGTGGTCGGCGCGTGATGGCGCCGCGGTGGAACGGGCGAGCGCGCGCCTTGCGGCGCACCTCAGAGATCCCGCGGGCCCCGCCGCCGACCAAGATCTGGCCGACATCGCCTACACCCTGCAGGTCGGTCGGCGGCACTTTGAGCAACGGCGCGCGCTGGTGAGCGGCGCGCGCGACGAGGCGGCGGCGGCGTTCGGCGACGAGCCGGGTGACGCCCTGCTGGCGCCGCGCAGCGCGCCTGGCGACAAGGCGGTCGCGTTCCTCTTCCCCGGTGGCGGCGCCCAGTACGTCGGGATGGGGCGCGATCTCTTCGAGCACGAGCCGGTGTTTCGTGCCGCGGTCGAGGAATGCCTTGGCCCGGCATCGGTCGCGCTGTCCGTCGATCTCTTGGCGATGCTCTATCCGACGGGTGCGGCGTCGCCGGAGCTGGTGCGGACGAGCGAGCGCCCGTCGCGCGCGTTGCCATTGCTGTTTGCCATCGAGTACGCGCTGGCGCAGCTGTGGACGTCCTGGGGGCTGCGGCCGACCGCGATGATCGGCCACAGCATGGGGGAGTACACGGCGGCGTGCCTCGCAGGGGTCGTGACGGTCGGCGACGGCATGCGCATCGTGCTGGAGCGCGGTCGGCTGTTCGAGCAACTGGCGCCGGGCGCGATGCTGAGCGTCGCGCTCCCGCCCGACGACGCGCGGCTGGTCGGGGCACCGCTGTGCGCGGCGGCGATCAATCGTCCCGGGTCGTGTGTGCTGTCCGGGCCGGTGGCGGCGATCGAGGAGCTGCAGCGCGCGCTTGCCGCGGACGGTGTGGATTGCACGCGGGTGCACATCTCGGTGGCAGCGCACTCCGCGATGGTCGAGCCGATCCTCAACGCTTTCGGCGCGTTCATGGGCACGATCCCTCTGCGCAAGCCGGAGATCCCCTACGTCTCGAACGTCACCGGTGAGTGGATCCAGGCGCACGAGGTCACCGACCCGCAGTATTGGGTGCGGCACCTGCGCCAGACGGTGCGGTTTGCCGATGGTCTGACGACGCTGCTCGGTCGCGGCGGCTGCGTCCTACTGGAGGTAGGCCCGGGCCAGACGCTCAGTACCTTCGCGCGGCAGCACCCCGATGCCGGTCGCGGGCACGCGGTCGTCGCCTCGATGCGGCATCCGCGCGAGACTGCGGCGGACGATGTGTTCGCCCTGCGCGCCTTGGGGCGCGCCTACGTTGAGGGCGTCGCCGTGGATTGGCAGGGCTTTGCGGCGGCGGAAGTGCGCGGGCGCGTGCCGCTGCCGACCTACCCGTTTGCTCGCGAGCGGCACTGGATCGACGGGGTGGCGCCGCTCTCCGAGACGCCGGCCGGCCCGCCGGCGCCGACCCAGGCCCCTGCCGCCGCCGAACCGCGGCAGCGGCGGGTGCGGGCGGGACTCGCCGAGGCCGTGCACGAGCTCACTGGCCAGGCCCCGGCGCAGATCGATCCGCACGCCAGCTTTCTCGAGCTCGGCTTTGACTCGCTGCTGCTGACTCAAGCGGGCAGCGCGTTTCGCGCGCGCTTCGGCGTGCCAGTGAGCTTCCGCCAGCTGTTTGAGCAAACGCCGAACCTCGACCGCCTGGCGACGTACATCGACGAGCGGTTGCCCGCCGACGCGCTGCCGCCACCCGCGGCGCCGTTGCCGATCGACGCCGAAGACCCGGGCGCCGGCCCCGCGGGTGTGGGGTCGGTCGATGGGGTGACGGCGCTGGAGCGTGTGATCCGCGACCAGATGCAGCTCATGCGGGAGCAGCTGGCGATGCTGCGCGGCGACACCACGACCGCGCCTCCGGCGGCCGCCGTTTCAATGGCTGACGCTCCAATGGCCGCCGCTCCATGGGCCGGCACTCCGTTGACCGGCGCGGCGCCGGTGGACGGCGGCGGATTGGTGTCGAGCACCACTGCGGTGGTGCACGGCCCGTGGAACCCGCCCGAGCGAGGCGCCGGGGCGGTTCTCACCCCGACGCAGCAGCGGCACTTGGATGCGCTGATCGAGCGGTTCACCGCGCGGACGCGGCGTTCCAAGGAGTGGACGCAGCAGCATCGCGCGCGGTTGGCCGATCCACGCACCGCCGCGGGCTTTCGCCGGCAGTGGAAGGAGTTGGTCTATCCCATTGTCGCGGACCGCGCCCAGGGCTCGAAGCTGTGGGATTTGGACGGCAATGAGTGGCTCGATATCAGCATGGGCTTCGGCGTCACGGTCTTTGGGCACTCGCCCGACTTCGTCATCGAGGCCGTGCGCGAGCGGCTCGATCTTGGGATGGCCATTGGGCCACAGACGACGCTGGCCGGTGACGTCGCCGAGCTCCTGTGCGAGCTCACCGGCTTCGAGCGCGCCGCGCTTTGCAACACCGGCTCGGAGGCAGTGCTCGCGGCCATTCGCGCCGCGCGCACGGTCAGCGGGCGCGACGCCATCGTGATGTTCACGAACTCCTACCACGGGATGTTCGACGAGGTGGTTGTCCGTGGGTTGCCGGCCGCGGCCGGCGCCACTCCGCGTGCCGTGCCGCTGGCGCCCGGGATCCCGCGCGGCGCGGTCGAGCAGGTCATCGTGTTGGAGTATGGCGCGCCCGAGTCGCTCGACATCATTGCCGCCCACGCCGATCGCATCGCCGCGGTGCTGGTGGAGCCGGTGCAGAGTCGCGACCCCGAGTGTCAGCCCCGCGAGTTTGTGGTCGACCTGCGCCGCCTCACGGCCGATCGCGGGATTGCGTTGGTCTTTGATGAGATGGTCACTGGCTTTCGGCTGCATCAGGGCGGGGCCCAAGCGCACTATGGCGTCGAAGCCGACCTCGGCACGTTCGGCAAGGTGGTCGGCGGCGGGATGCCGATCGGCGTCGTCGCCGGGACCGCCCGGTACCTCGACGCGTTGGATGGCGGTCATTGGCAGTTTGGCGACGACTCCGTGCCCGAGGCGGGCGTGACGTGGTTTGCGGGGACGTTTGTGCGGCACCCCCTCGCGCTCGCCGCCGCCAAGGCCGCCCTGCAGCGGCTGGCCGACCAAGGCCCCGAGCTGCAGGAGACGCTGAACGCGCGGACGCTGCAGATGCGCGACGAGGCCAACGCCTGGTTTGAGGCCGA
Organism: Planctomycetota bacterium; assembly: GCA_039029375.1. GTDB lineage: Bacteria > Planctomycetota > UBA1135 > UBA1135 > UBA2386 > JBCCGH01. The sequence continues at coordinate 9,045 of JBCCGH010000269.1, forward strand.
AGACCTGCCGGTGCGGCTACGCGGGTTCGCCTCCCACTTCCTCATCCTGCCGAGTGCCGCGGCCGACGGGGAGCTCGAGTACGCGAGCCTCTACTTCCACTATCTGCGCGACCGCGGCATCCACTGCCACGAGCGGCGGCCGCACTTTCTGACGCTGGCGCACAGCGACGAGGACCTGGCCTGGCTGCAGTGCGCGCTGCGGGAGGCCGCGCTCGAGATGCGTGCCGCCGGCTTCTTCCCGCCGGCCGGCGGCAACGCGGTGATCTTGCCGTTGACCGAGGCGCAGCAGGAGATCTGGTTGGCGTCGCGCCTCGACGACGACGCGTCGCGCGCGTTCCACCTATCCGCCGCGATGGACCTGCGCGGGACCCTCGACCGCAGGGCGCTGGATGCGGCGATCGCCGCGCTCCCGAGGTGCCACGAAGCACTGCGGCTGCGGATCGCCGCGGATGGCGAGCACCAGGAGGTGCTGCCGGGATCCGCCGCGCCCCTGCCGTTTGCCGAGCACGACCTGCGAGCGCTGGCACGAGAAAGCCGCGGTGCGCGGCTCGCCGAGCTGCAGCGGGCGGACGTCGAGGAGCCGTTTGACCTCGAGACCGGGCCGCTCCTGCGCTTGCGCTTGATGGTCCTCGGCGACGCGCACTACCACCTGGTCCTGACCGCGCACCACGTGGTTTGCGACGGTTGGTCCATGGGCATCCTGATGCGCGACCTGGGCGCGCTCTACGCTGCGGCGGAGGGCGGCGGGGCTGCATCGCTGCCGGCACCGCCGGGGCTGCAGTTCAGCGCCTACGCGCGCGATCTGCAGCATCGACTCGAGGGGCCGAGTGGCGCGGCCGCCAAGGCGCACTGGTTGGACAGCCTTGCCGGCGAGCTCCCCGTTCTGGACTTGCC
>JBCCGH010000270.1:0-9723 GCA_039029375.1 Planctomycetota bacterium
AGTCGGCGAGCCATGTGTGCCGCTCGCAAGGCGCTGTCGACGCAGGGCTTGTTGGTGGACAAGTCGAGGAGACGCAACGCCGCGAGCGGCGCAGAGGGCCGTCGACATATGTGACGAACTTCCGACACGCAACACTAGCAGGGTGATGCACTCAGATGGGGCATGTCGACCGCGAAGCAGCGGCCGTGTCGGCGAGGAGTCGCCGACGCTGGCATCTTGGTGGACACGTCGAGGAGGCCCGATGCGGCTCGAGGCCGCGGATCTTGCCCCAACAGGGGTCGGATGCGCGACGGCGCGCGGGCTCTGGTTTACGCGGCAACGCCGTCAAACCCAAGCGGCATCACCCAGCCGCTGGAGGGCCCGCTGCCGCGCCATGGCGGCGGCGGGATCGACGCGTCACTCGCTGGCGCCGCGGAGGAAGTCGCGCAGCTTGACCAGGGTCGTGATCTCGATGTTCAAGGACAGGGCGTCCTTGTACTCCTGCATCTCGGTGACCGGGGTAAACCCGTCCCCCTCCTCGTTGAGCGAGTCCGAGCCGACGATGACCAGGTCCACGCCCGGGCTCACGGCGTCGACCACGGTGTTGCCCAGCTCCTGGAGCTTCAGCTTCACGGCCGGCTTGGTCAGCGGGTAGCTGAAGCGACCGAGCAGGTAGATGTTCCGGCGCAGGGTCCGGTCGTAGAGGTCATTGCGCACCTGGTCGCCCTTCACGATCGGGTCGAACCGGTCGGCCAGGTTGAAGACCTCGAGCTCGGCGCGGTCGTACTCGAGCTTGTCGACCCTGCCGTAGGCCTTGATCTTGGCGCCGTCGGGGCTGGTGATCTGGAACACCGTGCCGCGGGGCAGCATGTCCTTGCGGCCGAGGTCGACCCAGGCCCGGCGCGTCACCTGCGAGGCCGACAGCACGCTGCCGTCGGGTTGCTCAGGCGGGCTGCCGAGTGCCATCTTCGACGCCAGCACGCCGATCTGCGCGCGCAGGGTGTTCTTTTCCTTGCTCGCCGCGGCTTCCGAGGTTGAACGATCCTCGCGCTCGCTGTCGAGCTCCTGGTTCTTCCGCTGCACCTCGGCCCGCAGATCGGCGATCTGGATCTCGAGGCGCTCGGTCACGGTGGTGATGTTCTGCCGGAGGTCGTTCTTCTCCTCGTTGAGCTGCGTGACCTCGGTCGTCTTCTGCTGGTTGGCCTGGCTCACGGCCTCCCGCATCGAGTTCACCTGCGCGCCCAGCGTGGTGTTCTGCCCCTGCAAGTCGGTGACCCGCTTATCGCGGGCGTCGACCGTCTGCTTCACCTGGGTGAGCAGGCTCTGCACCGGCGTGGCGGTGCTCTGCGGGATCTGCATCTGGCCGGCGAAGTCGGTGAGGAGCGACTTCAGCTGGCCCGGAATCGTGACGCCTTCCAACGTCTTCTTATCGACGCCGTCTTCCAGCTCGTAGTTGTAGCCGTCGCGGCCGTCGTACGTGCCGGCCGCGCCGGCGACCCCGGCCAGGTCCTGCACGTAGTGGTCGTAGACCAGCAGTTCGTGCTCGAGCTGTTGATTGCGACTCAGGATCGCAGTGATCCGTTCATCGACCGCCGACTTCTCCGTCAGCTGCACATAGCCGAACCCCAGGGCTCCCAGGAACAGCACGAGCATGACCAGGAAGAAGAAGATGTTGATGTGCGCTGCACCGCGTTCGCGGGTGTGCATTGGACCGGGTTCTCCTGCGTGAAGTTGAGAGGGGGGGCGCCCTGCCGGGGCGCGGCAGAAGTCGCCGCCGCCGTGCCCCAAGTACGAGCTTTTAGAGGGGGTTGGAGCGACTCAGCGATCTTAGAAGGGCCCGCGGCCAAGGGTCAAGGCCGACGCGGGAAAGCCCTTCGCTGCGCCAAGGCAGTCTACCACCCGCAAACCCAGGGAGGGCCGGCCACGAAATCCCCGGGTCGGCGGGCCCTGGCGGCGACGATCGCGGCGTCTCGGGTCGGGACGCGCCGAACGCGTTCTCTTGCGCGGAGATGCGCGCTCGACTAAGACGCGCGGGTGAAGGCAAGCCCCGGGGCTCCGCGCGGGGATGATCCGCCCCAAGGCCGACCGCCAGTGCGTCAAGACATCCAAAACCTCGACGACGCCGAGCGAAACGAGATCTACGAGGCCGCCAAGGCGGCCGACTACGAGATCCCCAAGCTGCAGGCCATGCCCATGGCAAGGGTGCTCGAGCTGGCACAGCGTGAGGGGATCGAGGGCTACAGTGGCCTCGGCAAGCAGGAGCTGATCTTTCAACTGCTCAAGCACCGCGTGACCAGCACCGGGCTCGGCTGGGGGGAAGGTGTCCTCGACATCCTCCCCGATGGCTTCGGCTTCCTGCGATCGCCGCGCTACAGCTACACCGCCGGGCCCGATGACATCTATGTCAGCCCGAGCCAGATCCGGCGGCTCAACCTCAAGCAGGGACAGCTGCTGGCCGGGCCGGTGCGGCCGCCGAAGGACGGCGAGAAGTACTTCGCCCTGCTCCATATCGAGGCCGTCAACGCGGGCACGGTCGAACAGCTTAGGCAGCGCATCCCGTTCGACGACCTGACGCCGCTGCTGCCCGAGGCGCGACTCCAGCTGGAGTTTCCCGGGTGCGGTTCCGACATCCGCCTGCTCGATTTTCTGGCGCCGCTGGGCAAGGGCCAGCGCGTGTTGGTCTACACGCCGCCCCTGGCCGGGCGCACCCTGCTCTTCACCCACCTGGCGCAGGCCATCCTCGCCAACCATCCAGAGGCCTACGTCATCCTGCTCATGGTGGACGAGCGGCCCGAGGACATCACCGAGATGCGCCGGCAAACCGGCCCGGACCACCGGCGCGAAGTCGTGGCGACGTCCTTCGACGAGCCGGCCAGCCGCCACGTCGCGCTGGCGGAGATCGTGACCGAGAAGGCGCGCCGTATCACCGAGTCTGGCGGTGACGTGGTGATCCTCATGGACTCGATCACCGAGCTCGTGCGGGCTTACAACACCGAAGTCCCCCACTCGGGCAAGATCCTCAGCGCTGGCCTCGACGCCGTCGCCCTGCAGCGCCCGAAGCGGTTGCTGAGCTCCGCCCGCAACTCCGAGGAAGCCGGTTCATTGACCGTGATTGCCTCGGTCCTCACGGACTCGGGCTCGCATATGAACGACGTCATCTGCGAGGAATTCCGCGGCAAGGCCAACAGCGAGATCGTCCTCGACCAGGAGCTGGCCGAGCTGCACATCTACCCCGCGCTGGATGTCGGCCGCACCGGGACGCGGCGCGAAGACCTGCTCCTGAGCGCCGGCGAACTGGCCAGTGTCCAGCGCCTGCGCAAGCACCTTGCGGGGCTCAGTAAGCAGGAGGCCCTCGAGCGTCTCCTGGAGGGCCTCGCCGCCAGCGAATCGAACAGCGAGTTCCTCGGCGGCACCACCTAGGGATCAGGTTCCACAAGCTGGCATCGCGGCTGCGAATAGCTCGGGATCTCGCCCGAACGGATTCCCGGTCGCGCGGGTCCACGATGGTCGTGGGCCGCGGCAGCCATCGCAGCACAACCAAGGAGACCGTTCCGTGCTAGATCGTCGTCACCTTGCGATCGCCGTCTCGGCGCTCGCGTTGAGTCTTCCGGCGGCCGCCCAGAGCCGACCCGCCGCCGAGTTCCACCGCGCCTACTACCTGCATCACGAGAAGGGCGAGCTCGACACGGCCCTCGAGCTCTATGCCGACGTCGCGGAGAACCGCGCGGCCGATGCCGAGCTCCGCGAGCGCGCGCAGAACCTGGCCTTGGAAGTGCTCGAAGAGCTGGCGGCCAGCGACTTCGCGCGGCTGATGCCGAGTGATGCGATTCTGTACGCCGAGCTCAATCGTCCCGGCGCGCAGCTGCGCACGCTCATCGATCACCTCGGCCTGCTGCGCGACAGCGGCGAACCCCGCTTTGCCATCGCCCCAGCACTGATCCACGGTGCGCTAGGGCTGCGCGGCGCGGCCATGGCCGTGACCGAGTTCGACCCCAACCGCGGGCCGACCGACGGCGTCGTGATCTTGCACCCGGGCGACATGGACGTGCTGCGCGGCCTGATCCAGACCGCGGTTCCGGCCGGCGGCCAGCCGGTGGAGTCCATCGATGGCTATCCGACCTACAGCGTCGAAGGCGAGGCCTACGTCACGCTGACCTCGCGCTTGGTGATCGCCAGCCCGTCCCGGGCGCAGATCGAAGGCGTCGTCGCGCGGATGAGCGCGCAGGCCGACGATTCGCTCGCGCAGAGCGCGGCGGCCGCCTCGGCGCTGAAGATGCGGGGGGACGACCTGATGTTCTTCTGCGTCAACCTGCAGCCACTCATGCCGCTGTTGAAGCAGGCCCTCCGCCACGGGGACCCCGAGCTGCGCATGGCAGTGGCCTTCCTCGACCTGCCCAGCACGAAGTTCATCGCCGGCCGCGCTGGCGTAGATGACGGCGGTGTTTCGTTCGACGTCGCCGTGCAACTGGACGAGGGCCACCGCAACCTGGCCTTCAACCTCCTGCGCATGCCCAACCTCGCGCCCGAGACGTTGGCAATGATCCCGCACGGCGCGGCCGCCTTCGCCGCCGCATCCCTCAACCAGCACGGCGACGTGCCGCCGGGGATGAGTGACGGTCGCGGCCGACCCGCCATCTCCCTGATGGACTTCGGCCGCGAGCTGTACGGCAACCTCACGGACGTCGCATTGTTCACGATGCCCGACGTGCAGACCGGCCCGGCGGGGCCCATGCCGGAAGTCGCGCTGGTCATGCGCGCCAATGATCCCAACCGCACCATGGCGCTGTGGCGCACGCTGTTGGGTGTGGCGCAGGCGGCAACTGGCGGGCCAGAGGCCGCTGACGATGCCGACCGCTACTCAATCCAAGGAGTGCCGATCCATCTGCACCAGCGCGGCGCGCATGTGATCCTCTCGCCGAGCGCGGACGCGGTGGCGGCGGCCACGGGAGCCAGTGTGCTGGACGACGACGCGTTCGTCGACGTGCTGCGCGACTTCGACGAGGACGGGACCATCGCCGTCGCCGTCAACGTCGGCCGCTGCGCGAAGATCGCCGAGCAGATGGTGGGCGAACGGGACCGTCGGGAGATCGCGCCGATCGCCGCGATGCTCAACCAGACCTCGGTAGCCCTGCGGGCTTCCCAGTCAGCGAGCCGCGTGGGCGTGGCCGGGCGCATCAGCGGGATTCCCAACGTGCGCCCGATGGTCGAGCAGCGGCTCGCCCAGGTGATGGGGCAGCGCGGCCCACGCCGAGCCCGTAGCGCCAAGCGACTCACCGCGGCCCCGGCAGCCACGCGCGAAGCGGCGGTTGCGCACGCACCGCCGGGCCAGCCCGACCAGCCCGCCGAGCGCGACTTGCCCGCCGAGCGCGACTTGAGAGCGGAGTTCGAGGCGCTGCACGCGCAGGCGAAGTTCGACGCCGCGCGCGCGGTGGTGGCGGAGCTGCACGAGCACGGTCGCGGCAGTTTCCAGACACTCAACGACTTCGCCTGGGCGCTGGTGACGGAGGATCGCTACGACCACCAGTACGACAAGGTCGCGCTGGGTTTGGCCAAGACCGCTGTCGCGGGTGACAAGGGCAATTGGTTCTACCTCGACACCTACGCCCACGCGCTCTTCGCGGTTGGCAGGGTCGACGAGGCCGTCGCGGTGCAGCGCCAGGCCGTGGAGGTCGGTGGCGACCACCCGCGCATCGGCGAGGCCAAGGCCGCGCTCGAGCGGTTCGTCGCCGCGAGCGGCGCCACCTCCGAAGCGGCCAGCAAGTAGGGCCGCTGCGCCGCCCACCCCGACGACCGTTGCTTCGGGGCGGCGCGCGCCGACAATCCGCGCCATGGACTGGGCGCAGATTCTCATCGGCACCGGCGTCGGCGCGGTGATCTTCTTCGTGTGGAATGCCATCGCGTGGATGGGCCTACAGCACCACAAGGCCGACTACGTGCCGCTGCCCAACGCCGCTGAGGTGGCCGACGCGTTGGCACGCGTGCCGCCAACGGGCGCCTTCTACGCTTTGCCCCACTTTGCGGCGTATGAGAAGGGGCTCAACGACCCCGCCTTCGACGCCCGCATGCGGCAAGGGCCCAATGCGATGATCGTCCGGTTCGAAAGCGGCCCGGCGATGCAGGGCAAGACCTTTGGGCAAGGCTTCGCCATCAACCTGACCGAGGCGTTCTGCTGCTCGTTGGCGGTTGCGTTCGCCGGCGCGAAGCTGACGGGATGGGGACCGCACGTCCTCTTGACGGTCGGGATGGGCGTCTTCGCCTGCGTCGCGGTCTACTTCGCCCTTTCGGTGTGGGCGCAAATCCCCTGGCGATTCGCGTTCAGCAACACGTTCGACAAGGTGATCGGCTACGGGCTAGTCGGCACGGCCTTGTACTTCCTAGGCGTGAGCGGTGCTGGCTGACCCCAGCCGGCCTACGACGAGGCCTTGTGGCTGTCGACGATGGCCTCGACCACGCTCGGGTCCGCCAGCGTCGTGATGTCGCCCAGGTCTTCGAACTCGCCCGCCGCGATCTTGCGCAGGATGCGGCGCATGATCTTGCCGGACCGAGTCTTCGGTAGGCCGCCAACGATCAGGATGCGGTCCGGCGTCGCAATCGGCCCGATGACCGTTCGCACCTGCTGCTTCAGGGTCGCCACCAGCGCGGCGTCCGCCGTGATGTCGCCCCGCGTCAGCACGTAGGCGTAGATGCCCACGCCCTTGATGTCGTGCGGAAATCCGACGACCGCGGCCTCGGCCACCGTCTCGTGCGCCACCAACGCGCTCTCGATCTCGGCGGTGCCGAGCCGATGGCCAGAGACGTTGAGCACGTCATCGACCCGGCCGGTGATCCAGTAGTCGCCGTCGGCGTCGCGGCGACAGCCATCGCCGGTGAAGTACCGACCGGGGAACGGCGCGAAGTAGGTCTCAAAGAACCGGCGATGGTCGCCCAGGATGGTGCGTGCCATCCCCGGCCAAGCCTGCGTCAAACACAGGTTGCCGGCCACGTCGTTGCCCTCGAGCTCCTGGCCCTGGTCGTCCACCAGGCACGGTCGCACGCCGAAGTAGGGCTGCGTGGCAGCACCCGGCTTGGCCGGCGTGCAGCCCGGGAGCGGCGTGATTAGAATGCCCCCCGTCTCGGTCTGCCACCAGGTGTCGACGACGGCGCACCGCTTGTCGCCGACCACGTCGTGATACCACTCCCAGACCTCGGGGTTGATCGGCTCGCCCACCGAGCCCAGCACGCGGAGGGACGCCCGCGAGGACTTGGTGACGTGCTCGTCGCCGAAGCGATGGATCGCCCGCAGGGCGGTCGGGGCGGTGTAGAAGATGTTGACCTTGAGGTCGTCGATGACCTGCCAGTAGCGGCCCGCGTCCGGATAGGTCGGCACCGACTCGAACATGACCGTGGTCGCGCCGTTCGCCAGCGGCCCATAGACGATGTAGCTGTGCCCGGTCACCCAGCCGATGTCCGCGGCACAGAAGTGGACGTCGCCGTCGTGCCAGTCAAACACGTGCTGGTGCGTGTGCGCGGCGTAGAGCAGATAGCCTGCGGTCGTATGGAGCAGTCCTTTGGGCTTGCCGGTCGAGCCCGAGGTGTAGAGGACGAACAGCGGGTCCTCGGCGTCCATCCACTCGGCCGGGCAGTAGGCGCGTTCCTTCGCCAACTCGTCGGCGAGCCAATGATCGCGGCTCTCGCGCATGGTCGCCGGCGCGTCGGTTCGCCGGGCAACCAGCACCGAGCTCACGGAGAGCCCGTCCACGGCCTGATCGACGGTGTCCTTCAGCGGAATCACTTTGCCGCCCCGGAGGCCCTGATTGGCGGTGATCACGACCCGACAGTCGGCGTCGACGATCCGGTCGCGCAGGGACTCGGCCGAGAATCCCGCGAACACGACCGAGTGCACCGCGCCGATGCGCGCGCACGCCAGCATCGCGTAGGGGAGCTCGGGGATCATCGGCAGATACAGGCAGACGCGGTCGCCCTTGCGCACCCCATGCGCGCGCAGGACGTTGGCCATTCGACTGACTTCGTCGAGCAACTGGCGATACGTGATCGTCCGATAGTCCCCCGGCGCGTCGCCGGCCCAGAGGATCGCTGCCTGGTCCCCGCGGTCCTCGATGTGCCGGTCGACACAGTTGTGGCAGGCGTTCAGCTTGCCGCCGGCAAACCACGAAAACGTCGCGCTGTGGAAGTCCGCGGCGTGGACCGAGTCGTAGGGATGAAAGAACGTCAGTCCCGCGGCTTCGCGATCCCAGAACGCCTCAGGGTCTTCCAAGGACTTCGCGTAGCGCTCTCGATACGCGGCCATCGAGCCCACGTGGGCGCGCGCCGCAAGCTCGGGCTTGGGCTCATAGACGGGCGACGACATGCCTCGGTTATAGCGGCAACTGCACCTCGACCGCCGCGCGATCGCGGCTTCGGCCGACGACCTGCACGCGAAGCCCCCTGCCCGTGTCGCTGTCGGCGGCGGGCCGCAGGAGCAGCTGCAGCCACGGTCCGGTCGCCGACTTTGGTTCGGTCACGGACGCGGCATCGGGCGGCGGGTCTCCATCCGGCTCGCCGGGCCCAAGCACCAACCAGCCGTCGCGTACCGGCAGTCGCCCGCCCAAGGGCGGATCATTCCCCCCCACGTCCTCGTCCCGCACGTGGAATGCGACCGTGGGCCGCCCACGCCGATCCACCGCGGCGCGCACGGCGCCGTCCAGCCGATCCACGACCCGATCCAGCACTCCCAGCGAGCTCGCCGCGGCGCCGGCGAACAGGTCGCCACCAAGGTCGCGCCCACGCACCGCTCGCGACATGCGCTGCAGGACCGCTGGCGCCACCATCGCGCGCAGCCACAGCCGCGCCTGCGGATCGTCCGGCCAGGGCGCGGCGACCGGGGTCGGGCGCACCGTCGGCGGGACGGTGAGCAGCCCCGGCAAGCCGGCGGTGGTGCCCGAGGTGGCGACGACGCCGCGGGCGGTTACGCGGTCCGCGTTGGGATCACCCGCCAGAAAGAGCCAGCGCAACGACTGCAGCGACAGCGCGTCTAGCAGCGGGCTTTGGAGGTGAGCGGTCTCCGGGGCCAGGTCGGCCAAGCGAGCCAGGGCTGCCTCGCTGACGAGCTGCAGATCGAGATACAGGAACCACGCGGCCGGCGCCTCCGCCCGATCCAGCGCCTCGCTGAAGAGCAGCGAGGCGCTCAAACTCGGCCAGCCCACGTTGATGTGCGAGGGAGCGCCGTAGGCGATCGCGTCGCCCTCGCGCTGGGGCGCCGCCAGGTCGAGGGCTGCGGCGAACGCGGCCACGGTCTGTGCCACGGCCGGAGGCACAGGGCCGGCGTCGGCCCACAGGACCACAGCGCTACGACCGGACAACGCCGCCGCAAACTCCGGCAGCGCCACACCGTGGTCCCGCCGAGCACAGCCAGCCGGCACCACCGAGAGGGCCACCGCCGAAAAGGCGACCGCGGCCCGGTGCACAGAGGCCACGCTTTGGCGCCCTCTAGTGTGCTGCGTCAGACAGATGGGGTGTTATCCGTGAGGCGAGGGCGGTCGTCGCAAGGCGCTGCGCCGCCGGCATATTGGTGAATACGTCGAGGACGCGGCAACGCCGGGACGGCCGTTCTCGGCCGCGGAGAATGCCCCCTATTTCGGACGCCGCACACTAGTGTCCTGGATCAGAAATTCCTGTGCAGAGGGTGCGTGACCGGACGCTGCTCGCAAGAAGCACCGACGCAGGCATATTGGTGGATACGTCGAGGAGGTGCGACGCAGCGAGCGG
>JBCCGH010000271.1:0-9680 GCA_039029375.1 Planctomycetota bacterium
CACAGATGGCACCCGTCCGGCCACCGCTCGCTGCGTCGCACCTCCTCGACGTATCCACCAATATGCCTGCGTCGGTGCTTCTTGCGAGCAGCGTCCGGTCACGCACCCTCTGCACAGGAATTTCTGATCCAGGACACTAGTACCTAGCTACCGACTCTGCACGAACTCGACGATCTGCGTCGCCGGTCGCACGCGATTCATCTCCGCGGGGTTGTAGAGCACGAACCGGTCGCGCGAGCCCGGCAGCTGGGCCACGTCGCGCAGCTCAAAGGAGTCGCGATAGGCCTCGCGGGTGGCCAAGATCGTCGTGGTCTTGGCGACCAAGAAGAGCCGGCCCTGGGCGAGCCGCTCGCTGAGCCAGCCCCGGATGCGCCGGTCGAACTCCTCGGGCTCGAGATCGAGCAGCAGATCGCGCCACTGCTGCAGGCGCGCGGGTTGATGCGAGTCGAGCCCGCCGGCCAACGCCCGATGCAGACTGTAGCGGAGCGCATCTTGCGCGAGGATCTCGCTCCAGTAGAGCGTGTAGCGCTGATCGAAGCTCAGCGAGTCGATGAGGTTGATCTCGCTGATCACCGCGGCCCCCGAGGGCACGTGCTCTCGCACGAACTCGATCCGCCGATGCATGCGATCGTGGAGGGCATAGCGCTGCTCCATCTCCGCCAACGACAGTGGCACGCCCCAGACCAGCTGCACGAGCAGCAGACCCGCGACTCCCCAGCGCCAGCGGCGCACGTCGTCGGCGAACCGGCCGCGCAGCTCCTGCACGAACAGCATGGCCAGCAGCAGCAGCGCCGGCAGCAGCGGCAGGAAGAACCGCATGTAGATGACCTCCTGGCCGTCGAACAGCCAGTAGTAGGCCATGTAGACCAACGCCAACGGCAGCATCCACAGCGTGAAGAAGATGCCCTCGCGCCGGCAGTGCAGCCACAGGCCCAGCCAGCCCGCGCCGGAGAGCGCGAGCCACGGCCCGACCCCGTGCGTGGCCAGGCCGGGAAGGTAGTCCTTCACGTGCTTGACGATCCAGAACCAACGAAACCCGGTCTGCTCGTGGGTGAGTGCGTAGGCCGTCCGCAGCGGTGAGCCGAAGGTCGTCCAATGGTAGAAGGCCAAGAACCCACACGGCACCGCGAAGCCACCGAGCCACGCTGCGGTTCGGGGCCAGCGCCGATCACGCCGAAACGCCAACAACCAGAACAGCGCCGCCGCCGCCAGCAGGGCGTTGGGATAGCGGACGCCCATCGAGTAGCCGAGCGCGAACCCCGAGCCGAGCAGCATGGCGAAGCTCCACCGGTCGGCCTTGCGCCGCGTCGCCCACAGCAGCAGCGCAAACGACCACGTCACGCAAGCGGTGCTGAGCGCATGCGAATGCTGCCGGACGGCGAACGAGTTGAGGACCGGGTTGGTGGCGGCCGCCACAGCGGCGAGCACCGCCGCCCACGCCGGGAGCCGGCTGCGACACAACACGTAGACGCCGGCCACCGCCGCGGCCGCCGCCAGCGAGTTCACAGCGAACCCAGCGTCATCGCCGAACACCCGCATTACCGTGCCGACCAAGAGGCCGAGGAGCGGCGGGTACTTCGGATAGTAGACGCCGTGTTCCTGGAACACCCACATCTGCCCGACGAACGAGAACGGGTCGGTGACGAGCTGATGGAAGCGCCCGTGGTCGGCGAACATCCGCGCACACATCAGGTAGCCGTTCGCATCCGAGCCGCCGATCACCGGCACGAGGTACGCGCGGTGCACGAGCGCATAGCCAACGACCAACGCCGCGACCACCGCGACCTCGAGGAGCCGCCGGCCGCTCATCTGGCGCCCCCCCTCATCTGGCGCACCCTCGTGATCTGACACGCGCAGCGGCTAGGCTCGGGGCTGGGGAGCAAGCCCGAAGCGACCTCGCACCAGCAGGGAACGTGAGACCATGAACAGAGTACATGAGCCAACCCGAGAGATCAGCGAACCGACCAAGACGAGGGGGCCACAGCGCTTCGACGGAGTGGCGAGTGCGAAGCGCGCGCGGGGCGGTCAACCCCGAGGGACATCCAACATAGCACGCCGCGTGACCGCATTCCGTCAGACCTTGGGTTTCTGCGCCCCGATCCTCGGGGTTCTGCTCGCCGCTTGCGCCGCCACCGAGGACAATCGCCGCAGCACGCCCGCCGAGCCGCAGGCCTTCCCCAGCACCACCGGGAGCAACGCGCCGTTTAGCCCCGCCGTTCTCGTCAGAGACACGCTCTACGTCGCCGGCCACCTTGGCATCGATGCCGCGACCGGCGCCCCGCCCGCGGACCCCGCGGCAGAAGCCAACCTCCTGCTCGACGGGTTTGCCGCCACGCTCGCTCGTGCCGATCTCACGATGGACGACCTGGTCCAAGTCCAGGTGTTCTGCACCGACGTCGCGCTCTACGACGTCTGGAACCGCGTCTACCGCACACGGTTCCAGGGCCCTTTCCCGGCGCGGGCCTTCGTCGGCTCGGGCCCGCTGGTGCGCGGGGCACGCTTTGAGATGCTGGGCATCGCGGTGCGAAGTACGGATCACTGATCGGGCCCCGAGCGCCTGACCCGGCCGCGCTTCACGGGTCGGGCGACGCCAACGAACACTCGCCGACCGAAGCCCTGTGCACGGACCGCCACGGTCGCTTCCGGCGTCGAAGAAACTTCGCACCACGCGCCTCGCGATCGCGATCGCGCAACCCACGCCCCGGCTTCTTGGCGCCTGCCCTCGCGTGTCTCCGGCCGCAGAGATACACGTAGTGGGCTTCATGCGATGTTTCCTCGTCGGCGCCGCCCTCCTGCTCGCGGCCTGCCAAACCCCCGCGCCTCGGCCCGCCGAGACCAACCCCGTGGACGTCCACAGCTTTGCCCGACCCGATCGCGTCCGCGTCCGCCATCTGACCCTGGACGTCGCGCTCGACTTCGACCAACGGCAAGTGCGCGGCACGGCGACCCTGGCCCTCGAGCGCATCGATCAGGCGGCGCCGCTGCGGCTCGACACCATGGATTTGCACATCGCCGCGGTTCGCGGCGACGACGGCGAGCCACGCGAACACCGGCTCGGCACCCGCGACCCGCAGCTGGGGATGCCGCTAGAGATCGATCTGCGGCCCGGCGATCGCAACGTGACCATCGAGTATCGCACGCATCCGGGCGCCGCCGCCCTGCAGTGGCTCGACGCGGATCAGACCGACGCGCGGCAGGGCCCCTTCCTCTACACCCAGGGCCAAGCCATCCTCACGCGCAGCTGGATCCCCCTGCAGGACTCGCCGGGCGTTCGCATCACCTACGACGCGCGCGTCGCCGCGCCCGAAGGGCTCGCGGTCGTCATGGCCGCGGGTGAGCGGAGCCGAGACAGCGACGGCACGCACCGCTTTCGCATGACTCGGCCGATCCCGGCGTATCTCTTGGCGCTGGCCTGCGGCACGCTCGCCTCGCGTGACATCTCCCCGCGCTGTGCGGTGTGGGCCGAGCCGAGCATCGTTGAGAAAGCGGCGGCGGAGCTGTCGGACATGGACGACATGCTGGCCGCGTGCGAGCGGTTGTTCGGCCCCTATCGCTGGGACCGTTACGACGTGCTGGTCCTGCCGCCGGCGTTCCCGTTTGGCGGCATGGAGAACCCCACGCTGACGTTCGCGACGCCGACCATCCTGGCCGGCGACAAGTCGCTCGTCGCGCTGATCGCCCACGAGCTCGCCCATTCCTGGTCGGGCAACCTGGTGACCAACGCGACCTGGCGCGACTTCTGGCTCAACGAAGGCTTCACGGTCTATCTCGAGCACCGGATCATGGAGGAGATCTACGGCCGCGAGCGCGCCGAGATGGAGATCCTGCTCGGGCTACAGGGCTTGGAGAAGGAGCTCGCCGAGCTGCCAGCCGCCGACCAAGTGCTGCACGTCGATCTCGAGGGCCGCAACCCGGACGACGGCATGACGTCGGTCCCGTATGACAAAGGCGCCGCGTTCCTCCGCCTGCTGGAGGAACGGTTTGGCCGCGAGCGCTTCGATGCGTTCCTGAGCGCCTGGTTCGACGAGCACGCGTTCGAGAGCGTGACCACCGGCCACTTCCTGGTCTATCTGCAGGAGAATCTGCTGGCCCACGACCCGGCCGCGGCGGCCGGCATCGACGTCGATCGCTGGGTGCGCCGGCCCGGGCTGCCCAGCGCGGCGCCGCGCCCGCGCAGTCCGCGGCTCGAGGCCGTCGAGGCTTCGGTCCAGCGGTGGCGCGACGGCGGTGACCAGGCCGACCTCGCAGCGCTGGGCGCCGGGGACTGGACGACCCACGAGTGGTTGCGCTTTCTCGCCACGCTGCCCGCGGACATCCACGCCGACGAGCTGGCGCGGCTCGATGCGCGCTTCGCCCTCACGAAGAGTGGCAACAGCGAGATCCTCGCGGCGTGGCTCGAACGCGCCACCATCGCCGGGTATGCCCCGGCCGCCCCGGCGCTCGAGGAGTTCCTGCTGCGGGTCGGCCGCCGGAAGTTCCTGAAGCCGCTCTACGAGGCCCTGGTCAAGTCGCCGCCGCAGGCCGGCGTCGACGGGCTCACCCGGGCGCGCGCGACCTACGCTCGGGCGCGGCCGCGCTACCACGCCGTCGCTCGCCGCACGCTGGACGATCTGCTGGGTGTCGAGGAAGAAGGCTCGTGACCCGTCCAGGCTGGACCGCGGCACAGGCAGCCACCGGGCAGCATGACGGAACGCCTGAGTTGGCTTACGCTTGGGGCTCCTGCCTCGCCCGCTCCTGCCCCGTGTCCCTCTCCTCGACGCGTCCTCATGCACTTCTCCCTTCGGCCGCGTCCGGCATTGCTGGCGGCCTGCCTCCTCGCCCCCGGTCTGCTCACCTCGACCACCCGTAGCCAAACGGCACCGCCGCCGCTGCGCTGCGGCACCCCAGACGCCCCCGGCATCGTTCCCGACGGCCCCGGCGACTGCACCGCGGCGCGGACGACCCCGCAGCCGCAATACCAACCCAGCTTCGTCTGGCGCGTCCCGGTGGTAGTCCACGTCATCCGCAGCACATCGGGCGCGGGCAACGTGTCCGCCACGCAGGTGCAGAATCAGATCGACATCCTGAACGAGGACTTCCGCGCGATCGCCGGCAGCCGCGGCGCCCCGGGGGTCGACACCGGGATCGAGTTCTTCCTCGCCACCACGGATCCCCAAGGCCGGCCGAGCACCGGCATTACGACTTCGACCAACAACACGTGGTTCGCCGACCGTGGCTCCTACTGGACGTCGCTCGCCTGGGACCCCAACCGCTACCTGAACATCTACAGCAACCAGGCCGGCGGCGCGCTCGGCTACGTTCCCAACCTGCCACAGAGCGGCTCGATCGTCGGGCGCAGTAACGACCGCGTCGTCGTCAAGTGGGACACGGTCGGTCGGATGGGTCCCATCGGCCCGCCGTTCAACCTCGGCCGCACGACAACCCACGAGGTCGGCCACTACTTGGGCCTCTACCACACGTTCAACGGCGGCTGCGGCGGCAGCAACTGCTACACCAGCGGCGACCGCATCTGCGACACGCAGCCGGAGAGCGGCTCGCGCTTCGGCTGCCCATCGTCACGGTCCTGTAGCTCCCCGGACCCGATCCACAACTACATGGACTACACCGACGACTCCTGCATGTGGGAGTTCACGGCCGAGCAGGCCAACCGCATGCGGTGCACGCTCGAAGAGTGGCGGCCCAATCTGGCCATGCGCAGCGGCGCGGCGTTTGTCTCGACGCGCAACGCCGGCGACAACCCGCTGTCCTACTCGGCGACCCGCCCGGTGCTCGGCGGCACCGTGACCGCATCGGTCGACGTGGCCAGCTCCGGCCACAACACCGGCGGATTGTTCGGCTTTGCGGCGCCGTTGCGGACGCGCTTCCGCGGCTACGTGCTCCTGGTCGACCCGAGCGCGGCGCCGGGCGAGCTGCTGCAGCTACCCTTCCAATCGGGGCCCGAGGCGCAGTTCTCGTTGCCGATCCCGAGCCTCTCGGCGTTGTCCGGCATGACAATCTACACCCAAGCCGCGCACTTCGGCGGCGCCGCGGGTCTAGTGCTCAGCAACGCACAAGACCTGACGATCGGCCCCCAATAGGGCGGCCCGACCAGGACGGCCCAGTAGGGCGGCCCAGTAGGGCGGCCCAGTAGGGCGGCACGGCGCCGAGCGCTACTCCAGCGCGCCAAGGATCTCGAGCAACCGCCAGCCGGCGGCGTCGACCGAGCGGCTCGTGTTGGACAACACCACCACGCCGGCCTGGCGCTCGACGTTGAGCGCTAGAAAACTCCGACTCCCGGCGGTCCCGCCGTTGTGCCAGACGTAGCCCGGCCGGCGCGGATCGCGGTGCCAGCCCAGCCCGACCTCGGGTCCCGGACTCGAGCCACTGTGCACCTCACGCGCCACGGCCAGGCTGCGGGCCAGACGGTCGTCCGAGTCCAGCTCTAGGCGGCCCAGGTTCGCATCGATAAAGCGCAGCTGGTCGGCCACCGACGAGGTGATCGCACCCGCGGCGGCCAGCACGTCAAAGCGCCACGCCTGCACTGGTTGCCCCGCGGCGTTGTGCACCGCGGCGGCCGCCGCCGGCCGGGGCCCCGACGCCGGGGTCCAGACTTCGGTCGCGCTCAGACCGAGCGGCGCCAGCACGCGTTGCCGCATGAGCTGCGGGTAGGCGGTGCCCGACGCCCGCTCCAGCGCGTGGCCGAGCAGGCCGACGGCGAGGTTTGAGTACGCGTAGCGCACGCCCGGCGCCACGCGGAGCCGCAGGTCGGCGAGCGTCTCGTAGAGCGCCGCGGCGTCGTAGTCGGCGTAGGGCTGCACCGGATCGCCAGGACGAAACCCCTGCGGCATCCGCGGCAGACCCGAGCGGTGCGTGCTCAGGTCGCGCAGCGTGATCGGGGCATCTTCGACGACCGGCACCGGCAGATCCTCGGGCAGGTGGTCGGCCACCGGATCCGCCAGCTGCACCTCGCCGCGCTCCACGGCGTCCGCGAGGAGAACGCCGGTGTAGACCTTGGTGATCGAGCCGATCTCAAACCGCGTGTCCGCGTCCGGTGCGGCACCGTCCGGCCGACGCACTTGGCCGGCCCCCGCCGTCCACACCGCGTCCCCGTAGCGCACTCCGGCGGCGACGCCGACGGCACGATTGCGACCGACCAGCGCGCCGATCACGGCGTCGAGCTCCTCGCGCAGCGAAGGGGCGAACTCGGTACGCGCCGGTGACGCATTGGTCTGCGCCCCGGCTGGCGCGACCAGGGCGCCACCGAGCAGCGCCAGCACCAGGCGCCGCCGCGTCGCCATCACCGCAGCCCCCGCAGGTAGTCGGCGAGCGCCTGGCGCTGCGCTCGGGTCAACGCCTGCGTCGCCGCGCCACCGTGCCACGGATGACGCAGCACTTCGTCGAGCGACGCCGCCTGGCCGTTGTGGAAGTAGGGTGCCGAGCCCCACAGCCCGAGCAGCGTCGGCGTCTCGATGCCGACGCCGGGCAATGGCTGTCCGAGGCCGAGGCCCGACGAAGGCTGGATCGTGCCGACGTCGTGGCGCAGGCCGTCGGTGTAGCTCGGCGGCACGTGGCACGAGGCGCACTGCAAGCGCGCAAACAGCGCGCGCCCCGTGGCGACCAAGGCGCTACCGACGCTGCCGCCAAGCCCCCCTGCCGCACCCGCTGCGCCATCACCACCGGCCGCGCCGGGTCGGCCCTCGCCCACGACCTCCGCGGCAAAGGGGCTGACCGGCATCGTGCGCAGCGAGCTGACGTACGCGGCCAAGGCATCCAGCTCCGGACTCATGCCGGCCTTGGGCGGGCCGAGCGGGGTGGGCGCCGCCGCCAGCTGCGCCGCCGTCAAGAACCCACGCCCGCCAAAGCTATCGCGCATATCGTGCTCGAAATCCTGCACCTCGTCGAAGTTGGCGGTCCAGTGCAGGCGGCCATGACCAAGGCCGCTGCGGCCGAGCAGCGAAATCGTGTTGCGCAGCCCCTCGCCGCCCTGCGTGAAGTCCCAAACCTGGCCGTCGTGGTCACCGTCGAGGTGACAGGACGCGCAGCTCAGGTAGCCGTCGAGACTCATCCGCGGATCGTCCGCGTTGTAGAAGATCTGTTTGCCGAGCAGCACGGTCGACGACAGCGCCTCGCCAGACGTCGTGTCCACGTCATACGCCAACGGCGCGACGTAGGACACGCCGCTCAGCATCTCGGCGAGATCGAACGCTTGGATCGAACGCGACATGAAGCTATGCACCAGCAGCCGCTCACGCGCCGTATCGATCGCCAAACCCTGCGGCGCGAAACCGACCGGCAACGTCGCGACCAGCGCGTTGCTCGCCGTGTCAAACACGTCGACCACGTTGGAGCCCTGGCAGGCGACGTAGTAGAGATCACCCAACGGCGAGAACGCCACCGCCTGGGCCATGTCGCGATCGTTGAGGTCGACGCGGGCGGCCGCGGCCTCGGCGCCGGCCACCAGATCGAGGCGCGAGACGATCGTCCGCACTCGGCTCTCGAACGTCAGCGGCTCACCGCTGCGGAACAGACCGCGCGCGGTGTTGTCCTTCTTCGACGGCACGAGTGCGCTCGTGCCGGACGGACTGATGCGCACCGAGGTCAAGTAGTTGGGGACGCCGCGGCCGCTGCTTTCGGTGTCCGGGCCGGGATCGTAGTGCAGCGCGTAGCGGCTTCGGGCCGGCCGGAGCGTCTCCGTGTCGAGCTCCCACACCGTGCCGGTCGTCGCCGGCGCCGAGGAGCGGAACCGGGTCACCAGCACGCGCGTCCCGTCGTGACTCACGGCCAAACCGCGCGCCGCGCCGTCGAGGTGTCGACGCGCCACGACCGCGCCGGTCCGGTCGAGCTTGAGCACACCCCCAGGCGCCTCGAGCGATACGAACACCGCTCCGCCGTCGGGGCGAAACGCCAGCCCGTAGGGTCGCACGCCGCGCGGCAGCGCAATCGTCCGCTCCACGACGCCGAACAACGTGCCGATCACCGTGATCGTCGCGTCGTCCTGATTGAGCACCCACAGCTCTTCCCGCGAAGCCAGCGCCAACGTGCGCGGGTGCGCGCCGGTCGGCAGCTCCCACAGCTTCCGCATCGTGGCGGCACCGAACGCCGACACCGTGTCTTGGTCGGCGTTCACGCAGTACACGCGCCCGGTCTCGTAGAGCAAGGTCGTCGACGCGGTCGGCGCCACGGCCGTCACGGGATCGTGCACGATCTGCACGGCCGCGCACGACGTCGTCCCGGCGGCGTTCTGCACACGCAGCACGACCGTGTAGCGTGCCGAACTGGCGAACGCGTGCGTGGCGACCGGGCTCGCCGATGGTGCCGTCGGCGGCGAGCCGTCGCCGAAGTCCCAGGAGTAGGTGAACGGCGGCGTGCCCGAGACGACCGACCCCCGGAAGGTGACCGTCGCGCCGGTCGCCGCCGGCGTCATCGGCAGAGGACCACACACCGGCGCCGCGGACGCGGCCACGACGGCGACACCGTACATACTCTGCGCACCGGCCATGGGCGGGTTGGCATTGCCGCCGAGCGCGACGCGCCCGGGCGGGTAGAGCCGGCTGTAGACGTCGTAGCCGCTGAAGTTCTCGCCGGTCGCGGTGAAGCTGTCGAGCCACGCCGGCAGCTGCGTTGCCCGCTCGTCGTAGAGGACGTTCACCGCCGCAGACTGCGAGAGATCAAAGGTCACATAGCTGGCGCCGAGGCCAAAC
>JBCCGH010000272.1:0-9500 GCA_039029375.1 Planctomycetota bacterium
GTGTGATTCAGGCAGATGGGGCCTTATCCGCGAGACATCGGCGCCGGTCGCAAGGCGGGTCGCCGCAGGCATATTGGTGGATACGGCGAGGACGACCCAACGCTGCGAGCGGCGCTGAGGGCCGTGGATATGGCCCCAGATTTCTGAATCACAACACTAGGACTCGGTTGGACGACGCAGGCGCTGGCGGTGGGCTTTGAGCGCGTCCGCGATTCGGCCGCAGTGAGCTGAGCCAGGGCCCCGCCGCTTCGTCGCCGGTGGCGGCCGCTAGAACCTCGCGTTCATGCACCCTGGTGCCGAACTTCGTGAGCAGCAACGCGCTGGCCGCCGGAAGGACGGACGCGCATGGCCACGGCGCCGTGTTCTTGCAAGGATGGCTCGTGGCGGCGCCCGGCGCGTGCGCCGGGCTGGCGTTCGCCAACGCGCAGGAAGTGCCCCTGCAATGAGCACGGGGCGACGTCCGTTCGAGGACTAGTGCAACGAAACTTCGGCGACGACTCCACTAGGAGATGTGGGGCCGCGACTCTGGAGCTCACTGTGAAGAACCCGTCACCAGGGCGATGGATCGCCTGCTGTGCTTTGTTCGCCGTCCTCGTTGCCGCGGCGTATGCGTTGTCCTGGGACGACCCGCTGTCAAGTCCCACGGATGGCGTGGTCCAGCGGGTCTCATCGCACGAACACGACGACGCGGCCGGCGACGACGACGACAGGTCCGCGGATCGCTCCCCGACCAAGGCGGACGTCGCCGGCCCCGTCGCTCGCCGTGAAGTCGAGGCGTCCCAGCCGGCCGAACTTGAGCTGCGCGTGACTCAAGGGGGCGAGGGCGCGCCAGGCCTGGCCCTCACCCTGCGCCCGTCGGCGAAGTCGGAGGCGGGTGCATACCGCACGACGACCGGCGCCGCCGGGCACGCGGCGTTCTACGCCGTTCCGTCTGGTCGTTACCGACTGCACATCGACGGTGACCGTGCCCCGGCCGGTCTCGCCGCTCGGTGGGTGCAGATCCAGGCCGAGCAAACGACCAACCTCGGCGAAATCGCGATCCCCGCGCCCGCCACTGTGCGAGGTCGCGTCGTCGATCCGGCCGGAGCTCCGATCGCGGACGCATGGGTGCTCGCCGGACGTGGGTCACGGTACAGCAAGTCGTTCGACCACAAGACGATCGACTCCGAACAGCTCGATCCCGACTCGGGCGTCGTCACGGGCGCCGACGGCCAGTTCGAGCTCGGCCGACAGCTTCCGGGTAAGTTCGCCACCCGCGTCGAAGCCCCGGGTTTCGAGCCACAGGTCGTCAAGGGCACACTCGGAGAAGGCGCCGTTTCGGACCTCGGCGACGTGAAGCTGAAGCGAGGACCGCCGATTCGCGGCCGCGTCGTCCTCTCAGACGGATCGCCGGTGGCCTCGGCTCGGGTGGTCCCGGTCGAGCGTCGCACAAGGTCGCCGCGGCTCGGAGTCACGACCGACGTCGACGGTCGGTTCGAGCTCCGGTCGGTCGGGTCGGCGGTCGGCGGCCTCGCGGTCGATGACCCGCGCTATGTGATGTACGAGACGCACGCCCTGCGGGGCCCAACGGCCCGCGAGTCGTTCCAACGATTGACCGTTCACCGGGCCGCGCCGCTTCGCGGTGAGATCCGCGGGGCACGCGGGGCCACCACGGTCGAGTTCGGGGGGGGGACGACCTCCGCGCCGCACTGGCACGATCTCGCCTACGAGGAGTTCCCGGTCGGCGACGGCGGGAGGTTCGAAGTCCCGCGGTTCGTGCCGGGGAGCTGGAAGCTCACGGTGCGCGTCGACGGCATCGAAGTCGTCGAGGACCATCGGTTCGATTGGCAGCCCGGCGATGAGCCGCTCGTCGTCGAGCTGCCGGAGACCTTCGATGTCGCGGTTCGGGTGGTCGTGCGCGACGACCTCGGGGAGCCGATCGAGGGCGCCTCGGTGTTCGTTCACGAGATGACCCGGTCGAAGGCCCATCGCTTTTCCGACGACGAACGCTGGTTGCGGAAGGCGCTTGGGTCCTACGGCGCGCTAGCGGCGAACGTGCCGACCGACGCCGGTGGCCGAGCCGAGATCGCGCTGCCGCTCGTCGCCGACCCGGACCGCACGGGCATCGCCATCGGCGTTCGATCGGGGGATCACTTGCCGTCCGGGTCTCGACCGAGCATGGCCGACGTCGCCCGGCCCGTCGAGATCGTCCTGCCCCGTGCCGCCGCGATCGCCGGAACGCTCGCCGACCCCGCGGAGGTTCGACACTGTCAGCTGTTCGTGCGGATGCATCCGGTAGGTGATGCGTCCGGCCGGGGGGGCGTCTCGGCGCCGGTCGACGCGCAGGGGCGTTTCCATCGCGGCGGGATGCCGGCGGGTCGCTATTCCCTCGCTCTCTGGCGACGCGACAGCAGCCGCGAAGACGACGCGACGAAACGACCTCCCAACGTGATTCCGGTGATGTCTTCAGCGAGCGGGTTCGCTGGTGGTGGCTACGGTAAGTCTGTCGAGGTCGTGCTGATGGCGGGGGAAACGACACAAGTCGAGCTCGATTTGCCGCGCGCCGCTCGGGTTCGGGGGATCGTGACGGCCGCAGGCCGACCCGTCGCCGGCATCCAGGTATTCGGCATTGCCACCCCGCCCGGCGGCTCGCGACCCGAGGACTGGCTGCGCGAGAAGCGCGGTGCGTTCGGCGGCGGGCCGGTCGGGATGGGCGAGTTCGGGCACTTCGACAGCAGCCACGCCGGCAACTACTCGCCGCGCCAGCGAACCGGCGAGGACGGCGCGTTCTGCTTCCTGTTCGACGGCCCGGGGACCTATTGGATCTACGCCCGCGCGCCCGACTCGGTCGTGGCGGCACCGCCGGTGCCCGTCGTCGTGACGTCCGCGGCCGAAGAGCTGCAGGTCGACATCGCGCTCCCCGGCGCCGTCGTCACCGGTCGCTTCGATCTCGCCGGTCTGCCGCCCGCTCCGACGACCCTCGATCCGCGCAAACGACGCCGCGCGCCGAGGACGATCCTCCATCTGTTCCGCTCGGAGACCGCACACGTCGACCCCTATCTCTCGCAGTCCAGCTTTACGGCCGCGATGCTCAACCCGTCGCCGATGGCCCTGGACTCGGACGTGACGGCCGTGTTCCTCGAGGGAGAGGGGCAGTTCCGCATCCCGTTCGTCCCCCCGGGCGACTGGGTGCTGCGCATCCACCGGTACGGTGGTCGACCCCTTGTCACCCGTTCTCTCAAGGTTACCGCGCACGACGGCGTCCTCGACCTGGGTGAGCTGCGGGTGGCGACGGGGCACACGGTGCGACTGAAGGTGAACGTGCCCGCGGTACCGAAGTCCGATCCACAGCAATTCACGCTCGAAAGCCCGAATCACTTCCGCGTGCACCTGCTCGCCCCCTCGTCGGGGCTCGCCCGCCACGTCTTCTTGCAGGGCGTGAAGGTCGTCGACGGTGTCGCCTTGTTCGAGGAGGTTCCCCCTGGCTCGTACCACATCGAGCTCATGCAGGGCGTGCTCACGAGTGACCGCATCGATGGCCGACCGCTCGAAGCATTCGCCGACATCGTCGTCGACGCCCGCGGTGTAACGACGCCCGAGTCGATCGACTGGTCGGGAATCGACATCCGCGAAGAGCGATGATTGGGGCGACGGTGGGCGCCCGCCAGGCTCGTGGTGCCTACAGCGCGGTCACGTCGTCGACTACGAAGGCCGGATCATCGCTCATGATCACGGTGCCTGCGATGTCGGTGCCGGTCACGGTGACTTGCTGCCAGACGGAAAGCTGACGTCGCATGACGGTCGCCAGGTCACGCGGTCTCGACGCCGCGCGGCGGCCCCGCGGGCCGCTGACTTCGCCATCCCGCTGATCGCCGCCGCCCCGGATCGCATCGCCTTGCCCATGTGGGGCGAGCTCGGCCTCGACCCCGCGACGCTCGTGGCCCTACCGGTCGTGCTGATTCCGCAGCCCGCGGGCGTTGCTTCATTTACCTTGCGCGTTCCGGTGGAGCCGGCTTTGGCTGGGGCGACGATCTACTCGCAGGCGCTCATCGGCGAGACCTCGCTTCAGGCTCGGTTCTCGAACGCTAGAGCCGACCAGATCCTGCCGTAGCGGAGCGGCTGCTCACGATGGAGGCGAAGTGCGCGAGGCGTCCTCGAACGACCGACGGTCCCGCTCGACGGCGACGTCGCCTTGGTCCGGGGCCGCTACGCATTCGATCGCAACCGCACCCGTAGCCACACCGGCGTCGGAGCACTCACGGTGGTGCGCACCGACCATGGCTGGCGCCTCGCGAGTGCGCTCTGATCGAATCAGTGGAGACTCTTGAGGAATCCGACATGGATGGAATCAAGGTAGCAGAGAGCTCGGCGGTCCAGGGCTCGTTGGATCCCCTGGGGGAGTTCGCGCTAGACTGGGTGATCATCCCTCCAAATGACGAAAGCCGACAGGCGATCGTCGATCGCTACTACCGGTGAGGGATCATTGTCCATGACCACGAGGTGGGCCACTTCCACTCACAGCGCCCGGCGGCAGCGGCACGCAAAGTTGCTCGCCGAGCCCGCGTATGGCCAGATCAAACAGATCCACTCACGAAGCCCCGCCAGGCCAAGCGGTTCCTCACCGACCTTCGAGACCGCGACTTCCCCGAATCGCTAGAATCGCTGGGACGCTGGATCCCTCCCCAACCAAGGGCCATCAATGCAGCCCATCCCCTTGGCCAGCGGCCTCACCGGCGCCCTGCTCCTCGCCTGTAGCATCGGCGCCCAAGCACCTCCGTTGAGCGGCGTCGCGTTCCCGGTCGCCAATGGCAGGGATGGGTCGGTCGCCTACAACCCGCGGACCGATCAGTACTTCGCGGCATTCACGGTGACGCTGCCGGGCGCCAAGCAGGACAACGTCCATGGCCAGCTGTTTGCGGCCGACGGCACGCTTGGAACCTACGTTCGATTCAACTCCGTCAGCTACGGGAGTGGTCATCAGGTCGCCGCGATCCAAGGCAACGATGCGTTCCTGATCGGTTACGCGGGCGCGTTCTACTACGGCAACTACGTGCTACTCACCGCCCTGGAACTCGACGGCGGCGTGCGCGGGCCATCGCGCTTGGACGGCGCCAACGATGTCTTTTCGCTGGACGTCGGCGGCGAGGCGTCGCCCGCGAACGACGGGGCCATCGTCGTGGTCGACAGCGCAGTATTCGGCACCATCCGGGCCTACGACGTCGACACTGCCGCGCTGACCGCCATCGGCAACATTGATTTGACCACGTCCGCCACCGCGGACTCGGTGCCGAGAATCGCCGCCGCCGGCGGGGACCTGGGGCGGTACCTCATCACGTGGCAGCGGCAGGACCCGACGGCCCAGGGAGACGTCTACGCGGCCATCGTCGACCGCGACCTCCGTGTCCTCGTGCCCGAGTTCCCCATCGCGACCAGCGCGTCCAACGAACGCTCCCCGGAGGTCGATGGCGACGGCACGCACTGGGTCGTCGCCTACGTCACCACCGAGGCCGGGGCATCAAGGACTGACGTCGCGTGCCGCACGGTCACATATGACACGGGTATTGGCGGCGCCAAAGTCGGCGCCGAGCGCATCGTCGCGGGGCAGCCGGGGGTCAACGAGGCCCAGCCCACCGTGGCTTGGCTCGGCGAGTCCTTCCTGGTCGGCTTTGCCCGGCAATTCAGCAGTGGCGATTGGGATCTCTACGCCACATCCGTGGAGGCGTTGAGTTGCGGGCCGTGTGAAGGCGAATTCCCCATCGCCACGGGCCCCTTCTCCGAGCGCCGGCTGCAGCTCGCCAGCGAACGTGGCGCCGGCGGCAGCGGTGACGAAGCCGTCGCCCTGTGGTGGCGACAGCGCGCCGCCGCGACGAACCTCACGTCGGCGCGGGCGTTTCGCGCCGACGACGGGGCAGTGCGTGACCGGCGCGGCGGCTGCGGCTTGGGGGGGCAGGCGATCGCGACCTGCGCGGCCGTCGGGGCGCCGTCCTTCGGGCTGGGACTCCGCAACGCCGAACGATCGGCGCCGGCTTGGCTGCTGCTCGGCTCGACGGCAGCGCCGTTCCGTTGCAGTGGCTGCAGGCTGGTGCCCGTACCGCTCGTCGCGGTGCCGTTCACGACCGACCCACGCGGCGACGCGGCCCTCGTCGCGCCATTGACCGAGCCCAGCCTCGTGGGCCAGACCCTCTTTGCGCAGTGGCTGGTCGCGGCGATTGGCGGCTGTCCCAGCATCGGCCTGTCGTTCTCCAACGCGCTCGAGGTGACGATCGAGTAGCCACCGATCAGCGACATCGATGAGCGACGACCTGATGGTGTTCGAGAGTCGATTCCCATACGCGTGAGTCTGGCTCTGCTCTATCGGGGGGGCCGCGTCGTCGATCGTGAAGTGCCAGACCCGAGCCAGGGCGGCAGCGCAGAGCCAGGCGCGCGGGATCAGCACGGCTGCAGCTCGTGCGAGCTGCGGCCAGCGCAGGGGCCTGCGGTCGCGTCCCTCGCCGATCCCTGCCACGCGCTACTCCGGTTCGTCGGGCAGGAGGTTGCCATGGCGGGTGCGCCGCGAAAGGACGCGGCCAGGTCCGCCTCTGGGTGCCCGTCGGCGCGCGCGTCGTTTCAGGAAAAGGCGGCGTCTCTCGTCGTGCCGGCCGAGTGGGCGATTCTCCAAGGCGTGCCGAACCACGCCCATTTGCCGATCGGGCACACGGAGCTCGGCAGAATCTGGAAGCACCCGTGAGCGCTTCGGTCCAGTGGAGTTGCTGCCTCTGCACCGAAAGGTCTTTGTTCGTGACTCGCACCCCTATCCCGCGCTCCGCGGTGTGTCTTTGCCTGTTCGGCTGCTCGATCCAGGCGCAGTCGCGTCTCACCGAGCGCCTGCTGCTCAAGGCCAACTTGCCCCTGAGCCTGGAGCAGTCGATCGCCTTGGCGTTTGGCGATGTGGATGGCGACGGCGACCCGGATCTCGCGGTCGCCAACGGTGACCCGGCGGCGCAGCAGAACCGCCTCTACCGCAACGAGGGAGGGGGGAGGTTCGTCGACGCGACCGCTGGACTGCCGCTCGAGAGCGTCATGACCCGTGCCATGGCGTTCGGCGACCTGGACGGCGACGGCGACAACGACCTCGTGTACGGGACCGGCCGGACGTTCTCGATCTTTCCGCTTCCGGCTCGAAACGAGCTGCTGGTGAACGACGGCGCCGGCAACTTCGCGACGACTGCAACGGCGCTGGGCGAGGGGCAGACAAGCGCGGTCGAACTCGGCGACCTGGACGGCGACGGTGACCTCGACGTGATGGTGGCCAATGACGGCGTGTTCGGCGAGCTGAACAACCTGTTCCTCAACCAGGGGGCCGGCCGCTTCGTGAATGCCACCGATCGGCTACCGCCGCACCGACAGGAGACCACGTGCGCCGCGCTCGGCGACGTGGACGCGGATGGAGACCTGGACATCGTGTTTGGCAACTCCACATCGAGCGCCGGTGCGCCGAATCGGCTCTACCTGAACGATGGCAATGCCCACTTCCAGGACGTGAGCGGACGGCTGCCGTTGAATGGCGATCAGACCCTCTCGCTAGCGCTCGCCGACATCGATGGCGACGGCGATCTGGACCTGGTGGTCGACAACGTGGGGGAAGATCGGCTGTACCGAAACGACGGCGCGACGTTTGCCGCGACCGGACGGCTGCCGCCGATCGACGGCCCGGTCCGGGCCGGCGACGTGGACGGCGACGGCGACCAAGACCTGGTCGTGGCTAGGACCCTGCTGCTGAACGACGGCACAGGTTGGTTCACGGACGCCACCGCCGGCCGCGTGCCGCCTGGCGGCGTGGCCACGGACGTTCGGCTCAGCGACGTGGACCGCGATGGCGACCTCGACATCGCGACCGCCGCGCTAGTCGGCCAGAACGGCTTGCTGCTGAACGACGGCCGCGGCTCGTTCGTCGATGTCGGCGCCACCCGGATCCCGGTCGATGACCAAAACGCGAAGGCGGTCGCGCTGGTCGACGTCGACGCCGACGGCGATGCCGACCTGCTGGTGGGCAACGGCTATGTTCCACTGGTCGGCCCCGGGCCGTTCCCCTCGAGCCAGAGCCGGCTCTACCGCAACGACGGCTCCGGAGCATTCACCGACGTGACGGCCGCGAGCCTACCGCTCGACCGCGAGGACACCCAGGCCGTGGCCGCTGGGGACGTGGACGGCGACGGCGACCTCGACCTCGTGATCGGCACCAGCGGCAATCCCCACCTTTGGCTCAACGACGGCCTCGGCACCTTTGCCGACGCATCCGCGCAGCTTCCCTTGTCGTTCGAGCCGACGCAGGGGCTCACCCTGACCGATGTGGATGGCGATGGCGACTTCGACTTGGTCGTCGCCAAGGAGTTTACGAGCAATCACCTCTACCTCAACGATGGCGGAGGGACGTTCGTCGATGCCAGCGCCGCGCGCATGCCGGCGGACAGCGACACGAGCCTCGGCGTCGCGGCCGGCGATGTGGACGGCGACGGCGATCCCGACCTCTTGTTCGCCAACACCGCCCAGGACCGTCTCTATGAAAACACGGGCGGTGGCTTCTTTGTCGACGTCACCGCGACCCGGCTACCCGTCGACCCGGTTTGGAGCTACGCGGTGGCGGTCGGTGACGTGGATGGGGATGGGGACCTGGACGTGATGGCGGGCACCAGCACCCGCAATCGGCTCTACCGAAACGACGGTGCCGGCCGCTTCATCGACGCCACCGCTCAGATGCC
Source organism: Planctomycetota bacterium (assembly GCA_039029375.1). Classification (GTDB taxonomy): domain Bacteria; phylum Planctomycetota; class UBA1135; order UBA1135; family UBA2386; genus JBCCGH01. The sequence goes on from JBCCGH010000272.1 coordinate 8,718, forward strand.
CCTGGACACCAGTCGATCCTACGGCCTTGCGGTCGCCGACCTGGATGAGGACGGCGACTTGGACGCAGTGTTCGCGAACGAAGGGCTCGATCCGTCGCCCAATCGGGTCTACCTCAATGATGGTTCGGGCACCTTCGTCGATGTGAGCTCGCAATGGCTCCCCCAAGGGGACGACGACAGCCAGGCCGTCGCCGTGGGCGACGTGGACGGGGACGGGGATTGCGACGTGGTGTTCGGCATCGGCGTCGAGCCCACGCTGCTGCTGCACAGCGACCGTTTGCTGCTCAACCTGCGGCGCCAGCTGAGCGCGCCGACCGTGCCGACGGTGGGGCGCGTGCACACGTTTTTGCTCGAGGCGGCGGCCGAGGCGTCGCCCGGGCACGTCGGCGCGGTGTTGCTCGCAGGTGCTGGCTTCCCAAGCCCGGTGTCGATCCCGGGCTTGGGCGCGCTGCGGCTGATGCCCCCCCTGCTCGCCTTGCCCCCGATCTCCCTTCCTCCGGGCACCGCGGGCTCGAACGTCGATCTGGCGATTCCCGACTTCGCGAGCTTGGTGGGCCTTCCGCTCCACGCGCAGGCGGTGATCGTCGACCTCGACGACCCCGCGACCCCGCGTCTGACCGGCGCTCTCACCGAGACCATTCGTCGCTAGTGTTGTGTGTCGGAAGTTGGTTGCGTAAGTCGGCGAGCCATGTGTGCCGCTCGCAAGGCGCTGTCGACGCAGGGCTTGTTGGTGGACAAGTCGAGGAGACGCAACGCCGCGAGCGGCGCAGAGGGCCGTCGACA
>JBCCGH010000273.1:0-9497 GCA_039029375.1 Planctomycetota bacterium
ACGATCGGCCAGGCGCTCGACCAGCTCGTCGCGATCCGCGACCGGCTCGCCGTCGAGCTCAACCACGCGCCCCGACGCCCGGAGCACGGCCTCGACCCCGCGGGCGTCGGGATCGGCGTAGATGGGCGCGCCGCCCGCGGCGCCGGTTCGCAGCCCGCGCAGACCTCGTCGCGTGGTCTCTTCGCCGGAATACGTCATCCCGGCATGGCCGAGGGCGGTCGCGTAGTCAGGGACCACCGTGCCCGTGACGTAGCGATCAAACCACTCCGAGAGGTCGGCCCCAGCAGTGGTGCTAGCGATGCTGACCAGGTCCTCGTCGTCATAGCCGTGGCCGCGATCGCGGCAGACGGCATACAGCGCCCGCATGAAGTCATCCAGGCTGCGTCGATTGTCCGTGCGCGAGCGAATCTCGAGATCCAGGAGCAACCCAAGCACCGAGCCCGACGTGTAGTAGTTCACCGCACGGTCCCGCGGCTTCGCATCCCACACCGAAAACGAAGCCATCGCCGAGCTCGTGTGGTGACGGCCCGGCGCGCTTTCCAGGCCGCTGATCGATCGCGCCATCGAACGCCAGAACGTGTCGGCCGACCGCAGCCCACAACGCGCCAGGGTCACCTCGGTGTAGTAGCTGGTGACGCCCTCCATCAGCCACAGCCCAGTCGTGCGGTTCGGCCGCGTATAGTCAAAGGGGCCGAGCGCCCGCGGCCGCAGGCGCTTCACGTTCCACAGGTGGAAGAACTCGTGCGCCGTGACCCCCATACCGGTCCGCGGCGAGCGCGCGAGGCTGGCGGCTGACAGGCCTATGGCGGTCGACGTCAGGTGCTCCAGGCCACCACCGACGCCACGCGGCGCCGCAGTGAAGAGAAACGTGTAGCGCGCGAACGGGAAGCCGCCGAACAGGTCCCCCTGCACGTCGGTGATCTTCTGAATGTTGGCGAGCCAGGCGGCGTCATCGAGCTCGAGATCGGCCGGCCCGTCGAGCACGACGTCGATCGGCGTGCCGTGGGACTCAAAGGTCCACTTCTGGAAAGCGCCGAGCTTGACGGGGCAGTCCGCCAGAAAGTCGTAGTTGTCGGCAAAGTAGCCCGAGCCGTCGGGGTCTAGCGTCAATCCCGACCCGACCTCCCAGCCCTCGGGCAACGCAAAGTCGACGTGGCACGGCACGGATTTCAGACCGCGGGCATACATGTACACCTGCGGCCCCTCGTAGGTGAGGCAACGCCGCTTGGGTCCCCGCATCATGAACCGGTCGTTGTCCCGCAGGTCGACCCGGTAGGTGAACTCGACGTCGCCCGCCGGCGGCAGGCGCAGCTCGTAGGCCTGACGATTGAGGCGCATCACGTCGATGGGCCCATCGGGGCCGCGCGCTGCGACCTCATGGATCCGGTCGGGGAAGTCGCGAAGGCGGTAAGAGCCCGGCGTCCACACCGGGATCTCGAAGACCAACCGCGTCCCCGGCGGATCGCTGATCCGGAGGCGCACCCACAACGGGATCTCACCCTCCACCGCCTCGACGCGCTCGGCGCGCACCTCGTAATGGGCCTCGACGGGGCCGCGGCCGTAGTCCTGCGCCGCGCAGGGCAGGCCGAGAAAGACAGCCACGGCGATGTTGATTCTGGTCATGAGCGGACCTCGGGGGCGGGCGGGGTGCCGGGCGATTGTTGGGCGCGAAGCCGCTGGGTCAAGCCGAGCGCCGGCGCGTGGATCGCGACGATCCCTGCGGCTAACCTGCGGCACACTCCCCGGTGGGCAAGTCACGGCTCGCCGAGTCCCGCAAGCGAACGTCGCGCCATGGCCAAGCCACCCACCTCGTCCTCCTCTCGTCCCTCGCGCCGGCAGTTTCTGGCGACGACCGCCGCAGCCGCGGGTGCCGCCCCCCTCTTGGGCAGCTGCTCGATGCTCGGCAGCAGCCGACCGCTGCCCAAGGCGGCGGAGCGAGCGCGCGCCAGGCCGGACGAGACACTCCGCATCGGCGTCATTGGCACCGGCGGCATGGGCACCGCCCACTGCTCGAGCCTTCTCCAGCTCGCCGCGGACGGCAAGGAAGACCTCCGCATCGTCGCGCTCGCCGACGTGTGCCAGTCGCGCCTGGAGAACGCGCAACAGAAGTGCGGCGAGTTGCAGGAGGGCAAGCCGGACAGCTACGGCGACCACGCCGAGCTACTGGCGCGCAGCGACCTGCACGGCGTGCTCATCGCCACGCCCGAGCACTGGCACGCGCCAATGGTCGAGGACGCAGTGGCTCGCGGGCTCGATGTCTACGTCGAGAAGCCGATGACGCTGCGCCTCCCCGGCGCCCTGCGCTTGCACCAAGTCCAGCGCGCGAACCCACACGTGATCGTGCAGGTCGGCACGCAGTTCTTGACCCACGAGAAGTACCACAAGGCCCGCCAGCTCATCGCCGATGGCGCGATTGGTAAGCCGACCTCTTCGCAAGCGAGCTACTGCCGCAACTCGAAGACCGGCGAGTGGCTCTACTACGACATCGACGAATCGTGGGAGCCGGGCGTGAACCTCGACTGGGATCGGTGGTGCGGCCCCATGGGCCAGCACGACTGGTCGCCGGAAGTCTACGCACGCTGGCGGCGGTACCGCGCGTGGTCGACGGGCATCTGCGGCGATCTGCTCGTACACATGATGACGCCGATGATGTTCGCGGTCGATCAGGGCTGGCCGGTGCGGGTCGTCGCGGTCGGCGGGCACTACAAGGACAAGGCCATGGAGAACCACGACCAGGTCGACATCCTGGTCCAGTTCGAGAAGGGCCACACGATGCGGATCGCCGGCTCCACCTGCAACGAGCGCGGTGACGAGACCATGATTCGCGGCCACCGGGCGTCGCTGTTCCTGGGCAGCAAAGACTGCACACTGCGCCCGGAGCGCATCTACGCCGAGGAGATCGACGAGGAGACGCTGCAGTGCCCGCCGCAGTCGGGCGACCACGACCGGATGCGCCTCGACTGGCTGTCGTGCATGCGCACGCGCAAGGCCAACCTCGGACAGGTCGAGCTCGCCACGCAGGTCATGGTCGTCGTCGACCTCGCGACGCGCTCGATGTGGGACGGCAAGGCGTTCGCGTTTGATCCGGAGGCCATGCGCGCACGGGCGGTGTGAGGACTTGGCGAAGTTACTCGCTCTCCGCGACGCGGAGCGGCGCCAGCAGCATGGCTCAGTGCCTGTATCGTGGATTCCGTTGCAGGCTCTGAGCCGGTGATGCTGCGGCTCGCGGCAGACGCGATGGCCACCCGGATCGAGCTGGTCTTGGCCGACCGCGCGGATGCCGCTGGGCTGCGCGCCGCCGGCGAGGCGGCGTTGGCCGAAGTCTTCGACGCCGAGCAGCGCCTCAGCGCGTTTCGGCCGTCCAGCCTGTTGTCGCATGTCAATCGCCGGGCCCACCAGGGGTGGGTCGCGGTGGACCAGGACACGTACGAACTGCTGGCAACGTGTGCCGAAGTCTGGCGACGGTCCGCGGGGTGCTTTGACCCGACGGTCGCGCCGCTGATGCGCGAGCTGGGGCTGCACGCGCCGCGAGGTCACGATGGGCCCGCCGTGGGCTCGCCCCCCATCGGCATGGACGGCGTGATGCTCGACCCGCAGCGCGGCGCGGTGTGCTTTCGGCACCCAGGGCTACAGCTCGACCTCGGCGGCATCGGCAAAGGGCACGGTCTCGATCTCGCCCGCGACTTGCTGACCGCGCACGGCGTCCGTTCGGGCCTCCTGCATGCCGGCACCAGCACGGCCATCGCGATCGGCGCGCCGCCTGGCGGGGCGGGCTGGCGGGTGCAGCTAGGCACTGCCGCCGACGCTCCTTGCGTGGAGCTTGCCGACCGCGCGTTGTCGGTCTCCGCGCCACACGGGCGCCGCAATGACGCCGGCGCTGGCCACATCCTGGACCCGCGGCAACGCGCCAGCGCCGCACACGGCGTCGCGCTGGCCGCGGTGGTCGCGGACCGCGCCACCACGGCCGATGCGTGGTCCACGGCGCTGGTCGCCGGCGCCGCCCTGGACCAACTCCCCCGCGACGCCGACGGCGCCATCGCCCGCGCCGACGCCAGCGGGGGCCTGCACTGGCAGTTCACCGCTCCCTCCCTCTTCACCCGCTCCCTCGCATCATGACGACACCGTCCGAGCCCTCCCCCGACACCGCGCCCGACCGCCGGCAATTCCTGCAGCAGGCCGCGGGTGCGGTCGCCGCGGTCGCGATCCAGCCGACCCTCGTCGAGCTGGCGGGACGACAGCCGCGCGCACCGCTGACCGTGGGCCTGATCGGCGTGGGGCGGCAGGGCCGCGCGATCCTCGCCGAGCTGCAGAAGATGGAGCAAGTGCGTGTCGCCGCGATCTGCGATGTCGCGGCCGCGCGGTTGCGCGCGGGCACGCGTCGCGCGAAAGGCGCCGAGGCCCACGCCGAGCACCGACAGCTCCTCGACCAGCCCGGCATCGACGCGGTCATCGTCGCCACGCCCACGCATGCCCACCGCACGGTGGTGACCGATGCGCTCGCGGCCGGCAAGCACGTCTACTGTGAGGCGCCGCTGGCGCACACGGTCGAAGACACCGCGGCGATCGCCAAAGCCGCGCGCGGCGCCGACAAGGTCTTCCAAGCCGGGTTCCTGGCTCGCTCCAACCCGATCTACCAACTGGCGCGCTCGTTCTTGCGCTCGGGCACGCTGCGCGACGTGATCAGCCTGCGCGCGCAGGACCACGAGAAGACCAGCTGGCGCATCCCGTCGAGCGACGCGGCGCGCGAGCACGAGCTCAATTGGCGACTCGACCCGTCACGGTCGATCGGCTTGCCGGGCGAGCTCGGCGCCCACCAGTTCGACGCGATCTCGTGGTTTCTCGACGCGTATCCCAGCGACGTGCGCGCCAACGGCGCGGTACGGCTGCACAAGGACGGCCGCGAAGTCCCGGACACCGCCGTCTGTGATCTCCGCTTCGCCGACGGCGCCCAGCTCTCCTGGCAAGCCTCGTTGTGCAACTCCTTCGAGGGGCGCTACGAAGTCTTCCATGGCTCGATGGCGACGATCAAGCTCGCCTGGACGTCGGGATGGATGTTCAAGGAGGCGGACGCGCCGACGCAGGGCTGGGAGGTCTACGCCAACCGCGAAGCGTTCCACAACGACGAAGGCATCACGCTCATCGCCGACGCCACCAAGCTCGCCAAACAAGGCAAGCTCAAGGAAGGCATCGGGCTACCGCAGCCACCGCTGTGGTATGGCCTCGCCGACTTCATCAAGAGCGTGACCGAGGCCAAGCCTGTCGCTTGTAGCGCTGCCGAGGGCTACCGGTCGACGGTCATCGGCATCTCCGCCAACCAGGCACTGACGTCCGGCGTCGACGTCCACATCACGCCCGAGCTCCTCCAGGTCGGATGACGGTGGAACTTCCGCTCTCGGAGCTGTCGTTGCGGCGCCTGCCGTGGGCCGGCCGGCTCGGCCTGACTCTGCTGCTGTGCACCGTGGGGCTCGGTCTGGCGACGTCGGTCACCCACCTCTTCCACCACTACGAGAACCGCGACGAGCAGCCCGGCCTGACCCTCGACGACCTGCGCGGAGCCTATCACGGCATCCGCAGCAGTGCCCCGCTCGTCACGGCCCTCGAGAGCGGTCATCCGGAAGGACTCCCGGCCGCCGATCGCACCGCGCTGCTCCAATGGCTGAGCGGCGATCGGGTCAGCGATGACTACGACAACCTGGAGCTCGGCGAGGCCGCGCCGGCCGAGATCCTCGACGTGCGCTGCCTCAGTTGCCACGCGCGCGACGCCGGGGACCCGATCGGCAAACGCGTGCCACTCGAGTACTGGGACGACGTCGCCAAGCTGTCGATCTCGCGCGACATCACGCCCACGGCCACAGAGATCGTCGTCGCGTCCGCGCACACGCACGCGCTCGGCATGGGGACGCTATCGCTGCTCCTGGCGGCGCTCGGGTTGGCCACGCGATGGTCGCGCGGGCTGGTCGGCCTGCTGACACTGACGAGCGGGGCCGGGCTGCTGCTCGACCTCAGCGGCTGGTTCCTTGCGCGGTACGCGATCTCGGTCGTGCCCCTCATGGCCGGGGCCGGGGCACTCTGGCTGGCGAGCTCGGTCGGCCTCATCGTGCTGATCCTCTTGGAGCTATGGCTGCCGAGGAAGTAGGCGACGTCCGCGCCCCGGACGGCACGCGCCTCGCGGTGCGCGAGCTCGGCAGCGACGGGCCATTGGTAATCGCGCCGGCGCTGAGCTGGCTCGGCGAAGACTTGACGCCGCTCGCGCAGGGCCGGCGGCTGCGGTGCTACGACGTGCGGGGCCAGGGGCTCTCCGACGCGGTTCCGGACACGGCGATCGGGCTGGCGCGCGATATCGCCGACTTGGCCGCGGTGTGCGACGCGGCCGGCGAGGCCCGGGTGACGTTGCTCGGCTGGTCCTACTACGGCGCCATCGCGGCGCGCTTCGCACTCGCCCACCCCGAGCGGGTGCGCGCGTTGGCACTCATTGCCCCGATTGCCCCCCGAGCGCAGCCGCACTGGCGTGGCTACCTGACCGCGTTTGGGCGGCGGGTGGATCCAGCCGCCGTGCGGCGGCTGGAGGAGCAGCGACGGGCTGGCCTGCGGGCGCGCGATCCCAAGGCGTGGTGCCGCTTCTACCACGACCTGATCCTCGGGGTCTACGTCGCGGACCGCGAGGCGCTACGGCACATGCGGTCCTCGCCCTGCGTCGCCCCGAACCTCGACCCCGAGATCGTCAATCAGCAGATGCTGAAGGTCATGGAGGCGCTGGGCGACTACGACTGGCGCGAGGAGATGCGCGGCCTGGCCACGCCGACCGCGATCTGGCACGGCGACCGCGACCCGGTCCCGCTCGCCGGCTCCCACGAGTGGGTCGAGACGCTGGCGCAGGCGCGCCTCACGGTCCTCGAAGGCTGCGGCCACATGCCGTGGCTGGAGCAACCGCAGCAGTTCCTGCCCATGTTGGACGCGTTCTTGTCCGAGGCCGCCGGGGCGGGATGATCAGGGGACGCCGATCGGAGAACGACGACGGATGACCACCACCGAACAGCCCTGGATCGCCGCACGCGGCCGCTCGCCGAACGCCCTCGCGCGACTGTTCTGCCTCCCCCACGCCGGTAGCGGCGCCGTCTTCTATCAGTCGTGGTGCGAGGGCATGCCCGGCATCGACGTCTGCCGCGTCCAGTTGCCAGGCCGCGAGACGCGCTTCGTCGAGCCCGCGGTCGACGACGTGCACACCCTGGTCCCGCAGATCGCCGCGGGGATCGAGCCACTGCTCGACCGCCCGTTTGCCATCTTCGGCCACAGCATGGGCGCGGTCGTTGGCTACGAGTTGGTGCGCTTCCTGCGCGAGCGCGGCAAGACGCCGCTGGCGTTCTTTCCCAGCGGGCACCGGGCGCCCCACCTGCCGCACCCGCGCCCGCCGGTAGCGCGCACGTCGGACGAGCGCTTTCTGGCCGAGGTGCGTTGGATGGGCGGGACGCCCGAAGAGTTCCTCTCCGACCCTGAGATGCTGGAGGTCATCCTGCCGACCCTGCGCGCCGACGTGCACCTGTGGGAGAGCTATCGCTACCAGGAGGCGGCGCCGCTCACCTGCTCGGTGGTGGCCTTCGGCGGGCGGGAAGACAAGGTCGCGACGGCGACCGAGATCGAGCCCTGGAGCGAGCACGCCGCCGGCACGTTCGCCTGCCACATCTTCGACGGCGACCACTTCTTCTTGGAGGCGCAGCGATCCGACATGCTGCCGATCCTCACGACGACCATCGCCGCCGCCCTGCGCAAGAGCCGCAGTGGGCAAGGGGGCTGAGCCATGGCGAGCACGGTGCGCGTTCTCTGGTCGAAGACCGAAACAGAGTGGCCGGCGGCGACGCTCGCCCGGGTGCGCGACCAGCTGCCGAACCACATCGTCGAGCGGCTCCCCGATCATCACGACTGGCGCGATCGACAGATGACCCTGCTGGTCAAGCTGCTGTTGCGCGAGTACCTGGTGCGCAGTGGGCTCGATCCCACGCTCCTCGCCGAGCTCACCTGGAGCGCGTCGGGCCGGCCCAGCCTCCCCATCGAGGGTGACTTCAGCCTCGCCCACTCCGCCGGCATCGCCGTGTGCGCGGCGACCCCGACCGGGCGGATCGGGGTCGACGTCGACGACCGCACCCGGCAACCGACCGAGGATCTCGGCCGCGCGCTGTCGCCGGCGGAGCGCATGGCTGTGGACTCGGCCGAGCAGCCCGGCGCCGAGCTGGCGCGGGTCTGGAGCTACAAGGAAGCGGTCGCCAAGGCGGACGGCCGCGGCATCGCCGTGGATCTCGAGCGGATCAACACCTTCGCCAACTCCAACCGCCTCGTCGACGCGACCTGGCACGTGCAGCCGCTGGACTTGGATCCCGCCGTGGCTGGCCACGTCGCCCTGAGCGAGCCCGGCTGCACCCTGGACGTCGCGCCCCTCGCCGAATCCGCCCTGCTGGGCGGCTGAGGCACGGGAGACGGCAAAAATGCCCGGCCCGCTCTTCCGAGCGCGGCCGCGGCAGCAAGCGGGCAAAAAGCACCCCGCCACCGCGCAACGCGCGGCGCGCAAGCCAGATCACCTGGTTGTCCGGCGCGGGCCTCGCGGCCCCCGGGCACCACGAACAACCATTCTTGCGCGAAGGAAATCGACCGATGCACGTCCAGACCACTCAACTGACCAGCTGCCCCCAACAGCCTCCCGTTCCGCCGAGCCCGTGCCAGCCGCCATCGCCGCCGCCTGAGGCCACGGTGACACATGAGGACGGCCAGGTGATCGTCGACGCCGGAGCCGGCGACGACATCATCCACGTCTCCGAGCAGTGCGGTGGCGGAGTGAAGGTGACGGTCAACGGCGAGGAGCACGTCTTCTCGCAGGAAGAGGCCAAGAATCTGGTCATCCGCGGCGGCGATGGCAACGACGTCATGCTCGTCGACAGTGATGTGGATGAGAACCTGACGCTGGCCGGCGGCAAGGGCAACGACTACATCCAGGGTGGGGCCGGGGACGACATCATCCGCGGCGGCAAGGGCAACGACGTCATCCGCGGCGGCAAGGGTGACGACGTCATCCGCGGCGGCAAGGGCGACGACACCCTCTACGGCCAGGAAGGCAACGACACACTCCGCGGCGGCAAGGGCAACGACACACTCCGCGGTGGTGCGGGCAACGACACGATCCACGGTGGCAAGGGCAACGACCAGGCCTACGGCGGCAAGGGCGACGACGTCATCCGCGGTGGCAAGGGTGATGACACCATCCACGGTGGCGCCGGCAACGACCAGATCCACGGTGGGCAGGGCAACGACACTCTCCGTGGTGGCCGCGGCGACGACACCATCCGCGGTGGCGCCGGCAACGACCAGATCCACGGTGGGCAGGGCAACGACACTCTCCGCGGTGGCCGCGGCGACGACACCATCCGCGGTGGCGCCGGCAACGACCAGATCCACGGTGGGCAGGGCAACGACACTCTCCGCGGCGGACGCGGCGACGACACCATCCGCGG
>JBCCGH010000274.1:0-9446 GCA_039029375.1 Planctomycetota bacterium
ACAGATGGCACCCGTCCGGCCACCGCTCGCTGCGTCGCACCTCCTCGACGTATCCACCAATATGCCTGCGTCGGTGCTTCTTGCGAGCAGCGTCCGGTCACGCACCCTCTGCACAGGAATTTCTGATCCAGGACACTAGCCTACCCGCATGGACCAACGACCCGGCGGGCCCGGCCCCGCACCCTGGTCGTTTCGCGTGCCTCTCGATACGCCTTTCGCCTACAACGGAGCCGACGCCCTAATCCTCAACTGGCAGGGCCATCTCGGCGACGGCGGCATGCGACCTGCTGACCAGGAAACGACCGCGTCGACCACTTGGGGCACGGGCACCGCGTACGGCAGCGGCTGCGTGCTCTCTGGATCAGGGACAGAAGTCACGTGCTGGACGCAATGGGCCATCTCACCCATTGGCCAAACGTCGCGGCTGGGCATCGAGGCCGGCCCGGTCGGCAGGGCAGCGGCCACGGTCGCCCTCCTGGGCGTTGGCCAAGCCGCTCTGGCTCACCCCTCGCTCTGTGGCCCGCTGCTCACCACGTCCGACGCGCTGATCCCACTCGGCGGGCGTGGGCCCTTCGGCACCGCGGCGACCGGAGTGACGTTCACCCACGACCCAGCCTTGCTCGGGAGGAGCGTCTTCGTCCAGGCAGCGACCACCGATCCGGGCCAGTCGCCGAAAGTGCGAATGGCTCTGTCGAGTGGCTTCGCTACCGACCCGTATCCCGCGCCACCGCCCGCGCCTCCGTACGCAGGCTCTTGGATCAGCGTGCAACAGATCGGCACCAAGCCTGCCGGTGGCTGGCCGTTCGCGAACGACGTGCGGCTCAACCGCGGCGGGGCCATCCCCGTCGGCGTCGAATGACGGCTGCCGGGCCGTCGCCGCTTCGAAAGACGCGACCGCGAATCCGAGGCCGTAACCCGCGCCACTTTGTCGGTTCGAGCTCTACGAGCAGTCGGCAAGTGCGCGGCTGGCGGACGTGCAGCTCGATCGCGTGGCCGGAGGCTCGTCGAGCTTGTCAGAACGAGGACGGGCGTGAGGTCCTGGACAGCCATAGACCGTCTTGCCCGCCTCCGTCAGCTCGGGGCGGCGCCCTCGCCGGAGCAGCAGCGGTTCCCCGATCGCGGTCTCGAGGCTCTTCAGCTGCATGCTGATCGACGGCCGGCCGACCATCAGACGCCGACGTGATCTTCGAAACCGGTCGCGAGCTGCTCGACGCGGTGCGGACACGGCCGACCGGCAGCATTACGACGCTGCGGGTCGGTGTGGCCGACGTCATGGCCAAGCTCGTGACCTTCCAGCTGCTACTGCCCGCGACACACGCCGATGAACCCGTGCGGTTGGTCTGCCGAGAGGACCATCCGCGGCAGCTGTTCGCGGCGCTTGCGGTCCACGATCTCGACCTGCTCTTGGCCGATGTCCCGCTGTCACCTGGCCTCGACGTCAAGGCCTGCAGCCACGTGCTGGGCGAATCGACGGCGTCGTGGTTCGCGGCGCCCCAACTCGCGAAGACGTTGCGCCGCGGTTTCCCGGCCTCGCTGAACGGTGCACCTTTCTTGATGCCAACGCGTGACACCGCGATGCGCGGCACGCTCGAGTCCTGGTTTGACGCGCACAGCATTCGGCCGGTCGTGGCCGGTGAGTTCGACGACAGCGCGCTGCTGAAGGTCTTTGGCCAAGAGGGCGTCGGTGTGTTTCCGGCACCCACCGCGGTTGCGGACCGAGTCTGCTCTCAGTACCGGGTCCGCGTGCTCGGCGAGCTGGAGCGCACGCGCGAGGTGTTCTACGCGATTTCGCCGGAGCGTCGCGTCAAGCACCCGGCGGTGACGCGGATCATCGAGCACGCCAAGGCGAGACTGTTCTCGAGCTCCTGACGGAGACCTCGCTCATCCGCCTACCGCCAGGCCTTGAGGAGGTCGTCGACCTCACGAATCCGCGGCTGCAGCGCCTCGTCCGCCGTGATCTGGTAGAGCTCGCGCAAGGTCTTCTGCAGCAGCGTGGCGTAGGCAATCGTCCGCTCCTCGCCGGGCCCGTATTCGGACAGCGCGCCTTCGAACGCGGTCTCTGCACAGGACTGTCCCGCCGCGTAGTTTTTGAGCTGCAGCTCGGTCTGCACCAGCAGGCGCACCAGCCCGTGTGTCAAGCTTCCGTGGCTTGGGCCGTCCTCCGGCCGGCTCGCGACGACCGCCCCGCGCAGGAGCGGCGCCGCTTCCTCGTAGCGGCCTGCCGCGTGGAGGGACTGCGCGAGGTTGGAGATGCAGTCGAGCGTCATCCAATGAGCGTCGCCCAATGTGCGCCGAAAGGCCTCGGTCGTCTTCTGCAGAATCGCGCGCGCCTCCTCGTGCCGACCGGTATGCACCGCCTCGCGGCCCAGCTTGGCCCGCATGGTCAGCAGGTTCAGGTCGTCGTCCGCCAAGAGCTTCTGCATCTCGTCGTGGGCAGCCCGCAGGACCTCGTAGGCTTCGTCACAGCGGCCGGTGTGGCACAGCAACAAACCGAGCGTGCCTTGGATCGTCAGATCTGTGCCATCGACCTCTCTTCCCGCTGCGTCGGCGATGAGCTCTCGCAGCATGGCTTCTCCCTCGTCGGCATGGCCCGCGTTCCCGATCGTCAGGGCGACGTCGCGCATCGTTTGCCGATACGACTCTGAGCTCTTCTCGAATAGCCTCTTGGTATCCTCCACCGCGGCGCGGTGGATCTCGAGGGCTTCCTCGGCGCGCCCCATGATTCGCGCCATCGTTCCCAGCTTCAGGCGTGCCTCCAAGTGAACTTCCCCGGCGACAACGGGTGCAATGGCACTGTCGGCGATCAACGCATAAGTGTCGTGCGCGCGTTGGCTCAGGCCGTAGCGAGCGAACGTATGGCCGAGCCGCAGCTGGAGCATGTAGTGGTTTCGGGTGTTGGGGTCGAACCGCCCCTCGATCGCCGCAACCGCGCGGTCGAAGATCGTGTGCTCGAGCGTGCGCAGAGCCAATTCGGTTCGATTGATGTCCTGGAGCTCGCGGCGTAGGTCGGCGCGCCGTTGCTGGGCGGTTGCCGCAGGGACGCCGCTCCCCTGGAGGACGAGCTCGTAGCTCTCCAGCAACTCTGCCACCACGAGCTCTCCCATCTGCGTGGGATCGATTTCGGTGACGAGCGAGTCGAGGTAATCGGCGACTTCGTTGAGCTCCTGGGCGCGCCGCTTCGCCTTCGCCGCGGAAGCGGTGGCGAGCCGAGCGTTCTCTTCGGCTTTGCTACGTGCCGCGATTGCTGCCTTGGCGAGGCCGGCATTGAGCACGGCGTAGTGCACGGCGACGCCGGCGCCGGCGAGGATCGCCACTAGGGTAGCCGCAATCCCCAGCACCGCGGCGCGATGGCGGCGGGTCAGGCGCCGGAGCTGGTACCCGAGACTGGTGGGCCGCGCCTCGACCGGCTGGTGTGCTAGGTAGCGGCCGAGATCGGTCGCAAGGCTCGCGGGCGTCTGGTAGCGCCGCTCCGGCTCCTTGGCGAGCGCCTTCATCACGATCCAGTCCAAGTCGCCTCGAAGCGACCCGATCCAGCTGCGCCTGGGGTCATCGCGCGCGAGCATCTCGGTCGAGACACGAGTGCTGGGTCGCTGTGGGTCTTGCTCCCGCAGAACTCGCTGCATCTCGACGAGATCGAGCGCCAGCAGGTCCTCCGACCGGAACGGCAGCTCGCCCACCAGGAGCTCGTACAGCACAACGCCGAGCGAGTAGACGTCGGTCCGAGTATCGAGATCGGGGCGGACCGCACCGGCTTGTTCGGGCGAGACGTAGGCGGGGGTGCCCAGGAACTGGCCCTCGAGGGTCTGCACGGTGGCGCCCGACAGCGACCCATCCGTCGCCCGGGCCAGGCCGAAGTCGATGATCTTCGGCCTCGGGACACCGTCCTCGAGGGTGATGAGGATGTTCGACGGCTTGAGATCGCGATGGATGACGCCCTTCTGGTGCGCGTGTTGCACACCGGCGCAGACCTGCCGAAAGAGCTCGAGTCGGTCCGACAGTGCCGAGCCCCGGCGCTCGCAGTAGTCCGTGATCGGCACGCCATCGACGTACTCCATGACGAAGTACGGACGGCCGTCGTCGAACAGCCCACCGTCGAAGACCCTCGCGATGTTTGAGTGTTGCATGAGCGCCAGCGCCTGGCGCTCCGACTCGAAGCGGGTGATCACCTGCCTGCTGTCCATCCCCAGCTTGATCACCTTGACGGCGACGCGACGACGCACCGGCAGTTGCTGTTCGGCCAAGTAGACCGACCCCATGCCGCCCTCGCCGAGGAGCCGCAGAATCCGGTATGGCCCGATGAACTCCGGCGGCGCCGTGGCCGCGTGGGCGGCAGAGTGGAGCGAGTGCAGGGCTAGGATCAGATCGCGATGGCGCGGGTGCGCCGTCGCGAGCTGCTCGAGCGCGTCCTGCTGCTGGGCGGCGGGCAACGCGGCAAGGTCCTCGACCGCCTGCTCCAGCGCTTCTGGCAGGTGGCCCTCCGTGCAGTCGGGGTGAGCTCCGTGGTGATCGCGGGTGTCGTCCATGCGACGTCGACCGGGAGAACAGACGAGGCAAGGGCGACCAGGCTACCGGTTCCCGGCGGGGAACGGGATACTGGGGGCGCACCGATGTCGGACCGACCGGAAGAACGCACCCTCGACCTCCTGCAGCGGGCCCGCAACGACGCCGTGGCCATGCAGGCTTTGTTCGAGCGGTTCCTGCCCCGCGTTCGACGGATTGCTGCGATTCGCCTGGGAAGAAGCGAGCAGCAGCTCCTCGATGCGGACGACGTCACCCAGGAGGCGATGACCGACGCGTTTCTGGGGCTTGCGACGTTCGAGGTGGGATCGGATGGCAAGCTTTGCAACTGGCTGGCGACCATCGTCGAGAACCGGATCCGCATGACGTTGCGGGCGGGACGGCGGCACAAGCGCGGCGGGGAAAAAGTCCAGCGCTTCGCCGACCACGGTTCGACGATCAGCGGTTCCAAACTCCCCGGCGACACGCCGACGCCGAGCCAGCACGCGGCCGGCGCGGAGCTCGATGAGAGGGTGCGCGACGCGCTGCGAGAGCTGCCGGACGACTACCGCGAAGTCCTGGTGCACCGCGTCTTCTGCGGCATGACCTACCCCGAGATCGCCGAGTCCATGGCGATGAGAGACGGCGACGCCGTGCGCGGCCTCTTTGCCAAGGCGCTGCGCGAGGCACAGGCGAAGCTCGGGCCCGGCGTCGGGATCACGCGCGGCTGGCAGTAAGAGCCGCTCGGGCCCGCCACTGCTCAAAAAAGCCGAGAAACGCGCTCGCTCTGGGCGCGGTTCGGCATGCGTCCTTTTGGCAGCGGGCGCACGGCCTGCTGAATGAAACCAACAAACCAAAAGGCAGAGCGATGATGACGATCCAAGCAACTCCCCGTCCGGCGTTCCTCCCGCGCGTCCTGGGCCTCTCCGTGATTCTGGCGCTGCCGTTCGCGAGCAACGCCGCGGCGCAGACCATTGTCCCCGCCAGCGAGGACGCCGAAGTGGATTCCGCGCGTCCGACCTCGCGTTTGGGCACGGCGTCCACGATGGTCGTCAGCGCGAGCGGCGGCCGCCACCGCGCCTACATCAAGTTCGACCTGTCCGGTATCTCCAGGGTGCCCTTCGATGCGCAGCTGGTGCTCAATCTGACCAGCGGCGCCGGCAACTTTGACGTGCATGCGGCCACGTCGGCGTGGGCGGAGCGGACCGTCAGCTGGAGTGGGCAACCGACCTTCGGCGCTGTCGAAGCCTCGCAGACAGCTTCCGGCGCACTCCTCTCTTTTTCCGTCTTGGACCTGGTGAGCGGTTGGATCGACGGCAGTCGGGCGAATGAGGGACTCCTCGTGAAGTGTCAGGATGAGACCGGCGCCGCCAACCTGCAGGCCCTCAGCCGGGAGCACACGTTCGGGGTTCCGCCGCGGCTCGTGCTCGATTACGGCTTCACCCAGTACGGCGCGGGCTGCGGCGTGCCGGTGAACTCGAGCGGGTCGCCGGTCCTGGGTGGTCGCTACCAGATCGCCGTGGACGGACTGGCCCCGCCGTTCCACCAGCACTTTTGCATCCTGGGGGCCTCGCCGGCCGCGCTGTCCCTGGGCTCGCTCGCGCCGGGCTGCAAGCTCCTCAACTCGGCGGATCTGATCGTGCCCATGCCGCTCCAGATTTCAGGATTCCCCCCCGTCGCGCGCGCCAGCCTGAGCGTGAACGTGGCCTCCATGCCGTCCCTCGTGGGCGCGTCCATCTACCACCAGATCGTGCGCTACAACGTGACCACGTCGGCCCTCACGCTCAGCGAAGGCATCCAGGTCACAATCCACGACGTGAGCCCGTAGCGTCGGGCGCGAGCCCGCGCGCGGGTCAGGGTGGTCGCGGCGATCGAGGGCGTGCTCGCTATTTCCGCCGCATCCCGCGAGTGAAGACCTTGCCCTGGATGATCTTGTGTGCGGGCCTGCCGGCGAACTCCCAGGCCCGCGCGAACTCTTGCGCGCAGTTCGGGCAGCGCAGATCGCCGGCCGTCGAGTCCTTCACGATGCGCTCGACCAGGCACTTCACTAGCCCGCCAGTGCCACCCTTCTTGTAGTCGTAGAGGTGCGCGCGGCACTTCATGCAGAAGATCGAGATCGTCCGGCGTTCAATCACGAGGTCGTGTCCGGGGCGTCGCCGTTCGTGTTCTTGTAGCGGCGCGCGTCCTACTGCAGCAAGATCGAAGCGGCGTCGGAGAGGTCGAACGTGCCGGCGCCGGCTCATGGCACGATGATGCCTTGGGCGAGGAGCACGGGGTGAGAGGGAACGGGCAGCGGCAGGGGCGACGTTGCGCGGGCTCAGCTCGGCGCTTGCCCAATGCCGGAAGTCAGCCAATGCTGCCTTGTGGCACGACACGCGTTGCGGACCTTGGTCAACGGCGACGGCGTTGGCGCGGTGGTAGGTGACGTTGTCGGTGAAGCCTTCGCCGCGCCCGTGGTCCCACGCCTCGACGTCGAAGATCTCGGAGACCTTGGCGGGTGGTCCTCCCGGGAGTGTCGCCGCGTGCTACGGCAGCGGCACATGCGGGTGACGTCAGCGTTACGGAGATTTGTGGGCGGCAGCATCGCCACCACAGCGCAACCTGACCCGCTAGGATTGGTCGGATGCTCTGGTGCGACGTGAGATGTCTGTCCCTCGTTGGCCTCTTGTCCTTGGCTCCGGTGAGCGCCCAGAAGCGGCCGACCCTGCGACTCAACGAGGGAGCGCCGAACATCACGTCGAACACGGCGACCGCGGTGCCCACTGAAGGCCGGTCCCTGATCGTGACCGGGTCTACGCGTGCCGTTGGTCGGTACCTCGGCCCAAGAGAACCGTTCATCCGCCGGTCGCGGGATGGCGGGCGCACGTGGGAGGCCAGCGTGCGGCTCAACCCCACGGCAATCGCAGGGACGGACGCGGGTTCGCCGCGCATCCACTCAGCCGGGAGCACTGTCGACGCGGTTTGGTCGGACAACCGCAATGGCGCGGATGACGTCTTCTTTCGTCGCTCGCAGGACGGCGGCTCGACGTGGGGCGCCGAGCGCCGCGTCAACGCCGGCGCGCCGGGTGCGAGCTTGTCTATCGCCCCGGACATCGCTGTGTCGGGCAACACCGTGCACGTTGCGTGGGGTGAAGTGGGCCGGTTCGGGCTCGTGGGCGTTCGCGCCAACCGCTCGCGGGATGGCGGCGCGACCTGGTGGCCCAGTGACGTCGACGTGTCAATGGCGACGACCCTGGAGGAGGGACCGTTCGCCATGGCGACCGACCGCGTGATCGGCCTGGCATGGACCGGCGCGTTCTACGAGACCGAGGTCTACTTCAACCGCTCGGTCGACGGTGGGCTCAACTGGATGCCGCAAGACGCGTGCTTGAGCTGCGGCGCGGGGACCGGCCGGGCCTACGGGCTCAACGTCCTTGCCGACGGCAACGCGTTCTACGCGGTCTGGTGCCGCGACGGCGCGGTCTTCTTCAACCGCTCGCTGGACGCGGGCGCGACCTGGCTGGGGCGGCGCCGGATTGACTTGGGCACAGGAGGCCTCCGTGCGGGGAGTCCAGCCGTCGCCGTCTCGGGCACCGCCGTGTTTGTCGGGTTCGCGACCAGCAATGGCCAAAATGTGGGCGAGGTGCGCATCAACCGGTCCCTGGACCAGGGGACCAGCTGGCTCAGCTCGACCGTCCGAGTCGACGCGGCGTCGCAGCCCATTCTCGCCCACCACGTGACGATCGCGGCGCGAGCTGCCGACGTGTTCGTCGCCTGGGAGCAGTCGGACCCCAGCAGCGCGCCGCCGCGGCTGCGCGACATCTTCTATAACCGCTCGACGGACGGCGGTTTGACCTGGCGCTCCCCGGCAGTGCAGCTGGACGAAGACGCGACCGGCACGTGGGACAGTAGCGGACCCTCGATCGTGGCCGCCGAGCGCGGTCTACACGCGGTTTGGCAGGAGGACCGCACGGGCACTGCTGAACCCTGGGTCACATTCATCGGCGATCTCTACCACACGATCGCGCTCGGGGCGCAGCACTACGGGGTCGGAAGCAGCGGGTCCGGCGGAGTGGTGCCGCGCCTCGACATCACCGGCCTGCCGTTGACGGGGGCGTCGTTCGCCCTCGACGTGACCGCAGCGCGCGGCAACGCGCCGGCGGTCTTCGCGGTGGGCATCGGCCCGAGTAGCCAGGCCGCCGCGCCCTTCGCCGGCGGCACTCTGTTCGTCGAGCCGGCAATAGCCCTGCCCGTGGTCCTCGGGGGCGCCGCCGGGGTCGCCGGCGCCGGCACCGGGCAGCGCGTGTTTCCGGTGCCCGACCGGCCCTCGCTGCGGGGCATCAACCTGAACGCCCAGGGCGTCGTCGTCGATCCCGGAGCGCCTCAGGGCCTGGCCCTGACCGAAGCGCTCGAGATCTGGATCGACTGAGGGCTTGCGACTCTTCGATGTGACGAGCCCGAAGGCGCTGCGGAGTGGCGCCCGCCGTCTTGGATGAGGTGG
This sequence comes from Planctomycetota bacterium, assembly GCA_039029375.1. GTDB lineage: Bacteria > Planctomycetota > UBA1135 > UBA1135 > UBA2386 > JBCCGH01. The sequence continues at coordinate 8,978 of JBCCGH010000274.1, forward strand.
CGCCGCACCCCTTCCCCTCAGCCCTACCGCGGCAACAACCGATGCAAGCTGGTGTCCGTGATGGGTTGCCAATCAAACGCGTCGCGCAGCGCCGCGAGCAACCGCCGCCCCGGTCCTGGTGGCACGGTGAACGGCAGTCGGGATAGCCCTCCTGCAGGAAACGAAGCGCGCCCGCGGTGATCACCACGGCCTTGCCCTGCCGGCGCCGCATCGCGATCCACGCTTCCCAGCCCTGCAGCCACGCCTGCGCGCGCGGTTCGTCGTCCTCGGGCAATAGGCAGAACGCCGGTAGCGCCACGGCCTCGGCATGTGGCGCGTGGATCAAGCACGCATTGAGCTCGTCGTCGGTACCGAGGAGCACCGCGAGCTCGGGCTGCGGCGCGACGGTGCGCAACTCGGCGGCAAACCGTCGGCCGGGTTCGGGGGTGTGGTGGGAGGCAATGGGCACCAGGCTCGCCAGCGCACCGAG
>JBCCGH010000275.1:0-9348 GCA_039029375.1 Planctomycetota bacterium
CTTGAGCAGCCGGAGATGCGTGTCGCCCACCACCAGCAAGGGGCCGGCCGCCGGCAGCCGGTTCCCCGCGAATGCGGTGGTTTTTGTCGCGGCACCGTACGGTCGCATTGACTCAGAGTGCCGCAGCCCGCCGAATCTCCGCCGCGGCCAGCGGCCGGGCGTGGATCTTCAACTCGTCGAGCGCCCCGGCGAAGTGCTCGCATCGCCCTGGCGCGTAGGCACCGATGCAGCCCCAACCTTTGCTGGCGGCCCGCACGGGTTGGCCGTTGGGCACCGCCACCGCAAGCTCGCCGTCGACGTAGATCGAGAGGGTCTGGCCGTCGCTGCGGGCCGCCACGTGCGTCCACCGTCCGAGCGGCGCGGGGTCGGGGGTCTCGGCCAGTTGGCTCCAGTTGACGAACAAGGCAAGACGCCCGTTGCGCATCGCGACGCCGTAGCCGGTGTTGGGTTCGGCAGCGGTGTTCAGGACGAACGCGTTGTCCTGCGCCACGTCGCTGCGATACCAGAACTCGACGGTGAACCCCGCTTGGGGGTAGAGCAACTCGTCGATGGCAAACACCGCGTGACCCCCGGGACCGGGGCGCATGGCGCGGCCGGCAAAGCCGCGCGGCACGGTGTCAATCTCGTGCTTGTACGCGCGGAAGTCGCCTGCCGAAGAGTCGTGGCACACGGGGCCGTCGTCGCGATCGAAACTCCACCAGGCCACGAGGTCGTCGCGCACGGCGCGCGGTCGGTGGTACGGGTCGTGCAGGGTGCCCTGGCACTGGGCGAAGACGCGTTCGGGGTTCGCCAAACCCAGGTCCTCCGGGAGGAGGTGCTGGCAGGGCTTCGCGGTGGGGGCGAACACTCGGCGCACGGCGTCGAGGACCGAGAAGCCGTGACCGGCCGTGGGCTCGAGAAAGTGCCCTTCGCCGAACTCGTTCCAGTTGTCGAGCACCACGATGCGTCCGGCCAACGGGTCGTCGCTGGCATCGACGAGGCGTTTGGCCGCGCGGCACGCGCGCTCAAACGGCGCGACCTTGGGCTCTGCCATGTAGTAGGTCGTCGCGCGGTCGTGCCACGGCCGCGGATCCCAGCCCATTTGCACGGTGACGAGATCCGGCAGTGGGCCATCGCGGCGCTTCGCCGCCAGTACTTCGCCATGCGCCGCCATCGACGCGGCGTGCGAGAACGTGGGGATCCCCTCGACGTCGCGGCCGGCCTGGCGCCACAGGTCGGCCCAGAGGATGTAGGCGGAGCTCGCGTCGTATCCGGTGTCGGCGAGCGCTTGTAGCCGGCGTCGTTCGGCGGTCGGGACGCAGCCGATGATCGTGAGGCCGTCAAACCCGCGGGCGACACAGCGCGCCCGCAGCTCCTCAAACGTGGCGCGCGTCGCCGCCGCGCCGCCCAGCCACTTCTCGAGTTCCTCGGGGTGGCAGATGAAGAGGAGCGGTCGGTTGTCGATCACCACGTAGGACGGATGGGTGAACAAGCGTTCGAGCCAGAACGGCAAGATGCGATCGAGCAGCTCCTCGCGCGAGGACGCGTAGTACTGATCCGCCCAATTGATGCAGAACTGGAAACGGTCGACGAAGCGCGCTTGCAGGAAGGCGTCCAACCCGACCCCCGGCGAGTTGCCCACGGCGGGGTCGAGCCAGATCTTGTCCCACGTGAACACAAACCCGGAAACGCCGTGCTCGAGCGCGAACCGGATGTGCCAATCCGCAACCACCGGATCGCCCTCGTCGTAGTAGCCGATCGCCGGGCGCCGCTCGGGCCAAGGCTCGATCGTGTCCCAGCCCTTGCTGTGCGCGCCGTACTTCCACAGCGGGCAGTAGTGCGCCAGGACCAAGTGCTCGGTGGGCACAGGCCGAGGGCTGGGTACGTCGCCGGCCGTCGGTGCCTGCGGCTGCGGTTCAAACGCGGCGGCGTACCCCTTCTGGCCCAGTCGCGCGCCGTCGGTGTCGACGACGTGTGCCACGATTTGGCCGGCCGTGGGTGCGGTCGCTTGGAGTCGCCATCGCACGCGGGCGATCTGGCCGGCGTCGAGGCTCGGTAGGTCCGGCTGAGGATCGCCCAGCACCTGCACGCCGTCGGGTAGTGTGAGCTGTAGGTGCAGCCCGGGTGCGGTGGGGGCGAGCGCTTTGACGATCGCGATGAGGGGCTCCGGTCGCCCCACGCGGAGCACGGCGCGGCGCGGGGCGAGGCCGCGGATGTAGACCGTGCTTGGAGGGCTGGTTTGGCTCGAGGCCGATCCGGCGAGCGCCAAGACGGCGACGGTCGCACGGGGCAGCCATCGCGCACGGGGCAGCCATCGGGCGAACATGTCATCCATTGTAGTGAGAGCCGACCGCACCGGAACGTCGCGGATTTGCGGGGTTCGCGTTCCCGGTCGGGCGGGCGCCGGCGCTGCGAGGGTCGATCTGGTCGGGCAGGCGGTCGTCGTCGACCCTCTCGGGACGTGGGCTGGGCTGGCGTTTCCGCAAGGCCTGTCGATCGCGACCGGCAACTGAGGAGCGGAGGCGGCGCCGGCCTTCGTCGACCGGCTCCGTGCCGCGCTCCGCGACGGATCGCACTCGTGTTACAGCCGCACGCGCAACGACGCCGCGCCGACGACCGTCCCGGCCGGGAGGCCCGCGTAGTTCGTGTGGCATGTCATGCAATTGGGGTGCATACCGGAAGCGCACACCACAGCCACGACCGGCCACGTTGCTTCGGCGCGAAGGCCCGCTCGGGCCTGGTTGCCGGTCACTCCACGCGGCGATACCGCACGGTCATCGCCCGATGGCCGGGGGCCAACGGCACGATCCAGTCCTCGACGTAGTCGATCTGGTCGCCGTCGGGGTGAAGCTGCAGCGCCCCGCTCCGCAGGACCCGCTGGCCGCCCCGCAGCTTGGTGCCGGTCAGCGAGAGGGTGCGTTCGTCCACCCAGCGCGCCTGGCTCGTCCCCATGTCCCCGCGGCGGCCAAACCATACGTGGTCGTAGCACTGGTCGCGGTCATTCCACTTGAGGAACGACAGCGCCTGATGTGCGCCATCGGCGCCTGGCATGGTCGCCATCAGCGCCGCGCCGCCGAGGATCGTTCGCATCTCCTGCCGCCCACCAAACGCCTCGGGCTCGGCATCGGCCCCGGCCCGTTCGGAGCCCTGGACTTCCCACGTCCCGAGGAGTGCGGCCAGCCGCCCTTGTTCTTTGGCCGGCGGGATGACGGCGAACGCCGCGTCGGTGGCTTCGATGGCCTCGAGCCCCACCGCGGGCTTGCGCTTGAAGTCGCCTTCGATCTGGGTGAACGGCTTGCCGAGCGCGAAGATCGAGTCGATCTCAAAGCGAAACGAGTCGTCTTGGTAGCGCTGCACGCCGCGTTCGACGTACGGCGTGCCACGTTGCACGCCGGCGGCGACAAACAGCAGCGTGTCGTCTTCGGGCCAGAACACCTCAAACGACTCGATGGGGCCCATGTTGCTCACGCCCCAGGCATGGAAGCGCCCGGTCTCCGCGTCATGGCCGTAGATCGTGCGCATCATCATCGGCGTGGGCGTCAGCGCCGGCATCTCGACCCGCATGTCGACCTGGACGAACTGGCCGCCGAAGATCCATTGGCCGCGGTTGACCGCGGTCCACGGTTGGGTGGTGCCGTCGACGCCGCTGCGCCCGATCCCCTCACCAAACCACTCGCCGATCAACGGCGCAAACGCGGCGATGGGCGCCGAGTCCGGCGGCACCCCCGCGTCTTGACCCGCCAGGCTTGTGCTGAGAATCAAACCAGCCGTGACCGCGGCGCCGGCCCATGCTTCGCGCTTCATGGCGCCGTTGTAGCGGCCCGGGTACGCGGTGGTGGGGGTTTCGTGCCCGGGTCACGATGGCCGCGGGGCGCCGGGTCAATCGCGAGGCCCGAGCGCCTCCCCCAGGTGGGCGAGGGCCCGCTCGAGCGCCGCGTCGCGGCCGGCCCGCAGATCCGCCAACGTGCGGGGCACCTCGAGGTCGGGGAGTACACCCACACCGACGAAGGCCCGACCATCGGGGTAGCGGTCCCGCTTGGTGCAGATCCGCGCCCGGCCGCCACCTGGCAACTCGATCATCAGCGGCTGCCCGGTACTGCCGCCCGTCGCTTCGCCGATCAGCGGCCCGCGATCCGCGGCATCGAACATCACGGCGAAGTCCTCCGCCGCCGAGTACGTCTTGGGGCCGATGAGCAACGCCACCGGGCCGGCGTAGCGAAAGCGTTCGTCCGGGTCCACGGTTCTGCCGCCACCGCCTTTCCAGCCCTTGTCGCGGCCCCACGCTCGCTCGGCTCCGCAGGTCGTGCGCGACTGCCAGAGATTGTGGCGAAAGGGCTCCTTCGCCAGCACCGCCATCAGCCAGGTCGGTGTGTTGCCCCCGCCGTTCTGGCGGAGATCGATGACCAGGCCGCGCGTTGCCAGGATCTGCGGCGCTAGCTTCGCCACCTGCTGCTTCAGCGACGAGTCGCCAAACGAGCGGAGGACCAGGAGACCGATCCCGGCGTCGAGGTCTCGGAACTCCAGCGCCTCGTCGCGCGGCCAACCCATGCGGCGATCGAACGATCGCTCGAACTCTCCCGCCGCGTCGGCGAAGCGCACCGTCACGTCGTCGCGGACCGCGCCCGCCAGCAGGCCGCGGCCATAGCGCCGCATGGCGAGATCCTGCGGGGTCGACGCCGACAAGAAGAACGGGGACACCGAGCGATGCGCGTACTCGTCGATCGGCACGCCGTCGATCGCCACGACTTTGGCGCCGACCCGAAACCGATCGTCCTCGAGCTCGGTGTCGAGGATGCGCGTCACCGCGACATCGTCGCCCAGGGGCTCGGTGCGGAAGCCCGGCGTGGCGTAGTAGTGCGTCGCCAGCCGCCGCGGCGGGTAGACGTTGGAGTGGCCGTCGCTCAAGTGCTGCACCAGCTCCGCGAGGCACTCGTAGTAGTCGGCGGTCGACGCGGCGTCGAGCACCTTCGGCACGGCTTCCAGATACAGCTGGTCCCAGTCCTTCTCCATCTGGTCGAAGTAGGCGAAGTTGAACTTGGCTTCGGCCCAGAGCTTGGAAAGACCGGCGATGCGCAGCGGCGCGGGCAGCTGCTCGTCGTAGCCGGCATCGAGCACCTTCGAGTAGCGGATGGCCCCGGTGCGCTGGTCGTCCTCCACGCGCTTGACGAGGGACGCGAACTCCTCTTGGTCGTGCAGCGACTCGAGATCGGGGTCGCGCTGCATCCAGTCGACGTTGCGGTACCCGGCGTCCACGGCGCGGCGGAGCTGGGCCAGCGCTCCCTGTTCCTCGCCCAGGCGCGCCAACGCGCAGGCCATGTCGTAGCATATGCTGCCGTACGTGTCGCCGAGCAGCGGCACGAACGGTAGCGCGAGCACGTCACGTAGCTCATCGGCCGCGCCCTGCGCGTCCCCGGCCTGCAGTGCGGCGTTCGCACGTCGCCAGCGCTGCTCGACGTCGTACGGGGCCGGGTCCTGTGCGACGACGGCTGTGGCCAGCGACAGGATGCAGAGGAGGGGCCAGCACGCATGACGGGCCGTGCGAGCGCCGGTGATCGGTAGAGTTCTCATCGCCAGCAAAGCAAAGGCACGACGGTCCGCGGCGTCGAGAACGAGAGCAACGGAGGAGAACGCCGGTAGCGCCCTGGCCGAGCCCCGGGCCGGGACGGCATCAGCCTTGCCAAGGCGCGTGCGCCGAGGACCCCCGGGGCCTCGAGGCTCAGGTCGCCTACGGAGCGAAACCACGGTGCCATGTGCGATCCACGGGCGAGCCTGGCCGTCACCGCATGGCTGCCCTAGCCGGGTCCGTGGAGGGCGGTCAGTTGGCTGGCGAGCCTCGGCAAAGCGCGCTGGTACCTCTTGGCCGCCGCTTGGGCGCTGATCCCGAGATCGCGACCGATGTCGGGGAACGACTGCTCGTCGAAAGTGCGGCGCACGATGATGTCGCGATCGTTGGGCTTGAGATGCTCCAATGCGAGTCGCAGCCGGGCCACTTCCTCCTCGCTGGCCGCTCGCTGGTCCGGCGAGGACTGCGACGCCGCGCGGCCCGACAAGATGGAACTCTGGCCCGCCTGTGTCGTCTCGCGGTGCATCGTGCGACGTTTCTGTCGGTACCAGCGACCGCGATGCTGGATCACACGGCGGACGATCTGTGCCAGAAGCGCCCGGAACTGCGCATCGCTGTCGATTTGGAATCGCGGCCCGTGCTGCAGCACCTTGCGCACGGTCGATTGCACGATGTCGTCCGGGTCGTCTTTGCGCCGGAGCCGCGCACCGAGCTTGTGGGCGGCCAGTCGGCGGAGGAAGGGCAGGTGCCGCTCGAGAAGTCGCGCCAGAGCGACGCCGGTGCCGGAGTCGTGCCGCCGGCCCGGGGTCGGGTCTGGAGTGGGCTGTGGCCGCGGCTCTCTCATCGCTCCTCGTTCGCCGCAATGGTGAAGTGGGTGCGGGCGCGGTTGGCTCCCGCGAAGTGGGTCGCGTCGTCCAGCCGCCCGGCGTGGCCGTGGTTTCGGCGTCCGACCAATGCGAGGGGCCGTTCGTTCGGTGATGTCAGCAGTTCGAACAACACGTTGGGATCCCCTGCGACGCGGAACTCGGCGAACGACTGAGCAGCGATGGCACCCGAGAGCCGGATTCTGCCGCCTGTGTCGGCGCTGACGAGGCGCCAGAAGCAGATGGTGCATGCGACCTGAGACTCGGCGGCGCCAAGCCGATCTTCGGCCAGAAACGCCAAGTCGCGTTCGATCCTTCGCTCCAAGTCGGTGAGGCGCCGCAGCAACGCGCCCAGTGCCATGCAGGCAATCAGCGAGATTCCAATGAAGGCCCAAGCGACGCGGTTGCCTCGGCACGAACGCCAGAGGAGGACCGCTGAAGGCAGAGGCCGGGCGGCCACTGGTGTGCCGGCGAGGGCCGCACGCAGGTCGGTTCGCATCGCCGCGGCGGACGCGTAGCGCGCGTCTGGGTTCTTCTCTAGCGCGCGCAGTACGATCGCCGTCACATCGCGGGGAATCGCGCGGTTGATGCGGTGTGGTTGCGGCGGCTCTTCGGTCATCACCGCATGCCGCACGTCGAACGGTGTTTGGGCCTCGAACGGCCGCCGCCAGGTGAGCAGCTCAAACAACAAGACGCCGAGCGAGAACACGTCGGCGCGATGGTCGACCGCTCGGTGTCGGCCGTCCATCTGCTCAGGTGCCGAGTAGTAGGGAGTGCCGAGGCAATCACCGGTTGCGGTAAGAGCCGACTGGGCGCACTGCCGCGCGAGGCCGAAGTCGGTGAGCGCGGTCGTGCCGTCGCGGCGTAGCAACACGTTGGCGGGCTTGACGTCGCGGTGGACAACGCCGCGCTCGTGCGCGTAGTGCAGGGCATCGGCGATCTGGATCGTCAGCCGCAACACGAGCCGTAGATGGTTCGGATGCCATACGGGGTCCGGCCCAGGTGCACGGGCCGCTGACTCTCGCAGCCCAGCCGCCGGCGCCGGCGGCAACAGCTTTCGCGCGGTTGCTTCGAATTGTCTACCAGTGGCGTTCCGCGCGGGGCCCGACTTGCGCAGCTGGCCCAAGATGCGATCGAGTGAGACGCCATCCACCAGCTCCATCGCGTAGAACGCGGGCTCATCGCCGGCGACCGCGGCGATCACTCTGGTGATGCCGCGATGATTCAGTCCGGCAGCGAGTCGTGCCTCCCGCGCGAAGCGTGCCCGAGCACGACGGTCGAGGCCGAGGACGGGGTGCAGCACTTTGAGCGCGACGGGCCGGGCCAGCGACCGCTGGGTGGCCCGGTAGACGATGCCCATGCCGCCGCGGCCAATCTCTGCGCCGATCTCGAAGTCGCCGACGCGGCGAGCCTCGGCGTTGCGTGTTGGCTCGGCCGAGGTGTCCTCGGCGAAGAGCAGTGACTCGAGCAGGTCGGCGAGATCCGCGTGCTGGATCAGCAGCTGGCTGGGCGAACGACCGCGCGAGTCGATGGCGTACTCGTGATGGACCCGCAATGCTCGTTGCAGGCGATCAAGCTCCCGCTCTCCTCCGGCCGCAGACATCCAACTGCCGTCCTTCCGACCCGTCCCGTTGCGCTCTTCCCGGCGCGAGTGCGCCGGTCCACAGTCGTGGCGTTAGACGAAGCGTCACGGGCTCACTGATCCGTCTTTTTTGGGCGTCTTCTGGATTCGTTAGGAGGCGGTGCCCGGCCATATGCGCACGGGCCTACCTCGTGGGATGAGAAGCGAGAACACTCGGCTGCTTCCCAATGCCGATTCCCAAAAAAGGGGCTGCGTCGTCACATCCCAGCGCACGCACTCACCTCCGAGGCTCCTCGGCGCACCCCAACCCTCAGCCGGTGACCCATGACCCCACGAGACTTCCGTTCGGCTCTCCTTGTCGGCGTCCTCTCGTTCGCAGCGTTCGCCAAGGCGCCGCACTGTCCGCGTTGCGCACGCCGGTGTCTCTCTCGCGCACGGCTGGGGGACCGGCCCGTGGCACGGGACTCGCAACTCTGTCGCACAAGAGCGGTTGCCCATGCATGGCCTGGGGGCCCGCCTCATGCCGCGGATCTAAGGAACGCGCATGACTGTCGTCGAGCCTCTCTGCGCGAGCCCTCGGCAGGCCTGTCGGTCTGCGCTGGCCGTTGCGTTGTCCCCGCAATGGCGGTGGCGCTGCGGCTGCGGCGAGCAAGCGGTCGACGCCGCCGACCGTCCCGCACCCGCGACAGCGATCAAATCTCTTTGTACACCTTGGCCAGGCTCTCACCGTGCACGTCGAGTTGCCACTCGCAGAAGTACCCAAACGGCGTGCACTTCACCGTGTAGTCGGTGTCGGCCAGTCGCGTCGCGAGCTCTTCGAGGAAACCCTGCGCGAAGCCGGGCGACGCGTTGTGAGCGCCCAGGTGGGTGAACGAGTGCAAGACCACGTTCTTCAGCTCGCGCTTGTTGGCGAGCCACTTGATGTGCTTCAGCGTCTGTTTGAACGCGCGGGCCCGGGCCGCCGGCGGCTCGTCGGCGCTTTCGGCGTGGGCGAAGACCACGACACACTCGTCCAGCGCGTCGGCGACGTCGGTATCGGGGACGTCGTCGAGGGTTTTCGAGAAGCTCTTCCAGGCGAAGCGCCGCGCGAGGAAGCATAAGAGCCGCATCGCGACTAGTGTAGTGCGTCAGACAGATGCGTCATGATCCGAGCGATGAGGGCGATCGTCGCAAGGCGCTGCGCCGCAGGCATATTGGTGGATACGTCGAGGACGCAGCACCGCTGCGACGGTCGTTCTCGGCCGCGGAGAATGGCACAGATTTCTGACGCACTACACTAGCGCCAGCTGGCGTCGTAGATGCGCGCCTCGGGGTCGCGTGGCTTCTCCTCGACGCTCAGAAAGCGCGACGTCGCTCTCTGC
>JBCCGH010000276.1:0-9320 GCA_039029375.1 Planctomycetota bacterium
CCTGCCGGCTGATGCCGGCGAGCGACAGACTGCTCGACGGGGCGTCACCCCGCCTCCGCGGTCGGTCGCTCGTCTTCCTTGCCACAGCGGTCCTCTCACGCACTGGACGCCAACCCTCGTGCATGATCCGGGCTAGTGTCCTGGATCCGAAGTTCCTGCACAGATGGCACCCGTCCGGCCACCGCTCGCTGCGTCGCACCACCGCGACGTATCCACCAAAATGCCAGCGTCGGTGCTTCTTGCGAGCAGCGTCCGGTCACGCACCCTCTGCACAGGAATTTCTGATCCAGGACACTAGAGGGCCGGCGAAGTTCGTTGCATCAGTCGGCATCGGCGACGCCCAACCAGCTCGGCAGCGCCGCGCGGTGCGGCTTGTCTCGACGCTCCGCGGGTAGTCTGGCACCTATGCAGACCCCCGCCCGCTGCGGCGCCTCGACGCCGCGTTTCGCCGCCGCGGTGCTCATGTGCACGTTGGCGATCCAGGCACAGTCGCCGCCGCCGCCGCAGCTTCTCGACCCAGACCTCCACCACCTGGGCGACTCAGTGCTGGAGACCTGGACCGATGTGCCGGCCGAACCGGAGGACATCCGGTGGGCGCTTCGCTTCACGGCCAGCCGCAACGCTGGCGAACACGTTCTTACCGCGCGACACCGCGACGTGGACGAGCCGTGGACCGTGCGCCTCAACGGCCAGGACCTCGGCACGCTCGAACGCACCAAGGCGCTGACCGTGCAGCGCTGGATCGTGCCCGCCGGCACGCTTCGCGATGGCGCCAATGAGCTCCTCGTCGAGCCGGCCAAACCGACCGACGACATCGTCTTCGGCGACGTGCAGCTGCATGCGCAGTCGCTGCGCGACCTCTTGCGGCTGCAACCTGTGGACGTGCTGATCCTCGAGGCCGACGCCGGGCCGGTCCCTGCCAAGCTGACGATCACCGACGCCGACGGCGGCTTGGCGCGACCGTACGCAGCCGCCCAGCTGCACACGGCGGTGCGCGACGGCATTGTCTACACGGGGACGGGACGCGCGCGCCTCGAGCTACCTCCAGGTCGCTACCGGATCTATGCGTCGCGCGGTTTCGAGTGGAGCGTGCACCGTGAGGACCTCACCGTGCCGGACGCCGACGCCGGCACGGCCCCGGCCAGCGCGGTCCTGACCATCCGTCGCGAGGTCGACACCGCCGGCTACGTCGCCGCCGACACCCACGTCCACACACTGACGCACAGCGGCCACGGCGACGCCTCGGTCGAAGAACGGCTCGTGACGCTGGCCGGCGAAGGCGTCGAGCTCGCCATTGCCACCGACCACAACCACCACACGGACTACACGCCGCTGCAGCGCGAGTTGAAGCTCGACTACTTCACGTCGGTCGTCGGCAATGAGGTGTCGACCGACGTCGGCCACATGAACGCCTTCCCGCTGGATCCCCACGACGCGCCACCGGACCACACGCTCACCGATTGGATCCAGCTCGTCGACGGCATCCGCGCCAAGGGGGCCAAGGTCGTCATCCTCAACCACCCGCGCTGGCCGCAGATCCCCACCGGCCCATTCGGCGTGTTCCATCTACATCGGCTCACCGGCGAGCTCCAAGGACAGAACGCCGTGCCGTTCGACGCGATGGAGCTGATCAACAGCACGACGCTGCAGCCAGACCCGATGTATCTCTTTGTCGACTGGTTCGCGCTGCTGAACCACGGTGAGCGGATCACTGCAGTCGGCGTCTCGGACTCGCACACCGTGGGCAAACCGGTGGGCCAAGGCCGCACCTACGTGCGGAGCAAGGCCGCGGACCCCGCCGCGATCGACGTCGACGAAGCTTGCCAGTCGTTCCTCGATGGCGACACCTCGGTGAGCCTCGGGATCTACGCCGAGGTCTGGGTGCAGGATCGCTACCGCATGGGTGAGACTGTCGTCACCCAGAACAACCTCACCGTGTCTCTGCGGGTCGCGGCGCCTTCCTGGGTACGACCGCGCGTCGCCCGTGTGTTCATCAACGGCACCGCCGTCGCTGAGCAAGAGGTACCCGTGCGCGAGGCCCAGCCCACCGACGTTCGTCTCACCTTCACGATCGAGCCGCCACCGCACGATGCCTGGCTCGTATGCGCGGTGTTTGGTGACGGCGTCAAAGAGCCGTTCTGGCCCACGGAGAAGCCCTATACGGTTGGCGCCACCAATCCCGTCTACCTCGACGGCGACGGCGATGGCGTGTGGCTCAGCCCACGGGCGGTCGCGCAAGCACTGATTGCGCGCCACGGCCTCGAGCCGGCTGCCCTCGGCGCCGCCTTGGCGCCGGTGGACGACGCGGTGGCCATCGAGGCGGCCAGCCTGCTGCGGGCGAGCTGCGAGGCGACGCAGCCGGGCAGCGCGGCGGACGCCCTGGAGGCGCTGGTCGAGAGCACCGCATCTCGCGCCGCTCTGCAGCGCTACCTCAAGACGCTGGAGCCACCCCAGCAAGGGCACAACGGCGAGGCGCGCTGACGTCGCTTGACGCCGCCTCGACCCGGCCGCACGTTATGCGCCGATATGGCCGCCGCTTCTGCCCCCCCCTGCATCCTGATCACCTACCCGTATCCGATCGGGCACCGGGCGGCGGGGGGCTCGCGGACGACCCGCGAGCTCGCCTATCACCTGCGGGCCGCGGGCACCGACGTGATCGTGCTGTCGGTCTCCACGAACGCCCTGAGCCGCCGCTTCCCGCGCGCGGCGGTCAACCCCGACTACTTGGGCGACGAGCATGACGCCGCGTTCGAAGCCCATGGCATCGAGCTGATCCGCGTCCCGCAGAATCCGTGGCTCTACCTATGGGATGGCAAGGCAGTGCGCACCGAGGTCCGCCGGATCCTGCGGCGGCGGCGCGTCGACCTGGTGCTCGGCCACTATCACGAGGCCGGCTACCTGCCCGATCTATGCCGGCGCCACGGCGTCAAGTTCGGCTTCTTCGCAACGTGGCAGACCTACACGCCGCTGGGCCACGAGCCGCGCGGGTGGCGCCCAAGGCTCCAGAAGAAGATCCGCGATCAGACCATCGTCGACGCCCATCGCCAGGCTGACATCAACTACGCCATCTCCGACTTCACCCGGCGCGAGCTGATTGACGTCGTCGGTGTCGCGCCCGAGCGCATCACGCTTTGCCCGCTGGGGGTGGAGCCCTCGTTCCTCGAGATTCCTCGCATCCGCCCCAAAGCGATCACCAACCTCCTGTTCTTTGGGCGGATCACCTGGATGAAGGGCTTTCAGGACGCACTGGAGGCGCTGGGCAAGCTGCGCCGCCGCGGCGTCGACGGCTGGAGTCTGCGCTTCATCGGCGAGCGTCCCGATGGCGTCGTGGAGCGAGTCGCGAGCGAGCACGGCGTGCTCGACCGCGTCACGTGCGACGGCCCTTTCGCCGACCAACAGCTACGTCAGGAGCTGGAGCGCGCGCACGTCGCGATCCTGCCGTCCCACGCCGAGTCGTTTGGCCACTCCATCGTGGAGGCGCAGGCGTCGGGTATGCCCGTCGTTTCCTATGCCGCCGGCTCGGTGCCGGAGGTCGTGGAAGACGGGGTTACCGGCTGGCTCGCGCCCCTCAAGGATACCGACCGCCTCTCCGAGCTCATCCAGCAGGCGATGCGCGATCCAGAGGCGACGTTCCAAGCGGGCCTGGCGGCACGCGACCGAGTCGCGCGCCTCTACTCGTGGGACCGCACCGCAGCCACCATTCTCGAAGGGCTGCGCAACCTGCAGTCCGTTGCCACGAGCTCCTCCGGATGATCCACGCCGATCTGCTTCCCTTGCTTCGGTGCCCGGTGTGTCACGGTGCGCTCGTAGCCAACGCCTCCGCCCTGCGCTGTCCGGACTGCGACACGGCCTACACCGTGCGGGCGGGCGTACCAGACCTCGTCCCACCGACCGCCGAGACCGGCGCGGACTGGGACACCTGGCGCGCCCACCTCGAGGCCTTCCAACAGCGCCGCGAGCACCGCTCCGACGAACCCAAGAAGCTGGTCAACCGCATGACTCGCTCGGGCGGCCCACAGCAGGTCGCCTTCGCCGAGTTCACCGAGATCCGTGACGGCGTGGTGCTCGACATCGGTTGTGGCCCGGGCAAGTTCCGGTTCCAGCTGCCCGACAGCGTGCTGTACATCGGCATGGATCCGATCCCGCTACCCGAGGCGAGCGAGTTCGCGTTCATTCGCGGCGTGGCAGAGCACCTCCCGCTGCCGAATCAGTCGGTCCGACACATCACCGTGCTGTCGGCGCTCGACCACTTCAAAGACTGCGAGGCGTTCCTCCGCGAGGCAGTGCGGATTCTCGAACCGGGCGGCCGTCTCCACGTCGTGCAGCAGGTGCACGAGCACGGCTTCTCGATTCGCGGGCTGGCGCACTGGGTCAAGGACTCCCTCGAGGACCGCTCGACGAAGCACGACGACAGCGTGCCGCACCATATGACCGAGTTTGATCGCGGCGATCTCAGCAAGACGTTCGCCCGCCACTTCACCGTCGAGCGTGAGCAGCTCTACAGCATGAGTTTCTACACGCCGCGTCGGGTCTTCCTGACGTTGGCGCCAGCGCCCTGACGCGCCGCCACTCCGAGAACCGGCCATCGCGCCGGCCCGGGATGCCATCGGCGCGTGGCCCAACCCCCGCCCGCACCGCGGGCTTCGCCTCCCCGCGTCACCGGGGTGACCCCGTCGCCCACCGGAGGCCCGCGGATGACCTAGAATTCGGAGGCAGATGTGTCGCAACGCTCGTGAAAACGCCGGCCGCCGGCTTGGCGCGGCGCTGTCGCTCCTGGTGGCAGCCTCTTGCTCGACCCCCGCGCCCGAGCCGCTGTTCGACCGCTGTCGGGCGAACCTCGAGCGGCCCGTCAACGCCAGCGACGCCGCCACGCAGCGCGAGTTCTTGGCGCAGATGAGCGCGCTGGTCCGCGACGGCGACACGGCGTCACTCGGCACCTTCAACGAGCACCGGGGCACCGGCAACCTGCGCCCCCTACCGGCGCGGGGGCGCGTTCGGCCCTCCGAGGTGATCTACGACGAGTGCGCGCCCGGGGTCGTCATCGTCGGCCGGATGTTCCACTGCGATCAGTGCCCGCGCCAGCACCTCTCGACGTCGAGCGGGTTCATGGTCTCGGCCGACGGTGTCTTTGTGACGAACTCGCACGTCCTGCAGGGCGACCCAGAAGACCACATCGCGATCATGACCAGCGACGGCGCCGTGCATCCGGTCGTCGAGCTGCTGGCTCGCGATCGCGCGGCCGATGTTGCGGTCGCTCGGGCCGTCGCCAAACGGCCCTTCGCGCCGCTCCCCCTCCGCCAGGACGCTCGCGTCGGCGAGGAGGTGTTCGTCATCAGTCACCCCGCCGCGCACTACCACGTGATGACGTCGGGCATCGTGGCGCGCGGCACCCACACCGGCCGCAGTCCGGCGTTCATGATCACCGCGCCGTACGCCCGGGGCTCCAGCGGCGGCCCAGTGCTCGACGCGCGGGGCAACGTCGTGGGCATGGTGAAGAGCACCAAGTCGATCTACCACGAGCCGATGCGCGAGGTGCCCAAGAACCTGCAGATGGTGATGCGCTACTGCGTGCCGTCAGCGGCCGTCCTCAACGTGCTCCGCGGCTCCGGCGGGTCACGCCAGCGGGCCGAGTAGCCCGCGAGGCGATGGCCCTCTAGGGCTAATTCAGAAGTTGGCCACTAGAGACCACGGACGCCGACGGCGTCGGTCATCCGGATCGCGCCTGTCGAGTGCTCGCCGACCACCGCCTGCACCCAGAACTCGCGCATCTCCTCCGGGAACGCGCGGAACGGGATCCGGGGGAACTTGACCTGCCCGTGGTGCCCGCCGGCGAAGGCGAACTGCAGAATGCACGGGAATGGTCCGTGCAGGCTCAGGCAGCAGAAGCTGTTGCCGGCAAACCCAGGCACCGGCAGCGGCGTCGGGGCAAGCTGGTCCGAGATCAGCAGCATGGCGGTGGATTGCTGGCTGTCGTCGAGGCCCTGCAGGAAGAAGCCGAGCTCGTCACCGCGACTCGCCACGGGGTGCAGACTCTCCGGTCCATAAAGCTCTTCGCGGCCCTGGCCATACAGGTCCGCCACCACGAAGGTCTGCAGCACCGGATCAAGCACCCACTCCGTCGTCATCAGCAACGTGTCGAGGCGCCGGCCGCCCAGCGGTTCGGCGGCGGCGCCTCCCTCCGGACGCTCGAATGCCCAAACCTGCTCGTCGAACGGGCTGGGCAGTCGAGGCCGGAGCGGGTCGCTCGGGAGGTTCAGTTGCGCGTGCACCGAGAGCCCGTCGTGCGGCCACGCCGGGGCTCGTTCCAGGGCCAAGCTGACTCCGTGAGTGGTGTCGGACAGCGCCTCTGGGAAGCCCGCGGTCACCAACCACTCCCGGGACTCGACACCGGTTCCGACGCCGGAGATCGGGAAGCGCACTTCCTTCATCACGCCGTTGGTGGTCGTGTCTGGATGCTCCCCGTCGCGGTCGTACTTGACGGCGCGCACGGTCACCCACTCCGGCGTGCTGGCGCTCTGATCCTGCGCGTAGAGCCGAAACCCCAGCACACTGCTGTAGCCAGTGTGGTGGAGCGCCGGGTCCATCATGAACAGCGTCGTCGCTTCAGCACCGGCGCGACCGCGCGTGGTGCCGTTGCTCTTGATGCGATCCCAGGTCGCCCCTGGGGCAATCGCGAACTCCGCGTTGAAGAACGGTTTCGTGTAGCGCGCGTGCGCCAACAGCCCCGCGCCCGTCAACACCACGAGCGCCGACCAGCCAACGCAACGCGTCGCGGCTCGGATCCATCCGGATCGCCTCTGCCTCCCCACTTGCTTCCTCCGTCCGCCGCACCAATTCCCCGCGCGACAAGCTCGGCGCGCGAAGACTCACAGGCTTGGTTCGGTCCTGGGCTAGGCCGGACTTAACGTCCGTCTAGAGCGTCGACCGACCGTTCCTCGAGCGACCGTCAACCGTCCGACGCCGACGTCGGACGCGGGGCGAGACGCACAACTCTCGCGCGTCATATCGCGCTCGTCGGCCTTAGGATCGACGAGCGCTGGCGGGCCGCCAACTCAGCAGTGGCAGGCGCGGTCGCTGGTCGTCGCGGCGCAATGGCACGCGTCGGTGCAGCCGCACGCGCTGGTCGAGCACGAGCAGGGCAGGTCGCTCATCGTCGCGGCGCAGCTGCACGAGCCGCTGCACGCGCACTCGCTGGCGCAGGAGCAGGCCATGTCGGTCGTCGCGCCAGCGCAATGGCACGTGCCACCGCTGCACGCGCACTCGCTGGCCGCGCACGAGCAGGGCATGTCGCTCAGCGTCGCGGCGCAGCTGCACGAATCGGTGCACGCACACTCGCTGCTGCAGCTGCACATCGCGTCCGAGAACGTCGCGGCGCAGGCGCAGCCAGACGTGCACTCACAGGTCGCGGTGGCAGCCATGCCCGAGCAGGCACAGTCGCCCGTGGAGCACGCGCACTCACCGGCGCTGCCGCTGCCGCAGGCGCAGGCATCGCCGCAACCGTCGCACGTACCGGAGTCACCGGCGCAAGCGCAGGCCATATCGGTAGTGCTGCAGCCGCATGAATCGGCGGTGGTGGCCATACCGGCGCAGCCGGCGAACAACACCGCCGCGAGGGCGATGACGAGAACAAACAGAATCGACTTGGTCGAGGTCACGGCACTCTCCTGCGAGTCCTAGATCGGGAATCGGGCCGTACTGGATCCCCGCGGCGCACGCACGCCGCCTCCTTCAGCCCTCGTTCGACCATTCGGCAATCAAGCCCGATCAACTCAATCACCGCCGCACCGCGTGGTCCCAGAGAGCCACGCGCTGCGATCCGGCGGCCTCCCTCGTCAGCGCAAACGAACCTTGCCACCGCGACATCGGCGCAGCCCACGCACAAGTCGAGGCCGGCCCACGACCGATAGAAAACCCGGGAGCCCCCTAAGGGCTCGACTCTCGTGTTTCCCCTATCGCTTGGAGATTGGCGTGCGCCACACGCTTCTGTGCCTCGCTTTTGCGACTCTCTCGGCCCTCTGCCCAGCGCAGGGCCTGCGTTCGTCCCCCGCCACGCTCACGGATGATGCATTTGCATGGTCACTCCAACGGGCCCGCGCCGAGCTCTCCGCAGCGAGAGCCAGCGTGCCGTGGGGTTTCAGCAATGCGGCTCTGGACGAGGATCGCAGCGGCGCCGGCGCGGACCCGCTAGGGGACGCCATCGCCAACGCCCGCCAGCAGGGCGAGCACGCGGGCCACGCGAACCACGCCGCGCACTTCTCCACCGCACCCATCGGTGTCATGGGCGACCACCTCCACCGAGCTGGCGATTGGATGTTCTCCTATCGCTACACGCTCATGTACATGGATGGGAACCGCGACGGCTCGGACAGCGTGAGCAACGGCGACGTGCTCGGCAGCTTCATGGTCTCGCCCAAGCGCATGACCATGCAGATGCACATGTTTGGCGCGATGTACGGCTTCACCGACAACATCACGGGCATGATCATGCTCCCGTTCGTCGTGAAGGAGATGTCGCACGTCACTCGAATGGGGGCCAACTTCACGACCCGGACGCAGGGTATGGGCGACGTGAAGGTGAAGGGGATGTTTGGTCTGTGGAACAATGACAGCCAGCATCTCCACGCGGACCTCGGAGTGAGCCTTCCCACGGGCTCGGTCAACGAAAACGACGACACGCCGATGGGGCCGTCGAGCCCCCTCCCCTACCCAATGCAGCTAGGATCCGGCACCTTCGATTTGTTGTTCGGTGGCACCTACGGCAGCCGCATCAACGACGACCTCAGCTGGGGCGCCCAGGCCGGCTACACGCTGCGACTCGGCCGCAACAGCGCCGACTACAGCTTCGGCGATCGGGCCAATGCCACTGCTTGGACCACCTACTCGTGGACCCAACGCTTCAACTCGTCGGTGCGCTTCGACTACCAGTACTGGGCCAACATCAACGGCCGCGACAACCGTCTCAACCCCATGATGGTCCCCACCGCGCGCACGGATCTACGCGCGGGCCAACGCGTCGACCTATTGGTCGGCACCTCGTTCTACACCACCGACAACCCGCACAAGGGCGTCCAGATCGGGCTGGAAGTCGGCTTCCCGCTGTTCCAGCACCTGGACGGCCCGCAGCTCGGCACGGACTTCTTGGCCTCGCTGCGCGCATCGGTGCACTTCTAGTGGGGTGCTTCAGACAGATGGGGCATTACCCGCGAGGTATCGGCGCCGGTCGCAAGGCGGGTCGCCGCAGGCATCTTCGTGGATACGGCGAGGACGACCCAACGCTGCGAACGGCGTTGAGGGCCGCGGATAAGGCCCCAGATTCCTGA
>JBCCGH010000277.1:0-9109 GCA_039029375.1 Planctomycetota bacterium
CTGCGATGCAAGGCCGTACGGCGCGTACCATTGCCAATCATATCGAAGGAATGCTGCTATTTGTGCCGATGGCGCAGATCCACTTCCTTCGCACCGATGGCTCCAGCGCGCTGCCGGCCCTGGAGATCGGCTTGGGCCAGGTCCTCATCACCAAGGTGGAGCACGTCTTCGACCCCGACCCGCAACAGCAAATCTCGCTGCTCTTCGGGAAGGTCCAGTGGCTCTCGCGTTCGGCCAGCGGCCAGACTCAGTTTGCCTGTTGGGACATGGTGCGAAACAAGGCCTGCTCGACCTTCTGAGGTACGACCCCTGCGGCCCGCCGGGCCGCAGGGAGGGTGCCCGAGAGTGTGACGTGGCGGTACGGTGCCGCGACAAAAACCGCCGCATTCGACGTGCCGCTGCTGCCGATCCGAACCCGGCAGTTTTCTCGATGGCCACCCGCCCGATCACAGCCGGCCGAAGCGCTCAGATGGAACACGCGCCGTGTCCATGCACGGCGGCAAGGCGCGCGGCTCCTGCGCCAGGCGCGGCAATCCCGGGTTCAAGTTCCGCCTACGCGAAGCACCCCCCGCCCGCAACGCGTTTCTGATCCTTGCCCGGGCACGCGCCAGCTGCCGTGCGGCACTTGCCAGATCGTGCCGGACCCCTTCTCCGCTGTCGGGACTGGTGCCGGCCTCACGTCGCCAGAGGCCAGCGCCGAGATCGCCGCGCCCATCCCCGACGATCCGTCCCTGTCGTCCCGGCGGTTCTACGCGCAGTGGTGCGTGGCCTCACGGACGGGCTCGTGCCCAAGAGCCAGGGTTGCCGTCGACGCGCACTTGCAAGTCGCAAAGCGCGCCCTCGGTGTCGAAACCCAAACGAGCCGGCTAGCGCTTCTTCGCGATCTTCATCTTGTCCATCTTCGCCCGCGCCATGATGGACTCTTCGCTGCGCGTGAGAGACTTGCTGATGGCCTTGAGGCCCATGCCTTTCGCGATCAGCTGATGGAGCTTTTGGATCTCGCTGGGCGTCCAGGCCTGGCGATGCCGTTCGAAGCGTTCTGCCATGATCGGTGCTGAGTCACGCAGCATACCGCGGCGAACGGCGGAAGTCCGGGTCCAGCTCGCCGATGACGTTTCTCTTGCGCAGGCCTTCGAACCTCTGGGTGCCGGGCAGAATCCAGGACCTCCCGGACGGTGTCCTACTCGATCGTCACCTCGAGCGCGTTGGAGAGCAGCCCCCGGGTCCCGCGACGAGCCACTGGGCGAGCAGGCGTCGCCCGATGAGGCTCGGGTCGCTGAGCGGTGCGCTCAGGACGGCCTCGCCGCGCGGACCGGTGTGAACGGTGCCGCGAGGAGCAGCACGGGCACCAGTGTGCAGCTGCCGCACGGGAATGCCGTTGCCGCGGCGCCCAGGTCTCACGAGAGCTAGCGCGTCCGGCCACGAGCTGCTGTAGCGGCGCCCTCGTCGCTCTGCCACAGCTCGATCCCGTTGGTCCCGTCGTTCGCCATAAACAACAGTCGATCCTCTAAGGCGATGATCGCCGAGGGGCTCCCCCCTCGCCCCCCGGGGGCAATGTCACGCACCATCTCGGTTCCTGTGGGCGTGCCGTCCGTCACCCACAGCTCATCGCCATGGCGCCCGTTGTTGGCGCGGAAGTAGATCTGTCCCCGCCACGCCTTGAAGTCCGCCGGGCGCGAATCCCCCAGGGCCCGGGTTGGAGTCGATGGGAACCGTCCCCCCCGGGGTTCCATCGGTCCGCCACAGTTCCCAGCCGATCACGCCGTCGTCGAACTGGAAGTAGAGCTCGTTGCCAAGGCTCGTGCCGTAAGGCCCCCAGAAGAAGACTGCGCTGGGGAACGTGCGCAACGGCACCGTCGTGGTCCCGTCCGTCCGCCAGAAGGTCGGCTCGGGCGCGGAAGCAAAGAAGTAAAGCGCGTCGCCGGCCACTGCGAAATCAGGGAAGGATCCGATGGCGGCCGGCCAAGAGTCACCGGGGCCGGGCTCGAGGTCCCGGACGAGGCGCTGGGCGGGGAGGAGGGGAGCCAGCAGGAGCAGCCACAGCCCCCGTGTGGGGCAGTTTCGCAACCCGAGCGTGCCCAAGAAGTGCACTGCCAAGATCGGGGCGAAGCCCGACCAGGCAAACCGCGGCGTACCGTGCTCGGCAAGAACGGCCAACGTTCGCGGGTTCTGGCGGTTGTTGCCGGGCACGGTACGTCGCGCTTCGCGACCCTACTTCACTCGTCCCGCCGCCACGTCGGCGCGGTACTTCTCCAACACTTGCCGCAGGATCGCGATGTCCGACTCGAACGTCTCAGGTAGCAGGGGGCCGAACGAGAAGCGGAACCACGAGGCGTAGGGCGAGACGTAGTCCGGATCCTTGGCGTGCGGCCTCGCCATGTCGCAGTCGATGCCCTCGAGGATCGCGGCGCCGTGCTTGAAGAGACGGCGATTGAGCTCGCTGGCGTTGAGGCCCTCAGGTAGCCGCATCCAGTGGTAGAAGCCGCCGTCCCCGGTATAGACGCCGAGCCCCATGCTCTCGAAGGCCTCACCGTAGCGCGCGCGCTGCATGCTGTAGTGCTTGTCGACCGCCTCCCGCGCTTGCGCCACGCGGCCCGGATCGAGGAGCTTGACGGCGTAGAGCTGCGAGGGGTGGCTCACGCCGCCCATGCCGAAGCTCGAGTAGGCCGAGAGAGTCTCGACGTTCTTCTTACTGGCGATGATCCAGCCGATCCGGATCCCGGGACACTGCAGACCCTTGGTGCACGCGCCGGACAAGAAGACGTTGCTGTTGTCCAGGTCCTTGACGTAGCGAATGCCGCTGACGCCCTTGGAGGAGTGGAACATCTCGTACGCCTCGTCGAGCAGGATGCCGCTCTGGGCCTGCTCGGCCATCCCGATCAAGTCCTCCAGCTCCGCGCCCGCGCGCGTGTGGCCCGTCGGGTTGCCCGGGTTGGAAATGATGGGGAGCAGGTGGGTCTTCGCGTTCAGGCCGGTCCGGTCGAAGTAGGCCGAGTTCGGCGGGTGGAAGCCGTTCTCCTCGGTGAACGGCACGACCCGCCAGTTCACCCCCGCCTGCGTCATGATGTCGAGGTAGGCCGGCCACTCGGCGTTGCCGATCCGGATCTCCACGTGCTGTTTCAGGAACGCGAGCACCGCGAAGATCCCGGGGCGGCCGCCGGCGAACACCATCACGTTCTCCGGCGTGATGCTCGAGCCGTAGAAGCTGTTGTAGTGCTCGGCGATCGCCTCGCACAGCAACGGGTGGCCCCACGCCTTCGGGTAGAAGCGGTCCTCGAAGGTCACGTCCACGCTGCCCGGCAGCGGCGGCCCGCCCTCGAGCTGCGTGGTCAGCGGAAAGCCCTGCGACCACGGGTGCGTCCCCGCGGTACCCATGAACTGCCCGAAGCTGTCCCGGAAGGCGTAGAGGGTCTCGTAGATGCCCATCGGTGGGCAGTTGTCGGACAGGTAGGACTCGCGGTGCATGGAGATGAGAGCTGAGATCGAGGGCCGCCCGCGCGGGGCACGGCGCAAGCCTACCCGCTCGTTGCCGTCATGCCGCTCTCCGGGCGTCGTTGCTGGGCAAACTCGCGACTCCGAGGCTTTTCTCAAGAGCTCGAGTGCCACGGTTCGTGAGGTGGGCGGCGGATGGTGTTGGATGTTCCTTCACGGTGAGCGTGCCGCCCGACGACGTGACGCAGGAGGCCCGGGCGGCCAGGCGCCGGCTAGGCCCCCCCCTTGACCTCGCGGGCGCCCCCGCGACTCCGCTCAGTTCAACGGGATCGTCAGCAGGTTGCTCGAGGTAACGCCGAGTGGATTGGCGCTCGGATCGAGCCCGAGAACCTGCGCATTGAGCTCGGTGTAAAAGGCCGAGAACGAGGTCGGCAGAGCGAGCGTCGCGCGGCCGTTGCCGTCAGCAAGCAAGGGCAGCGCCACCAGAAACGGGCCCATCCAGAAGCAGCCCGGCGCGCCCAAGCCCTCGAGAGGGACCGGCAACGGAATCCCGAGGGTCGGCGTGGGTCCACCGATGAGCACTGCCACGGTGCCGCCGCTGAGAGCGTGTGCCACCTCGAAGTCGAAGCTGCCCTGGATCAACGCGACGGGACCAGCTGCGTCGAGCAAGAGCTCCTCGCCGTTCGAGCCCACGCAGCCGACTCCCGAGGCCCAGATCGGGATCGGCGCGATCGCGGGACCGACGATGGTGTTCACGCCGTCGGTCAGCTCCACGCCGGCGGACCCGTTGCGCAGCGTCTGCATGCCGCTCGACGTCAGCGTGGTCCGCAGCGTGAAGCTGCTACCCGCCGCGTCCGCCGCCGCCGTGAACGTGCCCAGGGTCTGGCCGGTGACCAGGTCGAGGATCCGGCCCGACGTCGGCGTCATCCCCTCCGCCTCGCCGTCGCCGAAGATCTCGTTGTTCCCCGGCTGCAGCGGCAGCCGCACTCGAGCGAGCGCCGTCGGTCCGCTCGCGTAGCCGATCCTGGTGTCTTTCTTCGCGAGGTCGAGGAAGACATCGCCGCTGGTGGTCACGAGCTTGAGCACCACGTTGCCAGAGGCGAAGTCGTCGGAGAACTGCGGCGCTCGCCCGTAAGCCTCGAACTCGTCGCTCAGCGTGTACGTGGTTTCGAGCTCCTCAATCTCGGCGCCCGGGCTCGCCGCGGTCCCCACCAGGAGAAAGGCTTGGAGGATCGACGCCGGCGCCAAGAACTTCTCCTTTAGATCGACCTCGTAGTAGCCGGTCGGGGTGCTGACGTTGAGCGTCGCCTGGGCAATGTCGTCCTCGCCGACGAAGCAGAAGCTCCTGATCAGCTCGAGCTTGTTGCGCGCGAGGACGGCCCCGGAGCTATCCGACAGGCGCACCTCGAACAGATCGTTCAGCAGGGAGGTCTCCGAGCGGCCCAGGCCCGTGATCGATCGGCACCACGTCGTGAGCGCGCCCTGGCGGGCCGTGGGCACGAGGGCCAGGACCAGTGCGCCGCTCACGCAATCGAAGACATCGACCGCCGCTGGGGAACCCTCGACGTATGTCGCCACCTTGAGCCTCGAACCGTCGTAGGTTGCCGAGCCGGTACAGAGCTTCTCGGGAGCGGGGAACGGTCCCAGATCCTCCTTCACGACGAAGCTGAACACGCCCGTGGGGCCGGGCTGGGCAACGGCGACAGGCGCCAACAGGGCGACGGACAGTGGCAGAGCGGACAGAGAGAATCGACGCATGGGGTTTCCTAAGAGACTGGGTTCGACTCTCTCGGGGGCCGTCGCGACGCGCTGTGACACACCTTTTGGCTTTTCTTGCGGTCCTTTGGTTCGGGTCCGCGGCCGGGGAGAGGTACGAGCTACGGACGCGCCAGGGGCCGGGGCCGGGGCCGGGACCGGAAGAGGAACCGTTCTTCGGAGGTGGAGCAGGAGCCGGAGGCCAGAGCCGCACCGGAACGGAGGCGGGCTCGGCATCGGGTCTTGGGGCACGACGATTTCACGGCTCCGTTGGGCGCTCAGACAGCCGACACCCCACCACCGCGAACCGAACCTGCTACAACACACTGCTCGTGCCACCCAAGGAGGGTTCGATGCAATACTCCGCGCGACGTTGGTTGATGTCTTTGGTCCTTGCGGTGACGGGCGCAACCGTCCCGGCAGTGGCGCAGAAAGTCCCTGACCGGTGGCTGGATCGAGACCCGGCGCCGGCGTCGCCGAGGCAGCCGCAGATCGTGGCCGCGGGGGCGGCGGTCTTCGTCGTCTGGGTGAGCGACCGCGGCGGCGGGCGCAACATCTACTTCAACCGATCGCTCGACCGAGGCGACACCTGGTTGCCCGTGGATCGCCGCCTGAACACCGAAGTGTCGGCTCGGCCGGTGGCCGAGCTGGCGCAAATCGCCGTCGTCGACGACTCCGTCTACGTCGTGTGGGCTGAGGTGCGACAGTCGCGGTACCAGATCCGCTTCAACTCCTCGCATGACCAAGGGGCGACTTGGTTGGCGGCGGACGTGCAGCTCGATCCACAGAGCACGCGCGGCGGATCGTTCCCGACGATCGCAGCGTCGGGCGAGCACGTGTATGTGGCGTGGGTCGACGGCCTCTTCACGCAGAGCGAACTCATCTTCAACCGATCATTGGACCGCGGGGCGACGTGGTTGAGCGGCGGGGTTCGAGTGCCGAGCACTCCTGCCGGGACCTCGCGGGTCGGGAGCCCGCGCCTCGTCGCGGAGGGGGACCGGGTGTACCTCGTTTGGCTGGACTGGCGGGGGCTGTTCAGGACGAACAGCGACGTGTACTTCAATCGCTCGTTGGACGCCGGGACGACTTGGCTCGCGACGGACGTGCGTCTGCAGACCAGTGCTTCCGCGCCGCTAAGCGCGAGCCACGCGCGGCTTGCGGCCGAGGGGGACCGGGTCTACGCGGTTTGGAGCGACCCGCGCGACGGGAGCCGAGACATCTACTTCAACCGCTCCGTCGACGCCGGGGCGACCTGGCTCTCCAGCGACGTGCGCCTGGACACCAGCAGCGTGCCCGGCAGCCAATCGTCGAGCTCGCCGGTGATCGCGGTCGACGCCACCGGCGTCTACGCCTGCTGGTCGAACCAGCGGACCAGCACCATGACTGACATCCGCTTCAACCGGTCGCTCGACGCCGGTGTCACGTGGTTGCCGAGCGACCAGCGCCTCGACCGAGGCGCCGAACGGCACTTGGCGAGCAAGCCTCAGCTGGCGGCCTCGGGCTCTCGAGTGTTCGCAACCTGGTCGGAGCTGCGTCCGCCCGGGAACGGGACAGACATCTACTACAACCGCTCGTTCGACCGCGGCACGACCTGGCACGGCGTAGACCGGCGCCTCGACACCGGCAGCCCGCGCGGCGCAGAGAGCTCATCGGACGTGGCGCTCGCCTGCGGTGACGACGCGGTCTACGCCGTGTGGCTCGATCGACGCGCGCCGAGAACCGGAATCTACTTCAACATCCCGTTCGGCTTTGGCACCTACGCGCGCGGCAAGTTCGGCTCGGGCGGGCTCGTACCGGCGATCTCCGGCAGCGGCCTCGCGGTGATCGGGCAGGACGTGACCGTCGACGTCGCGTCGGGACTGGGCGGCACCGGCGGCGCCATGCTCATTGGCGGCCCGGGATCGAAGATCTCGGCCGTGGTGTTGGGCGGGTTCATCGTCGTGAACCCAGCCCTCACGGTGCCCATCGCCCTGGACGGCGCGGCCGGCGTCGCCGGCGCGGGATCGGCATCGCTTCCTCTGACGCTGCCGCCGATGCCGGCGTTGGTTGGCGCGCACATCAACTGCCAGGCGGCGTTGCTCGACCCCGGAGCGAGCTTTGGCGTGGCGCTCACGGCGGGGCTGGAGCTCTGGATCGGTTGAGCGCGACGGTGATCTTGCCGGGTTGGTGACGCGGGCGCGGGTTGGCGTCGGCCGGAACGGGCCGCGGGCAGAACGGCGACGGCGCGCCCACCATGGTCGGCCGCACCCCGCGGCACACCTCCGGCTCCCGCACACACAAAAGCGGCACGCGCTCTAGCAACGACGAGGCGCTGATCGCCATCATGGCCGCGGATGTGACCCCGCCGTTCTTGTCCGGGGTCCGTGGCCAGGCGACCGAAGCGCTCGGCCCCGGCGGTCGTCCCCCAACGAGGGCAGTCGTGGTTCGGCTTGTGGCTTCTGCGAATCGCTGGGCGCGTCTCAGGCCGCGCTATTGCCCGCCGGCGCGGCGCAGGCGATCGGCCACGTGATCGTGGCCTTCCTCGAGAGCGTGGTCCAGGGGCGAGCGACCGGCGCGGTCGCGTAGGTTCACCTTGGCGCCGGCCCGCAGCAAAGCTTCGACGATCGCGATCTCGCCCTGGCGCGCCGCCTCAGCCAGCGCGGTGGAGCCGTCGTGAGTCTGAACGTTCACGTCGACGCCGATCTCGATCAGCTGGGCCGCCACGCGCGCACAGCCGTTGAACGCGGCCCAGTGCAGGGGCCCCTCACCGTTCTTGTCGACGGCGCGGCCGTCGCTGCCGCGGTCGAGCAGTTTGAGCGCCGCAGCTTCTTGCTCAGCGTCCAGCGCCGCGATCAACGGCGTCATGCCCCGCTGCCCCTTGCGCTCGAGGTCCGCGCCGTGGCTCAACAGCAGATCCACAAAATCGAGACGGCCGGCGACGGCGGCGGCTCCGAGCGGCGTCTGGCGGTCGTCATCGCGGGCATTGACGTCGAGGCCCTGCGCCAGCAATGCCGCCACGGCGGCGCGGTCGCCGCGCGCGAGCGCGGCGGTGAGCTCGCGAACCCGCGGGCCGGGCTGGTGCTGACCGGCCCGCGGCGCGGCCGGCGCGCCACCGCTCTCGAGCCGAGCCACGCGCGCTGCCAATTCGGCAAGGGCGACGGCGACCGTCGGGTCGGGCGCCGCGACGCCGGGCCCGACGGTCGCGGCGGTGCGGTCCGCCGCGGGCGCGAGCTCCGAGAGCGCCGTTAGCCGTCGTTCGATCTCGGTGACGCGGCGCTCCAGTTGCTGCCACCGGTCGTCGTTGGGGGTGACACTCGGTGGCACGACGCGATCGGGCCACAGGAGCGTCGCGAACAGCAGCACCGCGAAGGTGAGGCCCAGCATCCAGAGCGATCGACGGTTCACGGGAATTCGGCAGTGCGCGTTCGCGCGGTTTACCCAAGACACGATGCGCGCGCGCCGCGTCAGGAGAGAGCTGAGAAAACTTAGCGCGACGCCGCAAGGGCGGATGAGGTCGTTCGGCAGAGTTGCGTGCTCGTCACGGTGCGTCCGTGGATCGGCGGCCCGGCATTTCTCCAGCATGCCATGGCGCGAGCCCGCGCGGAAACGCGGTTGCCGGCGACGCCCCCGATCGGATGATGCGCCGAGCATGACCAACGACCGTCCCGCCCGTCGGGATCGCCACACACCTCGGCGGCCGAATGGTCAAGCTGGAGGCAGTGCAAACGCTGTGGTCGGGCGACCGCCGGACCCCGCACGTCCATCTCGAGGAGACGTTCGTGCCTAGTGTCCTGGATCAGAAGTTCCTGTGCAGAGGGTGCGTGACCGGACGCTGCTCGCAAGAAGCACCGACGCAGGCATATTGGTGGATACGTCGAGGAGGTGCGACGCAGCGAGCGGTGGCCGGACGGGTGCCATCTGTGCAGGAACTTCGGATCCAGGA
>JBCCGH010000278.1:0-9064 GCA_039029375.1 Planctomycetota bacterium
CAGATGGCACCCGTCCGGCCACCGCTCGCTGCGTCGCACCTCCTCGACGTATCCACCAATATGCCTGCGTCGGTGCTTCTTGCGAGCAGCGTCCGGTCACGCACCCTCTGCACAGGAATTTCTGATCCAGGACACTAGGCGCCGTCGAACGTCCACGCGATGCCGTTGCTCACGATGAGCCCTAAGGGATTCTCCATGGGCGCCACGGCGAACGCCTGCAGGTAGAGCGAAGCATCGATCAGCGCGGGGTTGTTCGGCACCGCGAGCGAGTATCGCATCGTGCTCGCCGTCAGTGGGAGCACAGGCAGGCCCACGACCTCCGACGATTGCCATAGCGAGCAACCCGGCATGCCGATGGCGGCGAGGGGCAGTGGTAGGGGAGCGCCGCGGATGGTCTGGTTGGAGAGGCCCAAGATCGCGCCGCCGACGTTGACGGGGGCGTTGGAAATCGTGGCCGTGGCGGTCTGGCCGATGACCGGTTGGCCGGTCACGTCCGGCGTGAAGGCGAGCGCGGGCGAGCCGCAGCCCGATCCGAACACGATTGGTGTCATGACGAAGACCGAGGTCAGGTCGGCATTGCTGTCGTACTCGGCGTAAAGGGAGCTCGGCCCAGTCTGGGCGATCAGCGTCGCCGTTGCCGGTCGTGCGGCGTCTTGGCCGTTGGCGAACGTGATGGCGCCCGACGCGTAGAGCGATTGGATGTCACCGACGTGGTCGCCGGCCCACCGCAGGACGCCCTTCTCCAGGTGCAAGGCGCCGGTTCCGAGGGTGAGCGCGGTGCTCGCGCTGTTGTCGAGTCGTACCGTTCCATCAAGCAGCTCGAGCGCGCCGTTGCCGATCGTGCCGATCGCCATCGCGCCGGTGACGGTCAACTGACCATCGCTTTGGACGGCGACGGTTGCCGTGCCGGCATGGGCGACGATGAGGTCGCCGGCGTACGCCGGTGCGTCGACGGTCAACACGCCCGCCACGGCCGTGTGCTGGACGATGTCGTTGTTGGCGGGTTCGGCGCCGGTGTCCCAGTCGTCGTTCAGGTACCACTTCCCGTAGCCAGACGTGTTGCGATACGTGATCGTCACCGGGTCGGTGTTCCGGAAGAGCAGCCCACTGACGAAGCCGTTGGTGGCGAAGTCACCGATGTCGGCATAGTGCTGACCGGCCAGGGTGACGTTGTCGAAGGTCAGGCCCGAGATCGGCGCGACTGGATCGCCCAAGAAGACGTCCTGCTCGCGGTCGATGTTGGGGGCTGCCGCGCGGACGTTTTCGAAGCGGACGCCGGACACCGGCTGGGGACCGCCGTTCACGCCGGTGGCGGCGTCGAGGTCCCAGCCAAACAGGCGGCGCGTCGGGTGGAGGTCCTCGACCTGCACGTCACGGAAGACGACGTGCGCGCCGGTGGTGCCTGGGAAGTTGCCGTCCGGCGTCGGGTAGCCAATGACCGAACGCCCTGGCCCGGCGCCGAAGAACGTGCGGGCATAGATCACGTCGATGTCTTCGACGTAGAGCGGCCCTTTCGTGTGCACGGCATCGTTGTGCTTGGTGAGCTGGCTGCATCGCAGCGGCATCCCGTTGACGTCGTGCCAGTAGACCATGCGGCGGATGCCCAGGCCCATGACGTAGGTGCCGTCGTCCTGCGTGCGAAGGAAGCAGTCCTCGACGTAGCCAGAACCGTTGGGCGTGATGCCGTCGGAGTTCGCCCGCCAGCCGATGACCTTAGTCCAACGCACGTGGTTGTGGTCTTCGGGGCGGCCGTTGTAGCCTCCGTCCAGCGTGCAGGCATGGAACGCCGGGTCGGCCAGCGTGACGCCTTCGACCTTGCAGCCCTTGGCGCCGTTGGTGACTCGGATGGGGGAGCTCTTGAGCTGGTCTTCGAAGGCCAGGATCCCGAGGTGGAACGGATGGTCGATCCGTTCGCCCGACAACGTGCCGTGCCCGAAGATCCGGACGCCGTTCGCATCCATCGAGTTGTTGTCGTTGTTCATGTTGCCGTGGACGATCGCGTTCCCCGGGATGTAGTAGCTCCGGTTGCCGCGGAGCCGGAAGTCATCGTCGAACGCCCAGGTGCCGCTGTGCAGCTGATGGACTCCGGGCAGGAAGTAGAGCGTCGTCCATGGTCCGTCGTCCGGTGCCGGCGTGCTTGGGTCCACGACCAAGACGTCGGGGTCGAGCGGGTCCGGCTTGTCGAGGATGAACGGATTGGCGAAGACGGAGACCCCGTGCAGGGCGTCCTCGTTGAGGAGCGGTCCGGCGGGTGTGATGTAGTCGTCGAACTGCCGGTCGATGTCGACCGCGAACAGGGCCGGATGGTCGAGCGTGACGTAGGCCTTGCCGGCCTCGACGCGCCAAGATCTGACATTGCGGCGCGGGTGCGGCACGGCGCTGGTGATGTCGATCGGCGTGAGAGATGTGGGATCGAGGCGTGTAATCTCCACTTCGATGGGCACGTTGTTGGCCATCTCGAAGTTGCAGTAGGTGTGGCTCCACCCGCCGATGTGGTCGCTGTAGTAGCCCCATTCGGTCGTTGGGAAGTCGACGCACTTGGTGAACCAGGCGAACGTGGATTGCCACGACCCGCCGACTTCGCGCACGCGGAAGCGGTAGTGCTTGGACTCGTGGGCGCTCAGGCTGGCGACCGGCGGGTACACCGACAGCCGCTCGACGGAGATCTGGTCGTTGGGCAGCGCGACTTCGTCGTGATCCAGGACCACCGGCGTCAGGGCGCCGTCGACGAGCGTGGCGCCGCCGAGCAGGCGCAGGCTGTCGGCGACCACGCGGGCGTTCATCGTCGTCGTCGCCGGCGCATTGGCCGTGAAGGTCAGCGAGGAGCCCACCGTCGCCCCGGCATGGACGGCCGTGAGCAGCGTTCCTTCGACGTCGAGATCGATCGCGGCGCCGCCGGCTTGGCTCAGGCTGACCGTGTCGCTGAACGTGACGGTCACGGGGAACGTGTCACCCGGGGAGCGCACCGTCGGGCTCTCGGCGCCTTCGATGCTCCGCACGCGCGGCGGTAGGGAGTCCTGGGTGATCTGCAACCCGTTGATGGCGCAGACGGCGTCCAGAGGATCGAACGTGCCGGTGATGGTGCCGGTGGCGTCGGACCGGGCCTCGACGAGGGTGTAGTTGTCCCCTTCGATGAACTGAGGGGACCGACTGCCGTTCGTGCAGCCGGTGACGCCGTTCAGCGTGATGACGCCGGCCTCCTCGAGCGCGTTGCCGGCGCTAAAGACGTAGATGAGGTAGTCGGCGTTGGCCTGCAGACCCGTGATGCTGATGTCGCCGATGGCCACGGCCCCCCAGCGCGACGCGTACACGTAGTCGGCAAGGAGGCCGTTGGGGTTGCTGCCGGTGAACGTGCTGTCACCGAGCAGGTCGACAGAGATGCCGGTGGGTGTCGCGCCGTCGGAAGCGAGGAGGTTGGTGCCGGATCCACCGATGGCGTTCCAGTGGTCGTTGCCGGGGTCGACGATGACGCCTTGCCCCGAGTAAGCGCTGCCGGCGTCGCCGGCGTCGACGTTGACGACCAGCTGCTGGCTCGCGGCGGCGGTGGTGAGCAAGGACGCGACCAGACCGATCGCAGGGAGTGAGGTCATGGGGATGGGGCCCAGCAGGCGCTGGGCTTGGTGTGTCCAGGTGCCCGGGCTGCGCCCACGGACCGGGGGTGCCGGAGCGCGGCGCGGCGCAGCGGGTCACGAGGGCGTTGAGGTGGCGCGTCGAGCCGCGGGCATCAGGCAGCTGGCTCGTCGGAACGTACGAACACGCACCTTGAAGGTGCGGATCAAGGAGGAGGGTGAGCCTTGATCAAAGACCACAAAGCAGCCGCGGTCTCTCAGGGTTCGCCCGAATTCCGCTGCCAAAGAATTCGCCAGATGCCGCGGGCGCTCGTGGCGGACCACGTGGGGCGGAAGGGACGGGTCGAACGTCGCTCGACCTTGCCGATCCTGGGCGCCCATTTCTGTGCGATCAGGCCTCTGTGATCAGGCCTGGGCGATCAGGCCTGGGCGATCAGCCGTCCGACGCGTCGTCGCCCGTGGCCGCCTTCTCGAGCGCCTTGGCCAGCAGCTTGCCGTGGAACGCCAGCGAGTGCTCGACGTTGTCGGCGAAGAACCGCCGGCCGTGTCCGCCGTCGCGCAGGTGGAACACGTGGTCGACGCCCTTCTCGCGCAGCAGCTCGTGCCACATCTGGCAGGGTTTGGCCAACCCGTAGCGGTCGTCGGTGCCGACGTCGAAGTAGATCGGCAGGTTGGCGAACGCGCCCGACTCCGCCTGCTTGATCAAGTGGAACACGTTATGGGCGAGCCACCATTCCTCGTCCATCGGCTCGCCGAAGAGCCGGCTGAGGATGCCCTCGCCGCGACCGCCGCGCTTCATCCAGCCCGGCAAGTACGAGGGGTCCTCGGGGAAGATTGACGGCTCGTGCGCCGACACCGAGCCAAACACGTCCGGGTGCTGTAGCGCGGTGATCAACGCGCCGTAGCCGCCCATCGAGTCGCCGGTGAGCGCGCGCAGCTCACGCGTCGGCAGGGTCCGGAAGTGCTCGTCGATGTAGGCCGGCAGCTCCTGCGTCACGAAGTCGCCGTGGCGGCGGTCGTCCTGGTCCTTCCAGTTGATGTAGAAGGCCATGCGGCGTGGCTCGCGTGGACACACCACGAGGCAAGGCGGCATGTCGCCGGCTTCCTGGAGGCGGACGAGGGTGTCGACCGTGCCGCGCTCCTCCCAAGTCTTCTCGCTGCCGCGCCCGGCGCCGTGCAGGAAGTAGATGACGGGGTAGCGGCGCGCCTCGTCGTCGTCGTAGCCCGCCGGCAGATGGACGACCGTCGGTACGTCGGTGTCCGCGGCATCGCTGTGGATCTCGATGCGCTCGGTGCGCGGTGCCGCAGTTTCGGCCTGCGGCTGGGCCGCGACCCGACCACAAAGCAGCGTTACGGCCAACAGCGATACGGCCAACAGCGACGTGGGCAGCACCGGCGAGGGTGCGGAGGGGGATGCACGCATGGGCGGGGATTCTACCCGCGGGCGCGGCCGGGGCTGGTGGGCAGACCTCCCTGGTCACGCGCCGGGCTTCGGCGCACCGTGCTGCCGCAACGCGGTCAGGAGATCTCCCCACCAAAGACCGAGCATGCGCAGGAAGGGGGCCGGCTCCAGGCCATGCCGCGCCGGGTGGTCTGGGCGCACCTGGCTCCAGCCGCGATGTGTGACGGTCACCAACGTGGCGGCGGCACCGCTCGGCGCGAACTCGACTTCGACCTCAGTGGATTCCCCGGGCGCGAAGTTGACGTTGCGCCACCGCAGCAGCAGTCGCGCCGGCGGCTGCCACACGAGGACTTCGCCCAGCTGCACGGTCTTCTGGGCGCCGCTGGACGTGGCGAAGGTCTCGTAGAGTCGGCCGCCGACGCCGGGCTCGAGGCGGATCGAGCCCTCGGCCCGGGTGCCGGCGACGCGGTACTTGCGGCCGCGCCGCCACCATTGGTCGATCTCGGCGGTGAAGGCCTCGAACGCCTCGGCCGGGGGTAGCTCGACGCGGACGGCAGCGCGGACTTGGTCGGCGCCACTCATTTGGGGTGGCGCCGCTTCTTGCGTTCGGCGTGCGTTTTGAACGAGGCAAGCTGGTCGTCCCAGAAGGCCGCGAGCTCGTCGAGCCAGCTGCGGAGCGCGTCGAAGGGATCGCGCCGCAGCTCGTAGATGCGGCTGCGGGCGTCTTCTTCGAGCGTGCGCTCGGCGACGAGGCCGGCGCGGCGCAGCACCCGGAGGTGTCGGCTCGTCGTCGGCCGGCTGAGATCGAGGGCGCTGGCGATGTCGCTGGAGCGCAGCGGCTGCGTGCGCAGCAGCTGCACGACGGCGAGCCGGTGCGGCTCACCCAGCGCCGCCAGTGTCTGCGGCAGATCGGCGCCGCCGGCGGGGCCGCGACTCAGCGCAGGCGCTGGAGAAACCACCACTGATGACCTTCGAGATCGACTGCGCGGTAGGTGCGGTCCGACCAATAGTCCTCGCCGTAGTCGTGCGTGGTCGGCTCGTCCACGATCGTGGCGCCCCCGGCCCGGGCCTTGGCGCAGTGCTCGTCAACGTCGTCGACGCAGACACAGAGGGTCTGCGTGTTGGCTCCGTCGAGCGACTTCGGGCTGCGGCTGACGCTCGGTCCGGGACGCGAGGCGCGCGTCTTGACGTCGCCGACCATGATCAAGCCCTCGCCGAACGTGAGCTCGGAGTGCTCGATGCGGCCGCCTTCTCCCTCGATGCGCAGTCGCACCTCGAAGCCAAAGACGCGGCACAGCCAGTCGATGGCGGCGGCCGCCTCCTCGTAGAAGATGCCGCTGGCGATGCGCGGCCAGCCGTCTGGGGGTGGTTTCACGGTGTCTCCATATCGTTGCAGGATAGAGAAATGATTAATCAAATCCGTAATCATCTGTCAAGAGTGTGACCGCGACAGCGGCCCGCCCGGCGCTGGTCCGTCGCCAGGACCCGGCCGCACCGCGCCGTCGTGTTCTGCCTCAAGAACCGTTGCGCTGTGCCACGAAGGGGTGACGGGGGATTCAACACACGTGCTCACGTCGCTTGATTTGACTGGGAACGGCTTCGCCATCTTTGCGCTGGTGATCTTCGTGGTGGCGTACGCCGCCGTCGTCCTCGAGGACGTCATCCATCTGCGCAAGTCCAAGCCGGTCATCCTCGCCGCGGGGCTCATCTGGATCCTGGTGGCCTACGCCACCAAGTCGGTGGGCGCGGTCGCGGACCTCGAGACCAGCGTGGGCCACCACGTGAAGGACTT
The DNA here is from genome assembly GCA_039029375.1 of Planctomycetota bacterium. Lineage (GTDB taxonomy): Bacteria > Planctomycetota > UBA1135 > UBA1135 > UBA2386 > JBCCGH01. The sequence continues at coordinate 6,764 of JBCCGH010000278.1, forward strand.
CGCCGAGCTGTTCCTCTTCCTGACGGTGGCGATGACCTACGTGCACGCCATCTCCGAGCACAACGTGTTCTTGAAGCTGAACGCGTGGCTCGTGTCGGCCGGCTTTGGCCTGCGCGCCGTCTTTTGGGCCACCGGCGCGCTGGCTTTCGTGATCTCGCCGATTGCCGACAACCTCACCACCGCGCTGCTGATGGGGGCGGTGGTGGCGCAGGTCGGCAAGGGCAAGCCGCGGTTCGTGGCGCTGGCCTGCGCCAATGTCGTGGTGGCGGCCAACGCCGGTGGCGCGTTCTCACCGTTTGGCGACATCACCACGCTGATGGTGTGGCAGGCCGGCAAGGTGGAGACGCTCGAGTTCATGCAGCTGTTGGTGCCCTCGCTGGTGAACTGGCTGGTGCCGGCTGTGATCATGTCGCTGGCCGTGCCGAAGATGCAGCCCGAGCGGGTCCGCGCGCGCGTCGAGCTCAAGCCGGGCTGGTTGGCAGTGATCGTGCTGTTCCTGCTGACCATCGCCACCGCGGTCACGTTCCACGCGACCCTGCACCTGCCGCCGTTCCTCGGCATGATGACCGGTCTCAGCTACTACATGATCTACGGCTACGTGCGGCGCATGGCCGCCCAGCGCACCACGCGCGCGCAGCCGCTCGACGTGTTCAACAACGTGGCCGCGGTCGAGTGGGATACCCTGCTGTTCTTCTTCGGCGTGATCATGTGCGTCGGCGGGCTGTCCGAGCTCGGCTACCTGACCGCGGCGTCGACGTATCTCTACGGCGAGCTCGGTCCGACGGCAGCCAACTGCGGGGTCGGCGTGATCTCGGCGATCCTCGACAACGTGCCGGTGATGTTCGCAGTCTTGGGGATGAGTCCGGACATGGGCGGCGGTGCGACGGGAACGTATCAGTGGCTGCTGATCACGCTCACCGCGGGCGTCGGCGGCTCGATGCTGTCGGTCGGCTCGGCCGCGGGCGTGGCGCTGATGGGCGCGTCGCGCGGTGCGTATACGTTCATGAGCCACCTGCGTTGGACGCCGGTGATCGCGCTGGGCTACGTCGCCGCGATTGCGACGCACTGGGCGATGAACCATCCGGGCTTGCCCGGCGTCCACGCCGCCGGGTAGAGCCCAGTCGTCCACGCCGCTGGGTCGAGTGGAGCTCGAAAGGCGCCGGCGCCTTTCTGTTCCGGAACGAGGATCCGTGTGCGCCTGGTGTTGACGCCCCCAAACCTCAACACAGGAGAACGCACATGAGACACTTCACCCGCACCCTGCTCTTGGCCTCCACGATGCTCGTCGGCAATGCTGTCGCCGCGCCGGCCGCCCCGGATCCGACGGGTGCCGTGCCGCAGGGATGCTACGCCGTCGTGAACGCGAGCATGCCCGGCTGCCCCTGGATGCTCGACATCTTTTGGCAGCCCACGGCGTCGGGCAACTTCTACTACATCGTCGCGCCGGGCCCGATGGGGCCGGGCACGTGCTCAGGCACGCTGATCGACTTCGGGACGTACACGTGGAACCCGACGACGTGCTCGGGCTTGTGGAACTCGGCGTGGGCGCCGACGGCTTGGGGCACGCTGAGCGTGCCGCCGGGCGGCACGCTCTGTCCCGGAACAACCTACCGTTGGACGCTCGGGCCAGCCGGTACCGTGCCGCATTACGAGCTCTAGCAGCTCCTCTCGGTCGCCCGACGAGGCGCGGCTCGTCATCCCAGGCGCCTTGAGCGTCTGGGATGACGTCTTGAGTGCACCCGGACTCAGGTCTGGATGCGCACGATCTCCGAAGTCCCGAGGAACGCGCCGGTGACAGCGTCCACGGCCGTCCATTGGAAATCGACCCAGGCCGAGCCGCCGGACCAGCCGGGCATCGTGATCGGTGCGCTCTTGAACGACGTGCTCCCCACGCCAGCGTACGGATAGGACATCGACACGCCGTAGCTGTCCACCGTGGTCAAGGTCAGGTTCGTGCCGCCCGGGCCGATCGGCACATTGGTGACCCAGGACGTCGCCTGGTCGGTCGTATCTACCCAGAGCACGTGGTCGCCGCGGCTGACGCTGGCGGACATCGAGGTGACTGGACCAGGGAGCGTCCGGCCCCAGAAGGCGGGGAAGCCGTCGCGTCGCGGGTCGTAGACGCAGATCGCATCGGGGTCGTCGATCTGTTGACCCGTGAGCCTGAGCCCCATCTGGGTGCTGATGTTGGGACCCGGCAAGCCACCGGGGAGCGCCTCGGTCAGCGCCGTGGGAGACTCCCGGTTGCCCCAATCCAGGTTGTGGAACAGGATTGGATCTTCGTTGCTGCCCTTCAGCGAG
>JBCCGH010000279.1:0-9054 GCA_039029375.1 Planctomycetota bacterium
ACCCAGAAAGTCGAAAGTCTCCGGCTTCCTTTCGCCACGCTGCCTGCGATCCTCGGACGCAAAGCGGCCGAACTCGATGAGGCGCGTCTTCTCCCGATGGAGCTCGAGACCGAAGTCGCGCAAGCGCTCCTTCAGGTCCACGCTGTTCGGGTTGGCGCTCGGCCTGCCGCCGATTCTCGGGTTGGCGAGCGAAGCATCGATCCCCGTGCTGCCGGCGTTCGCGCTGCCGATCTCGGTGCTCTTGGTCCTCGCGCCGCTGGTCGCGGCGCAGGCGTTGGTCGAGGTCGCGCTCGTACGCTGGTTCTCGAGCCCTCGCTTGCGCTTCTGGGTCACTCTGGCACAGGTCACCGGTGTACGCACGCGAACCGCCGTACAGCATGACCCGACGGCTCACCTGGTCGTACGCCATCGCATGGTCGTCAAGCGGCGATAGCGCCAGCTACATGGGGCACCTGCCATCGAGTGAACCACCGCCGCCAAAAAAACCCGCGCCGGCGTGCCGGCCGTGCTAGTGTGCACGCCTCGCTTGCCGGCCGCACCGAGTGTTGCGCGGCGTTACCTCGAAGGAGAAATGGATGCGCACGGTCCCCCTGTTGATCGTCGTGGGTCTGGGCCTCGCGGCCCCCAGCGTGGGCGAAACCGCCTCGGATCCACCGATTGGTGGTGTGACACAGGTGGCGAACGGGGCGTCGCAGGAGGTCGCCTATGACGCCGCCACGGATACCTACTTCTTGGTGTGGCGGCGATCGCCGCTCGTGGTGGGCGGGAGTCGGGAGATCTTTGCGCAGCGGATCGACGGCACGGGTGCGCAGCTCGGCTCCCCGTTCCTGCTCGTCGCGAACCCCGACGTCGGCGTCCCGAAAGTGGCGAGCGTCGCCGCGCGCCGGGCGTTCATCGTGGTGTGGAGTACGAACGGCACGCTGCACGCGGTGACCGTCGACGCGGCCAGCGGGGCGATGGCGTCGGCGATGCTCACGGTTGGCGTCAACCAACTCTACCCAGACGTCGGCAGCGCTCCGGTGGGCGGCGACCGTGCCGTGGTGGTGTGGCGCAATCGCAGGGTGCTCCAAGCGGCGTCTCTCACCGTGGACAGCGCCAGCAGCCCGCCCCGCTTCGGGACCGTCAACAGCATCTTTGGGTCGGAGGGAACCTCATGGCCCCAGGTGGCCTCCGGCGGAGGGGCGAGCGGCCGCTACCTGGTGGCTTGGGCTGGGAACTTCGCGACCTCCGGTCAGCCCGAAGACGTGTGGGGGGTTGTGCTGGACGTGGGCGGCCGCGTGGTGGTGCCGCGCTTCAAGGTCGCGGACGAAGCCGTCGACGAACACGGCCCGCACGTCGACGGCGATGGCGAACGTTGGGTTGTGGGCTACAACGAGCGTGGTCCGAGGTTCTTCTACCACGCCATGTGTCGTGGGGTCGAGCTGCATGCGGGCGGCTCCGTCACCGTCACCGCTCCGGTGCGACTCCGCCAAGGGGGTACGGTGAGCTGGTACGTCACGGACGTGGGCTGGCTCGGACGTTCCGCAGTCGTGGCGTACACTTCGTCGCTGTTGAACTCGTATGTGGCGTCCGTCGACCCGTTCTCCTGTCTCAATTGCGAAGGCGAGTTTGTCGTCGTCGGAGGGAGTGAGAGATCAGGGCCAGTGACCGTCGCTAGCCAGCACAGCAGCGACCCGGCGGCCGGCGACGACGCCCTGGTCGCGTGGGCATCGTCGCCGCTGGGGGGGGGCACCTCGACGGTCGCCTACCAGCGGTTTCGTGCCGACGACGGTGCCGCCACAGACTTAGGCGGGCGTTGCGGCAACGGCGGCACGGCTCATGCCGCGTGCGCGAGGATTGGCCATACGGGCTTCGCGGCGCGGCTGCGCGGCAGCGCGCCGTCGGTGCCGGCCTGGCTGTTGGTCAGCGGTGGGACGCCGGGCCTGCCCTGCGGGACTTGCCAGTTCGTGCCGGATCCGTCGCGCGGATTGGTAGTGGCGGCGGATGGTGGCGGCACGGACGCGCTCGGCGCGGCGGACTTGACCTTGAGCATTCCTGCGAGCGTCGCGTTCAGCGGCCGGTCGTTCTATCAGCAGTGGTTCGTGATGGACGGCACCCCGGGCACCTGCCTGGGGATGAGCCTCTCCAACGGCTTGCGCGTGCACATCGACTGATCGCCGAGCCCCAGCGCGGGCTGCGCCGCCTGTCGACCCGGCCCGCACAGGTCGAAAACCGGGGGCGCCACAGGCAGCATAAGCTGACTCCTCCCGGGAGTAGGATCCGACTCAGCGAACGCGTCGCGAGGAGCACTGGCGTGTCGGAGCACGCAAAGCGCGACCGACCCAGGCAAGCCGCCCTGAACTCCGAAGTGGGTACAGACCCGCCCACTCCCTGGCCGTCGACCGTTGCCCCCCTACCCCAACGGCAACACGTCGGGTGGCCCACGGGCCGGCGCCTGGCCACGGCGCCGGCGAAAGACCGAGGCGGTCTACGCCCCCTTACTGGGACAGTCGCCAGGCCCGGTACAGGTCGACGACCTGCGTGTGGAGCCAGTGGCCGAGGGTGCGCACCTCCGCAGAGAACAGCACGCCCGCGGTCAAGTTGGCGTGGAACCCTTCGGGCACCCAGTCGGCGGCCAGCAGCACGTGCACGTAAGGCTCGACGGCCGACTCCTCGCCCGTCATGCCCTTGGCCGTGTAGATCGAGCCACCCTTGGCCATCGTCAAGGCGGCCGGAATGTCGGCCCGCGAGGCCACCGGCAGAATGCGCACCACGCGGGCGGGAGTGACACGGGCTGGGGCCACCGCCCAACGAATCCACGCCACGGTGTCGACCGCGATGTGGGCGCGGTGCACTTCCTTCGCCGGCAGTAGGGCGTGGACCAGCTGGGCGCCGCCGTCGACCTCGACCAAGGGGGCCCCGGCCTTGACGTGATGACCGAGGAGCGCGTGAGGTTCGGCGTCGACCACGACGCCGCCCTTCGCGACCTTCACCGACAGCTCACCACGGCGATCGCGCAGTTCGGCGAGACTCTCGGCGAAGTACTGCGCCCGGGCGCCATGGTACGCCGCCCGCGCCGGATCGGTGAGGTGATACGCCTGTTGCTGGGTCTGCTCGGCGCGTAGCTGCTCGGCCACGATGCGCAGGTTGAGCTCGGTGGCCTCGTCGGTGAGCTCGACGACGGTGTCGTTCGCCGTGACGTACTCGCCGCGGTCGACGCACACCCGGGACACGAAGCCGTCGGACGGAGCGCGCAGTACTTGCCGGTGCTCCGATTCGAGGACTCCCTGGGTGGCCACGCTGTGCGACACCGGAGTTCCGGCCAAGCCGACGGGCATCACCGTCGCGAGACCGACCGCGGCAAACCGCGCCCGGACGCGGACCGGCGCGGTCTCGGCGTCGCGCCAGAGCCAGCGCAGGAGCTTGCAGATCGGTACGACGATCATCATCAAGCCAAAGAACACCCCTGCCAGCGCACCGACCGTCGGCCACTGCAGGACCATCATGCTGGTGACGCCGAACGCCAGCGAGATCTTGTAGAAGAACGACGCCGTGCCGTAGGTCGACAGCAGGAGGCGATCTCGACCCTGACAGCTCGGCTTGTCGCCCAAGCCGAGGAAGCGGAAGCTCGCCCAAGACTTCAGGAAACGCGCGGAGCGCTCGCGAAGGTTGACGGTGCCAACCAGATCGGCGAACACGTAGTAGCCGTCGAACTTCATCAACGGGTTGAGGTTGAACAGCACCGTGGTCGCCGTGGCCAAGATGCACACGTTGAGCGCCATGGCGTGCAATAGGCCGGGCGCGGTGCCAATCCACACCAGGGCAAACACCGCGGCCAGCCACGACTCCACGTACATCCCGGCCATGCCGACCGCGATGCGCTGCCAGCGGTTGTCGAACTTCCACGACGCACTGGCATCGACATACGCGCACGGCGTGCAGACGATGAAGGCGGCCCCCATCTCCGGGACTTCGCCGCCGTACTTCTTGCACGCGTAGCCGTGGCCAAACTCGTGCAGGATCTTCAGGCCGACGACCGCCAAGTACAGCAGCGGGACGTTGCCCAAAGCGAACAGCTGGCTGGCCTCGGCGAGCATGCTCTCGAACTGGCCCAGCAGGTTCCAGAGCACCAGCAGCCACAGCCCGCCCCAAACGAGTAAGGCGCGCCGTGAGAACAGCGGCCTCACGAAGCGGAACGTGCGTTCGAGAAACGCATCGGGGTCCCAGGCCGGCACCTTCAGATACATGGGCGCCATGTAGAGCGCCTTGCGCGCTGCCTCACGGCGGCGGCGATACTTCTCGTACAAGCGTCCCGCGTCGTTCAGCGGCAAGTGCAGCAAACCCATGCCGTGGAGCGACAGCACGAAGCCGAAGAACTCGTCGCGCTCTTCGACTTGCATGACGCCCCGCGCCACCAGCCCCGAGAACACCTCTTCCAGCGTGCCGTCGGCGACGATGGCGGTCATGACCCGGTACTCGTCGAGGCCAAACGCGTGGTTCTGGAACGAGGTCGGATCGTGGAACACGTAGCGCGTCTCTTGGCGGACCTCCTGCCGCGTGACCCGCAAGTCCTGCCGCAGACCGACGCTGATTTTGGCGAGTCGGTCGGAGAAGTCAGACGGCAGCGTCATGCCTCACACCCAGAAGGTCAGCCGCAGCCAGTCGGTCACGCGGTGCGTCAGCACCCACCAGGCACTCTGCCGCGCGAGCCGCAGGTTGGCGACACCCTCCATCCCCGGCACCATCCGCGCCTCAGCGTTGGACACCACGGAATGGGCCAAGAACACCGTGTCCTGCTCCTCGGTGGTGGCGACCGGCGGAATCTGCAGTTGCTCGATCGGGTAGGCCTCGTGGGGACGGGCGGTGGGCGAGAACGCGCTGGCGAGCGGCTCGCGCGCCAACAGGATCGAGCGCTCCGGGATCTTCAGGATCAGGCGCACCCGGCTGAGATCGGCGACCTGGAACAACGCCGTGCCCTCAGTGATCCGCGTGCCGATCTGGTCGCGCAAGTCGCCTGCTAGTACCGTTCCCGACGCGCTGGCGCGCACTGTCGCCTGCTCGATTCGGTACTCCACCGAGGCGAGCTCGGCGTTGAGCAGACGGCGCTGCGACTCGAGCACCTGCCGTTCGACCGGCGTGCCGTCGGCCAACAGCTGGTCGCCCTGCACCGCCAAAGCCGCAAGCCTCGATTCCAGCTCGACGCGGCGCAACTCATCCTCGCGGCAATCCAGTTCGGCGAGCACCTGGTCCCGGCGCACCGCGTCGCCCGGTCTCACCAGGACGCGCAGCAAGGTGCCGCTTTGCGGGCAGGACACCGTGGTGGCGTCCGCGGCGGTCACTTCGGCGGGAACCGTGATGCTGTAGGGCAAGGTGCCCCAACCGAGCCAGGCCAGCGCCGCCGCAACGCCCACCGCGCTGATCGCGACGCGGCGACGAGTGCGGCCGAGCACCCTGCGGAGGACGGCGCCGACCGAGTCGGCGCCATGTCGGAACAGGCCTCGACCAGCTCGCCGGGCGATCGGCACCAGCCGGCCGAATGGCTCCAGCTCCTGCTGCAGCGGGGCCAATCGCTCTGGCCGCAGGCCGCTGCCGGCGGGGTTGCGCAGGGCGACGACCGCGACCACTCGGCTGGCACAGTACAGTGGCACGGTCGCCACGGTGTCGCCGCCAGCACCCTCGCTCCACTGCCGGTGCAGCGGGTAGTCGGCGACCGGCGCGTCGGCGGCCTCCAGGGCACCGGAATGCAGGATCGCTTCCTCGGCATCCAAGCACTCCTCCATGGCCGCACGGATCAGCTTGACCCCCGGATTGGTGGCACGGACTTCCTCGAGCCCACAGATCGCCGCGACTTTGACTCGGCGGCCGCTGACGAAGCCGACCGAAACCTGCTCGTAGTCATGGGCGTTGCGCACTTGCGCCGCCGCGTGGAACGCGAGTCGGACCGGGTCATCCGCCGCCGCGCTGGCGATGGCGTCGGTGGCCGCCGAGCCAGCCGAGTTGGTGGCGGTCGGGTCCGCGGCATCCGGTCGACTGATCAGCAGGGACAAAAAACCGAGCGTGTTCTCGAACGATGCCAGGGTGTCCGCCGCCTGCTGCCGCGTGCACGACCGCAGGAGAATCGCCGCGGCGCCGGCCTCCTCGTCCTCTTCGTCGTGCAGCAGTGCCGCGATGATCGCCGGGCCCGCGTCCTGCTCCGGTTTGCTGGCGAGGCGAACGCAGCGCGCCTGGCCGTTGGACATGGCGTCACTGAGCGCTTCGTTGATGAAGTCGCGCAGGTTGTCCGAGGGCTCGAACTCCGTGTTGCTGAACTCCTCCGACAAGAACTGCGTGCCGAACCGGGCGTGGACCACCAGGTAGTCGCCGCCCAGGTAGACGCCGATATGGCCCAACGCCGTGAGCAGGGCGCGTTCCGGCGGGTGGGCGCGGAAGATGGAACGGAGGTCCCTCTGCAGCTGGCTCATGCTGCGACGCTCCAGGACCTGGGCGCCCGGCGGCGGCGTGTCGGTGGTCTGGCCCAACTCTGTGGCCGCCTAGCTGGGTTCCTCGCCGTGCGCCATCTGGCTCACGTCGACCGGTGTGAAGAAGCGCAGCTCGACCTCGAACCGGCCGTCGTTGAGCAGGCGACACGCGGTGCAGAGCAGATAGCTGTCCGGCAGCGCCACGACCTGGCGGTCGAAGGCGACCCGATAGACGTCGGCCACGCTGAGCGGCTCGTCGGCCGTGGCCAACAGCTGCTCGCGAGAGACCTCGCGGGTGCGTCCCTCGATCTCGGGCTCGGCTCGCAAGCTGGCGTTTCCCTGCCGGATGCGGATCTCGGCCCGCACCTTGACCGCGTCGCGGACTCGAACTCGGGCAATCTCACTGGGCTCGTTGAGCTCGAGTTCCTCGAGGAGCTGCAGACTCTCCTCGGTGGGCATGCTGTCGGGCGTTCTCATGATTCTCTCCTCCACGAAGGTGCTCTGTTGCGGGCGCGTCCTAGCAATGTCGCCAGTCCAACCGCGGGGGCCGTTCTACCTCGGGGCTGCGGCATGTCCCTCTCCTTGCCGTTGCCGGCGGTCGACCACTGCATCGGGATCCGCACTGATCACCATCTTGTAGCCAGGTCGCCAGTCGCGGCGATCGTTGCGCACGAGCAAACGCACGCGTCGCGTCTGGCTCGCCGGATCGGCGCTCACCGAGCGGTGGATCACGGTCGCTCGCCGCGCGGCCGCATCGCCAAAGGCGGGGCGGACCATTGCCTCGCCCCCCCGCGGGAACTGCTCGAGCTGCGCCACGCCGCAGTCGAACTCGACCCAGAGCTCGTCGATACCGACGATCTCCACCACCGCAGTCAGCCGCTCGACGGTCTCACCGGCCTGACGAACCCGGCGCTCCACCACTCCGGAGAGCGGGCTCAGGACGAAGTAGCGCGCCAGCCGGCGCTCCGCCTGGCGCAACTCGGCGGCGACCATCTCGCGCTCGAGAACCGCGCGGTCAACCGCGATTCTCGCCAACGCAAACTCGTGCTCCGCAGCGTCGGCATCGCCACCGCTGGCGATGCTCTGGCGGCGCAAGCTGCGGAGCCGGAGAACCTCGCGCTCGGCCTGGGCGTGTCGCTGCTGCGCGTCACGCAGGCCGACGTCGCTGCTGGCGCGGAGCCGGAGACGCTCCACTTCGGCCTCGACGACACTGGCGTCGAGCTGGAACAGGAGCTCGCCCGCCTCGACGCTTTGGCCATCGCGCACCGCCAGCTCGACGATCCGTCCGTTCTCCTCGGCACCGACAACAACCCGGCGGCTGGGCAGGCTGATGCCGGTCCAAGACCGAGGGTCGCGCGGGTCGTCCGCGGCGGCCGCAGCGGATCCCCGAACCGGGTTGGGGCCTTGCGCGCCGAGCAGCGCGCCCACCACAACCATCCCCACCAGAGGCCCGTATTTCATTCTCTTCCGTGCGTGAGTACGACTGACCACGATTCGAGCTCGCTTCGGGCCTATCGCCCTGGACGCGGGCCGGAGTCGCCCCCGAAGACGCCGCGCAAGCCGGTGACGAGGCCCAGCCACGCGCGCGCCAACCACGGCCGATCCTCCGTGGATGCCTCGGGCTCCCCAGCCAAGACCTCCGCGTCGACTTCGGGTGCCGACGGCGTCGACGCCTCTGCTGCCGGGGCGGCTGCTGCCGGGGAAGCTTGCGGGGCCGCCTCGGGTGGCGTGGCGTTCGAGGTGGCGGCCTCGTCGGGGCCGGCGAGGAGCTGCGACAAGCTCACGTCCGCCTCGACCTCCGGCGGCTCCGTCGCCGCGACCGCGGCCGAGGTCGGAGACGCCGCCGCGACCGGGCCCGTCGCCTCGCCAGCGGCGGTGAGTTCGACGGGCTCAGCCGCCGATTCGACGGCGGACTCCACAACCACGTCGGCCGGACGGGCGGGCGCGGCGGCCAGCGCCTCGGCCCCTGCATCGCTCGAGACTTCGGCTGCGGTGGCGGCCATGGCATCTAGCGCCGGCGCGTCTGGGCTCACGGAGATGGTCACCGTGTCGACGGAAGTGTGGGTGCCGTCCGAGACTCTGACCTCGAAGGTCAGCGCCAGGTCGCTGGCACCTTCTGGCACCGAGAACGTCGGCTGCGCGGCGCCCGCGTCACTCAACGCCACCGGCGTGCCGCCGGTCTGCGTCCAGGAGTACGTCAGGCCCGGGCCCTCGGCGTGGGTCGAGCCGGTCGCATCCAGGGTGACCAACCCACCCTCCCTGACGGCCTGCAACTCTCCCGCGTCGGCGATCGGCGCGTCGTTGTCGGCGTTGACCGTGATCGTGACCGTGTCGGTCGAGGTGTTCGTGCCGTCCGACGCCGTCACCTCGAACGTCAGCGTCGAGTTGCTCAGACCTTCGGGCGCCGTGAAGCTCGGCTGGGCCGCGCTCGCATCACTCAGCGACACCGACGTCCCGCCGGTTTGGGTCCAGGATTACGTCAGTCCCTGGCCCTCGGGATCGCTCGAGCCAGTGGCATCGAGCGTCACCGCATCGCCCTCGTCCACGGTCTGTGGCGCTCCCGCCTCCGCCGAGGGCGCGTCATTGTCGGCGTTCACCGTGATCGTGACCGTGTCGG
>JBCCGH010000280.1:0-8969 GCA_039029375.1 Planctomycetota bacterium
CAGAGGGCGAGAGAAGGACAGAGGAGAGGGAGAAGGACAGAGGGCGAGAGAAGGACAGAGGGGAGGGAGAAGGACAGAGGGCGAGAGAAGGACAGAGGGGAGAAGGAAGGACAGAGGAGGAGGCATGGAGGACTGGTGTTAACACCTCATGGGTATTGAAGCGAGTATCATGTGTATATAAGAGGTCAGCCACTTCCATCCATCATCTCGTCACCTGGTGGCTGATTTCTCTCTATTTTCTTATCTCCAGCTGACCCGACGGGTTTTCAAGTCCTTGAACTCAAGATTGACGGACTGATCACACAGATCCATGACTCCTGGTCCCATGACCTTGATGACCTGCGTAGCCTGAGATTGGCGGAGAAGATCATGGACAACCGGAAACGAAAGAGAACAAAGCAGCACAAGCGGCTGTTGTTTGTAGCATGACCCTTCTCATCATCATCATTGTTTTTACTCAAAGTAAATCATTGTTGCCACGAGCTCTTCGCTATGCCGCGTTAGATTTTTTCAGATTCAGAGTCCTCCGACGTCCGCGCTCGCATCGAAGAAGCCGACGCGATGTCGTTCGGCGAGCCTCAAGACCGCGGCGCGCGCCGCCTCGGCCTGCGACCAGGCAAAGGCGGCGTAGATCACCTTGGTGCCGACGCTGTAGTCGGTGACCGTTGCGTCGTCGTCTTGGCCGCTCGCGTGTGGGCCGTTCATCGCCGGGAATTGGACGATGATGTCCAGAAACCACGCGCGTAGCGGCTCCCCGCAGACCGCAGGGTCGTCGTAGGAGTGGTCCTCGCTCCACTCGGTTTGCTGGTCATACCAGCCCATAAACCCTGGGCGGTCGCGGGGTGCGGCGTCATGGTCGAACACCATCAGGTCGTAGCTCATGGCGACATCACTCTATCGTGACCTCGAGCGCGGATGGCGCCGACCGCGCGATTGGCCGGCGCGGGGCAGGTGCGCATCAGCGAATCTCTAGCACCTGGTGATTCGTCAGCCGCGATCCCACGACGGCCTGGGTAGGCACGTCGAGCGGGTTGGGAAGGCCGACGGCAGCGATCCGCGCAGCGCGACCCACCCCGACGCCGGTGCCGCGGCGAGCGCTGCGGCCGCAAATGGCTCCTGAAGCGACAGCATGCCCTGCAGACCAGGAACTGACGCTGGCGATGTCGCCGGGTGAGGCACGGCGCTGAGCGCCCACACTACGACGTCGCCCGGTCGCGCGATGATCCGCAGGTCGTATGCGCCACCAGGGTTCGGCGACGTCTGCGTGTACAGATGCGGGAGATGCCGAGGGGACCGACACGCTGACGGCGGCGGCAGTGCAGGGTCGGATTCCGTTTGGCGAAGGTGTGGGGTCGCTGGATCCACGGTTGCGGGGCGAGGGATCGGGAGTGCAGGGGTGGGCGAGGGGGGCTCTGCGCGACGGTGGGGGGGTATTCGCTGCATGGAGGCGTGTGCGTGCCGGCGGGGTCTCGGGAGCGCTTGGAGAAGCTGTGCCGGTATGCGGCGCGCTCTGCGATGGTGCCGGAGCGGATAAGGCTGAGCGCGGACGGTCGGAAAGTGGTGGATCGGTTCAAGCGGCGTTGGCGCGATGGTTGGACGCACGTGGTGCTGGATCCGTTGACGTTGATCGGGCGGCTGGCAGCGTTGATCCCGCGGCTTCGGCTGAAACTGACGACCTAGGCGCCCATCACGCGCTTCGCGCGCGATGGGTCCCCGCTACGGAGTCTTCGCGCCGGCGGTGTCCGGGCGAGAGTTGGTGGTGCCCGAGGAGGAGCACCGAGAGGACGGGGCCTCCGAGGAGGCTCGAGGTGAGGGTGATGGTGCGACGGCGACGAAGCGGCGGCGTCGGTACTCGTGGGCGGAGCTGATGAAGCGGGTGTTTGAGACGGATGTGCTGCGGTGCCCAGCGTGCGGTGGGGTGCGCAAGGTGCTGGCGTTCGTGATGGAGGCGGTGGCGGTGCGGCGTGTGCTAGCGCATCAGGGGTTGCCGACCCGCGGGTGGGCCAGCGTGGCATCGTCGGTCACAGCCCCTCGCACTTGCGCGGGGGTCAGCCCCACCACCGTCCTGAGGTCGACTGCGTCGAACCGGGCGCCCTCGAGGTCGGCGCCGGCGAAACGCGTCTGCAGCAGTTGCTCGACCTCCCGAAAGTCCGCGCCGCCGAGTCGTGTGCCGGTAAAGTCCGCCCGGGTCAGATCACAGCCACTGAAGCGCGTCCGACGAAACGTCCGAGGATGCGACAGATCCGCCCCGATCAAGCGGGCGCCGGACAGGTCGATCACGAACTCGTCCTCGTCGTCGCGATTCTCGGACCCGAGGACGTCGAGCGCCGCTTGGATGTCCTGACCGATCGGTTGTCGCGCGGGGTCGTTCGGGAAGTCGCACGCCTCTTTGAGCCGGGGGGCGATCTTCGCCAGCTCCGAGGCCTCCAGAGCCTCCTCGATGATCCGCCGGGCCTTCACGATCTTCTCCAACTCGAGGATCCGGTCCGAGAGACGCGAGATGCGAGTGGAGGAGACGCGGACGTGGGACGCCAGGGCGTGCAGGACGGTCGCGCGCTCGCGGTCCGCACCGTCGAGCGCCCGCGTTTCATGCAGGATCGCCTGCATGCTGTGGACTGCACTCGTTCGGACCAGGACGGACTCGGAGTCCAGCGCCGTGATCGCTTCGCCGAGTTTTTGCGCGCGGAGGCCGGCTCTCGCCACCTCCACGCTCGACTCCGCGGCTCGCATGCGGCGAAGGGTCGCGAGCAAAGTCAGGAAGACGAACGACCCAAAGACTACCTGCGCGACGCTCTTGCGCGCCTCCTCCTCGACCGTCAGCCGACGGAGAGCATACTCCTCTTGTGCGATGTGGTGCTGCCGGCTGGCCTCGGCGGTCCAGTGCACCAGGAACACTGGGATCTCCGCAAATGTCCTCGGGGCCGGGACGACCACTTCCTGCGGCGTCACTTCGGGGACTCTGCCCGCCACCCAGCGCGGGAAGAGCGACAGCGCTAGCACCATCGCAGCCGCGCCGGCCGCGAGAATGACGATCTCGTATCGCGCTAGCTTCATGTCGCCGCGAGGATGCGTACGCTCAGGGCAGTTTCTCCAGCGACAGGTAGATCATGTACTGATCGTGGTAGTACTTCCCGTCTTCCTTCGAGTAAAATGACTTGTTCTCCTTCTTCTTGACCAGCTCGTCCATCAGCTCGCCCAGCTTGTTCCATTGGGCCTCGAACGGAGACGCTCCGGTTTCCGGCAAGCTCTCGTTGCGGGACGCGTACAGCGGGGCCATGAACACCTGCTCACCGTAGGTCTTGGCGTCGTCGACGTAGTCTGGCGCGCCAGTGTATTCGAGGGGCTGGTACTCGGACCTGGCTTTGTTGACCGCGAATCCCGCTTCCTGGGCCCACTGCACGAACTTGTGCACTTCCTGGAGGAAGATCGGGTTCCTGATGAAGCTCCGCCAGGAGTTGAACTCCGTCTTGTCGAGTTCGTCCCTCATCAACTGCTCGTATGCCTCGCGGAACAGCCGGCCTGTGCCCTCCGCCGCCACGCTCGCGACCAGCCTCCCCCCCGTGTTCAAGAGTGTGCCCGCGCGCTCGAGGGCCTGCTTGATCGGGTCTTCCTCGATCAACCAGTGGAAGAGGTCGTTGGCGAAGACCAGGTTGACGGATCCGAGCTTCCCATCGGTCTCTTCCAGGAGGTGGTCCGGCGTCAGATCCTCCACGCGCTCGGTGATGAGGTGGGTGTACGCGTCGACCGTAGAAGTGGGCGGAGGGCAGTGCGCGATCATGCTCTCGGAGTAATCCACGCCGACGCGATAGCTCGCCGCGCGGAGCTTCATCCGCTTGCGAGCCTGCTCGGGGAGGCCGCCCAGGTCCTTCTTGTCCCAGAGCTTCTTGCCGACTAGGCCGTCTCCGCAGCCCAAGTCCAGCCACGACCCGACCCTCGGGAAGCGGCTCGAGCTGATCACAAAATCACCGTACAGGACGCTCAACAGCTCGAGAACGTGCTGCTCCTGCATGTCATGGCCGTGGTGGTGATAGACCTCAGCCTGACGAGCGAAGTTGCTTTTGACGATCTGTGGCAAATCGGCCGGGCCCCTCGGCAGGAACTTCTCGGGGTCCTTCGTGCGCCCCTTGGGCCGCGACGTGCGCTTCTTGGGCTCGGAGCGCAAGAACTGTTTCAGAGCATTCACATCGGCGCAGTGGCTGGGTTCAAGCGCGGCCAGTTCCGGGAGCTCGGCCTTCTCACCAAACACGATCACAGCAATGGACCGCGACGACTCGCTGGATTTTAGGCTCTCAAACTCGCGGCGGATCTCGCTGGAGTCCTCTCTCAAGCTCGCGAGAAGGCCCGGCGTGACGTAGAGGAGGATGATCTTCCGAGCGTTGCGGTCCAGGTCGGTCACGAAGCTCAGGATGCTCGGCGGCTCCGCGCCGGGAGGCTCGAAGAGCTGAACGTTGGCCTCGGTCAGCGCGGGGGTGAGGATGCTAGCCGCGGCCTGAGCACTGTCCGGCTCGCTGATGACGAGTGCGTGGCTCCTCACGATCCAGGCTCCCTCGCGACCACCGCGCGCTCGTAATCCTCCCCGTAGTGCTTGACTTCCCACTCGTTCCAAACCATCACGATCATATCCCGCGATCCGATTGAGCTTGTCTGTATCGGCGTTGTGTCGTGCGCGACGAGCCGGTCGTCGATCAGCAGGCACTCGCCCGCCTCGAGCATCAGTGACGTCAGCTGGCGTCCCGACGACGCGTCGTAAAGGTACGTCCGCCCCCCCGTGATGTTCGTGCGCCGAACGCACATGAGGGTGACGTATTGGTGCCCGTCCTGGTGCCGCCCCTCGGGCACAACGATCCCCTCCGCGGACTCCGAACACCGCGTTCGGATCATGTGCAGGTTCGCCTGCCAATCGTGGTCCCGCTCCAACTCGAGATGGCGCGCGGTCCACTCCAGCAGAAACGCGACGTCCTCGGCAATCGGTTCGAAGTCCCGGAGCACTCCCCCGATCAACGAGTTGTATTTCAGCGGCTGCACGAAGGGCCGATGGGGCAACCGCTCGATCCGCCAACGGTCGCCCTCGAACTTGCCCCGGTACTGCGAGAACCTCCGCCGCCGGTCGGTCGCCGTAGCGTACCGGTCTCGGGCCAAGTCGTCGAAGCCGAGTTCGATCGCGCGCCCGAACACTCCCTCGTCGACCCGAACCTTCTCGAACGGTTGGGCGTGCGTCAGCAACGACCACTCCTGCTGGGAAGCATCACCACCGCCACCTCTCTGAACCCCCGCGCAATGCGAACGCGGGGTCCGTCGATGCTCGGGGGGTCGGGGTAGTGAGGGCGTTCAAACGTGTACAACCGTCGAGTCGTGGCGAAAGCGGGCAGACCGATGCATGGGCCTACGCGCGGTCTAGTTCCGCTATTCTAGCTGCTCCCCTGAGTCGGCAGCCCGTGCGAGGGTTTCGCCTCGGAAAGCCTGGAGTGAGCCGCCGGGACGACTCTCACCCACTAGACTTCGATCGTAACTGTCCCTCCAGCGCGTGTCGAGTGGCGAGGACGCTACACGGGCCGTCGGCCTGGTCGCGGCCAGATCCGGACGAAGCGCAGCCGCTTGGCGTGGTCGTTGGACACGGGCATCTCGGTGATCGAGCCGTCGGGACCGGCGCAACTCCGTCGACCACGGCGCGTACTAGTTTCCGCGCCGGTGGCTGCGCCAGCGGGGGTGCCTCGATGAGGATGCGGGAGATGCCGTGGGGATCGACGCGCTGACGGCGGCGGCAGTGCAGGGGCGGATGCCGTTTGGCGAAGGTGCGGGGTCGCTGGATCCACGGCTGCGGGGCGAGGGAACGGGAGTGAAGGGTGGGTGAGGGGGGCTCTGCGCGACGGCGGGGGGGTATTCGCTGCATGGAGGCGTGTGCGTGCCGGCGGGGTCTCGGGAACGGTTGGAGAAGCTGTGCCGGTATGCGGCGCGCCCGGCGGTGGTGCCGGAGCGGATGCAGGCTGAGCGCGGCCGGTCGGAAAGTGGTGGCGAACGTGACGGCGGACGTCTTCGTCGACGTCTACACGTAGGGTGTTGGGTGCGGGCCTATCCGCGGATCACTTCGCCGAGCCAACCCGTGAGCCGAACCTCGGCGGGGTCGTCGAGGTTGACCACGGCACCTTGCGCATGGAGCGTCACCCCGACCAAGCTCGCCAAGTCGGGAATCGCGAGGTCGACGTTCGCGCCCGCGGTGCCCGGCGGAAGGGAGACCGGGGGCAAGGCGAGCAGGGGGGGCATCAGCCGCAGCGCGCCAAGGCCCGGGATCGACACCGGGGTGGGGAACACAGCACCTGCGAGCAACACGGCGCCGAGGTGCCCGGCCGTCGTCTCGGCCGCTGCTTCGAGCAAGAAGGTGTGCACGCGCCCCACCGTCGGCACGGTCGGCGCGCTCAGCTGGCGCCGCAGGTCGAGGAGGAGGCGGTCACGGCCGCCCGGGAAGTACGCGTCCCCGCCGGTGCCGAACATGACGTCGAGGTCGCCATCCCCGTCGAAGTCGCCGACTGCCAGCGCCTGACTGTCATCGTCCTCCTGGGGCAGCCACGTCGCGGTTGCGTCGGCGAAGGTCGCCGCACCGTCATTGAGGTAGACCCGATTCTGCGACGCGCTGCTGCCTTCGTTCGCCACGATCGCGTCCAGGTCGCCGTCCTCGTCGAGGTCGGCGAGCGCCACGGCAGCGGAGCGGTCCGCATCGGCCGGCAGCTGGCTCGTGGCGTCGACAAACCCACCTGCGCCATCGTTCAAGAGCAGCCGGTTCCCCACCGCGCCGACGAATGCGTCGAGATCGCCGTCGCCGTCGACGTCACCAAGGGCCAGCGACAGCCCGGCGATCGGGGTGGCCGGCAGCCGCGCGCTGGAGGCGTCGACGAAGAACCCACGACCATCGTTCTCATACAGCCTGAGCTGGCTGGCATTGGCCAAAAGAAGATCGGCATCCCCGTCCCCATCCACGTCGCCCGCCGCGACGGCGCGAGTCAGCTCGGTGTCGACCGGCAGCTGCGCGGCGCTCACCTCCGTGAACGTCAGGGCTCCGTCGTTGCGGTAAAGCCGGTTGGCGCCAGAGTTGCCCACCACCAAGTCGGGGTCGCCATCGCCGTCCACGTCGGTCGAGGCCAACGCAGAGGTCCGATCCCTGCCGCCAGAGAGGCTGATCCAACTGCCGAAGGCGCCGCTGCCGTCATTGAGGTAGATGTAGTTCGGCGTCGGATAGTAGCCGCCGTTGCCTTCCACCAAGTCGACGTCACCGTCCTGGTCCAGGTCAACCGCCACCAGGGCCCGCGTGTCCTCGTAGGTCCAGGGCGGCAGACTAGCCCGGGAGACGAAGCCACCGGAGCCATCGTTGAAGTAGACCAAGTTCCGGCGAGGCAGGTAGGGCTGCTGCTCATTGCCGATGATGAGGTCGAGATCGCTGTCGCCGTCGAGATCGGCGGCCGCGACAGCCCGCGCGCTTGCGTCGCCCAACACGATTCGCATCGCCGTGGCATCGAAGAACACGCCGCTGCCGTCGTTTAGCAGGATGGCGTCGAAGCCAAGGAACGAGCCGTGCGCGATGTCCAGGTCGCCGTCGCGGTCCAAGTCGCCCAGCGCCACGCCTGCCGCAGGCGGGCCGGGTGGGACGCGACCGACGGTGCCGGCGGTGAACGTTCCCGTGCCGTCGTTCAGCAGCAGCGACCGGCGCACGACGAGGTCTTGATCGCCATCCCCGTCGACGTCGCCGCACCGCGCTGGCCCCGAGTACACGTGCTGCCGCCAAGCGGCCACGAACGCCCCGGTGCCGTCGTTGCGGAGGAGCATGTCGGCGGAATCGTTCTCGACCAGCAGGTCCAGGTCGGCATCGCCATCCAGATCGCTCAGGACGAGCCCGTTGGTTCGGTCCAGGTACGGAGGGAGGAGGTGCGTACCGTCGTCGAAGCCGCCGCTGCCGTCGTTCAGGTAGAGCCGATTCAGCACACCGACAAACAACGTGCGGTTGCCGAACGCGACGTCCAAGTCGCCGTCCCCGTCGACGTCGCCCAGCGCTGCGCTGGTGGTGTCCTCTCGGTGCAACGGGAACCGATCGCTCGCGTTCACAAAGTGCCCGCGGCCCTCGTTGAGGAACAGGTTGTTCAGCTCGCCGCCCCGGTTCGCGACGACGACATCGAGGTCGCCGTCGCCGTCGACGTCACCGAGCTCGATCTCTGCGGTGCTCTGCGCACCCAAGAACGCCGGCGAGGTGCGGAACACGCCGCCCCCCTCGTTGACCAAGAGCTGGTTTGGCGTCGAGTCCGCGTAGCCGCAGACGAGGTCTGGGTCGCCATCTCCGTCCATATCGCCGAACGTCATCAACGTGGGTGCTGGAGTCACCGGCAACCCGGAGGTCGCATCGGCAAACATCGCCCGGCCGTCGTTGGTGTACAGATAGATCTGATCGACGGGCCACCGCTTGGCCAGCGCCAGGTCCAGGTCGCCGTCCCCATCGACGTCGCCAAGAGCCACGCTCTGGGACGCTACATGACTCAACGGTACGCTCCTCTTGAGCAGCGGGCGTTCGGCCATCAGCGACGGACTCGCGATCGACCCAGTCGCGGACTGCGCAACCGCGATCGAGCCGAACACCGCGGCGCTCGCGAGACAACACAACACCCGAGATGGGCAACCCATGGACGGTCTCCTAGTGGTCTGATTCAGACAGATGGGGCCTTGTCCGCGAGACATCGGCGCCGGTCGCAAGGCGGGTCGCCGCAGGCATATTGGTGGATACGGCGAGGACGACCCAACGCTGCAAGCGGCGCTGAGGGCCGTGGATAAGGCCCCAGATTCCTGAATCACAACACTAGTGTTGCGTGTCGGAAGTTCGTCACATATGTCGACGGCCCTCTGCGCCGCTCGCGGCGTTGCGTCTCCTCGACTTGTCCACCAACAAGCCCTGCGTCGACAGCGCCTTGCGAGCGGCACACATGGCTCGCCGA
>JBCCGH010000281.1:0-8762 GCA_039029375.1 Planctomycetota bacterium
CAGACCGCGGAGGCGGGGTGACGCCCCGCCGAGCAGTCTGTCGTTCGCCGGTACCAGCCGGCAGGCGCATCTGGCGCCTGTCTGACGCCGCCAGAGCGGCTCTGGCGCGTGCTGGGCGTGAAGATTCGGGCATGATCCGGGCTAGTGCTCGCCGCCCTACTGACCCTTCACGGTGTCGCCATACCGCTGCTCCAACTCCGCGAGTCGACGGTCCGCGTCGGCGTCTCCCAACTCGCTGGCCTGAGTACAGATCACGGCCAGAATCTGCGCCATCGCGGTGGTGAAGCGATGCGCGTCCCCATACTCGCCCTCCGCGAGCCCAAGAGTCTCCTCGGCGACCAAACGCGCTTCGACGAGGTCGCCGATGCTCCGCCGGGCGTTCGCCAGCTTCATGCCGGCCAACATGTAGTTGAAGCTCTTCTTGCCACGGACCCGGCGCTGTAGAACGCGCTCGGTCTCAAGCAGCTCGGCGGCCTCACCGTATTTTTGCGCGTTCTCCAAGTGGTCGATCAGGATCCGGCGCTGCAAACTCGTCGTCAGGTTGAACTCACCCTTGATCCGCGTCGACAGCAGAAGTGCGTCGCGGCTTAGGCGTTCGCCTTCCTCGAGCTGGCCCATGGCGATCTTGGTCAGCGCGTCGAGGCCGAGGACGTGAATCCTGAGCTTGTCGTGCTCCGGGTTGTCCTCGTCAATCAGCGCATACATCGCTTCGACCAACGGCGCGGCTTCCGGCGCCCTTTGCACCTCATGCAACATCGCACCGTAGTTGTTGAAGCAGACCATCGCGTCAGCGCGCGCTTGCAGGCCCTGGCTCGGCAGCAAGGGCTCCAGCAAAGCGAGGCTCTCGCGATACAGTGGCTCCGCGGCCTCGTAGTCCTGGCTCACATGCTTGGCGCGAGCGAGGGCCGCGATGCCGTTCACGACCGTCAGATCGTTGGTGCCGAGTGACGCACGGGCAGCCGCGAGCGTCGGCGTCAGGAGATCGTCGGCAGTGCCCCATTCCCCCGAGCGACCGAGGTCCACCCCACGTCGAAGCTTCGCGCGTAACACGTCCGGGTGCTCTGCCGGCAAAGTGTTACCGACCTCGAACACGCGCTCGTAGGCCGCGTTCGCGTCCTCGAGCAGCCCCTTCTGACCGAGCAGCCGCGCGTGCGACGTGAGCATCTTGACCATGAGCTCGGGACGCTCGGCGAAGACGCGGTCGATTTCGCGGCGCATCGGCCCAAAGAACGACCGTCGCATCGTCTCGACGGCGACATTCGCCAAGTTGGCCTGGTTGAGCAGGCCTCTCAGCGCGTCGACTTGCGCCGCGGTCCCCGCCGCGTCCGCGCCAGACACGCTCAGTCGGCGCGTCAGTTCGGCTTCCAGCGCGACTTCGATGGACCGGCCCATCGCGAACGAGTCGATCGCGGCCAGCCGCTCACTCAAGAAGTCCGAGGTCAGCTGGAGGTCGGCGCGCTTGCGGACGGCCTCGTCGCGCGCGGTCCGCTCCGCCGCCGCGAGCTTGACGGCCCGGTGTCGCCCGTCCCGCTCGAGCACGACCAAGTCGGCGTTTCGAAGTGCGTAGTGCAGGGCCACCCCGCCGCCAACCAGGATGGCCAACAGCGTTGCGGCGCCGCCGCCGATCGCGACACGGTGGCGTCGTGCGATCTTCCGTAGCTGATAGACGGCGCTGGGTGGCCGGGCTTGGATCGGCTCGTGCTGCAGTGTGCGGCGTAGGTCTGCGGCCAGATCGCCAGCCGACTGGTAGCGTCGCGAGGCCTCTTTCTCCATCGCGTGGGCGACGATCCACTCCAAGTCCCCGCGCAGATGGCGAGCCACTCGGCCAAGGCGACTCGGCTCCACGCCGGTGACCATTTGGATCACTTCTGAAACGCTCTTGCCGCTGGTGTCGAGCGGCAGCTGCCCGGACAGCAGCTCGTACGCCAGGACACCGAGTGCATAGACGTCCGCTCGCGTGTCGATCTGCTCGGCGTCGCCGCGGGCTTGCTCCGGGCTCATGTAGGCCAAGGTGCCGACCACTTGCCCGACGTGCGTACGTAGCGACGCATCGTGATCGCGATCCAAGGCGCGGGCCACGCCGAAGTCGATGATCTTGGCCCGGCCCTCGACGGTGACGAGCACGTTGCTCGGCTTCAGATCCCGATGCACGACACTGCGCATGTGCGCGTGCTGTACGGCATCGCAGACTTGAATGAGCAGATCGAGGCGCGCGCGCTGGTCGAGCTGATAGCGGCTGGCGAAATCCGTGATCCGCTCCCCGTCGATGTGCTCCATCGCCAGGTACAGCTGCGCGTCGTCACCTTCGCCGGTAGCGGCGAACTCATAGACCTGCGCGATCCCGGGGTGCTGCAGGCGCCCGAGGAACTCGGCTTCAAGCTCGAATCGCCGCAGCTGGTCGCGGGCAATGAAGGCACCCCGCATCACTTTCACGGCGACGTTGCGGCGTGGCTGATCCTGCTGGGCGAGATACACCACGCCCATGCCGCCTGCGCCGAGTCGGCGAAGGATGCGGTACGGGCCGATCGTTCCGCCTTGGCGGAGCGGCTCCTCGATGTCTGCCAGTAGCTCCGCGCTTGCGGCGGCTCGGACACTTTCGCCGAGCACGGTGTGAACTCCGGTGCGGAGCAACTCCTCGACCTCGCGTCGGATCTCCGTGCGCGGCTCGCGCTCCCGCAACACGCGCACCCGGTCGGCCGCCGGCAGATCGAAGACCTCCCGAAAGAGCTCGCTCGCGCGTCGATAGTCTTCCGGCTTCACTGCCGGGCCACGTTAGCGCTCCTCCGAACGCCAGAACAAGGGCGCCGGCATCGTGCCCGATCGCTCAACCTCCCGTGGCCGTCGACGCGACTCCGCGGCTTGTAATGTCGTCGGCCGCCGCGAAGGACCGCGGGTGGCCCGACGGGTGACCCGAATTGCGCCAGAGCAACTAGAGGGCCGGGGGCTACGGTGGCGACATGCGACGCGCGTTGATCGACGTCCTGATCGCGAGCACCCTGGCGGTGCCAGTGGCAAGCCAGGAGGGCACCCCCCACGATGACGTCGACAGCGCGCGCGCCGGCGCCATCGTCCGCGGCGCCCTCGGCGAGCGCCTCGACGACTGGCTGACGCGCTCGGTGCCCTTCGGCCTGCACGCGGCCGTTTTGGTGGAGCAGGACGGCGAGGTCATCCTGCGCCGGGGCTACGGCTTGGCCGACCGCGCCGCCGGCCGACGGATGACGTGGCGGACGCGCTTCGACGTCGGCTCGCTAGCGAAGCAGTTCACCGCGGCCGCCGTGGCCGAGCAAGTGCAGCGGGGGTCGTTGCAATGGGACAGCGAGCTCGGCCAGCTGTGGCCCGACGTGCCCGAGGACAAGGCTGGGATCACGGTGCATCAGCTCTTGACCCACACGGCGGGACTGCCGTACCAGCTCGGCGCCGAGTCGCCGCTCACCGCGCCCCTGCAGTCCACGCCGGGAGAGCGCCACCGCTACTCGAACGCCGGCTACGCGCTGCTGGCTAGGGTCGTCGAAACGGTGTCCCGCCAGCCGCTGGCGGAAGTGACCGGCGAGCTGTTCGCCCGCGCCGGGGTCGGCAGCATCGGCCTGACCGGCCAGCCGATGGATTGGGCCGATCAGGCGCACGGCTATGTCGACGACTTCGACTTCGGCACGCCGGAGCAAATCGCCTACGACGCGACGATGCGCGGGGCGGGCGGCTACGCCTGCACGGTGAGCGAGCTATATCAATGGGTCCAAGCCCTTGAAGCCGGCGGGGTCCTCGACGCCGAGATCGTCAGCCGCATGCTCACCGACCACGTCGAGGGCCCTGCGGGCTACGGCTACGGTTGGTTTGTCCTCGAGACCAGCCGCGGCACACCGCTCTACCGGCACATGGGCACCTACAACGGCTTCAATGCCGAGCTCCGCCGCTACCGCGAAGAAGACCGGACGATCGCGTTCCTCTCCAACTCGTTCGTGGGCGGACGAGCCCTGCGGGACGCGATCGTCAACCGACTCGCCCTCCAGCTCGCCGGCGACGCCGTGCCGGAGCCGCCGCGTGCGATGCCCTGGGATGCCGCGACCGCGACGGGCGTCCTCGGCGTCTACGAGTCCGCGGAGGGCGTGCAGCTTGACGTCACGATGGCCGATGGAGAGCTGGTTGTTTCCGGCCGGGATCAGGCGGGATGGAGTGCGCTGTTCGGCGCGACCGACAGTGAACGCGGCGAGCAACTCGTCGCCCACTGCGCCGAACGCACGCGCCAGTTGCTCGAGGCGCTGCGCCGCGCGGCGCCGGACGAAGTCGCAAAGCTGACCAACCCGGGCTGGGTCCGGGCGCACGAGAGCCTGGCGGCGGCTTGGCGCCGGCTGCAAGACGAGTGTGGCGGCGTCGAAGCGTGGGCAGTGGTCGGTACCGCGGTGCGCGACGCCGCCGCCGGCAATGCCGTGACCGTCGTCGAGACGACCGGGCCGCGCGGGCACGGCCGCTTGGAGATCGTCTGGACGCGCAACGGGGCTCTCGGCAGCGCCACCGGCGCCGACCTGCCGGGCCGTCGCCTGCGGTGGATTGGCGAAGGGCGCTACGCCGCCTTCGATCTGTTCTCGGGAATCACGGTCGAATGTGAATTCAAGCAAGAGCCGGGCGCCAAGGCGCCGCGGCTCCGCCTGCGCAGTGGCGACGCGCAGCTGGCGCTGGTGCGGCAGAATCCCTGACATCGATCCGGCGCGCGCGGCTTGTCCTCATTGGCGTGGTCCCGCGACGGTCGCATCGCCGCGGGCACGCCGTACTCCGTCGAGATCCTGGACATGCTCGATCGCACCGCCAGCGTCAAGCTGTCGGCGCTGTGGGGCGTCGACTACATGCAGATCTGCAAGTTCGACGACGCCTGGCAGATCCGGCACATTCTCTGGCAGTCGTATCCGTAGTCGCCTCGGTGGCTCGCTACGGCCCCGCCGCGCGAATCCCGCGAGCGTGCCGTTTCTTCGAGGTTCCACTGCCCCGCTTCGTGTCGGATGCCGTGACCGCGTCGAACCCCACTTCAACGCAACGCGACGACATGATTCTAACGAGTTTCTGCAGCGCATCCCGACGGCGCCCGTCCAAGCCAACCGCTCCCAGCAAGGCACTCACTGCCGTTGCCGCGCTCGCCGGCCTGGCGTGCCTGGCCGCACCGGCTCCAGGTCAACAGCTGTTGGGGACGGGCACGATCTACAACGGTGGCGGGACGACCGGGCTGTTCACGCAGATGGACCTGACGGTGGCCCTTGGGTCCGACCCATTCGGCATGTTCCCCACCCCGACGCCGTTCTTTCAGCAGACGATTGACGCCCAGTCGGCCGGGCAGACCTTCGTGCTCAACGCAGGTCAGATGTTCACGGATGCAATCGCATTCTTGACGAACGGACAGTTGGACTACGTCCACGAAACGCTGCGGCCGCCATCGGGTGGCGGTGGCGGCAGCTCGCGGGGCGAAACGTCTTTCTTCAACTTCGCGTCGTGTCTGACCGGCGTCGACTTCCAAGGCACAACGATCGATCGACTCGAGCTCCGCATCGATTCGTTCAGCATCACGCCGGGGTCCTTCACCTCATTCCAGCTCGCGGCGACCCTGGAGGTCTACGGCGCCTGCCCTGCCCCATCCGCGTCTTGCACGTTCCGCAATGGCTCCGGCACCAACCCGACGGGATTCGACTGCACGACCGACCCCGTCGTCGGCACGAACTGGGATAGCACGATCGCGACGACTCTCTCGACCCTCAGCACGTTGCTGGGCCTGAGCGCGACCGGGAGCCAGTTCCCGTACCTGGGCGGCGAGATCCTCATCGGCGTCGCGCCGACGGCGGCCTTCCTTCCAGGAGCCGGGTCCTACAGCCTGCCGATCCCCGACGACCCCACCCTCCTCGGCGTCCCGCTCTTCGCGCAAGGATTCCGCGTGGAGCTGGTAGGGAGCACGGCGACCCTCGTGATGTTGAACGCCCAGGACTTGGTGTTGGGACAATAGGGTGACCATCACGCCATCGACTCTCCGCAGACCGCCGGCGCCGCGCCCGTGGCGATGACGCGCGCCCCGTCGAGCGCCCCGCCCCGCGGCGAAACGCGCCATTGCGTTTTTGCACCCCCGTCGTGAACGGCGCACGCGACGACTAAAAGGAACGGCATGCGGACCTTCGCGTGCACGGGATCCCGCCGCGCGCCTCGCTTTCGGGCGAGGCCGCGCGTCACCGACCACCCAGATTTGGCGGCCGCGAGACGCGCCGTCGCCTGCACCATCGTCGTGGCGCTGGCCGGCGCCGGGTGTTCGTCCTCGCGCGCACCCTTCCAGGCCGCGGTGGCACTGCACGAGCCGGCGGCGGCCCAGTTAGCGCCGTTGCCGTCGACCTTCGCCGTCGCCGACCGCATGCGCTACGACAGTTTCCAAGACGCCCTGCGCAACGGTCAGTTCGACTTCGTCGAGCGGCGCGACGCCGCAGCGTCACTGCCAGACGAGACTCGGGAGCTCATCGCCGGACTCGGGTTGCTCTACGACGGCCGCACCGCGGCCGCGCTCGCGCACTTCCAAGCCATGGCGACCGACGCCATGGACGCCAACGTGCGCGGACTCAGTGGCCGGTTTGCCGCACAGCTCCTCTACGAGCGTCGCGACTATCGCCAGCTCGCCGCGATCGTCGGCGAACCCGCCGACGCCGGTGGCAAGCTCGTGCACATCCTAGCCAACCTGCCCGAGCTGGCACTGGAGTCGGCGGAATCGGTGGGAAGCGAGCTGCGCCCGGGCCCACGCGGGCATCCATTCGTCCAAGTCACCGCCGACGGAACCGACGACTTCTGGGTGCTGGACACGGGTGCGTCGCAGTCCGTTGTCGCGGCATCCGTGGCAGCCGAGCTCGGCATCGAGCCGGTTGGCGAGCCGGTGGACGTCACGACCGCGACCACCATCGTGCGACCCGCGCGCGTCGGACTCCTCAAGGAGCTGCGCCTGGGCCAGGTCCTGGCCCGCAACGTGCCGGTGTTGATCTACGACGACGCCGACCTCACGTTCGAGCTGCCCGAATCCGAAACCCCGATCCTGCTGCGCGGGGTGATCGGGTGGCCGGTGATCCGCGAGCTTCGCGCCCAGCTCGATTTTCCGGCCCGCCAATACACTGCCTACTTGTCGGAGCCCCGCGACTACGGCGAGCGCAACTTCTCGTGGATGGGTTATCCGTTCGTTCGAGTCGCCGCGCCGGACGGCCAGCCGCTCCTCTTCGGGCTCGACACCGGATCGAGCAACACGTCGATCGGCGACAACCTCTTTCGCAAGCTGACGTTTGATGAGGTGCGCCAAGACACCGCCCGTATTGGCGGGGTCGGCGGTTTCGAGACCGTCGACGTGCGGATCGTGGATCGGCTGCAGCTGGCCATCGCGGGCACGCTGGCGACGCTCGGCGAAGTCCGGACCGAGGAGGAATCCGGCGTGAACGACCTAGTGTTCTTTGCGGGTGATGGTGTGCTGGGGAGCGATCTGGCGCAGAACGGCACGATGCTCCTCGACTTTCCGAACGCGCACTTCGGCATCCGGCCGGCGACGTAGTCACGCCGGCTCACTTGCGGTGGGCTGGGTCAACGCGACGAGTGGAACCCGCCGATGGTGAGATCGATGGCGTTGGCCAAGTGCACGCCCCCCGCCACCCCGTCCACAGAGCCTCCTGGGGTGCAAGCAGTTTGCCCGATGAGCCCCACGTCGTCGGGGATCGCAATCGAGACAAATCGTCCAGGTCGAGCTACGCCCCGGTTCGGCGTCTCGTAACCCGCGCCGCGCCTCCGACGAGCCCCGCGGGTGGGACGGCGAGGTGCGCACTTCAACGCACGTTCAGCTGCAACCCGTCGGTGGCGGTCCAACCTCGTAGGCCAGCTGGGTCCAGGTAGGCTGCCTGGAAGTGGAAGTCGGTCCCCAGCAACGCGCGCTGATCCGGGATCCGGAAGCTCAGCGCGAGCGTTCCGACGCCGGCCACTCCGCGCGCACCGCCGAGCGTGTGAGCAACGGTCGCGTAGGGCAGCACCAACACTCGGATGCCGAGCAACATCCGGGTCACCAAGCTTGAATGCCACCCCACCGTAGTTGCCTGAGACGCCCGACGCGCGGCCCAGGTCGACGAACGCGTAGCTCGACGCGTAGGGCATCTCGGTCGTCTGGGCAGGGAGAGAGAGGGAGAGGCCGACCGCGGCGGCCGCATCTCGATGGAACTGCATGGCGAAGCTCGAGGTGGGCGCAATCAGGGGAAGCGAAGCGCCATCACGAGGAGCGCAAGGCCGCCTGCGAAGACCATCGCCGGATCTGAGAAAACCGCACTTCTCCAGGGACTCGAGTCGACGCGGTGTTGGGCGCGTCGATGGCGGGAGCTCGATCAGGCTCCCGGGGTCCCCGTTGCGATCGGCGAGCCCGCCGAGCACCCGCCCAGCGGAACGCCCATCACGCGCCGCCGGGCGGTTGGGATCTTCCTCTGCGCTCGCCGCGGCCGGATGTCGTCCGGCGCACATCCACCGTCCAGGACCCAGAACATGACTCCATTCACCTCGCGGCGCGGCTTGACCCTGCTGGAGACGCCATCCTGAAACTGACCCAGGCCGCCAGCTGAAACCTGACCCACCCCGGCACTGAGACCGCCGCGCCAGCGGGTGGCCGAGGCACACCCGACGCTTGCGCGGGGCGCCAGCGGATCCGCCCAACGGCACAACCGCCCGACAACGCCTCCTTGACTCGCTGTTGCCGAGACCGCCGCGCCAGCGGTGGCCCAGGCACACCCGAC
>JBCCGH010000282.1:0-8620 GCA_039029375.1 Planctomycetota bacterium
CTCGACCCACAGATGCGCGACCTGCTCGACGACGAGGCGGACCTCGACGCGATCCGCGACGACGAACGCTTCGAGCAGTTGCGGAAGCGGCGGTAGCGGAAGGGCCCCACAGGACTCGCCGTGGGTCGGCGTGCCGCAGGCACGGCGGCTCACACCGAGTCCTGCAGGACCCAATGCCCGCGCGCTTCGCGCGCGGTCGTTGGGTCCTGCAGGACTCGAACCTGCAACCAACCGGTTATGAGCCGGCTGCTCTAACCCGTTGAGCTAAGGACCCTCGCCGACCAGCATGTAGGATCGCGCGGGCGATGCGCAAGGACGTCGTGACTGGGAGTGCCAGGGACTTCGTGGCCGAGCTGAGCGAGCTACAGCGGCGGATCCGCGACGCGGTCCGTGGCCAGATGGCGGCCCAAGCGCGGGAGCAATGGAGCCGGAGCGCGCGCGACGATGCCGGCGACACGACGTTTGGGATCGACGTCACGGCCGAAGACGTGCTGCTGCCATTCTGTGAGGCCTGGGGCAAGAAGGCGCCGTTCGTCCTGATCGCCGAGGGGCTGCCGCCGGAGGGGCTGACGTTTGGCGCCAGCGCCGGCTCGGGAACCGCGTTCCGCCTGATCGTCGACCCGATCGATGGCACGCGCGGGTTGATGTACGACAAGCGCAGTGCTTGGTGCCTGGCAGCGGTGGCGCCGGATCGCGGTCCGGCGACGTGCCTGAGCGAGATCGAGTGCGCGGTCATGACGGAGCTGCCGACGACACGGGCGGGGTTCGCGGACCGGCTTTGGGCGGTGCGGGGCCGGGGCGCCAACGGGGAGCGCGAGGGGCTACTCGACGGATCTACACGGCCGCTGTCGCTGGTGCCTTCGCAGCGGCCGGACTTGCTCCATGGGTTTGCGACGGTGGTCAACTTCTTTCAGGGTGGCAAGGAGCTGGCGAGCCTCATCGACGAGGAGATCGTCCGGCGGGAGCGGGGCGGCTGGAACCCCGGCAAGGCCGAGGTCTACACGGATCAGTACATCTGCTCCGGTGGCCAGCTCGCCGAGCTGGCGCTCGGTCGCGACCGCTTCGTGCTCGACGTGCGGCCGCTGCTCCACCAGGCGCTTGGCATCGACAGCTCGCTCTGCAGCCGCCCCTATGACCTCTGCACCGCGCTGATCGCGACCGAAGCCGGCTGCGTCGTGACCGCGCCGGACGGGGAGCCGCTGCGGGCGCCCCTCGACGTCGTCACCAACGTGGCGTTTGCCGGCTACGCGAATGCGCAGCTGGCCGCGCGCTTGCAGCCGATGGTGACCGAGACGCTGCGCCGCCACGGTGTGCTATAGCTCGCGGTCACTGCGGCGCCTGCCAGCCGGACACCGCGACGATCCGGTCTTCTTCAGCGATCCAGGCCGAGAGCTCCCGGCCATAGACGCACCCGCTGTCGAGGCCGATCACGCGCTCGGTCCGGACCAAACCGCGGCGCGCCCAATGACCAAAGACGACGCGCTTCTCGCCGCGGTAGAAGTCGTCCCAGGGCCGAAACGGCGGGTCAGGCGGCGGCGGCCAATCCTGGGCCGGTTGGCCGCCCTCGGCATCGCAGTAGCGCACGGTGACCGCGAAGTCGATGTCCGCGCCCTGCAGCCGCGACAGCTTGGCCTCATCCCAATGCGGATGGAGGCCGGCGTGCACGGCGATCACGTCGTCCAGCACGCGC
Organism: Planctomycetota bacterium; assembly: GCA_039029375.1. GTDB lineage: Bacteria > Planctomycetota > UBA1135 > UBA1135 > UBA2386 > JBCCGH01. The sequence goes on from JBCCGH010000282.1 coordinate 1,691, forward strand.
ACGATCGGCTGCGCCGTCAGCCACTCGCGCAGCTGCGCGTCGCCGATGCGCCCGTCGCGCAGCCACGCCAGGTCGTGGTTGCCCAGCACGGGCTCGGCGTTCAATGACCGCAGCAGGTCGAGCACGCCGAGCGAGTCGGGGCCCTTGGCGACCAGGTCGCCAACCGGCAGCAGCCGGTCGACACCCGGTGCGAAGTCACAAGCGTCCAGCAGGGCGCGCAGCGGATCGAGGCAACCCTGGATGTCGCCGACGAAGATCCGCCGTGCGGCCAAGACCGCTCACTACTGGATCTGGAAGCTGTCGGACGGGCTGAACTTCTTAACGTCGAAGTTGTAGTTGGTGTTGATCGTCACGCCGCCCGTGAACAGATCGAGCCCGGACAGCGCCGGGTTCGGCGGAATCGGCAGCTGCGCGGTCGCCGACGCGGAGCCCGGCAGGATGCCGATGTTGTTCAGCGGGAAGCCAGGCTGGGTCGACGCGAACAGCAGGCTGTCCGGGGCCAGCGGGATCGTCCGCGTGCCGATCGGGAAGCCGGGCGTGTCGGCGCCCGACAGCGCGATCCAGTACGCGTCGCCCGAATCACCGGGGCTGTTGTAGGTGATCGACGTGGTCGTGCCCGGCACGTGCGTGCCGGCGATATTGATCGTCGACGGGGTCAGCGTGTTGGGCACCAGCTCGACGTCGAGGTCGATGGTCTGCTTGTACGGCAGCGAGCGCAGCGGCACCGTCAGGGGGAAGTGGCCGTCGGCGGCGAACGTGATCTGGTAGTCCGTGTTCTGCGGCAGCCACATCATGTAGCGGCCATCCTTGCCACGGCTCATGTTGCGCTCGCTGAGACGGAACAGGTCGGGCGTGTAGGTGATCGTCGCGCTGAGCGGTTGGTTCTGGAAGATCGAACGCACGTGACCGCGGACCGACGGCCGCCAGGTGCGAAGGACCTGGTCCAGGCCCGGCCAGACGCGCGCCTCTTCGGCGATCGTGCTGTTGAACGACGGCTGGAACGACGTGCCGATCTCGACCAGCAGCGACATCGTGCCACCCTTGGCCCAGTGATCGTGGGGAGCCTCGCCGGACGCCGACGGCGACCGCGTGGCGTAGTTCATGGGCCCACGCAGGTCGTTGATCCAAAAGCGCGACATGTTGACGATCTGCGACGTCACGTTCGCGCACGGCGCGTAGAGCGCCAGCACCTCGCGGCCGAAGCTGTGGAAGTCGAGGTAGACATCGGGCCGCAGGTAACGGTGCAGCGCGACCATCGTCTTGGTCTCCGGCTCACTCGCGGACGAGGGCCCCTTGTAGGTGCTGCTGCAGGTGCTCGTCGAGCCATCGCAGCTGGACGTCCATAGGAACCCAAAGTTGCGGTTGAGATCGACGCCCTCGCAGCTGCCCGGGTTGTTGCGGCGGTTCTTGCGCCAGAAGTCGTCGCAGCACCAGATGTGGTCCACGCCGTCCGGGTTGCAGCACGGCACGAAGTAGAGCTCGTAGCTGTCCACGGTGGCGGTGTATGCCGGCACGCTGCCGTACGCATCGGCGACGCGGTTCATGGCGCCGACGACCATGTGGGGCGCGTTCATTTCGCGCGCGTGATGCTGCGCGGCAAACACCATCGCCGGCTCGTCCTCCTCGACCGAAGGGTTGTCGGAGATCTTCAGCGCATAGATGCTGTTGCCGTCGTGGGTCGTCAGGCCACCGGGGATCTGCGTGCTCAGGTTGACCTTGACCGCGATGTTCGGGTGCGCGGCGACGACGGCGTCGATCTCGGCCTCGATCTCCGCGGTCGTGTAGTACCGCGGGTCGGGAGCGGCCGCCGGTGGCGCGGCCGGGCCGGCGTCGCCGAACGTCGCCCCACCAACCATGTACGGCTGGCCTCGATCGAGCAGCGTGGCATCCACCCCCAGCGCCGAAAAGGCCGGCAGCTCGCTCGGGCTGACGATGACATCGAACGGGCCGGGCCCGACGTTGCCACCACACTTGAGGAGGTCGAAGTCGCTTCGCAGGATCGCCATCGTGTCGGCAGACACAGGCGGATGGACGCGGAAGCGGTAGGAGGTGTCTCCGATGCCGCTCTGGCACGGCGCGGCAGCGGCCAAGCCGCCGACCAGCAGGAGGGTCTTGAGGTGCATAGGGTCCCCGTGAGGGTAGTTGGAAACAGCGGCAGGCTAGTTCATTGTAGCGCGGAACGCGCCGATGACAGCCTCCCCACACCCTAGTGCTCGCCCTAGCACCGCGGCAAGCATGCGACGGTACCAAGGCTGACCCGATGGAGCTTGTCGAGACCTTCGCCCGAGTGCTCGCTCAGCTCGCGCCCTATCTGCTCCTCGGCTTCCTGGTGGCGGGTCTGCTCCACGCGCTGGTCCCCGGCCACGTCCTTGGCCGCTGGCTTGGGGGTCATGGCGCCGGTCCCATTGTGCGGGGCGCGCTCGCGGGTATTCCCCTGCCGCTATGCTCCTGCGGGGTCATCCCAGTGGCGGTGCAGCTTCGGCGACAGGGCGCGAGCCGCGGGGCGATGACATCGTTCTTGGTCGCCACGCCCGAGACCGGGGTCGACTCGATCGCCGCCTCCTTTGCGGTTCTGCATCCGCTGATGGTCGTGTTTCGGCCACTCGCGGCATTGGTGACGGCCATCGGCGCCGGCTTCGCGGTCGAAGCCCTGACGGCCGACCCCGATCGAGCCCCATCGACCGACGCCGGGGGCGACGGCACCGATCATGCGTGCTGCCACGACGACGACGCGTTGCAGCAGGGACCCCGCGGGTTGCTCGGCGGCATGCGCTACGCGTTCGACGATCTCTTTGGCGAAATCGCGATCTACCTCATACCGGCGATCGTCATTACCGCGGCACTGACGGTGTGGATCGACGTGCCGGCCCGCGTCGCCGAGGCCTTGCCGTCGCCGACACTGCAAATGCTGCTCATGCTGGTCATGAGCGTCCCTGTCTATGTCTGCGCCGCGGCCGCAACCCCCGTCGCCTCGGCACTGATCGCCGGCGGGTTCGCCCCGGGCGCAGCCCTTGTGTTCTTGCTCGCCGGCCCGGCGACCAACCTCGTCACCGTCGCCGCAGTGGGCCGCACGCTCGGCACGAAGGCCGCCGTCGTCTATGTGACGACCGTCGCGATTGCGAGCTTCGCTTGCGGCGGCTTGCTCCAACTCCTCTACGAAGCCTGGAGCATTGCACCAAACGCTGAAGCGGAGCCGATGCACGAACACGCGGGCTGGCTTCATTGGGCGAGTGCGGCCGTCGTCGGACTGCTCGTGATCGGCCACCTCGTACGCAAGCTGCATCGACGCATCCGACGGATTGCTCGGTGACGCGCGTCGAGAAGGCCGCGGCCTCCATCTCTGGCTTTACCCTCGCCTCGCGCGTGCTGGGGCTGGTTCGGGACGTGATCATGTTCCGCGTCCTGGGCGCCAGTTGGGTAGGCGGCACGTTCATCCTGGCCTGGACGATGCCAAATCTGCTGCGCCGCCTGTTGGGCGAAGGCGCGCTATCGGCGTCGTTCATCCCGGCCTATGCCGCAGCCGCCGACCGCGATCCCGCCGCGGCCCGACGCTTGCTCGCCGGCGTGACCGGTACTCTGACGATGATCCTGGCCGCGTTGACCGCACTCGTGTGGGTGCTGTGCGCCGCGCTCCCGCCCAGCTGGCTCGGCCATGCAGCTGACGCGGGGGCGAGTGCCACGGCGAGCGGCACTTTGCTGGTGCAACTCACCGCGCTGCTCTTCCCGTATGTGATCGCGGTGTGCTTGGTCGCGACCTACGCCGGTGCGCTCAACTCACTGGGCGTCTTCGGCTGGCCGGCGGCGCTGCCGGTGTTGCTCAACGTGTTCTGGCTCGCCGGGCTCGGCGTCGGGGCGGCACTCGCCTCGACCGCCGAGGGCATCGCGCGGATCAGCGGCTGGTTCCTGTTGGCGGCGGGTGTGGCCCAGCTCGCCACGATGATGCTGCTCCTGGCCAAGCGTGGGGCCATGACGGCACCCCGTTTCAGCACGAGCGACCCAGCCGTCCGCAAGGTCTTCGTGAGCATGGCGCCGACGGTGCTCGGCATGTCGATGCTCCAGCTCAACACGCTCCTCGATCAAGTGCTCGCCTACTACTTGATCGCGCCCGGAGCCAACAGCCACATCTACGTGGCGAACCGCCTGCTGCTCTTTCCGCACGCGCTGACCGCGCTGGCCCTGGCGACTGCGGTATTCCCGCAGCTCGCGGTGCTGGCGTCGCGGACGGCGCTGGACGATCTCGGCGCCAAAGTCGACCGGGCCCTGCGCATGACGCTGTTCTTGGCGACCCCTGCGAGTGCCGGCCTCGTCTTGGTCGCCGGTGACTTGCTCGAAGTCTGTTTCGTCGGCGGCGCGTACACCAACGAAGACGCCCAGCTGTCGGCGGCAACGACCGCGTGCCTCGTCGGCGGCCTGCCGTTCGTCGGCGTGGCACAGCTGTGCGCGCGTGCTCTCTACGCCATCGGCGACCTGCGCAGCCCGGCACGAATCGCCACCATCCTGGTGCCGGTCAACCTCGCTCTCAATCTCGTCCTCGTGCTCGGCCTAGGGCTCGGCGTGCCCGGCCTCGCCCTGGCGACCAGTGCCTGCGCCGTGGCTCACGCAGTGGTGATGTGGCGAGCCCTGCGACGCCGCTGCCCGATCCCGGCGCTGGCGCCGCCCTGGCTGGCCAGGCTCGGGATTGCAACCGCCGTCATGAGCGCGGCGGTCGCCGCCACACGGGCTCTGCTCCCGGCCGACACAACGCTCGAGCGCGCTGTCTTCGCGCTGGCCCTGCCGATTGGCATCGGGATCACCGTCTACGGCGCCGTCCACTGGTCGCTCGGCACCGCCGAGGTCACTCGATTCGCTCAAACTCGAGGACGCGGCCGCCGCCGGTGAACAACCGCAACCGCGTACCGATCCGCGAGAAGCGCAAGACGCGGGTGGCGCCGGCGGGCTCGATCTCAACGCCCGCGTCGGCCCGATCGTTGCCGAAGCCGACCAGCGTGGTCATGACCAGCTGATCACCGTTGATGCGGTACCTGCGGTACGCGGCGCGCAGCGCGGTGCCGCCTGCGGCAGCCGGTGACATGAGGTGCATCGACAAGTGCTGCCGGCCCACGGCCAAGTAGCCGGTGGCACGGATCGGGGCGCCGGTCCCGCGCGAGAACGCGCGCAGCTCGTAGTGTCCCTCGAGTGGGCTCGGCGGCGTGAACCGTTGGAGCAGGTCGTCACGCTCGACCGGCGAGTACGGCGGATCCTCGATGGGCGGCAGTGGGGCGGCGCCCTCGGGCGCGCGCGGCGCCTGCATCCCGGCGGGGTTCGGGCGGTCGGGATTCTGCGCGGGGGGATCCTGCGGCTGGGGATCCTGCGGCTGGGGATCCTGCGGCTGGGGATCCTGCGGCTGGCTCGCAGCGACGAACGCAAGCAGAGCAACACTCACGGCGCGACGCATGGGCACGACCATAGCGTCGCGCCATTCACGGCGTCATCTCGATGGCGACACCGGACAGCTCCTCGCCTTCGGCCAAGTCGAGCCGGGCCGCGCCGCCGTGCCACGTCGGCCGGGCTCGGCCGCGTCCCTTGGCCTTAGACCGGCGCACGATGGCCTGCACTTCGACCAGCCCGCTCGGCAAGCGCCCAATGCGAAACACGCCGCTCCCGTCGCAAGTCGCGACTTGCACGCCGTTGGGACCATGCTCGTGCCGCACCGACGCCCCAGCGATGCCCGTGCCGGTCGCCAGGTCGACGACCACGCCCTCGACCGACGCGGCGCGTTCGACCTGAATCTCCACCTCATCGTCACCGGCACGCGCGGTCACCTGGCGATGCGTCCACCCCTCAGGCAGGCCCGCGACCAGGAGGCGCACGGTCGTCGGAGCTGGCGGCAGGTGGAGCAGCGTGAACGAGCCGTCCGGACCAAGCTGCGCCTGCACCCCCGGCACGCTCATCGCTTGCACGCTGAGCCAGTCCGGCTTGGTCTCCCGCAAGCCCAACACCCTGCCCGTCACTGGCTGAGTGGCGACCAGCTCGATCGGCTCTTGCTCCTGGTCGAACCACTGCAGCTGCTCGGCCACCGCAAACCCCGGTGCCAAGACGCGGGCGTGGATCGATGGCAAAGAGCTCGAGAGTCCCGCCAACCGATACGTGCCGGCGCGGTTGGTCTCAGCCTCGGCGAGCACCACGCCGTGCGCGCCGCCGCCCAGCGCCAGCACCTTCGCGCCGAAGACGCCGCGCTGGTCGGGGCCCATGACGAGACCGCTCAGCTCCACCGGTGGGCCAAGCGCACAGGTCACCGCGGCGCCGGATCGCGCCAGGACGTAACCGACGCCGAACCCGTCGGCGCGCACCCGCACCAGCGCCTCGCCCGGCACCAGCTCGCGCCCCACCAAGCCGGCACCCTCGGTCACGCGGGCCTGACCCAGGCGCGCGGACGGTGACGCCGCCGCCACCGACTCATCGAACGCAAAGAACTCGAGATGGGCCGCCACCACCGGCGCGCCGCCGGTCGAGACCACGGAAACCTCAGCACGGCTCGCGGCCCACTCGCTATAGCCGAACCCCGCCCCGCCACCGACCAGCAGTAACGGCACGCCGTAGCGAATGGTGACGGGCAGCCTCTCGAGCCCGCGCGGTCGGCGTCGCGCCCGGGGGCGCGAGCGGGGCCGCGCCGGCCGAGGTGGCATGGATTCCCGGGTGGCGGGCTCAGACGGCGAGGTCATCACCCCGTTCTACCGTTCGAGCGGCGCGGCGGTTCACTCGGAGCCTGTAACGAAACCCACGATACAGGCTTTCTTCGATGCTGCTGGCGCCGCTCCGCGGCGCGTTCGGGCTTGTCATTTCAAAAGTAACGAGCCCTCAGAACCTGCCACTAAGTCACAAGCTAGTGGTGTGATTCAGACAGATGGGGCATTAACCGCGAGGTATTCGGCGCCGGTCGCAAGGCGGGTC
>JBCCGH010000283.1:0-8527 GCA_039029375.1 Planctomycetota bacterium
CACCAATGGCAAGTTTGGTATGAATCCCTGACCGGCTCCATTGACGCCTGGAGAAGATGTTGCTGATCGAGGAAGCCCCTCCATGGGCCCCGCTGAGTGCTACACCGTGGCGTCGCACCTGATCCCGTCGTGGCAGCTCGTGAACGCGACGCCTGCCTGGGCCGACTGGGACAAGGACGGCGACCTCGACTGCGCGCTGGGCAACTGGCGCAACGAGGGCAGTTTCTACCAGAACACCACCTACGACCCGGCCACGCCCAACCACTTGCGCCGCCACCTGCGCGTGCGCGTAATGCGAGATTCGCCGACCGTGCCGCGTGGCACGGAGACCGAGTACGGCGCCAGCGTCGAGGTCGCGGTGCGTGGCGATCGGCACCGTCGCGTGCGTTTCGTCAGCAGCTCGGGCGGCTACCTGACGCAGGATGAGTACGTCTTGCACTTCGCGCTCCCACCCGATCCGACGCCCACCGACCCGCTGACGGACCTGATCCTGGACGTCTCGGTCGACTTGCCGGACGCGACCGTTCACGGCTACCAACGCGTGGACCGACACGTGAACCCCGTGCTCGGCGGCCTGCCATTGGCGCGCTTGGCAGATCGCGAGATCGTCGTGTATCGCAGCGGCAAGGTCGTCATGGACGGCTGCTTGATCCAGCCGGCGACGCCCGTCGAGACCGCGCTGCACACCACCACGGACGGACTGGTGCGCCCGGCGCCAGGCCAACCCCTGACCAAACCCACTCCCGCCGACCCCACCGAGTTCGTCGGGCTCGCGTTCGACACGATCGGTGCCGCCGAGCCCGTCCGGATCACCGAGCTGCTCCTCGACGGCGAGCTCGGCGACGCCGCGCCCTGCGGGACCAGCACTGCTGGCAACCTCTTCCTCTGGGACGTCACGGGTGGCACGCCGCAGCTGGTCTCCAACGGCGCGATCTCTGCCCAAACGTCACCCCGCAACGACCGCAGCGACTTAGCCACGGATCTGCTGCTCGCGCCCGACCGCGAGTTCCGGCTGGTGGCGGCGGTGCGCCGGTTGCGTCCCACTCCTATGCCCCCCCCACCGACGGCGGTGGGCGGCGTGCAGGTGACGGGAGGGGTCCGCTTCACCGATGCCGATCCGTGCTCTGGAGCGGCCGCGGCCGCGGCGACGGTCGACGCGACCCAGGTCTACCTAGCGTTCCGTTATCGGAGCAGCCGCGACGGCCCGAGCGTCGATCTCGGCTATGGCCTGCCCGGCGACACCACCCCGACCCTGAGGGCCAGCGGCGCGGCGCGGCCGGCGACGCCGATCACGATCGACCTCAGCGACGCACCGCCGCTCGCCCCGACCGCGTGGATTCTCGGCGCCTCGGCCGAGTGCACGCAACTCCTCGGGACGGTGATCGTCCCGGCGTTTGACGGCATCGTGGACTTCCTGAGCACCGACGAGCAGGGCGCGGCCAGCGTCACGCGCTCCTGGCCCGCCGCGGCCGGGCCCGGCGCGACCCTCTACATCCAAGTGGCCGTGGCCGACGCGGGGGCGCCGTTGGGAGTGGCGTTCTCCAACGCGATCGCCGTGGTTGGACAACCCTGAGGAAGGCAGGAGGCTGGCGGATTCGCGCCTTGGCATGGAATTTCCAACTCGCAACCCCATCCCTCGAGGCGACTTAGAGCCTCATGGCCACAACCGGCTGGGACGTTTTGCACCTGACGGGCAATTTCGACGCTTAGGAAAGAAGAAGCGCAACCCCTCTCCGCGCCCCAACCCCAAGCGCAACAGCCCCAAGCGCAACAGCCCAAGCGCCACAGTCTCGTGCCCCTCAGCTCCAACCGGCCAAGGTTCGCCTCTCCGGCGCTCGCGGCGTTGCCCAGCGACGACCGATGGGCCGTGGGGCCCGCGACCCAGAGCCAGGCGATCGCCGGCCTGCCGTCGCACGAGCGGGACGCGCTGCACTTGGTCGAGATCAGAGGGTCGTCCTACGCCACCGCCGCCCTCCTGCTGGGCGTGACCCGGGATGAGATCAAGCGGCTCGTGTTCGCCGGGCGCCGGCGACTGCTATCGATCGACAACTGACGCGCCGCGCCGGGGCACTCGAGTCACCCGCTTCAGCCGCTCTGCGCGCCCCCCCCGGAGGACGTGCCGGTGCCGTGGGTCGCTTCCAGAGCACGCGTTTCGCCAAGCTCCCGCGAAGCCGTGGTCAGGATCTTCTCGCGGAGCGCCCGGGTCCGCTGGGTCTCCGGATGGCCGGCCGGGAGCTCCTCGCCCAACAAGGTCAGCATTGCGTCCAACTCCGCGAGTGCGGCAGCGAGCCGATCCACGGAGGCGAGCATCTCCACCAGGTCGCGGCGCGCGGACAACGTGGTGGGATGCACGTGGCCGCGGGTCTTGCTGTTCACCTTGATGACCTCTCGCATCCGCTCGACGGCGGGCTCGAGATCGCCACGCTTGGCCTCGAGCTTGGCGAGCGTCGCCATGGACTTCAGCGTGTCGGCGTGCTCTTCGGCGATCTCCTGCTGCCGCGGCAAAACGTCGAGAAGCAAGGCCTCGGCCTCGTCATCGCGCCCCTCGCCGGACCACGCCTGCGCCAACAGCGACCCCGACTTCAGGGTCACCATGTGGTTGTCGCCAAGACCTTGGCTGGCGCGCTCATAGGACCGCCGCGCCAAGACCTCCGCCTCGCGGAACCGCTCCTGCTGCAGGATCGCCCACACGAGTAGGTTGGCGGTGCGCAAGGTCTCACCACCGCTCGGGCCAAACTCGCGCTCGCGCAATGCCAACGACAGGCGCCAGTTGGTCTCGGCTTCGGCGTAGCGTTGCTGGGTCAGAAACACGTAGGCGAGCCAGCCGAAGATGCGGGCGCGGACCGCGGGCTGCTCGCGAAACACGCGCTCGTTCTTCATCTGGTCGGCCACGCCGCGCATCTTGTCCAGGTTGAGCGCGGGTCGCTGACCGCCGGCGGGCGGCGGCGCGAACAGGTCACCGAGCAACTCGATGACGCCCGCCGCCGCGTAGGACTGCTCGCGCGCCAACCGCGTCTGCCACGACACGGCGGCAATCCCGGCCAGCGATGCCGCCGCCACCAGGACGGCGGCGGCCAGCCCGGCTCGGTTGCGTCGAGTGAACTTGCTCAGCGCATACCAACGACTGGGCGGCCCCGCGAGCACCGGCTCGTCAGCGAGGTGACGCTTGATGTCGTTCGCCAGATCTGCGGCGGTCGCGTAGCGCCGGGTCCGGTCCTTTTGCAGCGCCTTGTGCAGGATCCAGTCGAGGTCACCACGCAGGTCGCGCTCCATGGTGCGCACCGCAGACGAACGCGGCCCGCGCGCGGCAGCGAGCGCGGCGTAGCGCACGCTCGCCTTCGCCGGTTCCTCCTCGCGCAAGATGCGCTGGATCTCGACCAGGCTGGCACGGTGCAGTCGATCCCGGTCGAACGGCGGCGCGCCGACCAGAACTTCGTAGAGCAAGGCGCCCAGCGAATAGATGTCGCTGCGCGTATCGATGTCGAGATGACCAAACCCCGCCTGCTCGGGGCTCATGTACGCGGGGGTGCCGATCAGCTGACCGCGCTCGGTGAACGTGGTCCCGTCCGTCACCCGCGGGCCGGTCGCTTTGGCGATGCCAAAGTCGATGATCTTTGGCACAGCGCGCTCGCCTTGCTGCGTGACCAAGACGTTGGACGGCTTGATGTCGCGGTGGATCACGCCCTTGTGATGCGCGTGCTGAATCGCGTCGCAGACCTGCACAAACAGCTCCAGCCGCCGGCGCATGTCCAGACCGTTCTCCTCGCAGAAGCGCGTGATCCGCACGCCCTGCACGAACTCCATCACGAAGTACGGGCGTCCCGCCGGCGTAGCACCGGCGTCGAACACCTTGGCGATGAAGCGGTGGTCCATCATCGCCAACGTCTGCCGCTCGGCCTCGAACCGAGCGATGACCTGACGCGTGTCCATGCCACCTTTGAGCACTTTGAGCGCCACGACGCGCTGTACGGGCTCGGTTTGCTCTGCCTCGAGCACGGTGCCGAACGCACCCTCACCGAGCACGCGCCGCACCACGTACGGACCGATGCGCTCGCCGGTCTGAGGCACGAGCTGCTCCAGGCCGTTGCTCGTCGAGCCGGTGGACGGCGTGCCGGACGGCTCGCGCACGGTCGACAGCTCATCGTGCTGATCGAGCAGCTCTTGGACCTCCGTCCGCATTTCCGGTGTCAGGTCCAGCCCCTCGAGGTACGCGGCCCGTTCGCCCTCGTCCCGTTCGAAGGTCGCCATGAACAGCGCGCGCACGCGGTCGTACCGCTCGGGCGTCATCGACTCCCTCATGCGCTCTCCCGCGTCAGCTCGCGGCGGAGCCACGCGCGCGCCATGCTCCAGTCACCGAGCACCGTACGACGCGAGACGCCGAGGACTTCGGCGCACTCCTCGATCGACAGGCCGCCAAAGAAGCGCAGCACCACCACCTCCGCCTGTCGCTCGCTCAGCGCACGCAGTCGTGCCAGCGCATCCTCGAGCTCCAGGACGTCGACTTCGCGATCCTGGCTGGGCGCGACGGCCTCGTCGAGAGTGACGGCCTGCGCCCCGCCGCCCCGCTTGCCGGCGCGAAGCTTGCGGGCGTAATCGGCCAAGACGCGGCGCATCGCCCGGGCAGACACCGCCAAAAAATGGGTGCGGCCGGCCCAGTCCATCGGGGTCGGTCCCTGCAATCGGACAAACGCCTCGTGGACGATCTCGGTGGGCTCGAGCCCGCCGGAGCGCGCCGCTGGCCCGAGCCGCTGCGAGGCCAGGCGCCGCAGCTGGTCATAAACCATTGGGAGCAAGCGGTCTGCCGCCTTGCCGTCAGCCAGGTCCAGAGACTCCCGGACCTGGGTGGCATCGTCGCCATCTGAGTTCGCCATGATCCCAGGGCGCCGATTGTAGTCGACGAACCGCAAACCGAGGCACGTGTGGTGCCTGGCCCGGCAAAACCTGCCGGGCCGGGCCGCCGCTCCTGGCGTGCTGAAGTTCACCACCGCATGGGGCCGAAGAACTCAACATGCGCCCCACCCGCACGGCCCCCACGCGCCCCCGGACCGCCCCGAATCCGGCCGCCACGAGGCCCGCGCCCCGCGAACGTCGCGTGCCGATGCGGACCGGCCCCGCGCGCATCCTGCTGGTCAGCGCCACGGACGAGATCAGTGGCGCCGACGAGAGCATGTTTCAGCTGGTGCGCTGCATCGACCCGGCACGGTTCGAAGCCCACGTGGCTCTGCCCCCCGGCGGCCCCAACGCGGGGCGCTACGCCGAGCTCGGCATCCCGGTGCACACCGTGCCGATCCAGAAGCTCAAGAACACGTTGAACCCGGCATGGCACGCCAGCTGGGCCGCGCGGGCGCCGTTTCGCGTCACGCGGATGCTCGAGCTCTACGAGCAGCTGCAGCCATCGATCGTCCACATCAACAGCAGCATCGAAGTGCTCGGCGCTTTCGCCGCGCGCCTGCACCGCTCCGCCCCGCTGGTGTGGCACGTGCGCGAAGCCGAGCTGCGGCCGCGCCTGGCGCAGCGGGCGGTGTTTGGCGCCGTCTCCCGATGGGCCACTGCCGTCATTGCGATCTCGCGCGCCGTCGGCGCCCCGTTCGCCGGCCACCCACAACGCATCGTGATTCCCAACGGCGTCGATCTGGCGGCTCTGACACCGCGCGCCGCGCCGCCCTCGGCCGACGCGCCGACACTCGGCTGGCTGGGACGACTCGCACCGGGCAAAGGTATCGAGAACCTCATCACCGTCTTCGAAGAAGTGTGGAAGCGCCGCCCGGCCGCGCGCCTCAACATCGTCGCCGCACCGGTGCAGGGGCATCGCGCCTTCGCCAAGGCGATCCGGCAGCGCGTCACCCTCTCGGTGGCCGCCCGGGCGATTCGCTGGCGCGACGGGACCCGCGACGCGGCACGCACGCTCAGCGCGATGGACCTGCTCGTGCATCTTCCGGAACGGACCGAGGGCCTCGGTCGGACGCTGATCGAAGCCCAGGCCGTCGGCACGCCGGTGCTGAGCTGGCCGCGCGGCGGCATCGGCGACGCCGTCGTGGACGGGGTCGGCGGCACGCTGGTCCCCGTCGACGATCTCAACGCGGCGATCGCGGCGGCCCACCGGCTCCTCGCGGGAGACCAACTCGAACGCCTCTCGGCGCACGCCCAAGCCTTCGCGCGGGAGCGCTTCGCCGCCGACGCCGTGGCACGCCGCATCCAAGCCGTCTACGACCGGGTGCTCGATCGATGAGCCCGCACGCCCCAGCGCCAACCGACCGGGCCCTCACGCACCAGCCCCCAACGGATCGGGCGCCAACGACACCGCTGCGCCACGCCCCTGGGCGCCAGACCGCAACCAAGGTCGACGTCACCGTCGCGGTCGTCAGCTATCGCTCCCTCGGCCTGCTGCTCGACAGCGCGCAGACCTGGGCAGCCGCCGCGCCAGGACTGAACGTCGAGTGGCGCATCCTCGAGAACGGCACCGGGGATTCCGTCGCGCAGGCACTGCACGACGCCCAGCCGGCTCTGGCCCGACACGCGGTCTGCCACGAGCTCGAGCACAGCGTCTCGTTCGCGCGCGCCAACAACATCGCTCTGCGCGGCTTTCGTGGTCGTCATGTGGTCCTCCTCAACCCGGACACGCTGCTACGCCCAGGCTCGCTCACCGAGCTCGTGGCGTTCTTGGACGATCACCCCGACGTCGCCGTCGTCGGGCCACGCGTGTGGGACGATCCAGCGTGCACCTCGATCCAGCGATCCTGGCGTCGCTTTCCCGGCTTGACCACCGCGATCGCCAACCGGCAGTCGCTCCTGGCCCGGCTGTGGCCCAAGAACCCCTGGACCCGCGACTACCTGAATCTCGATCGATCGCCCGACGTGACGCAGGACACCGACTGGGTCAGCGGCTGCTGCCTGGCCGTGCGCGGCGATGTGTTCCGCGCGCTCGGCGGTCTGGACGCGGGGTATCCGATGTTCTGCGAAGACGTCGACCTGTGTCGCGGGGCGCACCGGCGCGGTTGGCGGGTCGTGTATCACCCGCGCGCCGAGATCGTCCACCTCGTGGGCGGCTCGCGGCGTCGCGCGCCGCTCCGCGCCGAGTGGCAGCGGCACCGCTCCATGACCCGCTACGTGCTGAAGTACGACCGACCATGGAATCCACTCAGCTGGACTTTGATCGCCGGCATCTGGATGCGGTTCGCGACGCGAACGCTCCTGCGCTGCCAGACAAGCTGATCACCGTCGATCCCGCGGCGCCACGCGGAGCGTTCGAGGCGCGCGGTCCGGCCGTCCACGTCCTGACGTGGCGACTGCTCGACTACGACGGCGAGGACCTCACCTACGGCGGCCAGCAACGCTGGCTGCTCGAGCTCAGCCATGCCTTGAACGCGCAGGGCCGCCCCGTCGTCGTCCACCAGCGCGCGCACGCACCTTTCGAACGCCGGTTGCGCGAGGGTCTGACCGTCCGCGGCCACGCTTGCTCCACGCGGGCGTTGGGCTCACCACAGTTCAACGTGCTCGCCCACCGCGCTATCGAACGCGACGCCGCCGTCGTCTACATGGTCGAGGACCTGGCCTTCCCGCACTGCCGACGCCACAGCATCGTCGTCCAGCACGGCATCTGGTGGGACGGCGAGTACAGCTGGCTGAAGGTGCGGCTCGCGGAACGGATCGTCCGCCACGTGGTACGCCGCGCCGGCGCCGTGGTCTGCGTCGACACCAACTTCATCAACTGGTACCGCGCACGCTGGCCAGACTCCGGGCACGACCACAAGCTCCACTATCTGCCGAACTTCATCGACCCCGGCCAGTGGGGCCCCCAGCCGATCGAGCCCGCCGCGCGCTGCCGCGCCGGCGACCCCGTCACGATTTGCTTTCCGCGCCGCAGCGAGCCACGGCGGGGCATCTGGTTGATGGCGGCCGTCGCGCCCAAGCTCGCCGAACGCTACCCCAACACCCAGTTCCGCTTCGTCGTCGGCTCGGGCTATCGCACGCAGCAGCTACGCCAGCGGCTCGTCGGCTCGGGCCTGGCGGCGGACCGGTGGACACTGGAGTCGCTGCCCTTTCAACGCATGCGCGAAGCCTACGCCGACAGCGCCATCGCCGTCGTGCCGACCACGTGCGGCGAGGGCACCTCGCTCTCGGCCATCGAAGCCATGTACTTCGGCTGCGCCGTCGTCGCCACCTGGGTCGGCGGCCTTCCCAACCTCATCCAGCACGAGCACAACGGCCTGCTCATCGCGCCGCACGAGACGGCACTCGAGAACGCCCTGGCGCGGCTGATCGAAGACGCCGAGCTACGCGTTCGCCTCGGGCACACCGCGATGACCGCCACCCCCCGCCTGTACGGCCTCGAACGGTGGCAGCGCGGTCTCCAACCGCTCCTCACGCACACGCTGCAGCAGTGCTGACTAGCCCGGATCATGCACGAGTCTTCACGCCCAGCACGCGCCAGAGCCGCTCTGGCAGCGTCAGACAGGCGCCAGAGGCGCCTGCCGGCTGATGCCGGCGAGCGACAGACTGCTCGACGGGGCGTCACCCCGCCTCCGCG
>JBCCGH010000284.1:0-8484 GCA_039029375.1 Planctomycetota bacterium
AAGGGCTCTAGTGGGGCGATTCAAAAGTTCGCCACATAGGTCGCTGGCCCTCTGCGCCGTTCGTGGCGTTGCGCCGCCTCAACTTGTCCACCGACAAGCCCCGCGGCGACAGCGCCTTGTGAACAACACAGATGCCTCACCGACATATGCGCCGGACTTTCGAAGCCCCACTAGCCCTTGGCGACGGGGCTTTGCGGGCGCCGAGGCTCGCTCCCGCGCCGCGGAACTCGGTGCAGATCTGATCCTATTCTTGACTGTGTCTAGAATCAGAGCTACTACGGCAGCCGTGAACATTGATCCGGCCAAGCACCTTCGCGAGAGCGGCCTCCAGGTCACGGCACAGCGCCTTGCGGTCCTGCGCGCGGTCGGCGGACGGCCGCACTGCACCGCGGAGCAAGTCGCGGAGGACGTGCGCGCGGAGATTGGCGCGATCTCGCGACAGGCCGTCTACGACGCGCTCCGGGTGCTGACCGAGCGGGGCCTCATCCGCCGCATTCAGCCCGCGGGTTCCCCGGCGCTGTTTGATCCGCGCGTGGGCGACAACCACCACCACGTGATCTGCCGCACCTGCGGCAAGACGGCGGACATCGACTGCGCCGTTGGTGCCGCGCCTTGCTTGGAGGCCTCCGGCTCGGACTTCGAGATCGATGAAGCGGAAGTGATTTATTGGGGTACCTGTCCCGCGTGTCGCGCGACGACGTCGAGGGTGGGTGGCTCCGCAACCAACGACTGACCTTTTCAAAACAGGAGCTCGTGCGCCCCAGGCGTGCGAGCCGGCAGGCAAAGCTAGGAGATCTCTCATGCGACACAGCACGGTTGCATCCCGACCGTCCGCGAGGACGGCGTCCCGGCGCGCGAGCGCGTGGCGTTTGGTCGGCGGATTGGGTTCCGCGGGCCTTCTTGCGTTGACCCTGAGCTGCTCGATCGGGGCCCAAGAGGGCGCGGCCGACAGCAGCTACACGGCGGACGGCGGCCGGACGTCGATGAAAGCGCGGACGAACCGTGACTGGTGGCCCAACCAGCTCAACCTCGCGATCCTCCATCAGAACTCGCCCATGAGCAATCCGATGGGCGAGGACTTCGACTACGCGAAGGAGTTTTCGTCGCTCGATCTGAGCGCGGTCAAGACGGACATCGCCAAGGTTCTGACGACGTCGCAGGACTGGTGGCCGGCGGACTATGGGCACTACGGGCCGCTCATGATCCGGTTGGCTTGGCACAGCGCCGGCACGTATCGGACCACGGATGGCCGCGGCGGATCGTCCACCGGCACCATCCGGTTCGCGCCGCTCAACAGCTGGCCGGATAATGGCAACCTCGACAAGGCGCGCCGTCTGCTCTGGCCGATCAAGCAGAAGTACGGTCGCAAGATCTCGTGGGCCGACCTGATGATCCTGACGGGCAACGTTGCTCTCGAGTCCATGGGCTTCGAGACGTTTGGGTTTGCGGGTGGCCGCGAAGACGTTTGGGAGCCGGAGACGGACATCAACTGGGGCGCCGAGGCCGAGTGGCTCGGCGACAAGCGCTTCTCCGGTGAGCGGAAGTTGGCGCATCCTCTCGGCGCCTCGCAGATGGGCCTCATCTACGTCAACCCCGAGGGCCCCAACGGCAAGCCCGACCCGCTGGCGGCGGCGCGTGATATCCGCACGACGTTTGGGCGGATGGCGATGAACGACGAGGAGACCGTCGCGCTGATTGCCGGCGGCCACACTTTGGGGAAGACGCACGGCGCCGCGTCGCCGGGCAAGCACGTGGGTCGCGAGCCCGAGGCCGCGCCGCTCGAAGAGCAGGGCTTGGGTTGGAAGAGCAACTACGGGAAGGGCAACGCTGGTGACACCATCACCAGTGGCCTCGAAGGCGCGTGGACGTTCACGCCGGCGCAGTGGTCGCACGACTTCTTCAACAACCTGTTCAAGTACGAGTGGGAGCTGACGAAGAGCCCGGCCGGTGCGTGGCAGTGGACGCCGAAGGACGCGCCGCAAACCGTCCCGGACGCGCACAACCCGAACAAGACGCACAAGCCGATGATGCTGACGACGGACCTGGCGCTGCGCATGGATCCGGGCTACGGCCCGATCTCGAAGCGCTTTCACGAGAACCCGGCTGAGTTCAATGCGGCGTTTGCGAAGGCCTGGTACAAGCTCACGCATCGCGACATGGGGCCCTACTCGCGGTGCCTCGGCGCCGAGGTTCCCGAGCCGCAGGTGTGGCAGGACCCGGTGCCCGCGGTCGATCACGAGCTGATCGGCGCGTCGGACATTGCCGCGCTCAAGCGCCAGATCGTTGGCTCCGGGCTGTCCATCGCCGAGCTGGTCTCGACGGCCTGGGCGTCCGCGGCCACGTTCCGCGGCACGGACAAGCGCGGCGGCGCCAACGGCGCGCGCATCCGCCTGGCGCCGCAGAAGGACTGGGCGGTCAACCAGCCAACTCAGCTGACCAAGGTGCTGGGAACGCTCGAGGGCATCCAGCGCGACTTCAACGGCGCACAGTCCGGCGGCAAGAAGGTCTCGATGGCCGATCTGATCGTGCTCGCGGGCTGCGCCGCGATCGAGGAGGCGGCGAAGAAGGCCGGCCATTCGGTCGAGGTGCCATTCGCGCCGGGGCGGACCGACGCCACCCAGGAGATGACGGACGTGGAGTCGGTGGCGGTGCTCGAGCCGGCCGCCGACGGGTTTCGCAACTACGGCGGCTCGGAATACGACCGCCCCGCGCCGGAGCTGCTCGTGGATCGGGCGCACATGTTGACGCTGACGGCGCCGGAGATGACCGTGCTCGTGGGCGGCATGCGGGCGCTCAACGCAAACGTCGGTCGGGCCAAGCACGGCGTCTTCACGGCGCGGCCCGAGACGCTGACGAACGACTTCTTTGTCAACCTGCTCGACATGAGCACGGTGTGGAAGAAGGCGTCGGGTGGCCAGGACGTCTACGAGGGGCGTGATCGCGCGACGGGTCAAGTGAAGTGGACCGGTACCTCGGTGGACCTCGTGTTTGGCTCCAACTCCCAGCTCCGCGCCATTGCCGAGGTCTACGCCTCCAGCGACGCGCAGCAGAAGTTCGTCTACGACTTCGCTGCGGCGTGGAGCAAGGTGATGGACCTCGACCGGTTCGATCTGAAGGCCGACTGATCGCATCTCACGTCGGCGTCGCGATGGGGCGGCGCCGGCGGCCCGTCGCGTCGGTGCGGCTCAGCCACCAGCACGCGAAGACGAGGTTGGGGACCCAGCAGGACCACGATACGGCGCGGTATCCGGCCTCAAACGAGCCGAGCGCGGCCGTCAAGGCGGGCAGCTGGATCCGCAGCGTGACCGCGGCGTAGCAGCAGGCAAAGCTGAGCACCATCCAGCGCCTATGGGGTGTGACCGCGCGTCGCTGGATCGCGCGCACGCCCAGCGCGGTTGTGGTGAGCCAGGCGGCGGCGAGGCCGCCGAAGCCGAGGTGCGCGACGAGCCCCGCCATCGAGGTGCACGCCATCGCCGCCCCGGCCGCGCCGGACACGAGGGCCGCGATGACGTAGAGCCAGCCGAGGCGCCGGTGCCAGGCGGTCGCGCGCGCCAGAAGGTCGCGCCGGAACGCGAACGGGCCCAGCGCGAGCGCGGCGCCCCCGGCAAAGAAGTGTGCCTCGTCCAACCATGGCAGGCCCGGGACGGTGTCCTGCGCGGGCCGGCCGTCTTGCAACGCCATGCCGTAGCCGCCGATCGCGGTCGAGGTGACCGCGAGTAACCACCAGGCGATGCCGGGACGGAGTCGGCTCGGCAAGACTGCAGCCGGCACCGAGGGGTCCCGCGGCGACGCGACGGACGTGCTCATTGCAGCGGCGGGCCGGTCGCGATCCGACGAACGAGATCCTCGGCGAGCTTCGCGCGTTCCTCTGCCGAGCCGGTAGCGTCGGGCTCCATCCACGCTTGGAGAAGCGCGAGCACGGCGCCAGCCGCAGCGCACGCGAGCTCGTGGACCGGCCCGCCGAGTCGGTAGCCGCGGCGGTCGATCTCGGCGAAGGCGCGTCGATAGGTGTCAAACAGGAGCGGTTGCGCCGCGCGCAGTGGCAGCTCTTGCTCCCCGCGCTGGCGCATCGACGCGAAGAGCGGCCGCATCTCGCGCACGTGGTGGAAGAGATGGGTCAGAGGTGGCACGGGCGTAGGGCCGTCCTGCGGTGTTCCCTCGGGGACCGCGATGCGCAGCGGCGGGATGTCGCCGCAGAACGCATCCTCCTTGTCTTGGAAGTGAGCGTAGAACGTTGCCCGCGCGACGCAGGCTCGCTCGAGGATGTCCTTGATCTTCGTGTGGCGTAGACCGCGTTCCGTGACGAGATCGCGAACCGCGCGCCGGATGCGTTGGCGTGAGTCCACGACGCGCGGGTCGGTGGGAGCCGAGGGCTCGGTCACGTGTCGCTGCTCCCGTTCGCGCTGTGGTGGGTCGCCCAGCGGCTCGCGACCCAGTTTCGAACGATCCGGCGAGATCGTCTGTCGACGACCGTGGATGCCTTGGCCAGATTGCGAGGCATGACGTTGCTCGACCACCACGGCGTTGCCTTGCGGGGGAGCGCAGTGCTCCTTTGCGCCGGCGCTCTCGGATGCATCCTCACGATGGTGCTCCATCCTACCCAAGGTATGACGCACGGCGCCGACGAACACGGCGCGCGCCGGGCGGCGGTCGCAGCGGTCGTTCATGCCGTCGCGGTGGTCAGCATCGCGCTGAAGGTCGCGGGATCGTTGGCAGTGCATCGGCGACTGCGCACGAGCGCGTGGGCCGACCTGGGGTTGGTGGCGTTGGTGTTCGGCTTGCTGATGGCCGCGCTGGCCGCCACGACGAACGGGCTCGCCGCGCCCAAACTGTGGAGTCTCATCGAGAACGCCTCGGCGCCCGAGCGGCAGGATGTCATCGCGACGTGGCGCGTGATGCACGAGGTCGCCGACGTCGCGACGGTGGTCTTCTTCGTGGGGGTCGCGGTCGCGGCCCTCGTCTGGGGCTCGGTCCTGTTGGCGCACGACCGGCTCTGCGGTGTCTCCGGCCTAGTGGTGGGGGCGATCGGTCTTGCGGCCACGGTGCTGGGCGCACTGCGACCCGAGGTCGGGCCGCTGCTCATCTTCGTGACGCTCTATGAGGTCTGGGTCATGACCGTCGCCGGGCGCGTGCTTTGGCCGCGAGCTGATGTTGCCGGCGCACGGGCCTAGAGGTCCGGCCGGAAAGCGGTTTGCGTGGCGAGTGGTGGCGAGTTCAGGGTGCCGCTCGCTGCGCGAAAGGCTGTTCGGCCGGCCCTCTAGTGGTGTGATTCAGGCAGATGGGGCCTTATCCGCGAGACATCGGCGCCGGTCGCAAGGCGGGTCGCCGCAGGCATGCTGGTGGATACGGCGAGGACGACCCAACGCTGCGAGCGGCGCTGAGGGCCGTGGATAAGGCCCCAGATTCCTGAATC
The DNA here is from genome assembly GCA_039029375.1 of Planctomycetota bacterium. Taxonomy (GTDB): domain Bacteria; phylum Planctomycetota; class UBA1135; order UBA1135; family UBA2386; genus JBCCGH01. The sequence continues at coordinate 5,414 of JBCCGH010000284.1, forward strand.
ACACCACTAGTGTGCGGCGCTCACAGAAACTCGACGTGGAGCACTGGCGCCCGCGGTGCCGACCCCTCCACCGACTCGGCGGTGCGCGTTCCGGTGCCGCGGATCAACAGGATCACGTGATTGCCGCGTTGCCACCCCGGCCGGGCCACGACCTCCTGCAGCACGTCGCGCAGGTCGGGGCTGCGTTCTGCCGCGCCAGCCGCGCCCACGGTCGTCCACGCCAGTGGCTCCCACGGCACCGAGCTCGCCGTGGTCGGCCGCGAGGACAGATCTCTTTTGCGCGAGGCGATTGGCGGGGCGTCGTCGGTGGCTTCGGCCGCGATGGCGACGCTGCACAGGCCCGTGCCGACCTCGTCCGCCGTGAACTGCAGCCACGCCGTCGTGATCGTTGCGCCCGGGTCCACGCCGAGTGCAAAGCGCAGGCCGAGGACGTGGGGCCGGGAGCGGTCTTGGCCGAGCTCGAGGTCGACGTTGCTCACCACCATGTAGCCGGTGTCGATGCGCTCTTCGGCGTCTTCGCTGCCGGCGGTGATCTGTAGGTCGAGCGTCTGGACGCTGGCCGGGCTTACCGTGACCACGACATCGTCGCTGGCCTGCAGCTCGCCGTCGTCGGCGGTGAGGCGCAGGGTGTAGGTTCCCGCGACATCAAACGTCACGGTAGTTGTTGTTGCGGTCGGATCGCCCAACGCCGCGGTGCCGGGCCCTGCCTCTTGCGTCCATGTGACGTTTAGCACGCCGGCCGGCAGGCCGTCGTCCGTCGCGGTGCCGGCAACCGTCGCCGCCGCGCCGAGTGGGGTCAGAAAGTCGGGGCCAGCGTTCACGACCGGTGGGCCGTTGATTCCTCCCCCATATTTGATCACCAGCTCTGGCGAGCGCGATGGCACACCGTCAAACGCTTCGGCGACGCGGTCGCCGACGCCCTCGATCAGCAGCAGGATGGTGCCGGGGTTGGACCAGTCTGGCCGATCTACCAGCTCTTGGACGATCGGCGCGAGGTTGGGCGTCCGCTGCCGTGCCCCGGCGGCGCGCTCGTAGGCCCACGGTCCTGGCGCCCAGTCCACGCGCGCGGCCGTCTTGGGCCGGGACGACAGGTCCGCCCGCGCCGACGTGATCGGCGCCGGTGTGCCAGTGGCCTCGGCCCGGATGGTCAGGTTGGTGGGAGCGCTGTCGACTTCGTCGACGTGGAACTGCACGTAGGCGTCCGATATGTGTGACCCGGGCGGCACGTCGACCGGCAGGCGCAAGCCGATGAGCTGTTGAAACCCGCGATCGATCGTCAACTCGAGGTCGGGGTTGGTGACCCGCATGTAGCCGTTGGAGAGCTTCTCCTCGGCGTCTTGGTCCGAGGCGGTGACGCGCGCGTACTCCCGCGTCGGCGCGAGCACGTCGACGATCGCCCCACTCGACGCCGCGGACGAGCCGTCCAAGGCGCGCACGAGCGCCGACAGCGAAGCCGGCCCGGGTTGGTCGGGCGTCCACGTCAGCTGGAACGGCGCCGCCTGAACCTCGCCGAGAAAGGTCGCGCCGTCGTAGAAGGACACCGTGTCGAAAGCGCCGGCCGGACTGGCGGTCAACGGTACCGACTGGCCTGGATACACTGACCCGGCCGTCGTGAGGGTCACGCTCGCCGTCGCACTCGACGAGCAATCGGGATACAGCCAGACCTCGTCGACACCCTTCTGACCGACGGTGTCGGTCACCGTGAGCCGCACGCGATACGCGTAGAACTCGCCGCTGCACGGTGTCGGCGTGATCACCTTGGTCGTCGACGGGTTGAGGGAGATCGCGTCGGGATGAAAGTGCGAGTTGTGGTGGAGGAACACCTCCCACACGTAGCCGAGCGCCGACGTCGGATCCTCGGCATCGCTGACCGAGGCGTTGAGCGAGAGCAAGGTGGTGGCCGCCGTCGAGTAGGTCGAGCCGGCGATCGGGCTAGTGATGTCAACGGTCGGCGGGGTGTTGTTGACCCCGATCACCCGCACCGCAGTGCGAGACTGACCGGCATCATCCGTCACCGTCAGCGTGACCACGCGCGCAGTGGGTGCGGTGCCGCCGACTGACGCTCGGTAGGTGTGCCGCGGGCTCGGCTGGTTGGACGTGGCGCCATCGCCGAAATCCCACGCGAAGCTCAGTGGCCGGCCCTCTGGGTCTAATGACGTCGAGCCGTCGAACGCCACGGTCAGGGGTGTCGCGCCGTGCGCGGTGTCGGCGACGAGAGCCGGCTCGGGCGCCTGGTTGACGCCGCCGGCGTAGCGGATGCGGCGCACCTCGCCGCGCCGGATCGTGATGTAGAGCAGGCTGCCGTCGGCGGGATCCTCGCCGACAAACACCGGGCCATCGGGCGTGGCGAAGTCGAGCACCTCCTGCAGCGCCATTTGCGGGCCGCTCGAGTCGTAGACGAATGCGCGGATCCAATCCTTGTCGTAGTCGGCGACGTAGTAGGCGCCGGCATACGGCGCCGGCATGCCGCGGCCGCTGTGCAGCACGCCGCCAACCGCGCAGTTGCCGTTGAATGGCGTGCCCGCCACCGGCGACCCCGAGGACCCGAGCACCGCCTCGGCCGCCTGATTACCATTGAAAATCGGCACATACGTCTTGGGCGATCGGCTGCCGTGGCGCCAGGCGATGTCCGGGCGGCGGTGCATGAACGTCGGCGTCCCGGGCGCGATCGTCACGCTGGGGCTGCACGGGTTGGGGAACGCGGGGTTGTGGTCGGCCTGCTCCTGCTTGAGGAGGTCCTGAAAGTCGAAGTAGCTCGCGCAGCCCAGCGGATTGGGCGCGTCCAGGTTGGCGGTCCGCGCGTTCTGGTAGGCACTCAGCGGAGTGATGCCCTCGAACAGCGGCCAGCCGAGGTTCATCCCTGGCTCGTCGACGACGTGCAGGTCCTCCCACTGCGTGTAGCCGACGTCGCCGATCATTAGTGTGCCAGGGTCGCCCGCGGCTGGATCGGTTTGGCCGGTGCCGGGGACCAGAGCTGCGCGGAAGGGATTGCGCAGGCCGAGCGCCCACGTCCGCGACTCGGGTGATCGCGGGTTGGCCGGGTCATAGAACGGATTGCTCGAGACGCCGTC
>JBCCGH010000285.1:0-8471 GCA_039029375.1 Planctomycetota bacterium
AGTCGGCGAGCCATGTGTGCCGCTCGCAAGGCGCTGTCGACGCAGGGCTTGTTGGTGGACAAGTCGAGGAGACGCAACGCCGCGAGCGGCGCAGAGGGCCGTCGACATATGTGACGAACTTCCGACACGCAACACTAGCAGTTTGCCGCCGAAGGCCGGATCGGATCAATGATGGCCGCCGTAGTGGTCAGCGCGGCGCCGGTGGCGACCAAGAGAGCCGAGGCGAACTCGCCATCGGGGAGCCACGGTCGTGTTGGCTCGGCCAGAAGCAGGAGCCCGAGCCCGCCGGCGCCGAGGGCGGCGAGGCGCCTTGAGACGGGGGCGAGCGGGCGGCGGGGGCGGAAGGCGACCATGGCCAGGGGCAGGAGCAGGACAAAGTAGTGGATCCAGGCGAGCGGCGCGGCAAGCAACGACAGGGCGCAGCCGTAGCCGATCAGCGTGACGTCGAGCGCGGCGGGTGGTGGTGGGGGTGTTGGAACCTGGCCCCACGGGCGCCGGACCGCCACGGCGAGCAGGGCCAGGAGGGGCAGGAACAAGGCCGCGGCGACGGCGGTTTGCGACGCGGCGGGAAGCCCCAGTCGCTCGGCCATCAGCGCTGCCGCCGCGGCGTTGCCTTTGGCGACGGCGCAGGCATCGCTGGCCGTGATCTCGGGAAGCCGCTCGAGCCAGCGCAGCCAGATGCGGCCGTCACCGAAAAACGCCGCGGCGCCGGCGACGCTGGCGGCCAAGCCCAAGGCCCCGCCGACGGCGAGTGTCAGCAGCCGTTGGCGTTGCCCGGTCAGGGTCCAGCCGACCGCGACGAACACCGGTACGACGGCCATGTTGGGTTTGAACGCGACGAGCGTCCCGAGCACCGCTGCCGCGGCCAGGCGCCAGGCCGGTCGGCCGCGGGCTCCTACCGCGAACGCGGCCAGCATGACGAGCTCGACGCGCCCCACGTTGCCGACCCAAAGGTCGGATAGAGCTGGCCGAAACCAGGCCCACGAAAAGGCGAGCCAAAGTGCGATTGCGAGCGCGGGAAGGGCGAGTAGCCGGCCAAAGGCGAAGACGGCGCCGCCGAGCGCCAGGAGGCCCAGCTGGCCCCACCGCTTCTGGTCGCGGTCATAGTCCTCCGTCGCCAGCAAGCCAAAGACCGTGTAGAGCCACGGTGAGCTGGCCGGCACGATCTCGGTGGTCACGTGTGCCGCGTGGAGCCTGCGGGAGCGCCGCTGGGTCTCGGGGTCGGTGCCGGCGTAGGCCCAGGCCTTGTCGTCGTAGAGCGGGTCCAGGCGTGCCGAGGTCGCCGCGGTGTAGGGATCGGGTGCGTCGCCGACTCGCACGGCTGTGCCGATCACCCAGGCTTGATAGTAGTCGTAGCACATGGCGCGGTCGTTGCGCGCCCAAGCATCCCGGGCCGCCCACGCCGCGAGTAGAACGGCGGCCGCCGTCAACGCGCGAAGCGCGACGCGATACGCCGCGTTGCGGGCGTCCGGCCGGAGGCTCACTGTGGACGTCCGTGCCGACGGGCTAAGAACGAGTCGTAAGCGGTCCGTGCCTGGGTGTGCGTCGGGTCCAAGGCGACTGCGCGCTGGAGATGGCGCCTCGCCTCGTCGAACCGGCGTAGCTGCTCGAAGGCCAACGCCAGGTTGACGTGTGCCTTGACCCGGGTCGGCGCGAGCTCCAGCGCTCGCTGATAGAGCCGGGTCGCCTCGACCCAGGCGCCGCGCATGATGGCGATGTTGCCCAGGTTGATCCACGGGGCCGGGTGATGAGGATCGAGCTCACGGGCGCGGTTCAGGGACCGCGCCGCCGCATCGAGATCGCCGTGCCGGGCGAGCGCGCCACCCAGGTTGAGGTGGGCCACCGCGTGGTCTTCGCGGATCGCGATGGAGCGATGATAATGCGCAATCGCCGCGAGAAGGTCGCCACTCCGTTCGTATGCCAATCCAAGGTTGGTGTGGGCGACCGCGTTGTCCTGCTGTTTGTCTGCGGCATCGCGCCAGACGGTGATCTCATCGCCATAGATCTCGACTCGATCACGGGTCATTTGGGCGAACAAGGCGATGGTCGTCACCGCCGCGATGGCGCCGCCGAGCCGCAACCACGCGCGGCCCTGACCCGCGGCCTGTATCAGTCGCTGTCCCGCGTGCTCGATCGCAAGGACAGCGAGTGCAACGATGGCGAGGAGCGGCAAGTACATGCGCCGTTCCGCCGCGACTTCGGCGGGGATCGGGACCACGCTCGAGGTTGGCGCGAGAATCGCGAAGAACCAAAGCGCCAAGAACCCGATCTTGGGCCAGCGCCACCAGGCCATGGCCGCCGCCGCAGTCGCCGCCATCAGCGCTAGCCCAGGGAGTGCCGCATCGGCAAGGTGCGTGGTGATGGGCCAGAAGTGGGAGATGGCCAGATCGGTGGGGGCCACACAGCTCTTCAGATACCACATGACGACGCCTGCCTGCGTTTGCAGGTACTCGGTTGCAGTGACGCCGTGATCGAAACCCACGGAGTCGCCGCGCGGGCCGGCCAGAATCCCGGCGGCGAGCGGGAGCCACGTCAGGAACATGCCGACGTGGAGCAGGCGATGATGCCGCCAGGCGCCAGCGAATGAGCCCGCAGCGAACGCGCGGTCGTATGCGAGGATCAAGATTGGCGTGGCGACGGCGATTTCTTTGCACTGTGTGGCCGCCATGCCCGCCACCACGGCAGTGGAGGTCCACCAACGGCTGGCGCCTGCGCCAAACGCGCGGAGAGCGGCATAAAGCGCGGCCAGCATGAAGAAGGACACCATGAGCTCGGTGCGCTGCACGACGTAGACCACAGCTTCGCTGATGAGGGGATGCGTCGCCCATAGCAACGCGATCACCAGCGCCGTGGTCTGGGACGCGGCCGGTTGCCGCCCGGCGGCGCACATCGTGCGCGCAGCGATGGCAAAGACCAAGCACGCACTCGCGGCGTGGCAGCCGAGGTTGACTACGTGATAGCCGAAGACCTCATACCCGCTGAGTGCGTAGTTGAGCGCCAGGCTGAGAGAGACGAGCGGTCGGCCGGACACCGGGAGATCGGCGGCCGGCGTCAGCAGCGGCCAGAGCTGTCGGACCGCGGGATTGTCGAGGATCGCGCTGTGATCATCGAACAGGAACGGCACACCGAACGACCGCCAATACACCCCGACCACCACGCCGACGATCACGGCAATGGCGGCCGTCCATCGGCGGAGACGGTGAGGCGTCGTCGTCGGCATGGCGCTTACTCCTCACAATGTTAGCGCGCCCTATCCTCGCCGGTCGGGGAGGCGCAGCGCGCTGCGGGCGGTGCCTCAAGACGAAACTGCCGGCGATATGACGCCGTCTCGATTCCTTCCCAGTGTCCCATCTTGGGGTATACTCCGATATGGTCCCCCAAACCATCTCCCGGTTCCTCTTGGCGGCGGTCGCCGCGGCGCCGGTTGCCGCGCAGTCCCAGTGCACGGATTGTCGACCGAGCGTCACCAGCTTCTGGAATTTGACGCTCTGCCCGTGCCGTGGGACGGGCATGACCGAGTGCCTCACCGTCAACGGCGCGCCCACGCCTGGTGGTGTGCTGAGGTTTGCTCCGCAATGGGGAGGCGTGCGGTCATCGCACTACCTCGTTGTGGGCGGAGCGCTCGACTACTACTCGCACCCGCTACTCGGCTGCGCCCCGGCACTCGGCGGAATCCCGAGCTCACAGGGTGCCGTGTATGTTCGCCCGGACATCGTGCTATCGGGCAGCGGCACGATCGATCAACGGGTCGAGGTGCCGATGGAGCCGGCGCTACGCGGCACCACGCTGTATGCGCAGGCGCTCCATCTCGGCGTGCCGGGTTGGAACACCCAGTTCCTCTCGACGTCGAGCGTCATCGATTTTCGCATCGAATGACACGGCGTCGCGCGCCCGGGCTGGGCGCCGCACCGCCAAACAAGCGCAGAGCCTGTCTCGTCGAGTCGCGAACAGACTCTGCGATCGAGCGCCGTAGCGCTGGCCGCGCTAGCGCAGAGGCTTGGTGGCCTTGCCCTGCGGGTTCATCCCGGTCTTCACCACGGCGTCCATCTCCCAATACCATTGCTCGTCGGACCAGACCCACGTCAGGGTGACCGGCGACTGCTGGCGGAGCTTGGATGGATCCTCTATCTGGAAACCGTTGCGGGCGTGTGGCGGCAGGCGTTCGGGAACGATCTCACCGTCCACGGTGATCTGCACCTTGGCCGTCCGCTTCTCGGCGTCGATGTCGATGGAGTTGGTCTTGACGCCGTGGACCCGCATGACGCCCGCTCCGTACATCTGCAGAAACCGGGTGCGGTCGACGATCTCGCGATCGGCGGGCGACGTCATCTCGTAGAGGGTGACCCAGTCGTCGTTGACGCGCAGGTCGGTGTACGCCGCGAGCTGCGCGTTGAGGCGCTCCTCGGCGACTTCCGCGAACGGCACGCCGCCGAGGCGACTCCACGGGATGAGCCACAGCAGCACCGCGATCGCGGCCAGCAGCAAGAGGGTGGTGAAGGGGCGCGAGGTGGACTTAGCCTGGGTCGCGGATCCCGGGTCGGCGATGGCGGTCATCGGATTTGCTCCTTGTCGACGAGCTTGAGAACGCGGACTCCGCCGAATCCGACGAAGATGATCTCATCGTGACCATCGCCGTCGACATCACCCGCCCCGACGTTGAGGGCTCCCTCGGTGTCGGCGATTCGGCCACGGACAGTCAGAGCGCCTGGGGCGCTGTGGTCGAGAACCCAGATGCCGGTTTTGCCGGCGAGGAGCACGCTCGCCGGCGCATTGGGCGCGAGGGATGCCACCTCGATGTCATACAGGTAGTCGACGTTGGGCAGGTCTCCCTCCCATCGGCTCCACGACCCGTCCTCGGTCCGTTGGAACGCCTGCAGGCCGGGATGGTCCTGGTAGGACAGCCCGCCAACCAGGAGCTCGACTGTGCCGTCGAGGTCGAGGTCGAGTGTTGCGATCGCGAGATCGGTGCCACCTGCCTTTGACGGGGCGATGCCGCGTTCCTGCACGAAGTCTCCTTCGCCGTCGTAGCGCCAGACCTTCGGGCCCAGGGACGTCGCCGCGAGGAGCTCACCAACGCCGTCGCCGTTGAGGTCCTCGATGGCCACCTGGGCGCCATAGTCGAGGGCGGGCAGTAGCTCGGTCCATTGCTCGAAGTCTCCCTCGCCGTTGCCGCGGAAGACAAAGAGCCCACCGCGCCGCGGGAACTGGCCGATCACGGCGAGGTCGAGGTCGCCGTCGCCGTCGAGATCCCCGAGCGCCACGTCCGCGGACACGGTCTCGGTCTCAATGCCGGAGAGCGAGTGAGTGGCCCAGCCACCCTCGGCGAAGTCCAGCCCGTTGAGGAAGACATGGGGGTTCTGGTCGTGGCCGGAGAATGCGATGTCCAGCGTGCCGTCCCCATTGACGTCACCGACTTCGGCGCCGCCGTAGTTGAGGTCCCTGCGGAGCCCCTTGAGCATCTCGGTCCAGCGGCCGGTCGCGGGATCCCCGAGGAATACGTAGATCCCTTCACCCGGTGTGCTGCGATCCCAGCGGCGCAGCGCGGTCACCAGGTCCAGATCACCGTCACGATCAAGGTCGGCGACCGCCGGCTTGCCGCGCCATTGGCCGCGGTCATAGAGCCCGGCAGAGAGGCTCTGCGCGGGCAGGATACGCAGCTCGTCGGGCGACGGCGGCGTCACTTGCACCATGAACTGCTCCGCGCCTGGTGGCACGTCCGGGTCGGTCGGGGCCACGGGAGCGTCAGTTACAGCAGGAACGGGGTCTTCAATGACTGGCGGTTCCCGCAGGACGCGGAAGTACAGGACCGTTCCAGCCAGTCCCACGAGCAGGAGCACGAGGAGGCGATTCATCGGTGTCACCGGGCCAAAATGCAAGAAAGAGCGAGGCCGAAAAGCCCCGCTCTTTCGAAGTCTAGCTCGCGCTCGGCCAAGAGGCCGAGCTCGGTGTTAGATCAGCGGTTGAAGAACGCGCCGTTGGTCTGGACGTTCTCGCTCTCCCACAGGAGGCGGCCGCCCGACAGGGCCGTGAACGGGCCCGTGGTGATGGCGCCAAGGACCGCGCCGTCGGTCGCGATCGTGCCGCCACCCGGCTCGCTCACGTCGATGCTGTCGATGATGGCCCAGCCGGTCTCGATGTCGCCGGTGCCGTCGCAGTTGAGGTCCAGCTCACGCGGGTCGTTCGGCACGGTGGCCAGGAACGCGTTGCTGAAGAGCGGGCTGATGCGGCTCAGCGGCTGGTCGAACCAGCAGTTGAAGGCCAGCGTCGTCGAGAGCGGGAACTCGTTGTCGTTCCAGATCGACATCAGGACGGTGTTCTTGTCCTGGTCGCCGCCGGTCAGGTTGATCAGGGTCAGCTGCGACGAGGCCGCGGCCACGAACGAGTCGACGATCAGGTAGTCGGCGATGCCCTCGTACTCGTTGCCGTCGAAGTCGAGCTTGTCGTCGCCGTCCAGGTCCGTCGGCTGCATCGAGGCGACCGGCGAGCTGAAGGGGATGGCGTTGATCGAGTAGCCGACGCCCGAGGCGCTGATGACGATCTCGCTGCCGACGAGGTAGTCGAACGACCACGCCGTGCCGTAGACCGCAGCCGGGTCCTCAGCGGTGACGACCACGTAACCCTCGATGTTACCGGCGACCGCGTTGTGGCAGGTCGTCAGCACGGAGAGGGTGTCCGCGGGGGTCAGGAACTCGATGCGATCGAAGATCACGCAGTTCAGGGGCATGAAGGGCGTCGAGCCAGGCGTCACGTTGACGTACTCGTAATGCACGTTCGTGCTGCCACCCAAGCTGACCGGCGTCGCCGGGTTCAGGTTGGTGTTGGTGACGCTGACGATGGAGAACATCGTCGGCCCGGACCGATGGACCGGGTAGATCAAGACACTGCCCGGGTTGCGGCCACCCGCAAGCGCGTCAGGAGCGACGGAAAGCGAGGCGAGACACGCCAGGGCGATCAGGGAGTGAGAGCGTTGCACTGTTGTTTTCCTCCGGTTGTCGTGAAAGAGCTTATGGCGCTTGCATACACGAACGCCCCAATACCTCCAGGGCCGACCCCGCTCTTTTTGGGGGCCTCTGGTTCAGGCGCGAAGCCCCATCCCAGGCGGGCTGCGGGGCTAACCGGTGGGGCAAGGCGCGATTCCGACCTTGCCATGGGAGGGCTGCGATAACTGGGGTTTCCCGAGGGCCGCCGCTCAGGCCGTCCCGGGGGCTCCCAGGAGCGGCTCGTCTTTACATGTTTTTTAAGAACCTCGCGCGGCCGTAGGACCCAGATCGGGTCCCGTGGCGCGCCAACCCCGGAGGCTCTCGAGGCGCCGGCGGGACGTCACAACTTGCCTCCTCGGAGGCAAATGTGGCGACTGGGTCAGGGCAAATCCCAGTGCCGTGGAGGGCTCGCGGCGGCCCCCTTTGAAGGCGGCTTTTAGCGGGGGGTGGCCGCGGTCTTCGGGCCGGCTCGGGTCTGCCGCTTGGGCCCCTTGGAGGCGGCGATGTTCGCTTTGCCCTTCCTGACCTTGGCACCGCGCGCTTGGCGCAGGGACAGCTCGCGGTCTACGGGGATGATCAGCCCGCCTAGGGCTTGGCGCAGGCCGCCGTCGGCAGCGCGGAGCACGTCATCGATCAGGACCGTCATCTCGGGAGCGCGGGTCTCGGCCTCCTTGGCACCGCCCGGAGCACGACCCGTAGGCTGGGCAGCGCCGCGCCCGGTGGTGTGCGCCACCGTCAGGGGCGGGCCGGTCTTGCGGCGCTTGACCAGGAGGGTCGAGACCGCGCAGTCGAGGCGCTCCACGAAAGTCTGCACCTCGGGATCCCGCTCTTCCCGGTGGACGGTGCGCTTGCCGAGCTCGACGTCGAGGTCCCGGACCTCGATGGTCAGCAGGAACTCGGGCCGGTTGTTGTCCGACTCGTAGTCCTTGGTCAGCACTGGGTAGAAGCGCAGGCCCAGATCGGCGTGGCCGAGCGCCTGCTCGGCGATGCGGCGCTCGATCTCGGGCTCGTCCACCTGCAGCTTGTCGCGGAAGCCCTTGCCGAGCTCGATTGCGACCTCGAGTTCGACCCGATCGGAGCCCTTTGGCGCCATCGGAATGGTGCTGCACGCAGCGGCGAAGAGGGGCAGGAATGCGATCAGCGCGTGGTGTGGCTTGGCCATGGGTCGGCGGTAGGTGTCGTCGAAGTGCAGAGGGCCCTCCCGATGCTCGGCCAAGCCCTCCCTTCGCTTCCATCGGAAGCCGCGCTCACACAGGTTGAATGTCTGTACGCAGAACGACTGTTACGGACCGGGCGCCCGAGGGGGAGCCGCCCGGCCCGGGGGCCCGGGGGGGCCGCCGCGGGCTCCATGGGGTGCCGCCTAGTGGTGTGATTCAGACAGATGGGGCACTAACCGCGAGGTATCGGCGCCGGTCGCAAGGCGGGTCGCCGCAGGCATATTCGTGGATACGGCGAGGACGACCCAACGCTGCGAACGGCGTTGAGGGCCGC
>JBCCGH010000286.1:0-8438 GCA_039029375.1 Planctomycetota bacterium
CCCGCGCGGGGCCGCGCCCGTGCACTTACCCCCCCCGGGGCCGCCGCCTACCCCCGCGGGCGCCCGGGCGTCCCGGCGGGGCATCTATCTAGGCGCGCGCTTCGCGCGCGTCGCCGGGGTGGTGCGATCGATTTCGGGTGAGCCGTTGCCCGGAGTCCACGTGGCGAGCTCCGCCGAGGGATTCAGCGCCGACTGCGTCGATGGCTCGTCGGTCTCGCAGGGTTTGAGCGGTCCTAGCACCGCGACCGACGCCGAGGGGCGCTTCGAGCTGCCGGGGCTGCCCAAGGAGGGCGCGTATTTGCAGTTCTTCAGCGCCGACGCGGAAAGCGCCTTCCACCCACTCTCGCCCGACGACGACGCCGCACAGTTGTCGATCCAGATGCGCGCCCGGTGCCATTTTCGGGTCGAGCCGCTGCAACCCGAAGCGGGCAACCTCGGCGCGAACTTCGCCCTGTTGGACGACCTCGACCAACCCATCGCCGTAACGCTCCAGCGCCCAGGCACCAAAGTGTCCGCCACGGGGTTCGATCTCACCGACGGGCGCTCGCCGGTGCTGCGCGCCGGGGAGGGCAGGTTCACTCTGTTGGTGCGCGGCGCGTTTGGCGAGCGCCGATCGTCGGTTTGGCTGCGCCCGGGCGATGTCAACGTGCTGCACTACTAACCGCCACCGCGGCGTACCGGAGAGCCCCCTGCAGCGTCGGGAGATCCCGACCGCGGGATCCGCTCCGCCAACGGCACCACCAGCTGATGCGGCCCGAACGTCAAACTCAGCAGCATCGCTTTGGGATCGCTCCCCTCGATGCGCACGGCGAGGCGCGGGCTCGGTGACGCCGCGGTCTGCTGCGTGAGCTCGATCGTCACGCCCAGCGCCTTGGTCCGCGCCGGATCCCACGGGGGCAGGTCGTCGCGCTCCACCCGCGCCGCGTCGAGAAGCACCAACGACCACACGCCCGCCGCCGAACAATCGAGCGCTAGGAGATAGCGCCCCTCGGCGACCGGCGTGTCGCCGATCGTCATGGGCACCTCACACGTCAGGCTGGCCCACTCGCCAGCGCCGAGCCGCAGGCGCTGCCCCCGAAACGCATCCAGGTCGCCATAGTCCGCCTTCCAAACCGGCGCGCCATAGTCGACGAGGATCTCGCCGAACCGCTGCCGTGTAGCCGGATCGTAGAACAGCGCGCGAGACAGGCCGCGCATCGCTTCCTGCGTTGCGACGGTGAGCTGCGCGCCGGCAGGCTGCGCCCACGCCAGCAGCGCCAGGGCCGCCGCCAGGAGAGAACACGGGGATCGGTGTCGTTGCATCCAGGACCCGTGGTCGCCGGGCGCTGGATTGGGCCGCCCAAAAACAAACGGCGTTTCCTGCGGCCCGGTTTCGGAAGCGGTGGCCACTTAGATTGGGATCTCGATGTCGATGCCAGAACCCACCCAAGCAGACCACGCCTGGCTGGTGCGCTTCGTGAGCGCCCTGGCGCGGGGCTCTGCCGACCCCGTGGACGATCTCTGTCAGGATGCGTGGCTAGCGGCGCAAGGCCCGAGCGGTCGCCGCGGCCCCTTGCGACCGTGGCTTGCCGGCGTCGCGAGGCAGCAACTCCAGAACCGCCGCCGGGGCGACGCCCGGCGACGGCGCCGCGAGCGCGCCGCGGCGCCGTCGGAGATGGCCGGCAGCGGCGTGCTCGACGAGCTGGCCCGGCGGGAAGTGACCACCAAGGTACGCGACGCGGTCGCGGCGCTGTCGCCGCAGCACCGCGAGGTCCTGCGGTTGCGCTACGACGAAGGGCTGCCGGTACGCACCATTGCGGTCGGCCTTGGCCTGCGCCGTGAGGCAGTACGCAGCAGGCTCAAGCGGGCGCTGCGGGCGCTGCGCGAGCGGCTCCATCCCGATCTATCGGAACGCGCGTTCGCCGCGCGGGCCGCGCGGGTGGCCGAGTGCCCGCGCTCACGCTGGCCGTTCATCCTGGCGGCCGTCGCCGCGGCCGCGGCGCTCTATTTGGCGCCCGCGGTGGCCATGGGATGGAACCCACTGCAGGCGTTGCTGCCGGGCGATCGCGAGACCAACTCGCAACTCGTCGACGCGGGCGCGACAGGGGAAGCGAGCCCGCGCTCTCTGCCGAACACACCGCGTCAGCCCAGGTGACCGCGCGGCGCGCCGGCCAAAGGGAGCGACACGATCGCCGCTTCGACCCGACGGTTCGACTGGCCGGACCTTCCGTTCACAGCAGCAACGAGACGGCGACCGCGCGTGAACTCACGAGCCCCCCGGGCGAACCACAGCGCGCGCCAGCCCCGCGGTCTTCGGCCCAAACCGCCTGCGCCGATAGCGTCGCGCCCAACAACGCCGGGTGGCTCGGGTCAGGTCGGCCAAGAAAAGTCTGCCCCGCTCTGGGCCGCCTCGAGTCTGGGGGCTCGAACCCAGAGGCAAAACCAATGTTCCCGAGATCCCAGAGCACTCCCGTCCCCAACACCGCGGCCCCCCAAGGCGCCAACCCCACTCTGGCTACGCTCGCCGCGGCCACGGCTCTCATGATCGCAGCGGCCCCCGCGACGGCGGTGGCCCAGCAGTTGATCAAGGACGTGAACCCGGGCCTGGCAAGTGCCTTCCCCGACTTCATGGGAACGCTGCAGGGCCAGGTGTTCTTCTCGGCCCAGACGTCGGCCGAAGGCAAGGAGCTGTGGAGCACCGACGGCACGGCCGCCGGCACGAATCTCGTCATGGACATGACCCCGGGATCGACCGGGACGATTCTCGGCGACGCCGGCGTGACCAACGGGCGGCTCGTGTTCAGCGCCGCGACGTCGGGCAGCGATGCCGAGCCGTGGGTGACCGACGGCACCACTGCCGGCACGATGCTGCTGCTCGACCTACATCCCACCGGCTCCTCGAGCCCGAGCGAGTTCGTGCCGCTGAACGGCCGCCTGGTCTTCGCAGCCGATGACGGCACCAGCGGTCGTGAGCTCTGGGCCACGGCGGCTTCGACTTCATCGGCTACGCCCCGACGATGGTCACGATGAACGCCCTCGACGTGACCTTGGGACGGTGACCGGCGGCCGCCACTCCTGCGCCGTGGCAGCCTCGCTCGATCTCTGGCCCACGGGTAACGGCCGAGCGAGGCGGGCGCCTGTTGCTACTGACGACCGCGCGCGCGGCGGACCATCCGACCGCCCCCCATGAAACTGGGCAAACCACGGCGCGGCGTCAGCCTCAGCAACGAAAGGCCGCCATGAGCGATCACTGCGTCTCCGCCCAAGCGCCCCGCGCGCTCCTTCTCACGACCTGCTCGCTCCTCAGCGTGGCGCCATCGACACGCGCGCAGGTCGAATGTGGGGTCGAGCCCCACCACACGATCACCTTGCCAGCGCCGCTCGGCGCCGCTCCCTTGCTCGAAGACGGGAGCACGATCGATGTGCTGTTCGCCTATTCCGCCGCGGCCCGGGGATCCCAGTCGCGGGACGCGCTGCTCGCCTGCTACCGCAGCGCCGTCGCCAACATGAACGGCCGCTTGGCGCGGAGCGGTGTCGATCTGCGGATGCGCATGGTGCACGCCCACGAGATCGACCTCGACGACGACGCCAGCCACACGTCCAACGATTTTCTCCAGTGGCTGCGTAGCGCCGACGGCAATCTCGACCAGGTTCTGGACCTGCGAGACGCCGTCGGCGCCGACATGGTCGTGGGGCACTTCTCGAACCTGAGCGGCGCCGGAGGCTTGGCGTACACGCCGGGTTCCCTGAGCCCGGCCTTCGAAGCCTTCGCCTTCGCGGTCGTGGAGACCCCCGGCCTGATCTCGCACGAGCTGGGTCACGTGCTCGGCAACGATCACTTTCACACCGATGGCGGCGGCCTGTTCCCGTACTCCTACGGCTGGCGCTACCAGCCGCCCGGTGAGCCGCTGCGACAGACCGTCATGACCGCCAGCTTCGCCTTTCGCTACTCGAACCCGCTGATCCTCGACGGCGGCGTGCCGACCGGCGACGCGGTGCTGGCCGACGCCGCGACCACGATCACCAAGACCAAGCAGGTCATGGCCAACTTCCGCAAGGACTTTGCCCGGGACCGCTACGCGATGTCCATCGAGAGCCGCGGCACCCTCGACCAGCAGGGCGACAGTTTCAGTGGCACGGCTGCGCTCTCCGCGGATGGACGCTACGTCGCGTTCGCCACGTTGTCCTCGAACTTGGACTCGTCCCCCACCGGCGACACCAACAACCTCGCCGACATCTACGTCCGGGATCGGCAGACGGGCACCACGACGCGCGTCTCGCTGGGCACAGCCGGCCAACAACCCAACGGCCACTCGCTGGCGCCGGCGCTGTCCAGCGACGGTCGCTACGTGGTGTTTGAGAGCTTCGCCAACAACCTGGTCGCCGGTGACACCAACCAAGCGCGCGATGTCTTTGTCTACGACCGCGTGCAGATGCAAACGGTGCGCGTCTCCGTCGGCCCCGGAGGGATCGAGGCCGACGGTGACTCGTCGGCCCCCGACGTCTCGGGCGATGGGTCGCTGATCGCGTTCGAGTCCAGTGCGACCAACCTCGACCCCGCGGATCTCAACGGCGTCCGGGACATCTTCGTGCACGACGTCGGCGCCGCCACGACCACCCTGGTCAGCGTCAGTAGCACCGGGGCGTTGGCCGACGGCGTCTCCGGGGCCGCGTCGCTGTCTGCCGACGGCCGCCACGTGGCCTTCCACAGCCTGGCGACCAACCTCGGCGCGGATCAGGTTACCCCCAACGTCCAGGACGTGTTCGCGCACGACCGCACGACCGGCGTCACGACACTCATCAGCGCCGTCCCGGTCGGGCTGGGTGGCCAGTGGGCACCTGGGGATGAAGCCAGCGCCGATCCCGATCTCTCCGCCGACGGTCGGTTCGTGGCGTTCTCAACGCGCTCGCCGATTCTCAAAGGCGACCCGGCGAACCTCAGCGTCACCCAAGTGGTGCTGCGGCGCGACCGCGATGTGGACGAGGACGGCGTATTCGACGAGCACGGCGGCCTCGCCGGCGGCGGGGTCGGCACCGACGTGACCACGCAATCGACCGTTTCGGGCGACGATCCCGACGGCGATAGTGGGCCGTCGGCGATCGCCGAAGATGGCCAGAGCGTGGCGCTGCAATCCGACGCCACCGACCTCCTCCCTGGCGACGTTAATGGGCAGCGCGACGTGTTTGTGTGGCGTAAAGGAGCCCTATTTCTCACGTCGGCGACGGCCGCCGGAGATGCCGCCGATGGCATAAGTCAGGCGCCGGCCATCTCGGCAACGGGAAGCGTGGTCGCGTTCGAGTCCAGCGCCAAAGACCTCGTCACACCCGACGCGAACGGGGCGGTGCTGGACGTGTTCGTGCGCGACACCGCGATCCCCGCCGACGCCAGCGAGCTGCTGTCCGCGTTGGTCGACGAAGGCCTCATGGGAATCGGCGACCCTGCGCTGCGGCTCGAGTTTCCGGATGACCTGGCGCTGCCGGTCACGGCCGCGCCGATCTCGGGTCAGTACCGCGCCTCCTACGAAGCGACGCTGCAGGCCACCATCCCGGATCCACAGGCGGTCCGCGTCGTCAGCGAGCACTCGGTGGCCGGCAGCATCAGCGCGCAGAGTCAGCCGGAGCTGAAGATGCTGCTCTGGAACCACACGACGCAGCAGTTTGACGAGCTGATCACGAGTGTCATCAACCGCGAGGCCGTGCGCATGCTCACCTGGGCGGAAGTGCCACCGGGCGACTACGTGGCGGCCGACGGCACGATTCGGCTCCGCGTCGAGGTCGCCCGAGCCAACGCCGGGCCACAGAGCGCGTTTCAGGTGTCCGGACTCTGGCTCGACGCTCTGCTGCGATAGCGGGTATCCGGCGCGCCGCGCCCCATAGTCGTTACGCGATCGCAACGCGCGTGGGTGCACCGCCGCCGTCCGCGGCTCGAGACTCAAGCTCGCCGCAGCGGCCCATCGCTTGCTAGCCGAGGCCCGACCCTTTTCTCAAGCGGAGCCCCTCGATGCAGCGTCTTCCCGCCGTCGTCCTCGCCTTGCTGGTCACGGTGCCGACCGCGCCTGGCCAAGCCCGCCGCGCCAATCCCGCGCTGGCGCTCGGCACCCTCACGATCACTGCAGACGTCGTCGATGACGTCGCCACGACCGAGCTGCGGCAGGTCGTGCGCAACTCGAGCTCGCGGGCGCAGGAGGCGGATTGGGTCCTGCCCTTGCCGCAAGGCGCGATCGCCGACGGCTTCAGCCTGTGGATCGACGGCGTCGAGACCCCGGGCGAAGTGCTCGACGCGGACCGCGCCCGGCAGGTCTACCAGTCCATCGTGCGGCGACGACGCGACCCCGGCTTGCTCGAGTATCTCGGCACCGGCCTGCTCCGCGCGCGCGTGTTTCCGATTCCCCCCAAGGGCAGCGCAGAGGTGCGCGTCCGCTATCGCCACGTGCTCCCGGAGACCGACGGCCTAATGCGCTGGCGCTTTCCGCTGCGGGCACCCCAAGTCGATGCGCTCCGCCCCGAGAAGGTCGCCGCGCTCATTCGGATCGCGTCGAGCCAACCCATTCGTAACGTCTTCTCCCCCCTGCCCGGCGTCGACTTCGTCCGCGACGGCGACCGCACGGTGAAAGCGTCCTTCGAGCTGCGCCGCGGCGAAGTCGCCGACCGCGACCTCGAGCTGTTCTATGCACGCAGTGATGCGGAGTTCGGGCTCAATGCGTTGAGCTACCGACGGGAGGGCGAGCCCGGCTACTTCCTGCTCATGATCGCGCCCAAGGACGAGTGGCGCGACGACGAGGTCCGCCGCAAGTCGATCCAGATGGTCCTCGACACGTCCGGCTCCATGCTGGGCGACAAGATCGACCAAGCCCGGGACGCGCTGCGCTTCTTCGTCCGGTCGTTGCGCGACGATGATCGCTTCAACGTCGTGCCGTTCTCGACCGAGGCACAGCCGTTTTTTGACGAGCCGGTCGCGCCCACGCCCGAGCACCTAGAGCAGGCGTTGGCCCGCATCGCCGACGTCGAAGCGAAGGGCGGGACCAACCTCGCCGACGGCCTGACCACGGCCTTGGGCGCGACCATCCCCGACGGCTACGTGGGCTTCACCATGCTGCTGAGCGACGGCGCGCCGACCGTCGGCGTGCGCGATCCCAAAGAGCTGTTGGCCTTGGCCCAAGGAGCGAACAAGGGAGCCTCGCGCGTGTTCGCCTTGGGCGTCGGCGACGACGTCAACGCGCCGCTCATCGACCAGCTCGCGGCGCAGTCCGGCGGGACACGGTTCTACGTCCGCCCCACGGAGAGCGTCGAGGTCGCGGCGAGCGACCTGCTGCAGAAGCTGAGCCATCCGGTGCTCACCGATGTGAAGGTCGCGATCGAAGGCGTGGCGGTGCGCGAAGTCACGCCGCGCCGGTTGCCCGACCTGTTCAAAGGGAGCCGCGTGACGCTCGTCGGCCGCTACACCGGCAGCGGTCCCGCCGTAGTGCGCCTCCGGGGTGCGCTGCGTGATGGCACCGTCGAGCACGACTACGCCGTCGAGCTGCCCGCCTGCGAGACGACGCACGACTTTCTGCCCACGCTCTGGGCCGAACGCCGTGTCGCGATCCTGCTCGACGAAATCCGCCTGCACGGCCGGGACCCCGAGCTCTTGGCCGAGATCCAGCGGCTCGGCAAGAAGCACGGAATCGTGACGCCGTTCACCGCGCACCTCGTCGTGGAGGAAACTCAGCGCCTGGCGGGCGGGCCGGTGACAGGCCAACCCACGCGCTGGCGGCGGACCCCGACGGGCCCCTCGACGCCTGGCCCGTCAGGGCCCTCCACGCCCGGGCCACGCGGCGGCGGCACCATGCCCGCGCCCGTCGGGCCGGCCACCCGCTCGCGGCAGCGGCTGGACAACTTGGGCCAGCAACGCACCGGCGCGCAGGCCGTCGCCGACAGTCGCGGCATCGCGACCGGGAGCGACGACTTCTTCTTGGGCGGATCACGGCGCGCGAAGCGGCCGCCGGCGCCGACCGTGCGCCACCGCGCCGGCCGCACGTTCTACTTCGCCAACGGGGTCTGGACCGACCAGCGGTACGACAAGGCCATGGCGCCGCGGATCCGCCGGATCGAGGCGTTCTCTGGCGCATACTTCGCGCTTCTTAAGGCGCACCCCGGCCTGGCGCCACTGCTCGCGGTCGGTGATCGCGTGCGTGTGGTCTGGGAGGATGTGGTCATCGAGACCACGCCGGCGGGTGCGTAGTCGGTGACTGGGGGGACGACGGAGGGTTGGGGAAGGGGGCAGCTCTGCCTCGGGCTCTGGGCAGGGGCCGCCCGGCCCGTCCGGCGCGGTCGACTTCGCCAGCTCGCCCCTTAGGGGGCGAGCGAGCCGGCGAAGCCGACGGTGACGGGCAGGGCGGCGGGACCGCTCTGCCTATGGGGGTCCGGGGTACCGGATGGGCGCGTCGGCGCGGTCGGCGCGGTCGGCGCGGCGGGCGCAC
>JBCCGH010000287.1:0-8218 GCA_039029375.1 Planctomycetota bacterium
CAGAGGGTGCGTGACCGGACGCTGCTCGCAAGAAGCACCGACGCAGGCATATTGGTGGATACGTCGAGGAGGTGCGACGCAGCGAGCGGTGGCCGGACGGGTGCCATCTGTGCAGGAACTTCGGATCCAGGACACTAGCCGCAACGCGGCAAGCACTGCCGGTCGCGCGCTCGACCGGTCAGCCGTCGTCGAGGTGGCGCCGCGAGGTGTTTCGCGGCGCTCGCAGGCTCGGCCGGCTGCGCCGACCTCGGCGCGGCCCCTCGGTCGCGGGACCACAGGCACCGGCACGTGCCGGGCCAGGCGCTCAGTCGCCCAAGCCCAGGCGCAGACCGTTCGTCGTCTCCAGATTGACCGCGCCGGCGACCGCGGCCTGCACCGCGAACGTCAACCCGCGCAGCGCCGGATCGGCCGGCACCGGCAGGCTGGAAGCGAAGGTGCCGCCCGACGTGGTGCCGAACGGCACCAGGGTCTGGATCGTGGCCGGCTGCAGGTAGAAGCGACAGCCGAGCAGCGAGAACGGCACGTCGCCGACGCCGGCCAGGACGGCGCCCACCGCGCTGGCGGGGAGCTCGTGCCCCGAGAGCGTCATGGTGCCGCCGAGCACGGGGTCGGTCGCCGTCAACTGCGGTTCGCGGACCCCGTCGCCGCAGCCATAGCCGAGCGGATGCACGCTCGTCGGCACGTCGGCCGCCCACAGCTCGGTCCCGACCACGCCGTCCTGTGCGGCAAACAGCAGGGTCGTGCCACACAGTGCAAACCACCCAGGCAGGGACCCAAACCGCCCCGGCGAGACATCCGCGACCAGGACGGTGCCGGCCTCGGTGCCATCGGTGCGCCACACTTCCTCACCCTGGCTGCCGTCGTCCGCGGCGAAGTAGGCGAAGCGACTTCCCGTGGCGGTGATGTCGTGCGGGCGCGAGCTGCCAAAGCCCGGCCGCACGTCTTTGACCTGCTGCGTCCCCGCGGCGGTCCCGTCACTCGCGAACAGCTCGTAGCCGTCGCCGTCCCGCGCCTGGAACAGCACCCGCGCGCCGAGGGCGCAGAGCTCGCTCGGGTCCGAATCGGCCGGGCCCGGGCGCACGTCGGCGACCATCGCGGTGCCGGCCGCCGTGCCGTCGGTGCGCCACAGCTCGTTGCCGGTCGCCCCGGTCCGGGCCGCGAAGTAGACGGTCGTCCCCACCGCGGTCCACTCGGTCGGCACCGAGCCGGCGGCGCCGGGCTCGACGTCGCGAAGCTGCGTCGTGCCCGCGGCGGTGCCGTCACTCACCCACGGCTCCATCCCGTCGCCGTCGTCGGCGGCGAACACGATGCGGCCCTGCCCGATCGACGTCAGCGACTGGAGCGGGCGCGCGGTCACGCCGCCGGTGAACGCCTTCACCAGCTGCGTGCCGGCGGCGCTGCCATCGGTGACCCAGAGAGCGAAGTTCGATCCCGCGTCTTCGCGCACAAAGAACAGGCGATCGCCGCTCGGCGTCATTTCGTGGGGCCGGAAGCTCGTCGACGTCACGCCGATCGTGGCCACGCGCACGGTGCCGGCCTGGCTGCCGTCAGTAGCCCACAGCTCGCGTTCCAGCCCCGTCGATGCCGCGGTAAAGAACAGCCGGCCGTCGAACCGCACCAGCTCGCGGGCGCTGCCCTGGTAGCCACTGCCCGCGGGTGGAGTGATCAGCCGCGGCGTGCCGCCGAACCCGTCCAGGGCGTATGGGCCGTTGCCGGAAGGACCCGTGGCGATGAAGTAGAGCGTGTCCCCCACCTCGGTGAACTCGTCCGGAAAGCTGCTCACGGGGCCCGGCCGCAGGTCGGCCACCATGGTGGTGCCCGCGGCGGTTCCATCCGTACGCCACAGCTCGTAGCCGTTCACGCCGTCGTTGGCCATCAGATAGGTGACGCCGTGCCAATCGGCCATGCGCGAGGGGCCGCCCGAGCCACTCGGGTGGAGGTCGACGACGAGCCGGGCGCCTTGAGCGGCGCCGGTGGCGGGAAGCAGGAGGGCGGCGAGGGCACCCGCCGAGCACAGGACAGAGTCAGCAAAACGAGTCATGGTGCCCGTCCCGCGTGGTGCCGTGGCGGCGGACGCAACCAATCTCACAATTTCGCGAGATCAGCGCCGCGGCGCCGGCCCATAGTGCCAGCGCAGCGGCGCGGGGAGCGACGCGGCGGCGTACTCGACGTGTAGGACGCGGCGGGCAAACGAGCGCTGCGTCGCCATCGACCGGTGCACCAAGAGCGGTCGGATCGCTAGCACCTCGCCGGAGCGCGCCGGGAGCGTCACGGCACGCTCGGTCATCTTCGCAGGGTCGATCGACGCGAGCACCTCCCGGTGGCTGCCCGGCACGACCTCGAGGGGCCCCGCATCCGCTGGACAGGGATCCAGGTGGAGTCGCAGGGCGACCATTCCGCGCAGGACGTACGCCGGCGCGTTGGTGTGGGCCAGGCCCGCCTTTACCGACCAGCCCGAGAAGCCGGGCGCGGCCTCGCGTTGCTGCACACACACCGCCCGGTCCTGATGCCACGGCACGCCCCAGTTCGCCGCGACCGACTTCGCAAACAGGTTGGCCCGCACGGGATGGGCGGCCGCGCCAAGGGCCAGCGACGCCAGCGCGCGCAGCGGCGCACCGACGGCCAAGTCGCGGAGCCAACCGGGCGCGGCCAGAACGTCACGCACCGGCGCGCCGGGTTCGCGGTCGGGCCACGTCGCCTCGAGGACGGGCCCACGACAGTAGCCAAAGGTGTCGAGATGGATGCGATCCACACGCGTGACCGCAGGTCACCCCGGCCGATGCGGAGCATAGTTAAAGAGGTCGGCCGCGGCGAGGTCGCAACCCGCGGCGGCATTGAACGCGCGCACGACCTTCCGCATCGTATTCGCCGTCAGCCGCCGTCCCTTGGTGGCACGGCTCACCATCTTGTGCGTCAGCTGCTCGGTGGAGGCGGCGACCAGGTCGTGGGATTTGAGGGCGCGCTCGGCCATCTGCCGGAGCAGCGGTTGTTCGCCCAAGTTGCGTTCTTCGGCCATGGCAGAGATACAGTGCCAGCCGACGTGTCTCCCACCGAGTCCCGCGACGCACTGACGGTCTTTCGCGAAGTGTATGCGAAGGCGCTCGCGGAGCGGACCGCGGCCCTAGAGCAACTTTGTGGGGCGGACCCCGCGGTGCGCGCGGAGGTCGAAGAGCTGCTGCGCCACCACGACGAGCCCGCCGCCGTCCTGGCCATCAGTGATGTCGAGCGACGGCCGCCGACCCTGCCCGTGCCGGGTGCAGCAGCAACCGGCGACACCGCCGCGCTCCGGCCGCGGCGACGGCTCTGGCTCACGGCGGCGGCCCTTCTCCTGCCGGTGCTGGCCCTCGCAGGTCTGGCGCTTGCCGCCGTGGCCCTCCGGGACCGCACGGCCACGATCCGGCCAGGCCGCGTGGCCCGGGCCCGCGAGGCGGCCGTGGCCTTTGCCGCGGACGGGCAGGCTTTGGCCGCATGGGCCGAGGGCAACACCGTGCGCATCGTCGAGGTGGCGCGCGACGTGGTGCGCTGCGTGCTCGTGGCACCGAGCACGGTGCGGGCGCCGGCGTTCGCGCCCGAGGCCGACCGTCTGGCCGCTTGGAGCGGCGACCATGACCAGCACGCCGACCTCCTCGTGTGGAACGCGCGCACCGGGGCGCTGCTGCACCGCGTGCCGCACCTGCCCGGTGCCGCGGCGCCCCTGCGCGTGCCACGCCACGCCAACACAGTGCACTGGACGAGCGGCGAGGCGGACCACCACTACGACCTAAGCCACCGCGAGCACCACGTCACCGCCCGGGTGCCGGCCCCCTGGGCGACCAGCGCCAGCGGCCGCTGGCAGCTGCGCGCCGCCGCCGATGGCGGCGGGCGCTTGGTGGCGCCGGACGGCGCGACCCGACGGCTCCGGCCCACCGGCGCCGGACTTCGCGCAGCGAGCTTCTCAGCCAACGAACAGTGGCTCGCCACGGCGAGCACCGACGGCGGCGTGCGGCTCTGGCCCCTGCGCGGGGGCCCACCGCGCCCGATCCCGGGGCCGGCACGCGGCTTGGCCCTCGATGCACAGGGGCGACGACTCCTCGTGCTGCGCGAAGACCGCGCCGAGATCATCGATCTCGATCAACGGTAGACCGCGGCGCGCACTTCTTCACGCATGGCGTCGCGCCGCTCGCCATCCGCCACCGCAGCGGCGCCGAGCTCAAAGACAAAACGCGAGTACGCCCGCTGCGCCGCGTCGCGGTCCCCGCCCGCCGCGTGCGCCAGGGCGGTGAACATCCTGCGGACCACCGACCGAGCCGGCGGGAGCGGCGGCAGGGCACCGAGGATCTGCAGCGCCTCGCGACCGCGGCCGAGGCGCACGAGCGCCGCGGCACGCAGCTCGGGTCGGGCCTCGTCGGTATCGACCGCATCCGCGTCCACCGCCCAGCGGCGCGCCGCCTCGTAGTCGACGCGGTCGAGGTCTGGGGTCGACACCGTGAGCCAAGCGAACATGCGCTGCACCGCGGGGCGCGCGACGCGCAGCGACCAGAGGTCTCGCACTCGCGTGCGCAACGGCTCGGACAGTCTCTCGAGCTCGCGCGCCACGGCGGTGACGTCGCGACCGCTGCGCTCTTGCAGCCACCACCACGCTTCGATGCCGGCCGGGCCGGCCGTGACGATGCCCGTCTCGGGGCGAGTGGCCGTGGCTCGCTGACGTGCGCCGTCATAGGCGTTGGTGACCAGACCGGCGAAGCGTTCCGCGGCGCGCGCCCCATCACCGCACAAGGCCTCGGCGAGCGCGAGACGGGCGACGACCGACGCCTCCACGCGATCGCGCGCGCGCAGATCCGCCTCGACTTCTGCCAAGAGATCACGCGCCTGCCGCGGTTGGCCCAACCGCAGGTGAGCCATGGCGCGGGTTGCCAACAGCTCACGGGCCGGGACGCCGTACGAGTTGACCCGCGCGGCGCGCTCAAACACCTCGTACCACAGCGGCGGCAGCCATGGATCGTTGGTCAGCTGTGGCAACCCCAGCGCCCGGGTGCGATCAAAGCCATACATCCTCCGGCCGGACGCCAGCCGCCGCGCGAAGCGCTCCGCCAACGGCTCGGCGTCGAGCGCCGCTGGAGCGAGCTTGGTGATCACGGTAGGGCGACCGCGCTCGCCGCAATCCAGCACCTCGACGTGGCTATCGACGAACCCGACCGCCAGTCGGTCGCCGGAACCGTCGAACTGCAGCTGCTGGATCTCACTGCCAAAGCGCGGCAGCGCCACGATGTGCTGGGCTGGGTCGAGGCTGCAGATCCCCAAGAACCCTCCACGGCAGCCGACGACGACGCGGGGCAGCTCGGGGTGGCAGGCCAGGGCACGCAGCGGCGTGGGCAACGACACCTCGGTGATGGCCGACAACGCCGCGTCAGTGAACCACAGGCGGCCGTCGCTCTCCCCCGCGGCGATCAAGTCGTCGGTCCCCCACGAGACGTAGCGGATCGGGCCCGGCATCTCACGGTGCGCCAGACGTTTGCCCTCCTCCAGGTCCCACACGGACAGCGACGCGCCGATCGCCAGGGCCAGGCGACGCCCATCGGGAGCAGCCTGCAGCGATGGCGGGCCGGAGGCGACGACGCCCAGCTCACGGCGTTGTCGCTCCTGCCGCTCTCCCGCACGGAGCTCCAGCAGCCGACTCGCCCCGTCTCTATCGGCCCAGTCGCTGAGGGTCACGACCACCGCACGTTGCGCGTCTGGATCCAGCCAAGCCCCGCGCACCCAGGCATCTGCCGGGTCCGATAGCACCGGCTGCACTTCCCCGGCCGAGAAGTCGTGCTCGATGATGGGCGCGCCCTGCCGCAATGGGGCCGTCCACACGCGACCGCTGCCGCACCCCAGGGCCGCGGCAATGCCGTACGTTTGCTGCGGCCCGCGCCGACCGGTTAGGTCGTAATTCCGAACGCCGATCTGCGATCCGGCTAGCAAGGTCCGGTCGTCGGGACCGAAGGCCAGAGCAGTAACGCCGCGCAGCGGGTATCGCGCCAGCGCCTCCATACGCGCCGCCGGCAAATGAAAACGGCGCACCTCGCCAAGCTCATTGCCGGTGAGCAGCGTACTCGAATCCGCCGCGCACAGCGCGCGCACCTCGCCGCGGTGGCCGAGCATGCGCCGGCGCTCGACCGAGAGGGCGCCGTCCAAGATGCGCACGACGCCACTGCGTTCCGCAAACGCGACCCAGCGATCTTCGGGGTCGATGACCAGGCCCGCGCAACGCCCGAGCTGGCCGGCGTAGCGCCCGAGCTCGTCACCGGTCGCCAGGTCGTAGCCCAAGACCGCACCGGCGCGATGATCCGAGTGCAGACCGCTGGTCGCCACCACGACCCGGAGACCGTCAGCCGACACCGCGAAGGCATCGCAACGACCGGTCGGCGGCTCGATCTCCAAGACGCGCGCCAGGCTCGGCCATGCGTACACCTGCAGCACGGCGCGCCGTTCGCCCTCGAAGTTGAAAGCCACGCACAGGCGCAGCCCCTGTGGCGTCGCGGCAAACTGCACGCGCGGTGTCGCGCCCCGGCGGATCGACCGCTCGAGCACCCGCCGCTCGGCCAGCGACACGCCCCACACCGTGTCGTAGTCGACAACGCACGCCGCCGCAGCCCCCGGGGCAATCGCGATGTGCAGCGGCCGCTCGACCGGACAGTCCAACTCATAGACGCCTTGCGCGCTCTCGATCTGCAGCTTGGACCGCGGCTCCGCGTCCAGCGCGACGACACGCGTGCCGTCCCGGGCGTCACACGCCATGACGGTGCCACGGCAGCCCGGCCGGGCCACCGCGGCGCGCGGCCGGGCCGCATCGACGTCGTAGCAAGCTCCTGCAGCATCGATCGCCATCACGCCGCCGCCAGCCCCGCGACGGAGATGCACCACAGCATCGCCGCCCAACGACCCGACGTCGCGGGAGTCGTCAGCGCGCGAGCGCACCAACCGCCATTCGTAGCCGCGCAGACCGGGGTCGCATTCGTCCAGCGTGGCGAGGGCGCCCTCGCGCTGACTGTCGCCAATCAGCTGCGAAGCGAGGACGAGATGGGCGGCATAGCGGCGCCACTCGCTCGTGTCGCGCGCCGCAAAGGCCGCGAAGGCAAACCGTAGCGAGAGCGCCGTCCCCACCACCAGTGACAAGAGGAGGGCGGCCGTCGCTCCCGCCAACAGCGGGTTGCGCCAGACCCATCGCTTGAGCCGCAGTGGCATGCAGGCCGGGCGGGCGGCGACGGGATAGCCCTCCCGACAGCGCCGCACGTCCTCGGCAAACGCTTGCGCCGTGTCGTAGCGCTCGGCGCGATCGACCGCGAGCGCGCGCTCGAGCACGGCCCGCAGATCCCGATTCCACCGACGCTGCACGACCCGTAGATCGGGCAGCCGCTGGCGCGACGCGAGGGTCGGAAACAGCTCGGTCCTACCGAACGCGGCGTGGCCGGCGATCAGCTCGAAGAGCGTCAACCCCAGCGAGTAGATGTCGGTGCGACCGTCCAGCGGCGGCGCATCAAGCGTCAGCTGCTCGGGCGACATGTACGCTGGGGTACCGCACAGCACACTCTCCGCCGTGCCAGAGCGAGCGGCGGCCGACAGGTCTTTGGCAAGCCCAAAGTCCAAGACCACCGCGCGATCGTCGGCCGTCACCATGAGGTTGCCCGGCTTGATGTCGCGATGCAGGATGCCGAGCTGGTGCGCGCGGTGCAGCGCTTGCGCCGCCTGCTCGATCCAACGCAAACGGCGCGCGGCTTCGGTGCGCATCGCCGAGTCCTCGGCCGGCACCAGCTCGCGCAGGGCCGTCATCGGCGCGCCCTCGACGTAGCGCATGGCTAGATAGGGCTGACCGTCGAGGACGCCACTATCGTACACCTCGCAGGCGCTCGGATGGTCGATCCGAGCGGCGAGCTGCGCTTCGCGCTGGAGGCGCTCGCCGCTCTGCTCACCCAGCCATGCATGGCGGTGCAAGACCTTGAGCGCCACGCGGCGATGCAGCTGGCGATCCTGCGCTAGGAACACCGCACCCTGACCGCCGGCACCGAGCTCGCGTTCAATGACATAGCGCCCGAACACCGTCCCAGACTCGAGCCGCCGGATTGGCGCTTCGCTTTGGCTGCCGCGGGGGTCCATCGCCGTCATGCGCCGGTGATGCTAGTGTAGTGCGTCAGAAATCTGTGCCATTCTCCGCGGCCGAGAACGACCGTCGCAGCGTTGGGTCGTCCTCGAGGACGAC
>JBCCGH010000288.1:0-8003 GCA_039029375.1 Planctomycetota bacterium
ACGAGTGGCCGCAAGTCTATCAGAGCAGCGGTGCGGTTAAGTCGGATCTGAAAAGGAAGATTGAAGCCGGGGGGCCTGGCGGCGGCGCCTCCAAGCGGTAGCGTCGGCCGGTAGAGGCATGATTCAGGTAGGTACGATGAGAGTCACGCTCGTTCTGACTATCGCTCTTGCCGCCTTGGTGCTACTCGGATGCGCCGGCGTTGCGGATACGACTGCGGAACCGGTTGCAGTTGTCGGCAATCCGAACGACGGCAACCGATCGGGGCCGGAGCCGGGCTACGAATGGATGCCGGATGGCATCTCGACGCGGTGGGCGCCCGGCAAGGCCCACCCGATCCATCCGCACATCATTGCCGGGCCGCTTCCGGGGGAATGGATTTCTGAGTCGGGTTATCATCGCACGGGCGAAGGCAAAGATTACGGTGTTCGTTGGGTGCCCGGCATCAAGCACAGAGCCAAGCATCTGGTCTCGGCGCCTCAACCAGGAGTGTGGGTTCCCGAGAATGGTTACGTCATCGACGGAGGAACGGCGGCCGATCCGAAGGTGAGGAAGGCAACGCGAGCGGAGCGCCTGCTGGCCGAGCAGTTCGGAACAGCGGCTGATCGAAACAGGGCGACGCTCCACGCCTGGAACCACCATGTCAGAATTGCGAATAGCCTTAAGATTGGCAGCGCTACACTGACCGGAGAGTTGGCCGATGCAATTAGCCGCGAATACAGGCGCATAGATACTGGCCGTGTCGATGCTCGCCTGGCCGTGTGGGTCCGTGGCATCGTAGGAGCGGCTGACCACGTAGCCGATGTGTGCCGCCGCGAAGGGACGGCAACGTCATACGTTGCGGAAAAGGGCGCTCGCCGATTTGGAGAGCAAGTAGCAGGTGGCGTGGCCGAATCGGTATTCACAAACGGACTCTCGTGGAAGTCGGTGGGCCAAGGTCTAGGGCGGGGCCTTGGATGGGGTGTTGTTGCAGTTGGCGCAACCGTAGTGGAGGATTACCTCTTTGACGGGGGTGCCGATAGAAGCTTCAGTAGAGATCGCGCGTCCGCCGAGCAGCGCTTCTGGGCACTATGGAGCCGAAACAGTTCGTTGCTGGTCGATTTGCAGGCGAGCTATGGGTACGTGGTCCACTGAGAATGTCGTGACGTCACGGCGCTTGCCGCACGACTTACTTGCCGCTTTGTAGCGGCCTCATTTTCCTGAATTGAGGGGTTGCGGGTGCCCCTTCTGGCGGCGTGGCGTCGTTCACCGAAGAACGCCCACCGAATTGAGCGGTGCTGTAATCCGGATAGTCCGGGGATTCAGCCGCGATCCAGAAATCCGGCGCAAGCGCGTGGTCACCTTGCTTGAATTCCAGCCCGCTCTGTAGGGGCCGAAAGGCGAGCGTGGGGATGCCAAGCGCATCATCGACAAGACCATTGGTCTGCAGTCGGTGGTTGACGCGGAAATGCTCTATCCCCGCGAAGACTATGTACTTTCCCTCGCGGATTTCGCGGTCTTTGATGATTTGATCAGTCCACTGAAAATTGGTGGTGGCGACGCGCTGGTTCGTGAAAACGCGTTCGTACAATCGGGCGGGTCCCGGCTTATCTATGTTCACGACGCGTATGTCGTTCTCCCGCGCAGCCAGCCAGAAGGTAGCGATCTCCCTGCGGTGCGGCGTGACCGGAGCCGTGCCCGCGCCTATCTCTTCGATGTGTTGCCGGAGCTGGTCTGTTGATTGGTCATGCCAATACTGGAAGTCGTCATGATCGTCCTCCAGATAGACCGTGTCGACCCCCTCCTGTGCCAGCATCGGGATGCCGTCGCCCAGGAGGCGTATGACGTCGGGGTGGCTGTGAATATCAGCGAGCGCCACCCCCGGGTTCGCTCGGATGAGGTCCCGAATCAGGGACTCCCGGTTTGTGACGTGACCTCCGATCTGAGTAGATTCGGCCTTCATCGGTGGCAGAAAGCGTTTGTGGAACTGTTGATCCAGCGCGGACGTTTCTACACGTTCTGCATACTTGGTGTGAGCCGATCGCAGTTGATCCGCCAGATAGCGTTTCAGCTTGTCCTGGTCTGCACTGGGAAGGGAGGATTCCGGGCCAAGCAGTTCGTCCACGCGTTGCAGCGCCGGGTGCTTGGCGTTGAATCGCCGTTCGGCGTCACGTAGTGACCCTGCAATATCGATATCGACGTTCTCTCGTGCTTGAACGTGAATGTTCCCGTAATCGTCGAGCAATGTTGCGACGGCCCGAGTTGCCTCGGCTGCGAGCTTCTTGACGTCAGGCGGCAAGTCGTCCGGGTCTTGGCTCTCATGCTTTATCATATGCTATTATAGATTGCGAACGGCGGCTTGTCATGTGACACTTATGTTACGGGGCCAGAAAGATGGGGCGTCAGAGAGGGTGCGGGAAATCACAGTATTGCGCCTTGTAGGTATCGCAATAGATAAAGACGCTCTGTCGCCTCGATAGGGCGGTGAAAGAGATTGTGTAGGGTTTCCCCCTGCCCTGTGGATGCTTCTGCTCTCTACGGTGCCTTTCTGGGCGATTACGGCCACTCCTGGAATGTCATCCTGAATGCCCTCTTACCGGCGTTGCCACTTGCGCGGACTTGTCCACAGAATATCGTGCAGCAACTACAGGATAGAGCTATAGGTGTATACTATAGGTTAGGGGGTCCGATTCAGCGTATGGAGGGGGGTCCGATTCAGCGCATGAGGGGGTCCGATTCAGCGTGGATAACTTCGCTAACCCCCCGACTTGTCTACAGGGCGGTGCCTCTCCATGCCTTGCGACGGCAATGCGACCCGCGTCTTCGGAAGCGGGGGCCGCGACTCTCGCAGGATCAGCCCGCCTGCCGTTCGCTCAATGCGGGCATCCGGGTAGACGGCGTGCACGCGTGACAGGGCGCCCGCGAACTTCTTCTTGAAGTCCTTCGGGTTGCGGTACTCCTGGCCGAACTGGTCGTGCAGGTTGGACCAGCTCACCATGGTGCCGTTGGCGCTGGTGACCCGGCACAGCCGGTGGGCGAGCCAGGTGTAGATGTCGAGCGCCAGGGCCGAGTGTTTGAGCGCGGCGAGCGCACGGTAGTCGAGCGGCACGGCGTGGGTGCGCAGCGTGTCGTAGAAATCCTGGGTCAGCTCGAGGACGCCCGGCCACATGCTGTGCTGGGTGTCGTCTTGCTGCAGCCAGGCCTCGAAGCGGCTGAACGGTTTGGCATCTTTGGTGACGACCCGGCCCTCGGCGCGCATGCCCAGCGTCAGCCGGCAGGCGGCCAGGGACTGCATTTGCCGGCGGAGGGTGGTGTAGCCTCCCCTCACCCCGCCGCTGGTCGGCATGCCGAGCTGGTGGAGGAACTCGCGCATGCTGTCGCCGATCTCGATGGAGCGGCTGCGCGTGCGGATCGCTTCGGAGGAGACGTGAACGAGCACGAGCCGGGGCGTCGCGCCGTAGGGGAGCGGGTGCTCGACCCAATCCTTGCCGTCGTAGAGCTTGCCGGCCTCCAGCAGGATGCTGACATGCCCGCTCTGGCGCTCGAAGGTCCGCGCCTCGGTGCGGCGGCGCGGCAGGCCGACCTGGCACATCACGGTGTGCAGGAAGTCGGCCCGGTCCGGCCGGCCGGTTGCGATCTCCTGGCTGGCGGCGGCCAGGCGGGTTGCGATCCTGCCGGGGGGCTTGTTGGTGGAGGTTTGGCCGGGCGGGCCGTTCACTTCAGCTCGCCGTTATCGCGCAGCCAAGCCTCGATCGCTTGTTCGAGCATGTCCTGGAGGCTGTTGGGGCCGATGCCCTGTAGCTGGCGTTCCAGCGAGATGCGCTTGAGGGCCTTGACGTAGTCGTCGCGGACGCGGCTGGTCAACGGGCTCCGGGTGATCGGTGGGGGTAGCGGCGTCGGGCCTCTTGAAGCCTGTGCGTTGGGTTTGTCGGCGTAGACGAACTCCCGTTCCTGCTGCTTGCGCTGGGCTGGAGCTGCCTCGGCGAGTCCTTGGGCGAGCGAGCGGCGTTCTCCCATGCGCGCGCCCCTACCCTGCTACCCGCGAACGCTGGCGCCGAGGTGCCGAGGCGGCTTCTGGTAGCACTTCGGCGAAGATGCGCTCGACTTCGGCGGTGGCGTCGCTGCCCCGCCGGCCCATGTTCCAAACGACGGCCCCCTGCCCCGGCGCGTCGGCAAAGACCTGGCGGAGCACCATCGCGCTGTCGGTCAGCGGCAGCTTGAGAGCAGCGGCGGCCTCCTTCATGTCCTGGGTGAGTCGGTAGCGCATGGCGACCATCGACAGCACCAGGTGGGCGTCGGGCTGGCCGCCGCGAATGTCCTGCGCCTGGCGTAGGACCTCGGTGGCTTTGGCAAGCGCCCGCACCTCCAGCATGGACGCCTTGGCGGGAATCAGCGCCAGGTCGGCTTTCATGAGAAGCGCCCGGCTTGTTTCGGTGTTGGCGCCAGGTCCGTCGGCCACGACGTAGTCGGCGTCCTGCGCGAGGCCTGAAAGCTCGTTCAGGATGACATCGGGGTTATCCATGCGAACCGTGCGCACGTCCGGCGCTGCCTCGCGAATCCACTCCGACGAAGAGCGTTGCGTGTCACAATCCGCCAGGATGACGCGGTAGCCGCGATCGTGGAGCCACGCGGCCAGGTGCACGGACAAGGTTGACTTGCCGACACCGCCCTTGGGATTTGCCACCGCGATAATCATGAGAAACCGATATCATGATTCGTCCGTGCTTGGCAAGCGCAAAGTTGCGCCATGACAATGCGCGATTCGTGTGGCTACGGGGCCACGAGACGATACGCCGATGTCGATGTTTACATGTAAGGATGCTTACATGTAAACATGCTTTCCCCGGGAAACGGCCTTGTCTGGGATACCTAAGCAGTGCTTAGGGGAGATGTCTGACAGATTTGTGGGGCAGCTTGGCGGAATACCAGTCGGTCGGCTGACTCGTCAGCGGTGCGATTTCGCCAGGCTGCTCTGGAGTGCAGCGTCGTGGAGAAGGGGTGCCCTGCGCGACGGTGCGCAAGCCGGTGGGCGGGTCGCTATGCGACCGGCCGGCGGCGGGGCGAGGGGTGTCGGACGATCGTCGTGAGGATGCATTGCGTATGGCAGGAAGCGGCCTAATGGGACGGACGCCGCAATGGGGCGGCGACGGAGCGCGACCGATGAAACGCAAGTTAGCGGGAGAAGGGATGCGGATGGGAGCATGGACGGGAGCTGCGGCGGGCGGGCTCGTGGTCACGAGCGCGGCCGAGGCGGCGTTGGCCGCCGGGGCCACGGCGACAGCAGTGGCATCGGCCCCGGTGGTGCTGATGGCGGTCGGCGCGGTGGCGATCAGCGGTGCCGGCGGTGCGGCGATCGGCTGGCTGGTCGATCGCCTGCGCGGACGGTGAGACACCGGCCCCCGGTGTCACAGGTCGCCCTATGACGAACACCTCAGTTCCGCCAAGCGGGGCCGCCCGGAGCCGTTTGTAAAGCGGAGCCATCATGCGCTGCGTAGACGGTGCATACATCGTGCAGGCCCGGGATGAAGCTGCTGCGGTAAGCGCTGCGTGACGACGTGTTGCCATGCTGAAATCGCACGATGTCGGTGCAGGCGGGCCACAGGCCGGCCTGCATCGCCGCGGCGGTGGACAAAGCGGGCAGCGGGATATGGCGGCGCTCCTGGCGGTCGGCATAGCCGCCGATCAGCACCGCGATGTGAGCGCCTCGGGTCAGCCGGCTGCGGCACAGCTGCAGCATGTTCCGTAGCCGCGCAAGGAAGCCGTCCAGGTCGGGCGCGTTGGACAGGCAGCGTGGATCGTCGGAGTAGCGGATCATCCGCCAGTAGGGCGGGTGTAGCCACACGAAGTCGACCGGGGCGATGTCGGCGTAGCTTGCAGGATCGCCGGCGTCCTGACCGGCTTTGAGGTCAAAGCTGACGCAGGGGATGCCCAGATCGCCGCACACGTCGCGGCAGGTGCCGCCGCCGGTCATCGGATCGAGGACGCGGCGCGGCTGGAAGTATTGCAGCAGATCCTTGATCAGGTAGCCGTTGCAATTGCCGCGGTAGCAGGGCCGGCCCCACGGCCCGCGATTGACGCTGGAGTGGATGCTGGTCAGCCACGGCACCGGGCTGGCGTTGCGCGGTGCCCGCGGCAGCGTGATGCGCTGCCGCAAGTCGCAAGCGGTCATGTGCGGCCTCCGGATTCAGTCTCGTCCAGATAGTGGCGCCAGGCCGCTACATCCAGATGCTCGAACTGGGCGCCGCCGCACAGATGGCGAAGATCGATCAGCAGTGCGACGGTAGCGTTGTCGAGTGCCTCCTGGTTCTTAGGGTAGGGCGGGCGCAGATAGTGCTGCAGCGCCGCCCGGGCCCGGCGGATGCGGGCCCGATTGCTTCCGATCATGCCTGCCTCCCATCGTTTGGTTGCGCGGTGGCGGGGCTCTGTTCGGCTTGGAGTTTGTCTAGCTCGCTGTAGGCTCGTATCAGCAGATGCGCCGCGGCAAGCAGCTCGCTACGGCGGAGCCGATCGGTGTCGTGCCACTTTCCGTCATCATCGCGCCAGGAGCGCAGAAGGCGGGTCGTTATGTATTGGCCCTTCGTGCCACTGTTCCGCCAAAGAGTGACTTTGATTGGTCCGTCCCTGAGGGTCGCGACGGGTTTGTTGTTGGTCATGATGTGTCTCCTATGTTCGTTTTCGGCCGCGCCCATCGCGGC
Organism: Planctomycetota bacterium; assembly: GCA_039029375.1. GTDB lineage: Bacteria > Planctomycetota > UBA1135 > UBA1135 > UBA2386 > JBCCGH01. Next base: position 6,673 of record JBCCGH010000288.1, read on the forward strand.
CTGACGGCACGTGATCCAAGGCCGGCTAGCCGGGAGCGTCAGCGTCCGGGCAAGCGAAGGGCCGAAGGCTTCCGCGTGCGGAAAGCGGCCCTGCAGCTTGCGCGGCCCGGCGCCGGACTTAGCGTGCCCGGGTCAGGTCGCCAGGGTGCGACAAGATCAAAAGGGGAGGGAGCCTGGCCAGCGCGATCGATACGACGCGGGGCGGCTGACATGCCAATCATGGCGGCTATGGCGGTACGCAATAACAATGGCATGACGCTTGCGTGGCCGTGCCCGCCCACGAAAATATTCGCAGGCATGCTGCGTATAGTCAGGCGGTCGCCCATGCTGCGCATCATCGTCAACCGGACGCCGGCGGGAGCGAAGAGCTACTATGCCACGGCCGACTATTATGCGGAAGAGCAGCCGGGCATCTGGCGCGGCAAGGGTGCCGAGCAGCTGGGGCTGGCCGGCGCGATCGACAAGGAAGACTGGGAGGCGCTATGCGACAATCGCGATCCGGCCGGCGGGAAGACGCTGACGGCCCGACAAAAGGAAGGCCGCCGTGTCGGCTATGACCTCAACTTTCATGCGCCCAAGAGCCTGTCGCTGCTCTATGCGCTCACCGGCGACGAACGGCTCGCCGATGCGTTTCGTGATGCGGTGGATGCCACCATGCAGGACATGGAGTCCGAGGTGCTGACCCGGGTGCGTAGCGGCGGGCGTAACGAGTCGCGCGAGACAGGCAACCTGGTGTGGGGCGAGTATCTGCACAGCACGGCGCGGCCGGTGGGTGGCGTGCCCGACCCGCACCTGCACATCCACGCTCTTGCCTTCAACGCCACATGGGACGCGCAGGAGCAGCGCTGGAAGGCCGCAGATTTCAGCGGGCTCAAGCGCGACGCGCCATACTTCGAGGCGCTGTTTCATTCGCGGCTGTCAAGGAACCTGGCCGAGCTGGGCCTGCCGATCGAACGCACCCGGCACGGCTGGGAGCTTGCCGGTGTCGCCGAAGTGGCGCGGAACAAGTTCTCACGCCGGACTGCCGAGATCGAGCAGGCGGCCCGGGAGCAAGGCATCACGGACGGTGCTGACAAGGACCAGCTTGGCGCCAGAACCCGGGAGGCCAAGGCGACGCGCTACACACCCGCGCAGCTGCGCAGCATGTGGCGTGAGCGGCTTGATGATGGCGAACGGGCCGAGCTTGACCGGCTGGCCGGACGGATCGGCGGTGATGCCATTCCCGAAGATGACGCACGGCCAACCGAGGCGGTGTCGCTGGCGTTGTCGCACGTATTCGAGCGGCGCTCCGTGGTGCCGGAGCGCACGCTGCGTGCCGAGGCGCTCAAGCG
>JBCCGH010000289.1:0-7877 GCA_039029375.1 Planctomycetota bacterium
ACAGATGGCACCCGTCCGGCCACCGCTCGCTGCGTCGCACCTCCTCGACGTATCCACCAATATGCCTGCGTCGGTGCTTCTTGCGAGCAGCGTCCGGTCACGCACCCTCTGCACAGGAATTTCTGATCCAGGACACTAGACGGAAAGCACGCGTCACGAAAGCACGACCCGGAATCCAGTGCTCGTGTTGCGATCGTCCGGCGAGCACGCGTTGCGGTGTGAGGATCGGCAGCTCTCGGCGACACTCTTGTAGCTTCCTCCTCGGACCACGCGCAGGTTGCCTTGCGAGGGGCCCGTCGGGTCTGTGATCACTTCGTGATCCGCGGCGTAAGGGCCATACCGATCACGGCACCATTCGAAGACATTGCCATGCACGTCGAACAACCCGAGCGGATTCGGTCCGATGGGAGACGACGCCACGGGGTGTGGGTGGCCGCCGGAGTTGTCTCGAAACCAAGCGACTTTGGCCAAGTCGCGTTCGGACGGACCGGTCCAATAGGCTAGGTCGCGCGCGCGGCCCGCTCGGGCCGTAATCTCCCACTCCGCCTCGCTTGGCAAGCGTACCTCCAGCTCGTCGGGCACGCTCCAGCCGAGTTGGTGCCGCTCACTGTGGCGAGAAAGCTCCTCTTGCCACTCGCCCGCGAGGTGAACCTTGGCCCACTCGCAAAACAGGCGTGCCGAGAACCAGCTAAGGCGCACCGCCGGCATGAAGTTGTGCCCGGCCTCGCCTAGCCACTGCTCGTGGTTCTGAGCAAACAGGCGGTACTGGCCGTAGGTGATCGGCACGGCGGCGATCCAGAAGGGCTGGCTGATTCTCACGCGACGTGGCACCTCATCGGCGTAGCGGCCGGGCTCTCTCCCCGAGAGGAGGTCTGGGTTGGGCGCCGGACTCCCCATGACGAACTCGTCTGGTGCCACGTGGCACCAGGGGAACCTCACGCGGGGAGGGAGGTGTTCCCTGAACGCCCGTGACCCGCCTTCCGGCGGCGGACAGCGCGCGACCAGCGCGGTGCGGGCGCTGGTGATGCTCGAGAGCGCCGCCTCCGGGCTTTCCTGATCGAGCTCGGTGGTGGGGTGCGCCAGCAGCTTAGCGGTCTCCGCGAGGACCCACTCCGCTTGGCCGAGATCATCCCAGCTGACGGCGGGGCCTTCAGCGGCGACCAAGTCCCGCAGCACATTGGCGATCGCCGCGGCATTCACGTCGATGCACTGCGACGGCACACGATCGAGCAACTCGACGCGGCGGCGAACGTCAAAGGCGCGCCACGCCGCGAGGATGGTTTCCGGATCGATCGAGTCGAGGGTCGCAATGGCCCGCCGTGCGACGGCACGGTCTCGCTCCAGGAGGCCGGCGATGACACCGTGTGGCCTGCCGGCGCGACCCGCCAGTAGCGCCAGCGTCTCGGCCCAGAAGGCCTGGTCCTGTCGCCGCGCGCGGCTTCGGGCGACCGCTTCTACCAGCCCGGCGAACTCCCGGGCTTCGACCCGGGGCCGCAGCTCGGCGAAGCCGTGTCTGGGAAAATCCTCGTCGTCGGCGAGCTCGCTCCAAAGAGAGCGGATGCGTTCCCACCGAGTTGTCGGGTCACCGGTAAGATCCTCGATCTCTGCAGTGATCTTCTGGCGCTCGCGCGCGATGCTCGTCGCGTTGATGCCGCCTTGGTCAGCTTGCTTGCGTCGGAGCCAATCCGGCCACAAGCTCCGCAGCCGTTGAGCTTCCGCGTCGGCAGCGTCGAGGTCCTTGCCCGTGGCCAGGAAGTCGGCCGCCCCCTGTTGCTCGAGCTCGAACGCGCACAAGGCCTCCTGGAAGTGGCGATGCCAGAACTTCTGGGGCTCGCGTATGCCGGTGAACGTCCCGCCGAGGATCATGGTTCGCTCGCGGACGACCTTCAGGAAACTCTTTGCATCGGACCAATCGCTGCCCCGCGCCAGCGCGTCACGCACTCGTTGGGGTCGACGCTCCTCAGTGAGCCAGCCGTGCAGTTCCCGGACCGACGCAAACACCTTGAGCTCGGTGGTCATCCGAAACGCCAACCAGGCCAGTACCTGCTTCAAAGCCTCGACGTCGGCGATCGGCTGGGGCTTTGCGCGGTGTAGTCCCCTAGCCAGGACGTCGAAGGCTCGATCGAAGAACTCATGGCGCCGGGCGCGCGGGTTCTTCAGGTCACCGAATTCGTCGACGTCGCCGCCGACCAGTTGCAGGGCCAGCAGGCTGACGAATACGGGTGTGCTGCCCAAATCCCGCCACGTGCGCTGCGGCCCAGCAAAGCGCTGTTGCCATCGATCCGCGAGCAGCTCGACCCGGGCCGGGTCTTCCGCTGTGTCGCAGTGTCGGAGCAGAAGATCGCGCAGTAGCGCCCTGGCTTGGGCGGGCTGGAGTGGGTGGATGTCCACGTTGCCGAAATCGTGGGGAAGACTCGTCGCCGCCTGCGGGCGCGACGCGATGACGATGCGACCGTGTCCCCACGTGCCCAGATTCGGGAGGAGCGTGTCCCGGAGGTGCATCCGGTCGTCCTCGCTGAGCTCGTCGTAGCCGTCGAGCAGCAACACGATCTGGTGACGGCGCGCGTGTAGCGCCTCGGCAAGTCCGTCGATCTCCGTCTCGCGCTCGAGGTAGCCGCCAATCCAGCTGCGTGGCCCCATGCCCTTCTGTCCCCTCATGAAGGGATCTGTGATCCACTCGGCCAGTCGCAAGTAGATCGGCAACTCGGCGTCGTCGTCCTGGGCAAGCTCGAAGGCGTGCATGCGCAGAGTCGTGGTCTTGCCGCTACCGGGCTCGCCACTCAGCACCCAGCGGCGGTGCTTCCCGTCGAGGAGTTGGGCAAAGCTCAACGCGCGACCCCGCAGTGCATCGAGGCTAGCGAGCTCACGCCGTTTGGTGCCGCCGGACAGGCCGTCCGGCGTGGGTTCCCGCGTCTCCTTGACCGAGAGGCGTACGTAGACCGTTGCCAACACGTTGCCGAACTCTTGGCGGAACAGCCCCTCTTGCTGCGCGTGTTGCTTGGCGATGCGCTCTCGGTACTGCGCGATGGCGCATGCTTGGGGGTCGGCCCGCACGATTCGTATCGGCGCGCGTTGCCCCAGGAGCGGCACCCATTGCTGCTCCCGCCAGCGACCTCCCTCGTTCAACTCAAGTGCGCGTCGAGCCTCCCGGCATGCCTCCCAGAGGTCCGCCCCGGGTTCTTTGAAGTTCGCATAGAAGGACTTGGACCAGGTCGTCGTGAGATCCGGGTCAACGTACGCACCCATGCCGACCACCGCCTGCACGGTTGGTGCCGACAGGAGCGCGCGCATCATGGCTTCTCGGCTGGCGCACGCGTGGAGGACCACCACCCGCACCCCTGCGCGAGCCAGCGCGTTCCCCAGCGCTCGCGCGTCGTCTTGGTCGGCGGCGATGCGCAACACGTCGTCATCGCCATGAGTGCCGGTGATGGTCAGCCCCTCGGCGCCGGTCGGCAGATCGCGCTCCGCGTCGACGCTGGTGGAGTGCCCGATGTAGTGGACGACCGAGTACCGGTGATCGCGCAGATGCTCGATCAGGTCCACCGCGCGGCGGAGCGGCAGTCTCGGCTGCACGACCGGATCCACATCGGCGCCGCACGCAACGACGCAGGAGAAGCCCGCGCCGACGATGGCTCGATGCGTGGCCACGACGTCGTGCCGCGCGGTGCGGGTGCTCGGCAACTGCCATACCGAACCAACGAGCAGTAGGGCGCGGGGGAGGACGTGCAGCGGGTCGGTGCCCGGTTCCTGGACAGTGCGAGCGTCGCCCAAGGCCCGGACGAGGATGGCGCGCTCGGACAGGAACAACTCGACTGGCTCGTGGCCGACCTGAATGGTCAGACACTCCCACGGAAGGCTCGACACCTCGGGGGGTGCATGCAGGCTCAGGCACAGCTCGGAGCCATTTCTGAGATATGCGGCGATCTCTTGGGTGATCGGCCCGCGCAGCGCGCACTGGCCGAGCCAGAGCCCCATGTCTGCTGGTTTGGCCGTCCGGGGGTTGTGGCAAACGACAGAGGGGCCTGCCTCTTGATGGAAACCAGGGAGCTGCAAGAGCCCGGGCTCGCGTTGCAGCTGGAGGCACCGGCGACGCAAGAACTCGGGAATGGAAAACTGGCAGCCGACGATGGCTTCCCGCGCGCCGACGTGAAGCCGCGGGGTCCAGAGATCGTCCCGGCCAGCGACCGACGTGATCTCGAGGCCTAATGTCTTCCGCATGCAGGTGAGGACCCCTGTACTAGCGGCTGACGGTGTGCTGCGCTAGAGATCCACGTTGCGAGAGCGGGCTCGACGCCGGAGACCCGTTTGGGAAGGTTCTCCTAATAAGTTGTGAGTCTTCGGCCCTCTCGAAGTCAGAGTCGGGAACCGCAGCCAAAAAAACGAGGTGCAGTGGCGGAAGACACACCGCTACGTTATGTCAACGGGTCTGAGAGTTTGTGTCTTGAAGGAGCAGGTCGACTGCCGGCTCTTGCGCGTTCGTTACATGGGTGAGTTGGTCGCATGAATTGGGCTTGCTTTGTCGTGGGCGCCTTCGGGTTGGCGCCGCTGCTTCCCGCGGCCCCCCAGGACCCAGAGAGCGCGGCGACCTTCGATCGACTCGAAGCGCTCGTGTGGGAGTCATACGGTGCGTTGGTGCGCGGTGAACTCGTGGCGCGAGACGCCAAGGTGATGATTCTGCCCCCGCTCATCAAGGGGCGCTCCAGCAAGGCTGCCGAGATTCTGGTTCGTGGCCTCGTGGAAGCGCCGACGGCGCCTGACGAAAACCTCCTGCTTTATGCCGAGAATGCCCGCAATGAGTTGCTCGAGGCGGGCTTGGGCACGAAGTCCTATGGCGACGTCGGCGATCTCGCGCGGCTCGCGGAGGAATGCGGCTGCGGGGTGGCGATTGGCGGCACCATCCACACTCGAAGGAATCCCGCTGGCGGCGAGACTTACGAGCTCCAATGGGCGATCTCCCGACCCGGGGTGGCAACCGCCGAGTCCACTTTCCCCGGGTCGTTCGATCCGGACCAGATGCTCCGCAGGAGGATCGCCGTCGAGGGACCCGCGGTCGGCTATGGCGCGAATGACAACGCCACCGACGATCCACCACTGGCGCCACCGGAGGAGCGCGCCAGCGCCATGTTTCAGGGGTTTGCGGCCGCGGCGCGCGCGCGTGCCAAGGAGGCCGGGATCCGCGTCTTCAAGGACGTGGGGATCTTGCCCGCTGGTGGCGGCCGACTCGATCCTGGCGTCGACGCCGTCGAGGCGGGGTTCAGCAAGCTTGGCGACGATTTCGAGACCAAGGTGCGCGCCGGTTTTTCGCGCGTCATGAACCCGAAGCAAGTACACGGAGCGCTCCAAGCCAAAGGCTACAGCTCTCGCTGGGTGCTCGAGGAGGGCGTCAGCTCATGGCACTTGGACATGCTCGAAACCGACGGGCCGAAGGTGGTCCGCGCCAGGCCTGGCCCCAGACCCAAACAGCTCAAGGGCCTGCTCGAGCCGTCCATCAGCCTCGAAGGTGACACGCTGGTGATGCAGGTGAAGTTGGAGCACCGGGACGGGGCGTTCGACCATCTTGACACCCGCCAGATTTCGGACGCCGCAATGCGCACGTATTTGCGCGACCGCTACGCCGCGCCTTCGAGTCGCTACACGAGCCTCGAGGACCCGCCACGTCCCAAGCCCGATCTGTTGCTCGCGCGCGCGTTGACCTCGGCGATGCTGGAGCTTGTGGAGACCTACGCCGAGCAGCTCGACGGCAAGATCATCGACTTCTTGCCCCTGCAGACCGACCGCACCAAGGAGGCGTTGGAGCGGTTCTCCCACATCCGCACGCAACTCGCGCAGCAGCGCGACGTCATCATCCGCGCTGCGAAGACCCAGCAGCTCTCGGACCGCGAGGCGCTCACGTCGACGGACTTCCCCGCGAAGATCCCGGCTTTGCGCGTGCAACGTGCCGCGGGCGGTGACGAACCGCTGACCTTTCCGACTTGGGAGGTCGCGCGCAGCGAGATTCTCGAGAATCTAGCGGTCCGGATGAGGGTGTCTGACGCGTACGAAGCCTACCGGCGTCTCATGGAGACTGTTCGGGCCGACGTCGAGGCGGCGCTCGTAGAGTGCGGTGCGAAGTTGCTGTTTTCGGCGGCCGAGATGGAATCGCTGGCGCAGCGGATGGCTGACCCGCGTCGCGCAACGACGCAACTGGACGACGGCTCGGTGGAAGTCGAAGAGGCCAGCGGTGAGCAGCCCTTCAATCTCGCATCCGCCCTACCGCACTTTGTGATTGCGGCGAAGGCGTTGACGGTGGGCGACGAGGTGAGGGTCATCGTTCAGCTCCAGGCGTATCGCGAAGGTGTCTCCAAGATTGTCGGCCCGGCTGTTCGGCGCACGATCATCGACGCCGACGTCGTGACGCTCGTGCAGAACGAGGGCGTTGATTTCAGCATCGCCACGCTCTTGTCACAAAACGTCGGCGGCGGCGAGCCGCAGGCGGTCACGGCCGAGCCGACCGACTCCTACGCGAGCAAGCTCGACGGCCTCTTGGCCGACGTGCAGCTCGTCGTGCTGGCCGAGGGCAAATCGGCGCAACGCTTGGCCGACGAGATCGGCGAGGTGTACCCCGGCACCTTTCGATCGGTGCAGTACTCCGGGCAGTTCGACGGCTGGAAAGACCTCGCGCAAGAGATCGGGCGCGGCCTGCACTTGCGCTACGACAAGGGCGCGCTGAACGAAGAGTTCGCGCAGGACTTGGCGTACCGTGCTCTCGAGGTCCTCCTTGGTGATGGGGAAGCTCAGCTCGCCGATCCGAAGTCGCTGCAGCTGCTGCAGCGGATGCGCTCGCACGTCGGGGACGTCATTCCCGCGTCGGTCCCGGTGCCAGAAGAAGGTCCCGTGATGGTGCTTTGTCTGCGCTCCTGACCCCTGGATTCGTTCTTGACCCTTAGTCCGCTCCGACTCGCCATGAACAATCGCGTTGCCACGATGCTCTCCGCCACGCTGCTCGGTCTGCTCGCCGGGTGCGCCTCTGCGCCCAAAGCAGAGGGCATGTATCGCAGTAAGATCGCGCGTGCGGCCGTCAGTCAGGCCTTCGATGGCATGATCGAGAAGCTCGAGAAGAACGACATCGACCCCACGTCACTGCGCGTCGCGTTCGCTGTGAAGCCTCGCAACGTCGAGGTGGCGTACACGGTGGGCGGTGGCCTTCTCGGCTTCCTGAAGGGAGTCGCCAAGAATGACGTGGACAAGATCAACGTCGAGGGTGATCACGCCTGGGCGTATCTGCCACTCGGGCCTTGGGTGACGTTCCTTCAGGACGAAGCTCTGGTCTGCGCCGAGAGGCACGGCATGGCATTCCTGACCGAGGACAAGATCGCGAACTATGCGGAAGCGGTCAAACTGCCCCGCGACCCGCGCGCGCTGTTCAATCCGACCAGCCAGCAGAAGCTCGCCAAGCACCTCAGAGACAACGGTGTGCCGCTGACCGGGCTCGTCACCCTGACCTTTGCCGGCGACAAGCTCGAGGAGGGCAAAGGAACCCTCGAAGTCGGTGTCCGCTACGACCCCCTCCACACGGGTGTCGGGACCGGGTGGTCCGACCGTGCTTTTTGGCCGGTCTCCGTCAAGCCCGCGAGCGTCCAGAAGCTCGAGCCGGACCTGGGAGAAGGGGTGTTTACGTCGGGGACCATCCAGGACATCGAGGCGCGGTTCCAACGTGGCAAGGAGCAGAAGGAAGAGAAACAAGCCGAAGCGGGAAACTAGCCCGGATCATGCGCGAGTCTTCACGCCCAGCACGCGCCAGAGCCGCTCTGGCAGCGTCAGACAGGCGCCAGAGGCGCCTGCCGGCTGATGCCGGCGAGCGACAGACTGCTCGACGGGGCGCCACCCCGCCTCCGCGG
>JBCCGH010000290.1:0-7852 GCA_039029375.1 Planctomycetota bacterium
AGTCGATCTGCTGCCAGCGGATGTAGGGCTGGTTGAGGATCGTGGTGCTCGACGAATCGCCCTCGAAGGTGTGCAGGTGCAGCGGAAAACCGTTGGGATCGTCCTGGCTGGCGACGGGCACCGCCAGTGCGGTGATGACGACGAGCGCGGCGAGGCGTGGCGGATGAAGCATGGCGTGGTCTCCTGGTCAGAGCGTTGGCCTTCGCGACGATCGTTTGGCGAGACCAGCGCTCTCCGACACGTTCCTACCCGAGGGCCGCTGGTGGCGGAACCGGGGCTGATCCCGAACCCCGGCCGCGGCTGCGTTTCTTGCACGGCCGACGGGCGCCCCGAGGGCGACCGCTGGACGAGCGTGAAGCGGCGTGGGGCGCGGGCTGGTCAGACGGCCCGACGGGTCGCTTCGCGACCGTTGACACCCAGCACTCGCATCGGGCGTCGCCGCGCGCGCTGGACGGCGTCCCGCAGGCGCTCACACTGGCGCGTGCTCATCGCCCCGCTGTAGAAGTCGAAGTGCAGGTAGCCGACGCCGTCGCGCTCGCGGTAGATGATGTCGCGCCACGTGCGGTAGCGGATCTCGGCGAACGGATCGATCGGGAGCTCCGGCACGTCGGGCAGGCGGTCGGCCAGCACTTGCGCGGCCGGCAGCTTGAAGAAGCTTTCTTTGGCGCCGTGACCGAGCGCGTGAAGCGGGGGCCAGGCCCGGCCACTGGCGCCCCACGCGCACCAGTCGGGCTGCGGAATCGGCGCCTGGGCTACGGCGCGAAGACCACGTCGCTGCGCTGGCCGGCGATCACCTCGACGATCTGCTGCCGCGGCGCGTCGTCGTCATCGGCGCCGTTCCCGCGCAGCTCCACCTGCCAGGTGCCCGGACGCAGGCCGCGCAGCATGGTGCGTCCCTTGCGCAGCAGGCCGAACTGCGACACCGGATCGCTGACCTGCGGGTGAATCAGGGTCGCTCGCACGGCGGCGAACGGTGCGTGGTCGCCCTCGACGCGGATGCGAATCCGGCCCGCTGGCGCCAGCGCGAGCTCCACGCCGGTGACGGTCTTGCCTTCGGCCACGCGCAGCTCGTCGCTGGTGCCAGCTTGGTATCCGGTCGCCTGCACGGCTACGAGAAACGCTTGGTCCGGACTGACGCCGCGGAGCACAAAGCGACCATCGCCGTCGGTGCGCACGCCGTCGCCGGGCGGTTTGATGCCCAGGCCGTCCACGACCATGTCGAGTGCCGAGCGGGCCGTTGCCTCGCGATCCTCGATGCCGAGGATGCTGACGCGCGCGTTGCGGACGGGACGGCCGTTAGTGTCGGTCACGCGGCCCTCGACGGCCGTCGTCTCCAGTCGGATCGAGACGGTCGTGCCGGGCGGTTGGACGGTGATCGGGACCACGGTGGCCATGGCCCGTGCGCGGTGCGTGACGCGCAGCCGATGCGCGCCGGGGGGGATGCCCGTGAGGCGATAGTGCCCGTCGGGCTCGGTCTGCACCGCCCGAAGGCTCGGGATCTCGTCGGCGAAGCGCGCCAGTAGGTCGGCCGCCAATCCTTCGATCAGCTCGGCCTCGCCGCTCGGGCCGAGCAGTACCTGTACGCGGGCGCGATCGAGGGGGGCTCCCCCGACCGTGACGGTGCCGGTGACCTCACAGAGCGGCTGCTTGATGAGCTCGATGGTCGCGGTCTCGCCCTCGGCCACGTGCACGGTCTGCGCACCGAGGGCGTCGCGCCGTGTGGGGTCCTCGCCGTTGATCTCGACACCGATGTTCAGGCTCGATCGATCATCCGACTCGACGTGAAAGTCGTGCGTGCCCGGCGCGAGGTGCACGAACCGCGCCATGCCTTCGTGGTCGGTCGTCTCCCCGGCGCTGACCGGGCTGCCGTCCTCGGGAGGGTCGTGGATCACCTTCACCTCGGCGATTGGTTGGCCTGCCGGGTCGATGACCTTGACCTCGACGCTGCCGCCGGGAGTGAGCGCCACACTGTGCTCGGCGTCCTCGTGATCGGGGAGCGTCAGCGTGGCGACGTGCGGTGCGCGCCGGGCGTGCTCGACGAGGAGGCGGACTTGTTGCCCCGGGAAGCTGTTGACGCTGGCGCGTCCCTCGCGGTCGGTGCGGGCGTAGCGCGTCGCCCGGTCGGTGGTTGTGTCCCGCGTCCAGTAGGTGCCGCCGGCGCCTGGCGTCGCGCTGTCGGCCGACAGGCTGTAGCTCGTCGTGATCGAGATGCTGTTGCCCTCGTCCTCGGCCTCGGCCTTGTCCTCCTCGACGCCGGTGTGCCGCGCCAGCGTGATCCGCGCATTGCTGACCGGCGCGCCGTCGGCGGCGTCGACGACGAGAAGCTGCACGACCGGCGCACGTTGCAGCTGCACCGTGCCGAGGTCATGCACTTGTCGCGGTCGCAGCTCGATCCCGGTGCGTTCGAACTCCTCGTAGCCGAGGGCCTGAACGCGCAGCGACAGGTTCTGCTCGGGCTTGGCGCGCAGATGGCTGAGCGTGACGACGCCGTCATCATAGGTCCGCGGCGCGCCCCGGTTCCGCATCGCCGCCATAGCGTCCTTGATGGCACTCGCGCTCCCGAGCTGTGGCCAAACGCTCAGGTCGGTGATGGCGGTGCCGGTGACAGCGTCGACGAAGCGACAGCGCACGCTCGCCCCGGGGTCGTAGGCGAGGGTCACGGATCGGGCGCCTGCCTGCGCGTTCTGCGACTCCGAGCACGTCGCCTTGGCGTCGGGGGCGTCGCGTGTCTGCACCGCCCAGAGTTTGTAGTGCGCACCGTGTCGCAGCCCGCGCAGCTCGAAGCTGCCATCGTCGGCGACCGGCGTGCTGCGGCTCTTGATGATCAGGCCCATCTCACCGACCGCGTCCGCGGCGTCGAAGTCGAGCACGGTCTCCAGCATGCCGACGAATGGGCTGTCGAACGTCTGGCTGCTCGTCGAGCGCGCGATCACCTCGATGGCGGCCCCGGGCGGGGCGCCGGTGACGCGGCCGGCGATGCTTTCGCCGGCGTCCAGCACGATCACGAGTCCGGTGAGCACGCCGCCAGGCGCGACCGACTGATCGGCCAAGTGCGCGGGCGGGTGCTGGGCGTGCGTGGCACGCAGCACGAACGCGCCAGGCTCGGCGTGCTCCAGGGCAAAGCGACCGGCGCGGTCGGTGCCCACGCCGCCGGTCTCGGGGTCGTCGGCAAACCCGCTCGGTGCGGCGTCGCCCATCGCCTCATCGACGCGCCGCACTGCGGCGTCGGCGACGGGGCGACCGGCGCGGTCCACCACGCGGCCCTCGAGCACGGCACCCAGGCGCAGGCGGACCTCGCCGAGGTCGGCATCCCCGTCGGTGGGCCGCGGCGCCGCCTGGCTGTGCCGGCGGTAGCCGCGCGCCGCGATGCGAAGCTCGAGCCGTTCGGCCTGCGCTGGCGGCGCCAGGTGAAACGAGCCGTCGGTCGCCGATGTGGTCTCGGTCTCCGGGCGCTTGCGTTTCGCGCTGTTCATCGCTTCGACGAAGCTCGTGAAGTCGGCGGGCGACAGCGCCGGCGCCGCGGCGCAGACGACCTTCGCGTCGGCGATGGGATGGCCGAACGGGTCGAGCACCAGGCCGCGCAGGGCTGGCGGGGTTGCGCCGCTGGTGAGGGCGACGCGATCGCCGGCGGCCCCGGCGATCTTTGCCGGCGGGGCCGCCTCGGTCGGCGTCGCGGCCAGCGTCGCGCTGGCGCCGGCAGCGGCCGGGAGGGCGCCGTCGGGGCCGGCGGTGGCCAGTGCCCACGCACCGAGCCCAAAGGCGATCAGCGTCGCCGCGGCGACGAACTTCTTCAGAGGACTGCTCATCATCAACGCCATCCAGGGGGTCCAGGAGATCCCCGCGGACGCACCTTCGCTCTCGAGCAGAGCGACGGCGGCACCCAGCCACGACCGACGGCCGCCGGCAACGCGGCGGTCCAGCCGCTGCCGCACCTGCGCCAGACCTCGGGCGAGATGCTGGCGGACGGTCGCGGGCTCGATGCCCTTGCGCCGGCCGATCTCGCGCGGTGACAGGTCGTCGAAGTAGCGGAGCACGACGGCGGAGCGGTAAGGCTCCGCCAGACCGCGCACCGCATCCAGCAGGTGCTGGTGCAGCTCGAGCCGCTCGACGTCATCGGTGGTGCGCACGGCCTCGCTACGTGCCGCGCGCTCCTCGCGCCGCCGCCGCCGGGCCCGGTCGCGCACCGCGCTCGCGGCGGTGCGTCGGACCACGCCGCCAAGCCACGCGCGGCGCCGGCTGCCGTCGGCAGCGTCGAGCGACGACGGCTTGGTCAGCGCCGCCGTCAGAGCGTCCTGCGCGACGTCGGCGGCGAGGTCCTGGTCGCGCACGAGCGCCCCGGCGAGGCGGTGAACCCAGTGGGCTTCGGCGAGCAGGGCGTCGGTGATCACGGTGGGGGTGCTGTCCACGGTGAACAGCAGTGGGAGCTGATCCGCGCGGCGTGACGGCAAATCTAAGGGGTGGCCGCCCACTCGGCTGGAGGAGGCCCATAAGCGACCGAGGCAAAGGACTTAGAGCGATCCGACAAAAAATATTGTCGGTGACTTGACGTTCTGGTTCCGACAGGAAAAACTGTCGGAAATCGCGAAACCCGTTCGGAGACCACAACCATGAGCAACGACGACCGTGCTTCCCGTCAGTTCGAACAGACCCTGAGCCTCGCGGCGCCGCGGGAGGCCGTGTGGCGTGCCCTGGCCGAGTCCGGCGAGGTCGCGCGCTGGTTCGCGCCCGAGGTCGAGATCGAGCCGCGCGTCGGCGGTACGGTCCGCTGGGAGTGGCCTGGCCACTTCGATTGGCGGCAGACGATCGAGGTGTTTGAGCCCGGTCGTCATCTGCGGACGCGCTACGAGGCGTGGTCCGGCGACGTGTCGCGGCCCCTCTTCGTCGACTGGCAGCTCGAGGGCGAGGGCGGCACGACGACGCTGCGCGTCGTGCACTCGGGCTTCGGCGACGACTCCACCTTCGATCAGGAGTATCACGACATCTCGAACGGCTGGCCGGTCGAGTTGGCGTCGCTGCGCGTCTACCTAGAGCGGCACCGCGGCACGCCGCGGCAGATCACCTGGGCTCGCGCCATGGTCGACGTCGATGCCGGCGAGGCCTGGCAACGGCTCGGCGCCGCGGACGCGCTGGGCTTTGCCGCGTTGCCGCTTCGCGAGCTTGAGCCGGGCGCTCCGTTCGCGTTCGCGAGCGGCGATGGCGAACGTTTTGCCGGCACGGTGGTCAAGGCGGCGGAGTATGAGTTCGCCGGTCCGCTCGAGACGCACGACCATGGGTTCTTGCGGCTGTGGCTGGGCGGGCACGAGGGTCGGACCATGGTGTGGCTGTGGCTGGCGACGTACGGCGCCGCGCCGCCGGCAGGTCTGCAGGACCGCTGGGACGCGATGGTGCGGGAGCGGCTGGTCGAGGCCCAACGGGACGTCACGTCGTGACGCTGGCCGTCGACATCGTGCGCGAGCCCGAGCGCGCCCAGGTCATGTTGGACCGCACCCGGCTGAAGCTGCTCGATCAGCTGCTGGAGCCCAAGTCGGCCGCAGGCCTGGCACGACAGCTCGAACTGCCGCGGCAGCGGGTCAACTACCACCTGCGGGAGCTCGAAGCGCAGCGCCTCATCGAGCTGGTCGAGGAGCGGCGGCGCGGCAGTGTGACCGAGCGCTTCTACCGGCGTACCGGGCAGGCGTACGCGTTGTCGCCGGCGACGCTGGGGACGCTGGCAGTGCGGCCTGAGCAGCTGCAGGACCGGTTCTCGGCGGCGTTTCAGGTGGCGCTCGCCAGTCGCACGATCCGCGAGCTCGCCGAGCTGCAGGCCGGGGCGGCGGAGGCGAAGAAGGTGCTGCCGACGTTCGCGATCGAGACCGAGGTCCGCTTCGGGTCGCCTGCCGCCCGGGCCGCGTTCGCCGAGGAGCTGACCGAGGCCCTCGCGGCACTGGTCGAGCGTCACCACGACGAGGCCGCCGCGGACGGCCGCCGCTACCGACTACAGCTGGGCGCCTACCCCAAGCCGAAGGACGGGTAGAGCGTCAGCTACGGCACGAAGGCGAGGGGCACGGCGTTGCTCGCCGCGACCAGCGCGCCGGTGGTGGCGTCAAGCGTGCACATCGCATGGTGCACGGTCAGCCCGATCACGCCTGGCGGCACCCTCGTCAGGTTGAAGCTCGCGCGGCCGCCACCCGTGCTGTCGAGCACGCCGGCCCAGGACTGCAGCGGGCCGGCCCCGATGACCCGCAGCATGCCGAGCGTGTAGGTGTCGAAGTTGAGCGGGACCGGGGTCCCCTGCAGCGTGAAGCCGGGGCTCGTGCCCGACGCCGAGCCGAGCACCGCGTAGATGTCGCCGGCGAAGGCGGAGCCCGCCTCCAGCGCGAACAGCGCGTTGGCGCCCGTGGCGGGCATGTCCTCGCGGTTCGCCCACATGGTGCGCTCGGTGAAGTGCGCCTGGAACACCGGATTGGTCCCGCCGATCACGCGCTCCCAGACTTTGGTGCCGGCCGGCGTGATCTCGAACACCGTGGTCTGCGTCGCGCTGCAGATGAGCGTGTTGCCGTTGGGCAGACGTTGAGCGCCGGACATGACCGGCGAGTGGAAGCCGGGCGCGGCGTAGCTCCACACCGGCTGCGCCGGCCCAAAGGGGCCGGATCCCGCCTTGATGAAGGCGCCGCCGGAATCCACGGGCAGGCCGATCTCAAGGACCTCGGACTGCGTCCCTGTCGGGTTGTTGCTGAAGATCAGGACGTTGCCTTCGCCGGGGTAGCCGGGCGGTACGAAGCGAGGGTCGTGCTGAAAGCCCAGCTGGACCGCGCTCGCCGGGCCGGCGCGATACACCGCCGGGTTGCCCCACCGGTAGAGAAGGTCGCCGCCTTTGCCCCAACGGCCACCGGTGCTACCCGCGGCCTCGGCCGTCGTGGTGCTGTGATCGATGATCCAGACCTCGTCCTGCACCGGCGAGCTGATCAGGATCCAGTCGTGGATCGGGTCGTAGTCGAGACCGTTGAAGTGGTTGAACTCGTTGCCTTGGAACAACAGCGACGGGTAGTTGGCGTCCACCCGTTCCCAGCGGTCCTGCACGACGCCGAAGTTGGCCTTGGTCGCGTCGAAGTCCTGCACGAGGTGGTCGAACACGTGCCACTCCCAGACGACGGTCCCGGAGTTCGGGCCGGTCTGTTGGAGCTCGAGGATCACGCCGTACTCGACCGTCGGCGTGGTGGTCAGCGGGTCGCGGCCCGCCGCCGCCACTTCGGCCGACGTCTTGAGCTCGCCCGCCATGAGCAGCACGTTGCCGTTGGGCAGCGGTTGTAAGTCATGCGAGACCGCATACTGCGCCGGCGCGTTGTAGCTCCATAGCAACCCGCTGCCGAGTGAGCGCTTGCGGAAGCCGCTGCCGAAGCCGTGGTAGAGGGCTCCTTGCGCGTCCAAGGCGATGCCGCCGTGGCGTTGGATGTTGGTGATCCAGTGGTGGACGATCGTGCCGTTGGGGTCGACGAGGTCGATGCCTTCGCCGGTGGCCTCGAAGAAGCGGAGCCCGTCGGCGGGGCCCTGCGCGGGCAGGGGCGACACGACGCTCAGCATGAGACAGGCGGGGGCCGCTAGGTGGAACAGCGGTCGTGGCATGGAGACAGCTCCAAGGGTGGATGTGGCGCTGAGCGGAACGTCAACGCGCGACAGGGCCGGCGAGTATAGAGCCGCGATGTCAGCGCGGCGACGGGGCTGAACGCGGGGCGAGGGTCCGCCGCGACCGCGCGATCGTGCGCCGTGCCGCAACCGGCGAACGGTGGTCCGGAGATGTCGGCGCGAGTGGACGTTGCACGCATGAGTGGCGCGGATCGCGTCAACCGCGGCCCCGCGACGGTCTCAGAATCGA
>JBCCGH010000291.1:0-7724 GCA_039029375.1 Planctomycetota bacterium
GCGCGCAATCTGGGCACGATCATGCGAGTCCTGATCGGGGTCGGGACGCCACGGGCGCTGCAGGGGGACGCACAGGCGCTCGTGGGGCTGCTGCAGCGCGCTGTCAGCGCCATCGGCGCGTTGCTCATCGCACTCAGCCACTTCGGCGCCCGAACACTGCGGTTTGCCGAAGTTGGCGCGATCCATCTGAACTTTTGGCCCATCGGCGGCCGCGTGCGGCCGCGTGCGGCCGCACGCCGCTTGTTCAACGGCCTGCTAACTGCGTGCACGTCATGTTGGGCGCAGGGGACGGCAGCTTCTCGCCACCGATCCACTACCTCGGCAACGACTCCGGGATCCGCTTCCTCCGCACTGGCGATGCCGACGGGGATGGCGACGTCGTGGCTCTTGGGCCGTGGACGTTACCCGCCTCGGGGGTTCACTGCCTCAAAGACCAAGCAGCGTGGTGATCTCGAGGTTGGTGAACGCCAACGGCGGCGTCACCAACGCCTGCCAGTAGACGGCTTGCCCCAGGAAAACAGGGTTGCTGGGTGCCGGGTAGGACACGCTGGCGCGGCCGTCGCTGTCGAACACGCCGCCCCCCACGGCGATCAGCTCACTGGGATCGACGCGGAGCACGCCGAACGGGAACGACTGGTGGTGCGACCGGGCACCGGCGAGCAAGGCCCACCCGCCGCGTTGCGGGCCGTAGAGATCCAGCGTGAGCGGCGCCCCTAGCCGCGGGGCGCTGCGCCACGCGAGGTGCCGGGTGCGGCCCATGTAGCGACTGGTGAGCGCGCCGTCCGCGTCGCCGTCGCCGTCGAGGTCGGCCAGCGGCGCGAGGTTGCCCCCGCCCGGCGGCAGCCGATGCGACACAGCGCTAAAGACACCGTTGCCCGCATTCTCGTAGAGCGATTGCCACGCTGGGTTGCCGACGACAAGTTCCACGCCTTCGCGGAACAGGTCGAGATCGCCATCACCGTCGACGTCGATGGCCTGGACGCTCAGCGTCGGACGTGGGTCGTAGGGCAAGTGCGTGTCGGTCCGGTCGATGAACCGTCCCGTCCCGTCGTTGAGCAGAAGCCGATCGCGCCCACCAGCGAGGCTCAGAAAGAGGCCCCTCACGCCACTCGCGAGGTACAGATCCAGATCGCCATCGTCGTCCACGTCGGCGAGCGCCAACGCGCCGATGGGATCCACGTCTGGCGGCAGGCGTCCGGAGGTCGCGACGAACTGGCCGCGGCCGTCGTTCAGGTAGAGCTGGTTTTGCGCGTAGGCGTGCGTTTGCACGATGTCGACGTCACCGTCGGCGTCCACGTCGCCGACGGCAAACGCGGCGCCGGGAGGCAGGCCGGGAGCGGGGTCAAAAGTGCCGGTCCCATCGTTGACCAAGACGTTGATCCAGTTGTCGTACGGGGACCCGTAGGGCCAGGCTGGCCCCACGGCGACCAGAGCATCGAGGTCGCCGTCGCCGTCGATGTCGACCAACTCGGCGGACTTGGTCCACGCGCTCCCGTTGGGGAACTGGCCCATGGCCTCGGCGAACACCCCTGCCCCGTCGTTCAGGTAGAGGCGGTCGTAGCCGGGTCCGCAAGGGCTCCTGCGGCAATAGTACGTGCTCAAGACGAGTGCGTCGACGTCGCCGTCGCTGTCGACGTCGCCAAGGGTCACGCCGCTCACGTCGTTCGTCGCCGCCAGCATGGGCACGGGTGCCCGCGCATAGCCCCCGGCGCCATTACCAAACCAAACGCTCAGCGCACGACCGGCCGAGGGTTCGTCGGCGACCAGCGCGTCCAGCATGCCGTCGCCGTTCAAATCGGCCAGCGCTTGCGGAGCCTGGACGTTGACCGGGGACCCGAGGGAGGTCACCTCAGTAAAGTCGCCCTGCCCGTCGTTGAGCAAGACTCGGTTCCTCCGACCGACCGTCGGGAAGGCACGCGAGATGTGTCCCGCGTTGCCCAGCAGTAGGTCGAGATCGCCGTCGCCGTCCAGGTCGCCCAGCGCGGCGCTCGCGACCGTGTCGCCCGGAGCGAGGCTCGGGCCCGCGATGGTGAATCGACCGGCCCCGTCGTTGTGGTAGAGCTGGCTCGAACGAATCCCGCCGACGAACGCGTCGAGGTCGCCATCGCCGTCCAGGTCACCAAGCGCGACCGTGCGACTGTTGTCGCTGTCCGGCGGCAAGTGACTCGCGGTCGCGTCCCTGAAGCTGCCGAACCCATCGTTCAGGAGCAGAAGATTCTGGCCGTCGTTGGCGACGAAGGCGTCGAGGTCGCCATCACCATCGACGTCGCCCAGACGGATGGCGTTGGTGCGATCCTCGATCTCGGGCCACGAGCCCGGCGCAGCCGTGAAGCACCCGCCACCGTCGTTCACGCGCACCGTGTTCCGCTCGGGGTCGAACAACGACTCCGCGTGGTGACCGAAGACCGCATCGAGGTCGCCGTCGCCATCGATGTCACCAAGGTCGAGGTTCGTCACGTTGCCGGGGGGGCGCCGGGCGCAGCTCACGGGCTGCATGGCGAACACGCCCGTGCCGTCGTTCGCCAGCATCATTTGGCGGTCGGTGTCGATCACCAGCACGTCGGGGGCCCCGTCCCCATCGAGATCACCGACGGCGATCGCGCGAGGGGGCCCAGCGCGCCGCACCGGGACGTGGGTGGCGGAGACGTCGGTGAAGTGGCCGCGGCTGTTGTTCAAGAGCAGGAAAAGCCTGCCCCGGTCACCGCCGAGGAAAGCATCAAGGTCACCGTCCCCATCGACGTCGACCAGGGCGAGCGCCGAGACGCGGCCGTTGCCCGGCGGCAGCCTCGTGGTCGCGTCGGTGAACTGTGCCCGCCCGTCGTTGAGGTAGAGCCGGAAGTACACGGGCCCGTTGCTGGTCCCCGCCAGCACATCGAGATCGCCGTCCCCGTCAACATCACCCAACGCCACCGCGTACGTCGCGTCCACATGATCTGGGAGCATCCGATGCACCTGCTCGAGCAAGGGCGGGGACTGAGGCATCACCGAAACGGCGAGCAGCACGGACACCACGGCGACGAGGAGCATACGCATGGCTTTGACTCAACGAACCCGAGACGCTGCGAGAGCATAGCAACCGCCCCGGGCCTTCCCCGGGCGGGCCTAATCTGCAGCACGAAGGGGCGGTGCCTCAAAAGGGTATACGTGGCATCACCACCAGAACCGGGTGACCATTGCAGCTCGTCCCGACTCCAATCCATCGCGCGATCGGCCACATCGGTGGTGTTGGGATACTCGAGAGCAAGGGGCGTTGAAATGAGAGACCTGCTAGACACAGGGCCAGAGCTTGCTGAAGGCGAGGTTGCGGCGCTCGAGCAGCGACTGGGAGCGGCTCTGCCATCCGACTACCGCAGCTTCTTGCTGGCATCGAATGGCGGAGTTCCTGAGCCCAATTGCGTTGATGTCCCCGGCCATCCCGAGGCCCCAACGGATCTGCAAGAGTTCTTTGGTATTACTCAGACCGTAGAGACGAGTAATATTGAATGGCATCTCGATGTACTGACGGAGCGCTTAGAGAAGGCGCAGGTGCCGATTGCGTGCGACTCGGGCGGGAACACATTCTGTATATCAGTTCGTCCGGGAGACAGAGGTCAGATCGTATACTTGGACCTTCAGCGAGTCGCTGGCGACTACGGCGCCGCTCCGGAGGCTTATCCGGTGGCTCAGAGCTTTACGGAGTTTCTCGGCAAGCTCACGGACTTCGATGAGGCGTAGTGGCAATCCCTCGAACAACGCCGGCCGTTCGATCAGGGCGGGCTCCACGTCGAGTCCCGCGGCGACGCCCCGGCCTTGATTCCCCCAACGCCGCCTAGTCGATGAGCTCGATCACGAGCCCGCCCGTGATGGGACCGGTGCCGGTCGTCGCCGTGGGCTGCGCGGCGATCAGGTGCCGCATCGCCGACTGTCCCGGCGAAACCACAGCGGGCACTTGCAGCGTGACGCCGTCGCTGACGGCCAGACTGCCCGCGGCGATCGCCTGGGCCTCCAGGGGCAGGAACTGCCACGCCGGACGAAATCGCGTCGGCAGCGTGAGGCCCACGACCCCGGCGGGACTGGCAAAGCCGATCGGGATGGCCGCTTCGCCCGACGACTGCACGGGGGCGCAGAGCCACGGCAGGGTGGTCATCGGATTGAAGGCTCCGAGCAGCATCACGATGGGTTCGCCGGGCGGTGCGCTGGTTGCCCCGAGGGTGAGCGAAGCCGACGCACCCCACCCCAGGACGTCGAGGAACGCGTGCGCGGTGAAGCCGTTGCAGCCGACTCCTGTGTGCATTGCGCTGGAGTGGAACGTGCCGTCGAGGCAGGTGAAGTCGAGCGGATGGTCGCCGACGCCGGAGGGGTTCCAAACCTGCAGCTCCCAAACGAGCGGGCCGATGCCGGCATGCGCGTAGAAGAGCAGAGGCACGACGAAGGTACCGGACGTCGGGACGACCCTGCCAAAGCCGGCCGGCCGGTCGAGCGGGAGCTGGCTCCAGTCGGGCAAGCTCAGCGTCAACGGGCCGAACACCGTGGCCCGCGTATTGACGATGCCGAGGTACTGGAAGTTGGCGTCGAAGTCGGAGCCAAAGCTCGCAACGCTGTCGAGGTAGCCGAAGTCCAACTGCACGTCGACCGTCCGGGGGACCGCGCCGGGCGCCGGCGCAGTCGCGTCTCGACGCAAGTTGAAGAACTTGATGATGTGCTGGAGTTCAGTGTCCGCGTCGATCTGTTGCCAGCGGGTATACGGCTGATTTAGAAGGCGCCGGTCACCGCCGTCGCCCTCGAAGAGGTGCAGATGGAGCGGGAAGCCCAGGGGGTCGTCTTGGCTGACCCCCGCAGGGGCCAGGGCGGCGCTGGCGATCGCCAGCGCTAGCAGCGGAGAGCGCAGTCCCATCCAAACGACCTTTGCCTAGAGAAGGCGGACGAACCGCGCCTCAGAGGGCACACCCGAGGCCGTGACCATGAACATCATGTAGTAGCCGGCTGGCGCGCCGCATCCCTCGACTTGGCCCGGCCGGCCCGGCGGCAGCTTAACCCTGATGGTACCGCCGACGTCGAGCCCCTCGATGGGCATGTGCGTCGCCGAGACTGTCTCGAGCTCGAGGTAGCGCTGGTCGCTGCAGGAGTGATGCGTGAGCGACGCCGGGCGCATCAAGACCACGTGGTCGACGGCCGGGCCCGAGTAGGACAGCGTCATTTGACTGTTGTAGAAAACCAGCCCCTCGGGCTCGAGCGTCCACTGCGGCCGCGCGGGGGCACCGTCGAAATAGGGCGGCGCGTAGATTTCGTAGTCGGTCCCGCCCGTGCCGGAAGGCGGCGTCAACTGTCCCCAGCGGCACTCGCCACCGGCGATGAGGACATTGCCGCTCGGCAACAGAATCGCCGTCGAGTGGTATTCCCGCACAGAATGGAGCGGTGCGAGCGTCTCGACTTGCCAGCCCGTGTCGGTCGGGTAGTAGCGCTCCATCGGCGCAGGCCACGGGATCGGGTCGCTGTTCTTGCCACCGACCACAAGCACGCTCCCGTCGGGCAGGAGAACGGAGTTGGGGTAGGCCCGCTCGTACGTCATCGATGGGACACCCGGGCAACTCCCTTGCCCAGTCCAGGTGTTGCCGCCGGGGTGACAGCCGGAGTTGGGTCGGTTGGCTTTGCAGAACTCCGCCGTGTCGTGGTAGTTGTCGTACGGCCCCGAGCAGCCGACGAGCGAGGGGTGGTCGAGCCGTGGTCCGCCCAGCGTGATCGTCGAGGCTGGCTGGTCGACCGGGGTGTAGCCGCCACCGATGATCATGACCGAGTCCTTGTAGATACCGGCCACGTTGGGGAGGAGGACCGACGTGCCATACTGGCGCTCGACTTCGCCGGAGACGCCGCGCGCTTTCCATTGCTCAGGCCCCCAGACGGGCGTCGGACCCTCGTGCCACAGCGCGACAGACTCGTCATACATGCCGCTGATAAACACACGGCCGTTCGAAAGCAGGTGCGCTCGCGGGTAGACCCACAGCCAATCGCTCGTCGCCATGGGCATGACTTGCGTCGGCCCATCGTACACCGGCGGCTCATAGGCGCCGGCCGAGACATCGAACACCTCGTAGTCATCGAGTACCTGAACCGTGCCGGTTGCCGGGTAGCCGGGGTCCGGCTTGGTGTGGCCGCCGGTCACGAGCACGTCGCCGTTGCCGAGGAGTGTGCACGACGGGTAGTAGCGATAGGCGTAGAGCGCGTCCTGCTCCTTCCACATCGTGCCCCCCGTCATCGCGTCGAATCCCGCTGGGTCGAAAATGTAGGTGAGCTGCGTGCCGATGATCTCGCCGAGAGAGCCACAGGGCCACTTCTTCACCCCGCCGGCGACGAACAAGCGACCATCCTCAAGCCACGTGTGACCGGCGCACGCCAGGCTGCCGGCAGCGCTGGCCTGGGAGTGATCGAGGCGGAAGTTCATGAAGCGGTACTGCGGATCCGCACCAACCTCTGGCTCGGGATCGACGATGGACCAGAACGTCTCGTTGTCCGCGTAGCACGGTTCCAGCGTGGGTGGCCGGCCGTACGTCCACACCACGACTCGTCCCTGCAGGTCCTCGGCGCCCGTCGCCGAAGTGAACGGCACCCGTGTCGGGATCAGCGCGATGTGGAGCGCGTTGAAGTGTGGGTCGATCAATCCCGTCGGCGGCGGCAGGACGATCTCCAGCTCTTGCCACGAGCTCGCGCTGAGCTGGAAGAAACCGTCGTTGGTGTGATTGAAGGTCGAGACGATCGAACCCTGCGCGGGCAGGGCGATCGACGCTAGCAGACTCACCAGAGGTGGTGCCAAGCGACGCATCGGGAACTCCTTCCGCAAATGAGGCGGCTGTCGCCGCCGGGCCAAGGCCTCGTCCTGAGGCCAACCTGGACACCGTAGCTCGGCCAACGAGGCTTCGGGACCCTCAACTGCAGAAAGGAACCGTGTCGTGGGGCGCCACTGCGTCATGCGCGAAGGAACTTCGCCGCCGGCACATCGTCTTCTCAGCATTGCGCACTCGGGGTGATGTTGGCCCGGCCTCCACGCTGGGCAGCGCGCATCTCGGTGAATCGTACATGATCGACGCGTCCCATCACCGGACCCGCGACGTCCACCGGCCACGCCACGGTCATGCTCGGCGTCGCGCGACAGACGGTGCCGCTGCTACCCTTCGGCTTCCCGCGCTTCTGCGAGGCTGCTCACGACGGCCGACGTCTTCGCCCCGATGACGTTCATCCCCGTCGGCTCCGGCGGCAGTTTCCAGCTCAGCATCGCGGTTCCAGCGATCCACACGCTGGTCGGCGCTTCGATCCACCACCAGGCGCTGCACTTGGACGCCGCCGCCGGTAGCGCGACGCTGAGCCAGGGGATCACGGCGACCTACGCCGCCGCGTCGCCGTGACCGACGACACGGCGGCGTGCCACCAGAGGGCCGGCCGAACAAGCGAGTGACCACGCCGTGTGGGGCCGGTTCCAGGAAGGCATGCAACGCCGTGGACGTTGCCCGTCTCTAGAGGTTCACCGGCGCCAGGGCCCGGGGGGTCGCTCGCGCGGGAGGCATCCGCACGGAGCCCTGGCGCGCGTTGCGGGGCGACTTACCCTAGTGGTGTGATTCAGGCAGATGGGGCCTTATCCGCGAGACATCGGCGCCGGTCGCAAGGCGGGTCGCCGCAGGCGTATTGGTGGATACGGCGAGGACGACCCAACGCTGCGAGCGACGCTGAGGGCCGTGGATAAGGCCCCAGATTCC
>JBCCGH010000292.1:0-7681 GCA_039029375.1 Planctomycetota bacterium
CACAGATGGCACCCGTCCGGCCACCGCTCGCTGCGTCGCACCTCCTCGACGTATCCACCAATATGCCTGCGTCGGTGCTTCTTGCGAGCAGCGTCCGGTCACGCACCCTCTGCACAGGAATTTCTGATCCAGGACACTAGCTACTTCGACCCCGGCCCTCGTCGACAACAGGGAGCTGCACTCTGACTTCGGGAGGCCCGGCACTTGAAGGAGATTTTGAACTTCGCCAGCGTTGGCCCGGCGCCGACTTGCTATGTTCCGCGTTGACTGGGGAACGGATCAGATTCTTCGAGGGAAGGTCAGGGCTCGGGAACGCCTAGACGGCGACGTCTTTTCCTGGAGCGACAACCTCCCAACGCTGAGGAGAAGGGTCTGAATCCTCTCAACAAGGAGGGTCACCAATGCTTCTGATTCAGCCACGCCGAGTCTTTGCGAGCGGTGTGCTCGCTGCGTTGTTCCTGCAAGCGGGTTGCGGTGATCGCGATCATAGCGGTCCATCGGCGCCGATCGGGATCGCTCCGACGATCGACGCGATTCAGAGTCCAACGAGCGAGACCACGGTGACAGTGACGGGCGCGACACCGCTGCCCAACAGCACGGTCGACGTCGCCGGCGGCGCGAGTGCGGCGCAAGCGGTGTCGGGGCGCGACCGCGCGTTTTCGGTCGTGGTGGCGTTGCGACCGGATCGGGCTCAAACGCTGTACTTCAGTGCGACTTCCCCCGCCGGAGATGTCACGCCGCCGACTGCGGTCGAGGTCGTGCAAGACGGGACGAGTCCGGTCGTCGCGGTGGACTTCCCAGCGCCCGATGCGGATGTCGTCACCGCGACGACCGTCGTGGCTGGGCGTGTTCGCGATGGGCTTTCTGGGGCAGCGGGGCTCGACGTCACCGTCAACGGCCTTCCTGCCACCGTGGACCTAGGAATCGGGCCCAATGCGACATTCTTCGCAGATGATGTGCCGTTGTCGGCTGGCCAGCCGACAACGCTAACAGTGGTGGCGCGAGACCGCGCCGGCAACGAAGCGCAGGATTTCGTCTTGGTCAACTACCTGCCTCCGACCGGCAACGCGCTCATGCCGGTGGACGGTGCGGGTCAGAGCGGCCAGGTCGGCAGCGAGCTGCCCATGCCGTTGACGGTGCAAGTGACCCGGCCGGACCGGACGCCTTTCGTCGGCAAGCCGGTGACGTTCGAGGTGGTGCGCAGCGATGGCCGACTTGCGGCCACGGCCGGCGGCACCAAGGCGCGCGTGCTCACGCAAACCACTGACGCCAACGGTCGCGCGGGAGTGTATTGGACGCTCGGCGCCGACGCTGGCGTTGGTAACAACCGCGTCGCAGTGACCAGCAAAGACATCGTGGGCACGGTTTCGTTCATCGCGAGTGCGACGGCGGCGGGCGCGACTCAGATCAACATCGGCTCGGGCAACAACCAAATCGGCAGCGTCGATGCGCCGCTATTGGAGCCACTGGTGGTGTGGGTGAACGACGGTTGCAACGGCGTGCGGGGCGTCGACGTGACATTCCGAGTGGCCGGCGGTAATGGCTCCCTGTTCACGCCGGGCAGTCGAGAGTTGCCGGAGGCCACGGTGACGACGGGCGCTACCGGCCACGCGCAGGTGGGCCTAGAGCTTGGCGAGACGGTCGGCAACACCCGGGTTGAGGCGACGTTTGCGCAAAACCAAGGCCCGGCGGCGGCCTTTGTGGCCAGGGGCATCGCTGCGCGTGCGGGCGAGACCACCCTCACGGGCGCGGTGCTCGACAACGTGCAGCGGGGGATCGCCGGCGCGACATGCACCCTGGTGACGCAGGATGGTGCTACGCAGACGACGCAGAGCGAATCCGATGGGGCCTTCCGATTCGACGGCATCGTCCCGGGGCCGGCGCGACTCGACATCGACGGCAGCACGGCCAGTGGAGTCGGCGGCGGGCCACTGCCGACTTCGGTGAGCGGCCGCGACCCAGTGCGCTATCCGGCGTTGCATTACGAGCCCTACGTGTTGCCGGGTGCCGCGAACACCTTGCCAACGCCGGTACACCTTCCTGCGCTCGACCCGGTGAACGACGTCGTGTTCGATGGTTCAGCCGACGTCGAATTGTGCATTGCCGGCATCGACGGCCTCCAGTTGTTCGTCTCCGCTGACACGAAGGTCACCTTGCCCGATGGGCGCGTCGTGGAGACCGGATCCGGCGAGGCAGTGACGTTGTCGCTCAACCAAGTGCACGTCGACGACGTGCCGATGCCAATGCCGGACGGCGCCGCGCCGCCGTTCGCGTGGACGCTGCAGCCGGGTGGGGCGGTATTTGATCCTCCGGTGCAGATCGTCTACCCCAACATGTCGGGCCTGCCACCGGGCGCAACGACGTTCTTCCTCAGTTTCGACCACGATACTGGCGACTTCGAGATTGTGTCGGCGGGCATGGTGACCCCTGATGGATCCTGCATCGAGTCGGACCCGAACGGCGGTCTCGCCGTGGCCGGTTGGGGCTGCAACTGCCCGCCCTACGCGGTGACCGGCGATTGCAAGAAGTGCGAGGGCGAACCGAATGGATGCGGACCGGCGTGGCTCGGTCCGATCGGGCCGGCGTTGGCGAACTGCTTTGCGGTGGGGCTTACGTTATTCACGCTCGAGAAGGTCTGTTTCACACCGGACTGCAATCGGCACGACCTGTGCTACGCCCGCAAGGGAGTATCCCGTTCGGGCTGTGATGACGACTTCCACAGCGACATGTGCCAGACCTGTGAGTCGAGGTTCTCCGGCACCCTGGAAGCTGCCAAGCTCCTGCAATGCAAAATACGCGCGGCGGCCTATTACAAGGCGGTGCAATGGGGCGGACAAGGAGCCTATGACGACGCGCAGAAGGCGACCTGCGAGTGCCTCGAGCAGAGCGCCAGCCCCGTGCGATTGCCGCCTGAACTCGACGTAGGTTTCGCGGCCGTGACCGCATTTGTCGATGATGACGACGATTTCATGGACGATCAGTGGGAGTTGCTTAACGGCCTCGACCCCACCGATCCAGCCGACAACCTGGTCGACCTTGACGGCGATGGCCTCGTGAACCTTGCCGAGTTCATGAACGACACATCGCCGCGCGACCCCGACGTGAACCAGAACGGCGTTCCCGACGGCGATGACGTCGCGGCGCTGCAGGATCCCCTGCCGCCGGTACTCGACGCGAGCTGGACGGTCACCGTGAACGGCCAAACGGTCCCTGTCGATGCCGACGGGCGCTTCGATGTCGCCAATATTGCCGCTGCTGACAGCTTCGGCGCCGGGGGGCCTGGTTCTAGGCCTGACTTCATCAGCGACGATGCGTTCCGAGTCCTCGGTGTTCGTAGCGGCAATGGACCGACGCTATATGCGTTTAGCGAGCCGTTTCGGATACACAACGGGGAGACCGCGGTGGTTCCGCCGATGACGATCACATCGACGGCCCCGCCGGTGCCGCAGCGCCTCGTCCTCAGCCTCCCAGTCGGCACGCTCCGAGTCGGCGAAGTGGTCCAGGCGACCGTGACGGCGACGCTCGCCGACGGCAGCACGCAGGATGTCACGGCCAGGACCGAGTGGACGACCTACCGCACCAGCAACCCAGCGATCGCGACGGTCGACGAGAACGGACTCGTGACCGGCATCGGACAGGGCTTGGTGATGATCACCGCCACCAATGGCGGCGTCGCGACCGTCCACCGAGCGGTAGTGACCGACATGGCTGATCCGCTCACGACGATCATCGGCTTCGTCGAGCTGCAAGATGGCATGCGCGTGCCCGGCGCTTCGATCTCGGTCGTCGGCCTGCCGCATACGGTGACCACAGGAGCGAACGGTAGCTATCGCCTCGATGGCGTACCGACGGCTGGGGTCCCGCAGTACGACTTGCGTGCGCGCGCGACCGTCGGTGGTCAAGTGCTGTTGGGCACCGAGCCGGGAGTGCGGCCGGTGCCTGGTGGGATCACTGACGCAGGTCTACTAGCGCTCGACGTCACCGGTGGGTTCGGGCCGATCATCCTTTCCGGCATGGACCCCGAGGACCACGACGCCAGCCGAGGTGGCGCAGGTTGGGAGATGATCCAGGACACGATCGAATGGGTGGTGACCAACTCGGCTTTGAGCGCCACGCCAGGTCGGGTGCTGCAGCTCGGTGGCAGTACGACCAACGCCGAGATCGCGCGTACTGCGGCGGAAGACCTCGGCTACACCTTTACGCACCGCCGCGGCACAGAGATCCTGGCCGAGGATCTCATGAAATACGATGCGGTCTACATGCCGACGACTGCAGACCAAGTCTTCGGTGGCCTGACGTCGAGCGAGCTCGACATGATCAACATGCGAGGGGACGACGTCGTCTCGTTTGTCAACGCAGGAGGTGGGTTGGTCGCCTTTAGCCAAGAGTACGCGAATGCATACCAGTGGTTTCCGCTCGCCGGGCTTACGACGACTCGCCCGAGCGGTTCGACGATCCAGCTGACGCCAGAGGGTCAGTTCGTGCTGAGCGCATCGGCGACGGCCGTGCAGCCGTTCCATACCGCGTTCACGGGGCCAGCCGGATTCTTCGGAATGGACGTTCTCGCGTTCGAAGGCGACGGCAATCAGCTGCCACTGATCCTCGGCGGGATCATCATCATCCAGTAGCTCGGAGGCGCGCGGGACGATTCGAGCGGTTTGGCCCACCGGTCGTGCGAGCGACGGGGGCCCGCCCCGTCTCAAGCCGGGCGCGCGGCGTGCTCGCCGTCGGCCTCTTCGGCGAGCCGGCGTGCTTTGAATCCGCGACCCCACTCCTGCATGAGTGTAAGGATGGTCTCGAGTGACCGGCCAAACTCCGTGACCTCGTATTCGACGCGCGGCGGGACCTCGGCAAACACGTGTCGATTGACCACGCCGTCCGCCTCCAGCTCGCGCAGCTGCAGGGCGATCATCCGCTCCGTGGCGTTCGGCGTGAGGCGGCGCAGCTCGCCGAAGCGCTTGCGTCCGCCCAGCAGGTGACACACGAGGATCGGCTTCCAGCGGCCGCCGATCACGCTGAGGGTCGCCTCGACGTCGCAACCCGTCTTCCAGTTGTACTTCCGCGTCACGGGGTACCGATCACCTGCGTTGCTACATTGCTTACCAAAACGTAGTTACTTGTCAAGATCGTCGCATGGGCGGGCCCTCCGCGCGTCACCAGGCCGTCGAGCCCACGCCGTTGTAACTGGCCACCCCATGGCCTGACATCGCGGCATGCGAAGTGTCTCCGTTGCTCTCTTGGCGCTCGTGGCTGGCTGCGCGACCGCGCCGCGACCCGCCCCACGACAGGTTCCGGCCTACGACGTCGAGACGTTGCTCACAACGTCGTCCTACAGCGGCACCAGCGTCTCCCCGGACGGCACGCGATTGCTGCTGACGACCGATGAGACCGGCGTTCTCAACGCCTACGCCATGTCGCTGGCGACCGGCGACAAGATGCAGCTCACGCACTCGACGAGCGACGCCATTCGGGGCGTGGCGTGGCTGGACGATGCGCGGTTCTTGTTCACCTCCGATCAGGGTGGCAACGAGCTGACCCATGTCTACGTCGGCAATACCGATGGGGGCCAGGTCGACCTGACGCCCGGCGAGAACCTGCGCGCGAGCGTGCTGGCCGTGGCGCGGGATCGGCAGGCGTTCTACGTGATGTCGAACGAGCGGGATCCTCGGGCCTTCGATCTCTATCGCTACGAAGCCGCCGCCGCGACGACCGAGCGGTCAGAGGGTGCGCGACCATCCCGCACACTCGTCTTTCGCAACGAGGGCGGCTTCATGCTCAACGCGGCCTCGCGGGATCTGCGCTACGTCGTGCTCGCCAAGACCTACTCCAACGCCAACGACGATCTGTTGCTTTGGGACGCGGCGCGACCGGAGCTGGCGCCGCGTCTGCTGACGCCGCACGAAGGCGATGCCTCGCACGGGATGCAGGGGTTCTCCGCCGATGGCCAGACGGTGTTCTACACGTCGGACGCCGGCGCTGAATTCCGACGCCTGTGGCGCGTCGATCTGACGTCGGGGCGGCAGGAGGTCGTGGCGGAGCGCCGTTGGGACATCCTGGGCTATCGGTTCACGCGCGACGGTCGTTTTGCCGTCTTGATGACCAACGCCGACGCGCGCACCGTTGTCGAGGTGCGCGACGTCGAGTCGGGCGACGCTGTCGCGCTACCGGCGATTCCGGGGCGCACGATCTCGAGGGTCGAAACGTCCGATGACGGCCGCTACTGGATCGTCTATGCCGGCGGCAGCACTTCCCCCGATGAGCTCTACGTCGGCGCCGTCGGCTCGGGGCGCCTGGAGCGGCGCACTCGGGCGCTCGCCGACGGGATCGACGAAGCGGATCTCGTCGATGCCGAGGTCGTCCGCTATCCGAGCTTCGACGGGTTGGAGATCCCGGGCCTGCTGCTGCGGCCGCACGTCGCATCGCCGACGGAGCCGGTCCCGGCCTTGGTCTGGGTACACGGCGGCCCGGGTGGCCAGAGCCGGGTCGGCTATCGCTGGGACCTGCAGTTCCTGGTGAATCGCGGCTACGCGGTGCTGATGGTCAACAACCGCGGCAGCTCTGGCTACGGCAAGACATTCTTTCACCTCGACGATCAGAACCACGGCGAGGGTGATCTTCAGGACTGCATCTATGGGCGACGCTATCTCGAGACGCTCGACTGGGTCGACGGCTCGCGGATCGGCATCATTGGCGGCAGCTATGGCGGCTACATGGTCGCGGCGGCGCTGGCCTTTGAGCCCGATGCGTTCGACGTCGGGGTCAACATCTTCGGTGTGACGAACTGGATCCGCACGCTCGAGAACATCCCGCCGTGGTGGGGGGCTAACCGCGATCGGCTCTACGCCGAGCTCGGCAATCCGACGACGGACCGCGAGCGGCTGCGGCGGATCTCACCATTGTTCCACGCCGCCAACATCCGGCGACCCCTCATGGTCGTCCAGGGTGCCAATGATCCGCGGGTGCTGAAGATCGAGAGCGACGAGATCGTCGCCGCCGCTCAGGCCAACGGCGTGCCCGTGGAGTACCTCGTGTTTGACGACGAAGGGCACGGCTTCCGCAACCGCAAGAACCGCATCGCGTCCAATCGGCAGATTCTGGCGTTCCTGGATCGGTACCTGCGGGGCTCCGGTGTGGCGGCGGAGTCCGGCCCCCTCGACTAGCTGGTGGCGTTGCACCAACGGGTGACCGGGCCGCGGCGCCGGCGGCTCCGGGGGGCGCGGCGGGACAAAAAACACGGTATTCGTGAAACGATGCCGGCGTTGAGGACACACGTCCTCGAAGGGTTCGCCGCTCTCGCCTGGTGACGTTCTCGAGGCAGCGCCTGCTCTGACTCTCTCCTGCCATTCCCTCATGCTGCGCTTTCTTGTTCCGCTCCTCCCCATCGCCCTCGGTTTCGCCCCGAGGGCCCAAATCCTACCCGTTGCCCCCGCGCTGTACGCAGATCGCGAGGCTGGCCCGGCCAAGTCGGGGGCCTTCAGCGCCTTCGAGCCGGCCCACGTGACCGGCATGGGGGTCGCTGACCTGGTCTTCGTACGGGACGGCGAGCCCTACCTGATGAGCGCACCTGGCATCTTCGAAGGTGCGGCGAGGCTCTCGGGGGTACCGGGCGGCTCGGTCACGCATGACCTTCGCATCCTGCCGGGCTACGGCCCGGGCGCCTCGGATGCCATTGCTCTGCTCG
>JBCCGH010000293.1:0-7594 GCA_039029375.1 Planctomycetota bacterium
ATGTCGCCCGCCGCGGCTTCGCCGCTGCCGGCTCCAACGGCAAATCCTCTCGCTCCGACCAATTTCCGCCGCCCCGCGGCGGAATGGGTCGGCGCGAGTGGCCTTGGGTGTGTCGCCCGCCGCGGCTTCGCCGCTGCCGGCTCCAACGGCAAATCCTCTCGCTCCGACCAATTATCTCCTTGCTGAGGCAGCCTCTCCCCGACACGACCGGCCGCGCGATCTTGATGCTGAAGGAGGCGCACCCCGAGTGAGCAAGAGCAGTCCTCGCGGATCATTCCCCATCTGCCTGACGCACTACACTAGGTCGAGGGGGAAGCACGCTCCGACGTTGGCGTCGTGCTATCGGCCGAACTGCGCTTTGATGGCGTTGGTGAACGCGAACGACTGAGGCAGAGAGAGATCGATGAAGACGCTCTGGAACACCAAGTTCGCAACTGTCGAGAGGCCGTCGAATGTCAGCGTAACCTGGCCGCGCGGGTCTGCTGCGATGGGAAGGACGCCAGGAGGTTGAGCGAACGAGGCAAGCGTGCCACCGGCGAAGGGGACGTTCGGCGCACCGAAGACTGAGATGAGAAGCGCGCCGCTCGCGCTCGCGGGCGCGTCGACGACCATGTAGTCGCTGTTCTCGCCTGCCCTCAGTCCCGTGCCACAGAGTGTTGCGGCTGCGCTGCCAGGACCTTGGAAGCCTAGGTTGGGTTGGCATTCGGCACCCGTGAGTTCTCGAACGGTGCAGAAGAGCTCGCTACTGGTGCGCATGAGGACCGCCAGACGCCCGTCGTGACGCAGTACAGCTGGACGCTGCCCTGGTCTTCCTGCGATGACGGCGGGTTCAGTTGCGCAGCAGGAAGTGCCTAATTGTCGCACGGCCTCCAGACGTAGGGGCGATTCCAGGGCAATCTCGCGATACTGCGGCCCAAGCACGCCGCTGCCGGGGTCCCAGACGGCCGCGAGACTAGCATTCTGGTCGTCCCAACTTGCACCCCTGGCAGCAAGCGTGAAGCGGCAGAGGCCTGGCACGCTCCACGAAACTCTGTCGATAAGGGAGTCGTCGATATCAAAGAGACAGATATTTGCTGTATCACAATCAATGTAGCCCAAGGCGAAACTGCCGTCGTCAAAACAGGCGACAGATGGAGGTTCGTTCGATTCGAACGGCACGTGGGTGCGCACGGGCACAGGTTGTCCGCCACGAATCCTTGCCATCCGTATTAGGTAGGGCGTTGGGTATGACGAGCACGGATACCAATAATAATAGGGGATGCACTTCAACTCGATCCAAGCGACCACAAACTCGCTCTGTGCGGCAGAAGCGCATGCGGCCCCTTGGTGGTGCCCCAAAGTTAGCGGCGGTAGGGCCATCACGCCGGATGTGCCGACTTCATAAGCAAGCTGGGTGCGACTTGAGACCGAGATCTGGGTTGCCACAACCAAGCGTTCGGTATTATGAGCGGTGGTAACGTCCAGATTTTGGCGTGACCCAACCTGGCTTGAGGGAAAGGCCCCTGTCAGTGGGCACCACGACATTGCTCTCGCGGCAAGTGGGCCACACCCTTCGTTCCACTGTACGGTCACGGAGCTCGCAGTCGGCCCAGCGCCGGGGCACGATTGCGGGAATCGCTGAACGGCAACGCTGGGCCCGCAAGGATGCACAATGCCGAGCGCGAGGACTTCGTCCATTCCGTCGATTGGAGTGCCATCGGGTTGGAAGCGCCGTGCACGAAGTCCGTGTTGCCCTAGACGGTAAGGACCAGGACACGGGAGATCTCCTGCCCCAAGCCCCGGCGCTCGAAAGCATGTTGCCTCGAATGGGCACGCAACCGGATAGTAGTCCCATACGACGAACATTACGTCGCGGTCCGCTGTCCCACTTCCCACGTCCATTCCGGCCGTTCCGAAACCTGGGAGGGCATCTTGGTTGACGCGGAAGCAGAAATCGCTGGACAGAGCAGATTGGGCGCCCACTGGGGGGATGAGCATGAGACCCGCAACGGCAGCCTGCAGAGTTTTCATCGAGACACTGGCCTCCTCTTCCGAAGTCCGATGATACCACCACGAGCGAGCAAGGGGTAGCCCGCCGGGCGCGGAGGACATCCGCCAGGCTAGCGGTATAGCCGAAAGCGACCTCTCAGAACGACTTCTGGCATGTCACCGATAGGCGGCAAGATCCATCGCCGCAAAGACGAAGCCGGTGCAACCGGCAATCGCAGGCCCCGATAGTGGTCTTGGCGGGGTTGGGTGTTGGTGGACGGTGCCGGTGTTTTCCTGGGACGGACAGGGGCGCCCTTGGAAGGAGGTGAGCCCCCTCCCCTTGACGTGGCTTACACCCGAGGTCAACTCCTCTGCAACTCCGCAAGATCGCTTTCCTAGCCGTCCCGCTCTGGCTGTCCTCCGCGCTGCATTCGATGGAGGGACCGCGAACACCAGGACCTCCGCTCGAGGTCTGGGTCAATTTCAACCTTCAGGCGACGACAGAGCATTCCGGGCTTACTCCCGAAACCGCGCTTGGGAATCTGGCCGAGCTTCATGCTCTCATTCGCAGTCCCGCATTCGTCAGCGCGTATGGGTCCTCCCCCCTGACCATTCGACTCTTTGGAACGTCGACCGACGAGAAACTCGAGATCGACAGCTTGATCGTCAACCCGGCGATTCGGATCGAACCCTGGGTCTTGAACGGTCAGGTATATCCAGCTCGGCTACAAGAAGAGTCGCCCCCCAACGGGGTGTCTTGGTCATCTTGCGATTTTCCGCGTCCGCCCAAACCGGGCGCCAAGTCCGAACTCGTGCTGATCACTCGCGATAACGTCACGCTGGACGGTATCGAGTCAGGCGGCATCTGCATCGAAGGGCATCGGGGTATGGGTATCGTCATCAGCAACGCTGCCAATGGTGGATGCACCGCCTTGCCAGGTCCGAACAACATCGAGATCAGGAATCTCAAGATTCACTGGATCGCGCAAAGCACGATTCTGGCGAGGTCCTATCTGCCACCTAGCCCTATCGGCGTCCCGTTGGTGCGGCCAGAGCCGACTTCGATGAATCTCGAGATCGCGCACAACGACATCGCCTACGTCAATCACGGATTCAACGTGCCCAGCGGAACCTTGTTCAAGACCGAGGCGATCTCCGACAGTCACTACGGGAACTGCGAAGTGCACCACAACAAGCTCGCCAACTTTCTCCAGGAAGGGATCGACTTCAAGGTGGGTACCTGGGGTTCAATACACAACAATCTCGTGGAGTATGGCCGCGCGGCGGGAATCTACCTCAACGAGTCCGGTCCAACGAAGGTGTATCAAAATACCATTGGCTACATGGGATGGTACGAGCAAAGGGACAGCACCGGGGTGACGCAGGCCACATTCGCCCACACCTCCCGGCCGTCGAACTATTCGATTCCACACTATGCGGCGACTGGCGTCATTCACCCGCTGCGTGAGATCAACGGCAACGCGATCGTGGTCCTCGCCGGTGATTTATGTACCGCAGCCAGCACATGCCCTACGATCGTGGGTCCAACGTGGCTCGAGACCGGGAAGATTGCTGGAATCGACGTGACGCAGAACGAGATCTACTGGACCCTCGGCCAGGGCATCTTTGTCAGCCACCGGTGGGCACGCGGCACGCAGTGTGGCGCTTCGACCAGCGGATTGTCGATGGTCATTGACGATATCATGATCGAGCACAACACAATCTATCAGGGGGCGGCCAAGGACATCATGACCGAGGTGCCCTGGACGGCGTGCGGCGGCGCAATGCAGCAAGAGTGCACCTCACTGATGTCGATGCCCGGAAGCACTCGGGCAACCCGAGGTCGAGCGGCGATCGCGGTCTGGGAAGGCTGCACCAACACGATCGTGCGCTACAACATCGTCTCCGATTCGGAGAATCCCGGGTTCGGCCCGTACAGTCCGCAACTCGGGGACGTGATTTGCCCTGGAATCGCGCAGCCTCCGTTTGGGATCGCGACCTCCCAAAACATGTACTGGAACTTGACGGTGCCGACCGTGTGCCCCCTCAATGGCCTGGGATCGGGCTCTACATCCGTCGCAAACCCCTGGGTGGCCGGCGCGCAGTTCCCGCCCATACCACAACACTTGGCGCCCCCTCCCGCCCCGACTCTGCGGCTGGCTAGTATTTCGCCGGCGGCCGTTAATCAAATCACGACCTCTCCAGTCTTCCCGGTAGCGTACGACGACCAGGCAGGGCTGGGGGATATCGGCGCGTTCGAGTTAGGTTTGCTGCCGTTTTGGACCACGGGGTTCTGACCTTCGACGATGTCGATTCGACGGCGAGCGACGGCCGACAAGCTGTTTGCCCGGTATGTGTCGCAGAGCGACCTGACCGCGCTCGGGCAGCTCTTCCAGCTGGCGGAACCCGAGCTCATGGGGATCGCGATCCATCTCACCGGCAGTCGCAGCCTTGCCGAGGACTTGGTGCAGAGCACGTTCTCGGCGGCGATCGAGTCTCGAGACCGGTTTGCGCCCTCGCGCCCGGTGATGCCGTGGCTCGTTGGGATCATGGCCAAGCTGGCGCACCGAGTGCGCCGCGAGACCCCGCCCCAATCCGACTTGGTCGACACCGATGGGGGGGAGATCGACCCATCTGACGTCGCGGCCAGCGCTGAGCTGCGCGATGCGCTGACTCGCGCTCGACGGAAGCTCCGGGCCCCGTATCGGGAGGTGATCGATCTGTACTTTGATGACGCACTAAGCGCCGGCGAGATTGCGACCCGGCTTGGGCGTCATCCCAGCACCGTCCGGACCCAGCTAGCGCGCGGCCTCGAGATGCTCCGCGGTCGCCTACCCGAAGGGTTTGCCTCGGGGCTTGCCATCACGCCCACAGGGTGGTTGGGATCGGGTGCAGCGGCGCGCACCGCTGAGCCGGAGCGGCGAGTGGGGACCTGGGTGGCGGCAGGTCCGGGGCGACTCGGCCGGAGCTTTCTGAGCGGCTGGTGGGTGATGGCGAGCGTCGCTGTGGCCATCGTCGCGTCACTGATCGGCGCCTGGACTTGGTTCGAAGGACGCCGTGCTGGCGAACCAGTCGTCTCGGTGCAAGCGCGCAATGCAAGGTTGTCGAGGCCGGCATCCGCCGAGCCGTCGAGGCACAGGTTGGACCCCATCGCGACGCAGCGAAAGCGCCTCAGCGCCGACACACCCGGTTCGGGGAGCGGCGAGCGTCGGGAGTTTGTGGTGCAGCTGCGTTGGCGGACCACGGGGCTCCCAGCGGCGAGCCAGGGAGTGCGGCTCTTGCCGGTCGACGGCCCCAATCCCGCGCTTCGCGAACGCCGCGGTGTCACCGACCACAACGGGCGGTGCGTGCTGGGGGGCGTTCCGTTGGGTCGTTATAGAGTGATCAGCGGTCTGGGCACCTCAAAGGTCGCCGAATTGGGCGACGGAGCGACTCGGCCGGTTACCCTTGAAGTGTCAAGGAGTGGGTCGGTGCCGTTCAAGGTCGTCGACTGCGACGGACGGCCGATGCCCGAGGCACTGATCTGGCTCTCCGCGCCGGGCGACGTCCAGGTCGGATTCAAGGTTGCACGGACGGATCGGCACGGGCGCTGTCGGGTACCGCTGGCGGGGGTGCATTTCGTCAGGGCACTCAAGGCGGGCTATTTGGCCTCACTCCTCGCCCAAGTCGCTGCCGACAGCAAAGGTGAGACGGTCACTCTTACCTTGCGCGGACGCGCGGGCGAAGTGCGAGGTCAGGTTTGCGACGTCGAGGGACAGCCCATTGCACGCGCCAAGGTCACGGTCGTCGCCAAGCGCTCCTGGGCGGAGCGGGCGGCGACGTCGGATGCGCCACGCGATTCGCTGGAGGACTGGACGGAGACCGACGCGCTTGGGATTTTCTATGTTACCGGCGTGTCACTCGGTGACGTGCAGTTGCAGGTCGATGCTCCGGGCTATGCGCCGGGCGTGGCCTCTGCGGTCGTCAGCGAGGCAGAGGAAGTGGCCAGAGTGGTCGTTGTCCTCGCAAGGGGCGCCACCGTCCGTGGTCGGGTGCTGGATCAGTTCGGTCGCCCCATCGCCGGAGCCGTCATTAGCAGTGGCCGAGATGCTGCTCCGGGGCATCGGACAGCGATCTCGGCGGAGGACGGCAGCTACTTGCTCGACGCATTGCCAGTTGGGTCGGTGACCTTGTGGTGCGCAGCGAACGAGGCTGCGCGGCCGGCCGCAACTATTACGGAGTCATTGCGAGAGGACGTCGCATTCCAGTGGAGCCCGACTCTCAGTCCCGCCGAGGAACCAGCCGAGTTCGTCCGTTTCTCCGGCGTGGTCCGCGGGCCCGGCCAGCCTCTAGTCGGGCTCAGGTTTGCCGGGGTCCGGCCCGGTGAGCCACCGCTGTGGCACTCGATCGCTTCGACCAACGGAGCCTTTACGACGGAGCCGTGGCCGGCGGGAGTCTATCGGCTCTGCGTATTGGCCGACGGCTATGGGGCGCAATCGCTTGGCCTGCATCGAGCGAACTGTAGCGAGATTCAGCTCGGGCAGATCGAGCTGCGCCCGCCCGGTGACCTTGACGCGCTCGTCCTTGACCATCTCGGTGACGAGGTGCCCGACGGCCCGGCGCACCTCGTCACCGACGACGGGCTCGGCATTCGGTCTGGGAGAGTCTCGGGATCACGATTGAGGATCGAAGGGTTGTCTCCTGGGAGATATGTCGTGCGATTTGCGATCGCTAGTAACGTCACGGCCTCCCGTCCAGTTCGCATCTACAGCGGTGGAACGACCCGCGCGGTGCTGAGGGTTGCTCGTGGCGTCCCTTGTCGCATTGAGCTACTCGGTGCTACTCCCCGAAGTACACTGGCCCAGGTCAGAATCCGAGCGCGCAACCAGCTCGTTGCCACAGCCGTAGCGGTGCCGAAGGGAGGCGTGTGGGTTGCGGTGGTCTCGCTCCCGGCGGGCGAGTACGAAGTCACGTGTTTCGCCGAGAGCCAGCTCGAAGGTCAGGGCCGGCTAAGGGTGACCGAGACGCTCGCTGCAGGTGAGTCGCCGGTTCTCCGGTTGGCCGCGGCGACCCGCCGGTAGCGACGCGTTGAGTCGTTGAGTCGAAGGTCTCGCCAGAGCTGACACCGCCTGGTTCTTCGAGCCTCGCGACTACCCGTGTTGCTTCTTGCGTTCTTGCGTGGCCGCTTGGCCGCTTGAGTTTGGGGGTTGGGGGAGCTCGGAACTCGGCGCCGTTACCTTCGGCGGTGTTCTGCTTTGGGCCGCGGCTCCGCGGCTCTCGAGGTTCGGGGCGGTGTTCGGGGATCTTCGCGACCGTCTTCGTGGCCGGGCGCCAGCGCCCCGTAGTGTGGCCACGCGTTGCCGGGCGTCGCCACGCCCTCGAGAACCGGTCGCTGCCCCGCTGCCCCGGCGTTCGTGGTCCTAGGCGCTCAGCGGCGCGGACTGGCGGGTCGGCCGCCTCGCGACCAACGCTGGCTGCCAATGTGCAGTTGATCCCGTAGGAAGGGGCGTGGCACGACGATCTCCTGCACGACGATCTCCTGCACGACGATCTCCTGCACGACGATCTCCTGCACGACGATCTCCTGCACGACGATCTCCTGCACGACGATCTCCTGCACGACGATCTCCTGCACGACGATCTCCTG
>JBCCGH010000294.1:0-7418 GCA_039029375.1 Planctomycetota bacterium
GCATTCTCCGCGGCCCTCAACGCCGTTCGCAGCGTTGGGTCGTCCTCGCCGTATCCACGAATATGCCTGCGGCGACCCGCCTTGCGACCGGCGCCGATACCTCGCGGTTAATGCCCCATCTGTCTGAATCACACCACTAGACCGGGCTGGCCCTGCCGCCCCCGTCGCCGTCGCGTGTTGTGTCGCCTCAGCGCCCGCGCATGGCTCGCTGCAGGTTCTCGTTGACGTGATCCACCTGCTTACGGGTCAGGTCCGCCGTGGCACCGTCGTCGGTGCCCGCGAGGATCGCGCGGGCGAGCTCCGGCGCCGCGTCGGGTTCCTCCTCGAGCGCCTCCTCGAGCCGGTCGGCGAGGTAGTCGAGACGCACCACCGGGTTGATCGCATAGAAGAGCAAGGATGCGAGCAGCGCCAGCCAGCCGGCCTGGATCACCCGCGACAGACCGTCCGCGGGCTCGCGGCCGCGCTCCAAGAAGCAGAACACGAGCGCGGACCCGGCGATCAGTCCGCCGATGTGCGCGGCGTTGCTGACGATCGGCAGCAGGTAGCCGAGCACCAGGTTGAGGATCACCATCGACAGCAGCTGCCGGGGGCCGAGGTAGCCCAGGAAGTCGAGCACGTGGCGGCCGCCCCGGGCGTACCAGGCCAGCGCCGCGCCCATCATCGCAAACAGCGCGCCCGAGCCGCCGACGAGCGGCGTCGTTGCCGAGTGCCACAAGCAGCCGCCGAGGCCGCCGCCCACCGCGCCCAGGATGTACACCGCGGCAAAGCGCACGCTGCCCAGCGTGTTCTCCAGCATGGGCCCCAGCGAGAGCAAGAAGTAGCTGTTGAACGCGAGGTGGAGCAAGCCGCCGTGCAAAAAGGCGTGGGTGAGCAGGCGCCAGGCCTCGCCGGATTGGACCAAGTAGCCCTGGCAGGCGCCGAAAGCGATCAGCTGGTCTCTGGTCGGGCTGACCGGATGGGTGACCAGCGCCATGGTGATGTAGGCGAGCATCACCAGGTAGGTGACCGGGGTGCGGTCAAAGTGTTCGAGGAGGGAGCTCACGTGCGGCCTCGTCGCCACAGCGCGACCCGGGCGCGCGCGCGGTAGAGCTGGTCTTCGAGCGAGAGCGAGCGCCCCGCCTCGGGGGGGCGAGCTGCCTCGCGGAGCGCGGCAACGCCCTCGTCGCCGCGGCCCAGATGAGTGAGTGCACCGGCGCGATGCAGCGCGGCGCGGCGCGATGGGCCAAAGCGGGCGGTGTGCCGGTCCAGCATCGCGATCGCTTCGGCGTCGGCCCCGGCGCGCGCCAGGGTGATGCCGAGCTCGAGCAGTGCGCCGCCGAATGCGTGGCTCTCGTCCTTGGCGATGACGGTCGCGAGTTGCTCAATGGCGCCGCGCAGATCGCCGATCTCGATGAGCGCCCGCGCCAGCTGGTAGCGCGAGGCCAAGTGCTCGCCATCCAGCTCGACCGCGCGCCGCAGGTGTTGCAGGCTCGCGGCGTGCCGTCGCTGCAGCAAGAAGGCGCGACCGGCGACCAGATGATCGGCGGCGGTTTCGAGGTGCTTTAGCCGACCCTGCGCTTCGCGCAGTGGCCCCAAGTCACCGCCCATGCGCTGCCGTAGCCCGCGCCACCATAGGCGCACGTGGGGCAAGAACGGCGGATAGGCCAACAGCAGCGCCACGAACCCGACCGTGCCGACCAACATCACCCAGCGCAGACCCTGACCGAGGATCCCCGCCAGGCGCACTGCGGCCAGCGGCGACCCGAGGTGGGTGGCGTAGAGCACGAGCGGCACGGCGGCGGCGAGCCACAACAGCGCTGCGGCAGCGGCTCGGAGAGAGATCGGCATGAGCATGGACGATCGTAGGTCGGTGGGCGTCCGGTTCACGTACGCAGATGGGAACGGCGGCTCGTCGTTCGCGGGCGGCACGGAATTGGCAGTAAGGTTCGGCCGATGACCGACGACGCCGCACTCCACGAGGCTTGCTGCGAGGGCGATCTACCGGCGGTCCAGCGCCTGATCCGCGCCGGTGCGCCGCTCGACGCGACCGGTTTTGCGATCGGCTCGACGCCGTTGATCTTGGCCGCGCACCGCGGCCACTTGGCGATTGTCGAGGCGCTGCTCGACGCCGGCGCCGACCCCCACGCCCGGGAAATCGCCAGCGACTCCACGCCGCTGCACTGGGCCGCCGAGGGCGGCCACGGTGAGGTCGCCGAGCACCTGCTCGCGGCGGGCGCGCGGCTCGAGCCGCGGGACGGCTGGCACGGGCTCGAGCCGCTGGGCTGGGCGACGTGTGTCGACTACGCGCCGTCGTATCGCGTCGATCGGCCGCGGTTGATCCGCGTGCTGCTCGATCGCGGCGCGGCGGTGGATCCGTTCTCGGCGATCGCGCTCGGGCGGCGTGGCGACCTCGCCGATCCGCACCGCCGGTTGGGCTGGGCCCTGCGCGAGCGGACGCCGCTGCACTTCGCCGCGGCGCGCCAGGACGGTGCGGCCGTGGCGCGCCTGGTGGACCACGGGGCGGATCTCGCGGCGCGCGATGCCTGGGGGGTGACGGCAGCGGCACTGTGGGCGCACCCGTCGTTGGGCCGCGACCCCGGCGCGCCCAAGGCGCACGTGTGGGTCGAGCGCGACGCGCCGGCCGAGCTCGCCGCGCATCCCCAACCCGAGGAGTGGCTGCCGCGGCTCGTGGACGAGCAGCGTAGCGCTGTCACCCCGTTGCAGCTGGCGGCCGAATGGGGCCGGGAGGCGTGTGTCGAGGCATTGGTGCGCCGCGGTGTCGCGCTCGATGCGGCGACACCGAGTTCGGCGATGACCGCCCTGCACTTTGCCGCCGCCAGTGGGCACGTTGGCGCGGTGCGCGCGTTGCTCGCGGCGGGTGCCGACCGCGAGGCGCGCGACGGTACCCACGGCGCGACGCCGCAGCAGTGGGCCGAGTTCATGGGCCACGCGGCCGCCACGGCGGCGTTCGCGGCGTCATCGCGGGGGGGCTAGAGCGCCGTCGGCGAGCTCCGCACGCAGCACGGTGATGGTCTGGCCGATGAGATCGACTCGGTCGCCGCGGACGCGCACGCGCACGAAGCCACCGCGTGTGGAGGCCTGGTAGCCGGTGACTTCGTCGCGGCCGACCCGCTCGGCCCAGTGGGGGCCGAGCGTGCAGTGCGCGGAGCCGGTCACGGGGTCCTCGTCGACGCCGCCCGACGGGCAGAAGAACCGCGAGACAAAGTCGGCTTCCTTCGCGCCGCCGGGTTGGGTGGTGGCTTCGGCCCGTGCGGTCACCATCACGCCGCGCAGATCGAGTGCGCCGAGTCTGCCAAAGTCCGGCGCGACGGCGCGCACGGCGGCCTCGCTGTCGAGCTCGAGCAGTAGGTCATCGTCGTTGCGGCCGATGAAGTGCGGCGGCTCGGTGAGGCCCAGCGCCTCGAGCAAGCCCGTCGGCGGCTCGATGGGCCGGGCGGGCGTGGCCGGGAAGTCGAGCGTGATCCAGGTCCCCTCGCGTCGGGCCCGCAGCTCGCCGCTGCGCGTCGCAAACCGCAGGGTGTCGGCGCCGGTCTCGCGGCCTTCCCACAAGACGTGCGCGCTCGCCAGCGTCGCGTGCCCGCAGAGGCTGACCTCGACCGTGGGGGTGAACCAGCGGAGGTCGTAGGCGCCGGGTTCGCGCGGCCACAAGAACGCGGTCTCGGATAAGTTCATCTCGGCGGCCACGGCCTGCAGCCAGGCGTCGTCGCGCGGCTGGTCGAGCACGCACACGGCGGCTGGATTGCCGGCGAACGGCCGGTCGGTGAAGGAGTCGACTTGCACGATCGCAACCATGCCGGCATTGCAGCCGCGCCGGCCGGGCCCGGCAACTGCGCCAAATTGAGCCGCCGAGACGGCCTGCTTGCAGGCCGTTGAATCAGGGCTTTGGTCAGCAGAGCGGTGATTCTCGATGCGTGTCGGCTCGCGAAGACGCAGGCGAATCGGTGGATTCGGCGAGGCTTTCGCGGGCGCGAGAGGCGCGGGAGGCGCCGCTCTGATGGCTGAATGATTGGTTCAACGGCCTGCTAAACACTCTGCGTTCTCCACCGCCCGCGGCGAAACACCAGCGCCGCGATCACGGCGAGCAGCGATTCGGCGCCGGCAATGGCCCAGAACACGCCCGACGGCCCCATGCCCAGCGCGTGGGCCATGGTGAACGCCGCGGGAATCTGTAGCACCCAGAAGCAGAAGAGGTTGATCCAGGTCGGCGTGGTCGAATCGCCGGCACCGTTGAACGCCTGCACGAGCACCATGCCCCACGCGTAGAACGGGTAGCCACAGGCGAGGATCCGCAGGCTGGTGGCGCCGAACGCCAACACTTCGGGGTCGTCGGTAAAGATCGACAGGATCGCCTCAGGCGCGACGAGGAAGGCGATCGCCAGCAGCAGTAGGAACCCCGAGTTGTAGAACCCGGTGATCCAAACCGAGCGCTCGGCGCGGTCGGGGTGGCCGGCGCCGAGATTCTGCCCGACCAGCGTTGCTGCGGCGTTGGACAGCCCCCAGCTCGGCAGCAGGGTGAACATGACGACGCGGATCGCGGACGTGTAGCCAGCG
Source organism: Planctomycetota bacterium (assembly GCA_039029375.1). Lineage (GTDB taxonomy): Bacteria > Planctomycetota > UBA1135 > UBA1135 > UBA2386 > JBCCGH01. Next base: position 4,552 of record JBCCGH010000294.1, read on the forward strand.
GCCGCGGCGCTGCCGAACATGCCGACGATGCGCATGAGCGCGATCCAGCTCGACGTCGCGATCAAGAACTGGAAGATCGCGACCCCCGACAGCCGCAGCAAGCGCAGCATGATGCTCGGCCGCAGCCGCCACGCCGCGCCGCTGATGCGCACGCGGCAGGCCGTGCCGCGCAGCACCCACAGCTGGTAGGCGACGCCCACACTGCGGCCGCACGTGGTCGCGATCGCGGCGCCCGTCAGCCCGAGCTCGGGGAACGGCCCCAGGCCATAGATGAGGCACGGGTCGAGCACCAGGTTGATACCGTTCGCGAGCCACAGCGTGCGCAGTGCCAGCATCGCGTCGCCGGAGCCGCGGAAGATGGCGTTGTGCAGGAAGAGCAGCAGGATGACGCCGTTGGTGCCGAGGATGATGCGGGCGTAGGTGCTGCCCTGCTCGACCACCGCGGCCTCGTCGGACATCAGGCCGAGCAGCCAGGGGCCCAAGAACGCGCACGGGACGCCGAGCAGCAGCGCCAGGGTGAGACCGAGGTAGACGGACTGAGCGCCCACCTCTGCCGCGGCGGGCAGGTCCTTCTCGCCGACGCGTCGCGCCACCGTCGCCGTGGTCGCCATCGCCAGGCCAATGGCGATCGCGAACACGATCGTCAGCATTGACTCGGTGTAGCCGAGCGCCGCGATCGCGTGCTTCCCCAGCGCGTCGCTGATGAAGTAGAGGTCGCAGACAGCGAAGGCGGATTCACCCACCATCTCCAGCACCATCGGGATGGCGAGCAGGAAGATCGCCCGAGACAGAGGTCCCTGGGTGTAGTCGTGATGCGCGCCGCCGAGCGCGTCGCGCATCGTTTGCCACAACGATGGCGTGGGGGCGGGGGAACGGGACGGGTCGGAGGTCGACATGGCAGCGAACGGGGGCCGAATCGGCGAGCAGTGCGAACGGGCGGGAGACGTCTCGAACGCGCGCCGGACCGTGCCGCGAGGGCGGGTGGCGCGCAGGCGTGGGGCGCCGGCGCGCGAGCTAGCGGGTGGCCAAGGTGGCGGATTGCCAGGTGGCGGCCACTAGCGGGCTGGGATGCCGGCTGGGATGCCGGCTGGGATACCGGCTGGGGAGACGATCAGAGGAGTTCGCGCATTGGTTCGCTGGTGTCGCTGCCGCGGGGAACATAGCGCCGCCGCGAGGCCGACGCCACAATGTCGCCCATGTCACTAGTGCGAAGTGTTCTCATCACTGCGGCCGCGTTGTCGGCCCTGAGTGCCTGCGATTCGGAAGCGACCGGGGACGGCGGCGGCGGTGGCCACGCCACGTCGAAGCCCAGCTCGCGCCCGTCGGCCGGCGCCGTCATGCTCGTGGCCGAAGACGCCGCCAGCGTCGTGTGGCCCGCCAACGGCACCAAGGTGTTCGAGGTCTTCGACCTGGTCGTGGGGCTGCCCGGCGCGTCGGTCGCCGGCGGGATCGCAGTGATGCCCGGCGGCGCCCCATTGGCCAAGGGCGAGGCGCCGGCGGATGGCGCGCAGATGTTCGCGCCGGGCAAGAACTCCGGCGAGGTGCGTCTGCCGACCGGTTCGCAGAAGGTGTGCATTCAGGTCGTCGACGGGGCCGGCAAGTCGATGGGGCCCGACTGGGCCAACCAGGTGACCTACGACGTCGTCGCCGCGCCGGCCGAGCGCTCGGTGCACTTCATCGAGCCGGCCGACGGCGCGACCGTGAAGAGCCCGTTCAAGATCAAGTTTGGCGTCAAGGGCATGGGCATGTCGCCGGCCGGCGAGAACGCGACCGACCACACGGTCGGGCATCATCACGTGCTGATCGGCCACGGGCCGATGACGCCCTCGATGGTGGTGCCGGCCGACCCGACCCATATCCACTACGGGAAGGCGCAGACCGAGACCGAGTTCGGCGAGATCACCAAGCCGGGCACCTACGAGCTGACGATGCAGTTCGCCGACGCCGGCCACCGCAGCTTCGGGCCGCGGATGGCGGCGACGATCACGGTCACCGTGGAGTGAGCGTGGCGGCGCCGAGCCTCACTCGATCTCAATCGGCGCGCCGTCCACGAGCAACAGGATGCGCGCGCTGAACGCGAGGTAGCGCGCGACCTCGGGGTGCTCGCGCAGCAGCGCGAAGTAATCGTCCGAGAACGCCGCGACCTTGCGGACCTGATCGCGCATCGCCTCGCGGTAGCCGCCGTCCACCCACACTCCGCCAGCGAGATGGAAGGTGCGGCCGGCCACCCGCCGGCTGACCAGCCGAGCCGCGCTTTGAGTCGGCGCTTGCGGGCTCGGGCTCGACAGCGGCGCGCCGGCCGACATCTGGCGGAGCTGCACGCTGCGTTCGACCGCGCCCTTGCCCACCGCGTCGCCGTCCCATAGATCGCTCATCTCGCGCTGCGCCTTCTTTGCTTCCTTGGGCGCTTCGCCCGCGACCCGGGCGAGCAGCTCCTCCGCGACCTCTTGATCGGCCGCCGGTGCCGCCAGGCTGGGCAACGCGCCGGCCCGCGCCAGATCGTTGCGCACGCGCTCGTGCGCCCGGTCATCGCCGAGGTAGGCGTCGCGACCCGGTTCGGCGCGGACGCCGCGCGCCCGCGAGACCCGCATGCCCTCTTCGAGGATGAGGTGCGACGTGTAGGGCGTGGCGATACCAAACTCCTTGCCGAGCCGGGTGACTTCGGCCACGAGCTCGGGCTGTCGGCCGTTCAAGCGGATCTGATCGAGCAGGTAGGCGACCTTGCGTTCGGCCCACAGCGCCGGCACAAAGTCGTGCTCCGTCGCGCGCGCGGGGAAGGTCGCGTCAAAGACGAACTCCCTTCGCACGCCGCGGACCTTCCCGCGCAGGCGCACCGCGTGGTGGCCGCTGCCCTTGTAGCGACCGAC
>JBCCGH010000295.1:0-7362 GCA_039029375.1 Planctomycetota bacterium
CTCTGGCAGCGTCAGACAGGCGCCAGAGGCGCCTGCCGGCTGATGCCGGCGAGCGACAGACTGCTCGACGGGGCGTCACCCCGCCTCCGCGGTCGGTCGCTCGTCTTCCTTGCCACAGCGGTCCTCTCACGCACTGGACGCAAACCCTCGTGCATGATCCGGGCTAGTGTCCTGGATCCGAAGTTCCTGCACAGATGGCACCCGTCCGGCCACCGCGCGCTGCGTCGCACCTCCACGACGTATCCACCAATATGCCTGCGTCGGTGCTTCTCGCGAGCAGCGTCCGGTCACGCACCCTCTGCACAGGAATTTCTGATCCAGGACACTAGGGCCACGCGGTGGGTGGGTGCGCGTGAGGCCTCCGGCCGCCGGCACAATCCCAGCGGATCCGAAAGACCGGTCCAACGGTCTACGGCGTCGCGTGTGCGGCCTCCTCGGTCGGCACGGCTCCAGGGGGTGATGGCTTGGAAGGCCCGACAGCGAGAATGCCGGGGGGGCAGCGACGGCGCCGCGGACAGTTGCCACTGGCGTGACGTTGAGCGTCGCCGCGAAAAAAGCCGAACACGGTGCTCGCGGTCCGGCCGGCCCCCGCAGCGTCGGTTACCTGGACGCACCCACGAAGGCGAACGCGGCCCAGTGGTATGGATCAGGGTAGCGGCGTCGAATGGACTGGCGCGCGTGCCGAAGTGCCACCGACGCTTCGACGTCGCCCCTGGAATACCGCCCATAGAACTCCCGCATGAGCTCCGCCGTCGACGCATCGTCGACCTGCCAGAGACTCGCGATGACCGCGGGCGCCCCGGCGTACAAGAACCCCCACACCAGCGATATTGCTGCTTCGCCGTGACGAGAGGCCACGTTCGTTTCGCAAGCGGAGAGCACGACCAGGTCGCAGTCACTGAGCCGGCCGCGCCACGTGCGCACGAGTCGGTCGAGGTCGAGAAACCGGTCGGCCGCTCGCGTTGGGCTCGCCCACGAGAGGGCCAGGCCCGCGTCGTAGGGCTGGTCGGTTGTGCCGCAAAGGCCGTGCGTCGCGAGATGCAGGAGTGAACACCCGTCCGCGGCCTGCTCCAGGTTGGTGCGCGTCGCCGCTTCACCGAGAAGCATGGCGACGCGGTAGCCGTCGGCTTCGAGTACGTTGCGCACGGCCAGCGCTTCGTCACGGGTTCTTGGCAGAGGTTTGAGGCGCCCCTCAAAGAGCTGACTAAGGTCGCCCGAGCGTGTCCGCTGGGGATCCGTGCGCGATGATGCATCCGCGACTCCGGCCGCGGGCGCGGCGAAGACCGGTGCCGCAAGCACCGTCGCGCGCCCCACCGCGCGGCCCCTCGGCGGCTGTCGGGTGGCGCACAGGTGGTTCGTCGCCGCGGAAGTGGCGTAGGTCAGCGTCGGTCCCTGGTCCAGCCAATAGGAGAAGGAGGAGGCGCCGAGTTCGGTGACCAGAGCTTCGAATGGCAGCTCGATGAGCGGGCCGTCGGCGATCACGACGACCGAGCTCGCCCGGCGTACCTGTCGCCAAACATCCTCGGGAACAAGGCTGTGAAACAGCTCATTGGAACGGGCTGCACGGCGACGTCGCACGGCTCGATTGGCTTTGGCGATCGCGGGAACCGTGGCCGCCGTGCCCGGTCGAGCTCGCATGTCGTCGACGATCATGCGTAAGTCTGCGGCGAGCACAGCGGTGGCTTGCTCGTCCGCGAGCAAATGCCCCTGGATCGCACCGCCTCCAACCGGCGGCACCAGAATGGCCGCGCAGCCTGTTTCGTCCCAATCGTAGGCGAGCAGGTATTGGCCGGGCTTCAGGCTAGCACGAATCTGCGCAATGGGTGGCGGCTGTAGATCCGGCAGGTGCGGGGCCAACGCCGCCTCCAGCAAGCGGTCGGCCTGCTCCGATGCGCGCAGGCTGCGCGCGAGCACCGCCTGCTGCTCGGCAAGGAGGTTGGTCTTCCGCTCCCTGAGATCTCGACGAGCCCTCAGCTTGCCCAGCTGAGCCCGCGCCCGAATCACTCGGGCGCGCGCACGGTTCGCGTCCGCCTGCAGCTCGCGGACGGCCCGCGCTTCTTTTGAGTCGCTTTCAGCCACTGCGAGCTCAACGAGGTCGGTCGCGCTCCTCGACAACAGGCGGCCAAGCTGTCGGCCTCGCGCATTCTCGAGGGTCTCGAAGGCCTCTCCAGCACGGTCTTGCCGAATGAGCTCTCGGGCCAAGCGCGAAGCGACTCGGCGAAACCCGAATTCGTCGGCCATCATGGCGAACTGGCGCACGTCGCCGACGGCGTTCGCCTCGATCGCCCGACGAGACTCGAGCACTTCGCGCCAGTGATACACCGCGCGATCTCCTTCATCCGAAAGGCGTGCCGCTTCGCCTACGGCCTCGCGTAGGAACAGCGCTGCCTGCTGGTTGCGCCTGGTATACGCCGGTCGCGCAAGCGCGCGCTCGCCGATCTCGAGCGCCTCCGCGCTGCGGTCCGTCGCACTCAATGCGGCCACCAACCATCGCACGGCCTCGGCGTTGCGCGTTTGTCCGTTGGCGATCACGCGGCGCGCGAGTTGCTCGATCTGGCGCCAATCCGTCGGAGTCGCGTGGGGGGCCAGCTGTATCTCGAGCATCTTCAACTCGCCGAGGTCTGGATGATGCACAGGCAGGCTCAGGCGCTCGGCGACTCTATGGGCTTGGTCAGCGAGTCGCCGCGCGGCTTCCACGTCCTTTTGGTAAAGCGCGACGGCTGCTTCCTCGGCGAGCAGCTCGACGAGTTTCGGCGAGTTCGGCGGCAACAACTTGCGATTCAGCTGCGCCACGCTCGCGAAGATCTCGCACGCCCGCATGGACTGGCCCTGGTAGACCAACGCACTGGCCAGAGCGCCTTTGGCTTGGGCGAGTCGACCGTCGGGATCCCCCGAGTTCGAAGCCGTCCATCGCTCGATGGCGTTCGTTGCCCACAGCTCGGCCTCGCGGTACCGCCCAGCCTGCGACTGCGCATTCGCCAGTCGAGTCATCATTGGAACGAGCAACGGATGAGAGCTCTCGGCCAACTCCAAGTTGGCAATCGCAGCTCGCAACGTCTCGCGCGAAGAGTCGCGCCCCATGCTGACGAGCACCGCGCCAAGCGCGTTGAGCGTCACGGCGCGTTCGAACGGGTCGGTCCGCAACTCGATCGCCTCTCGCAGTCGCTCTGCGGCGCTGTCGAGCTCCCCGAGTTCGTGGAGGAGGTTGCCGAGATTCGTCAGCGAGTTGGCGAGTTGCGGGGACTGCGAGCTACGGTCAACGGCGACGATCTGTTCGCAGATCCTCCGTGCCGGCTCGAGCTGACCGCTCTGCTGATAGATCATGGCCAGATTGCTGCGGGTGTTGACCGTTTCGGGATGGTCGTCTCCGAGGCGTTCCCGCCGGGTGCCCAGCGCAGGCGATAGCAGCTGCTCGGCTTCCGCTAGTTGCATCTTGGCGACCAAGAAGCAACCTAGTGTGTTGCGGCTGAGCGCCAGAGCGAGGTCGTCTGCCGGCAGCAATCGCTTGCGAATCTGGAGCTGGCGCGCGAACAGCTCCATCGCCTGGTCAAACTCCCCGCTGCGATACAACGGAATGCGCTTCTCGTCCTGACGATCCGCCCAGGCGAGCTCTTGTCGTGCTGCTGGTGGCAAATCGGCACTGTGCGCCAGGTCGTCGTGCAAGCACTGCAGCTCTCTGCGTTCGTGTTCAGAGGCCGCCCCAGAGGTTTCTGCATCCCGAAGCAGCGCCGCAGCGACTGCCGCCGCCCCGCGATAGTTGCCTGCCTCGCGCAGAGTGCGCACGCGACGCATCGATGGCGGCTCGTCCGCGGCGCTTCGGCCCGCTTCACCCTGGCTCGTCGCGACACCGCAGATCAGCGCCACCATCAAAAACGAACCACGAACAGGTAGACTTGGGATCATCGCACCGCCTTTGTGAAACGTTCGACTTCGCCGCGCAACGCCCTCACCGGCGCTGCGGATAGAGAGGCTTCCAAGTACTCGTCGCGCGTCGCGTACTCCCCCAGTCGATCGAGCACGATTGCGGCATTGAACAGCACCCGAGCCCGGATCGACTTTTCGCCTCGGCGTAGCACGGCAGCGGCAAGCGCCGCCCATTCGCCGCGCAGCTCGGCCAATAGCTCGCTCCCAGCGGCACCGTGCACGCTCATGCGGGTCCGGAGGCACAACGCGACGTGGCGCCATTCGGTCCCGCGCGCCTCGTCGTCGATGCGATTGAGGAGATCGAGCGCGCGATTGTACTGATCGAGGCCAACCAGGATCGCGGCAACGCGCAGCACGTGGGCCCCGGCAGAATCCGGTGGCATGGCGTCGAACGACAAGTCGCCGCTTTGTTCGAGTTGATCGATCAACTCACCGACCTCGCGGATTGCTCCGGGCGGTCGCCATGGCCCGTCTGCAGACCGGATCGACGGCGTGGCACGCGCGCCCGGGATTTCCGGGCCGGGCTTGCATCCACCGGCGGCAAACTGGCGCTCGAGTTCATGCAGGGTGATCTGGTTCTGGAGAAACCTGATCGTCGCCGGCGAGAAGAGATCGGGTAGAGCCGCGATAGTCTCAACCAGCTGCTGCGCCCTATCAATTTTGCCGGCGTCGAACAGCAACACGACCGATCTGCGGAGTGCGTCGACCTCGCGTTCGGCTGCTCGCGTTTGTCCGACTGACAGCCACACTACGAGTAGTGCGGCAAGCAGCGACGCCCCGGTGACGACCAGGGCCGGTCGCCGACGACACCAGCGGCCGCCGCGGATAAAGACTGACACGGGACGAGCGGCAACGGGACGCCCGGCTCGGTAAGCCCGAAGATCGGCCGCCAAATCCGCGGCGGAAGCGTATCGATGTCGTGGAGCCTTCTCGAGCGACCGGCCGACAATGGCGGCGAGTTCGCGCGATACGAGCGGGTGAAAGCGCGATGGATTTGGGGCCTCGTCGTTCAGCACGCGCTGCTGCAATTCCGCGGATGTCCGGGCAGCGAATGGGCGGCGCAGCGTCAGCAGCTCGAACAAGACCGTCCCGAGCGCGTAGACATCCGCCCGCCGATCGAGCGGCTCGTCTCCGCGGATCTGTTCGGGTGCGGAGTAGGCCGGCGTACCGCAGAACCCCCCCGCGGAGCTCAGCCCAGCGTCCACACCCGGGCCGCGCGCTAGGCCGAAGTCGGTGAGGACCGCGTGGCCGGTGGGTCGCACGAGCAAGTTGGCAGGTTTGACGTCCCTGTGCAGTACGCCCCGCTCGTGCGCGTAGTCGAGCGCATCGGCAACCTGCACCGTCAAGTCGATCGCCGTCTCCACGTACCCGGCGCAGAACGCCGTTGGACGACCGTCGATGGTTCCGCCGACATCCAAGCACGTGCCGTGAAGATCGCGGGACTCGCCCTGGACCGCTGCCCGAATCGATTCACCGACCAACTCGACGATGGGGCGCTCGCGCAGCCGCGCGAGGATCCGGTGGAGCGGGCTCCCCACCACCAGCTCCATCGCCAAATGGGCGACTTGACCATAGGGCTGCGCAGTCAAGACCCTGGCAATGCCCGGGTGATCGAGCGTCGCCGCCAACCGCGACTCACGGGCAAACCGCCGGCGCGCATCGGGACTCCATCTGCGCTCGTTCGTCAGGACCTTCAGGGCGACTCGTCGACCGAGTGAGGTCTGTTCTGCTTCGTAGACCACACCCATCGCGCCCTCACCGAGCGGGCGCAGGACCCGAAACTCGCCGATCCAGGCGTCCGGCCCCGCGTCACCCTCGAACACCATGAGCTCGAGCAGGTCACGCAGCCCATCGTGGCGTGAGAGAAAATCCGTAGGATCTGTGTTCTCGGTATCGAGGAACTCGTGATGAGCGTCGATGGCGGCCAGCAGGCGGTCCAGTGCTGGACTCGGTCGGTCCGGCCTCGGATTGGCAGCGGGGGCAACGGCGCCGTCGGAGGAGAGGCTCGCGCTTCGCGCTTCCCCGTCGCGCTCTCGCGTATGGCCCTGTCGGCCCCGCGGCGTCTGCCCGTGCTCGGCGAGCACGGGCTCTAGTAGCTTCCGCAGGTGAGGGAGCTTCGCGAGGAGAGCCTCTGCGTCGCCACTGGAATCCGACTGCCAGGATTCCAGGACCCGGAGAGCCTGCGCCAGGTCGTCGAGTCGGCCACCGCCGCTCACGCCCGACCCTCGGCGGCTCGCGGGTTGTCCTCGTCTTCGACCGCGGCGGCGGCTCGAGTGATATGGCCTGAGCGAAGCGCTCGAACCTTGCCGGAGAGTTTGGTCAGCGAGCGAGCGAAGCGTCTGCGTACCGCTGCCGGGTTCACCTCGAGTCGCTTGCCAATGGCTTCGTAGGATTCACCGTCGAAGTGGTGGCGCATCACGATTTCACGGTCGACTGGAGGAAGCAACTCGATCGCTAGCCGTACGAGCTCGCGCTCTTCGTCGCGTGAGGCCCGCTCCGGGACCGGGGTTCCGTATCGGCTCAGCTGCAGCACGGACGATCCTTCGAGCTGCGCCTCGCGATGCAGGTCGCGCCGCTTGCGAGTGAACCAGCGACTGCGCGCGATCAGAACGTGCTCGGCGATGCGTTTGAGCAAGGCGCGCAGCTGGGCTTCGTCGTCCAAGACAAACCGAGGGCCGAAGCGCAGAAACTCGACGACGGCCTCCTGCACGATGTCCGGGCTGTCTTCTTTGGATCGCACGGCCGCACCGAGCTGGCCGCGTACCTGCCGTCGCACCCACCCGAGGTTGCGTTCGAGAAGAACGTCGAGGGCGTCGGCGTCACCCTGGCTCCAGCGCTCGAGCAGAATGCGCGTCTCGCTGGCCCTCGGTTCGTCTCCCATCTTCGTCGGCAATCTACGCGCAGGCGATTGGAGGGCAATCGGCATTGCGTTGGTGAAAGGACTTTAGGTCGGCCGGGGCTTGAGAGAGACCTCGCTCGGCCTCGACCCCAGGTTCACAACCACCGAGTTCTTGTCGCACTCGACGGGACTCGCACGCAGCGGTGCCGAGCGAACGCTCTGCGGGCCTCAATCCTTGGATCTCGGCTGCATTGTGGATGGAGGAGAGGAGGTCGTTCCCGCAGCGCCGTTCCGCGCCGAGCACTCAATCTTCTTGTCAAAGACGATCGCTGCGCTGCATTTGTTCCCTGTCGCTCCCCGGAATCGCCCGAGTCCGCTCGGAGGGCGCTGCGCCTTTCCCCGACCAAAGATCGCAGCTGTCCGCGTCCGGCGACGATTGTGCGCAATGAGGATCTGACCCTAGTGTCCTGGATCCGAAGTTCCTGCACAGATGGCACCCGTCCGGCCACCGCTCGCTGCGTCGCACCTCCTCGACGTATCCACCAATATGCCTGCGTCGGTGCTTCTTGCGAGCAGCGTCCGGTCACGCACCCTCTGCA
>JBCCGH010000296.1:0-7306 GCA_039029375.1 Planctomycetota bacterium
CGCAATGTCAATTCGACGATCGGAATTTACGATTAGCATTCGATAGGTTGGATACGGATAGGAAAGGGTACGTATTGCTAGTACTTCGTTGTCATGTTGTTGCGGGCGGGGGGCACAACAACACTACACAAGGAAATTCGTCTGAAAAATGGTTTTGTCCTTAAAATCGGGAATTTTGTTTGTTGCTTTGTTTGTTGTTTAATATTCTCGGATTTCGCCTTTTGATGTTTGGAAACAAACTGCAAAAAAACTAAGTGCTAAACATATTTTTTTTAAAAAAAAGTTTTATTGAATTTGAGGACATGATGTATCTGCTGCCGAATTCTGCCGAAATAGAAGAATCGTATCGACGAATGTGGGGCGAAAGCGTCGAACGGTGTAAGGGAAAAATGGATCGTATCACTTACGAAGATTTTCTAATTTTAATGAAAGGTCAAAAGAAGGATGAATTATTGGACAACTTGTCGACGTCACAAAGACAGTCCATTCGAAGTACGGGGTTAGAACGACGCGGGTCGCGCTTGGTCACGGGATGCGCGCGGAGCCGCGCGGACGCGCGGCGGCAACCGCTGGGGCCGCAACCGTTGGGGGCGGCCTCCCAGGTTTCTTCGATCGATCCGGCGCACGCCGCATCGATCGAAGCAGCGCTCTCACTTCGCGTCGACCAACGCCGGCGGATCGCCAGCAGGGTCGGCGTCGGCGACCACATCGGCCAGGTCGTCGGCCGCGGCCAGGTCGCCGTCTTCTGCCGTCGCGGCCTCGTCCGACACTGCCACGACTTCGTCGGCGGTCTCCATCTCTGGCGCCGACTGATCGGCCAGCGCTACTGGAGGCGCCGTGGGCTCGATGACTTGGACCGATGTCCCACCATCACCCATGGGGTTGGGGATCACGCCTAGCCACAACGCCGCAAGCAGCACCGCTGCGAGCGGAACCATCGCCACCATCATGCGCTGCCGCTGGCGGCGGCGAGCCGGGCTCCGATAGCGCTTCTTCGCCAATGCACGTTCGACCTGAGCGACGAACTGATCGGGCTGACCGTCGCGCCGGTCCCACAGGTATTCTTCATTCACAGCTCTGGCTCCCAATGTTGCAGTCGCTGCCGCAGCATCTTCATGCCACGGCACAAATTCACGCGCACCGAGCCCTCGGTCAGGCCCGTGTGGTGCGCGATTTCCTGTCCAGACATTTGCAGCATCAATCGCAGGATGAGCGGCTCCCGGTAACACTCGGGCAGCTCGCGAATTTGCTCCAAAACCTCGTCGGCCGCCATCGGGTTGCCGTCCGGAGGAGCGGCCACCGAGTCGGCTTCGGCGAGTGGCACGGACCGGCGCTGCCGCCGATCCTGTAGAGCATTCCGTCCAGCGTTGCGCGCGATCGCGCAGAGCCAGGCGGGGAAGCGGTCGACCTTCTTGAGCGTGCCCAGCGACCGCAAGGCCGCCACCGCCACCTCCTGCAGCAGATCCTCGGCGTCCTCTTCGGGCACCATCGTCAAGAGGATCGCGTGCAGCATCGGTGCATGCCGCTCCCAGAGCACGTCGAACGCGCGTCGACTGCCACGTCGGGCCAGACCTACCAGCAAAGCGGATACTGGGCTCTGCGGTGAGGCCAGGCGACCCTCGGTCGCTGACGACTCGCTCCGTGTGAGGGGGCGGAGGAACGCTCGGTCAGAGGAACCACTTCCGTAGGTGAGAGCTCTAGCTGCCATCCGTTCTCGCCTCGGCGAAGGCTGTGAATCAAACGGGCCTCACGCGCGCACGAACGTGCAACCGTCCGGTGCTCGGGCGAGCCCGCAAACCAACGCCAAGGTACCCGACCGCGGCCGTCCTGTATCGTTAGCAGCGGGCGGAAAACGAAGGGGCTCGTCTAGTGTTTTCGATCGACCATAAAAGGTCAAGGAACTCCCGGCCCCGTCGGAATCTTAGACACATCGGCTAACGAGGATCCGGCCCCGGCGGTCTTGCTCTCTGTTGCCTCGGCCCCTGTGGCACTCCCGTTTCGCTGTTGCGGGAAGCGCGTCCCCTGGCGCCATCGCTCATGGCCGGTGCGACGTTGTCCTCTGAGCGCGCGGTTGCCCCCGACCTGATCGGCGCAAGCCGGTCCCTTCGCGATCACCCCTAACGACTCACTCACCTGAGGTCGGGCAGCCGCAACGACACAGAGCAGTCACGGGCCCTCCGCTCGTGGCTGCTCCCTTAATCGGTCTTGGGCCTCGGGGCCTCGCTCACAGGTAGCCATCCGACGCCAACACCGGCTCGCGACGCGCGCTGACATTCAGCGCGAGCGCGACGGCCCACACTGCGACCAGCGTCGAGCTGCCGCCGTAGCTCACCAGCGGCATCGGCAACCCCGTCGCCGGAATCAACCACGTGCACACCGCGGCGTGGACCAACGACTGCGTGCCTAAGTACGTCGCCACCCCGACCACCAGCAACCGCCCAAACCGCTCGCGCGTCCGCGCCGCAATGCGCAGGAGGCCGGCGACCAAGCACCCCTGCAGTCCGAGCAACCCCAGCGCCCCCAGCAACCCCGACTCTTCGCAGACGACCGCAAAAATGTAGTCGTCGAAGCGATACGGCAGGAAGCCGTAGCGGTTCTGCGGCCCTTGCTCGAGTCCAAACCCAGCCATCCCGCCCGACCCGATGGCGATGAGCGCCTGCCACGGCTGAAACCCGTAGCCGCGCAGCGCCGCCTGCACATCGGCGCGGCCGAGGTTGTCGTCGGTCCACGTGAAGTGCTGCAACCACACGTCGACGCGCGTGCGCTGGTAGTCGTGGAGCACGAAGTAGGAGCAAACCAGCGCGACCGCCGCCAAACCGCTCAGCACGAGCAGACTCCGCAGCGGCGCACCCGCCACGAAACACATCGCCAGAAGAATCGGCCCAAACACCAGCGAGCTGCCGAGATCCGGCTGGCGCAAAACGAGGAACGCCGGCACACCGGCGATGAGCGCCGGCAGGAGCAAGCCGTCCAGCGTGGTCGCCTTACTCTTGAAGCGCAGCCACGCCGCCAACGCCACGATGACCGCGAGCTTGGCGAGCTCGGACGGCTGCACATAGAACCCCGGCAGTCGATACCAGCGGCGCGCGCCGTTGATGACGATGCCGAACCACGGCAGCAGGAGCAACGCCGCCAACGCCACGGCATACAACCACCAGGCACGCCGCAGCAGACGCGGGTAGGGCACCAGAATAAGCCCCACGCCCGAGCCCGCGGCGATCAGGAGGACGAGTGCCTGCTTGGCCGCGAGCGAGCCGAACCGCGGATCCTCGAGCGTGGCCGACCGGATGAACAAGCCGCCGATGAGCGCCACGGTGAGTGCCAGTAGGGCCACCCAGCCATCGGCGCGAGCCAGCGCACGGACGCCGCTCATTCGCCCCCGACTCCCGGGACGTAGCGCTCGCGCAGCGTCGGATCCCGTTGCACTGCCCGCAGCACGTCGGCGATGAGATGGCCGGCGGCCTCGGCGCCGTGCTGGCCGTCCGGCACCGAGTACGCCACCGCGGCGAACGCGAGCGTCGGCCGCGCCTCGGTCAAGTAGCCGGCAAACCAGGCATTGTTGGCGCGGGTCTTGGTCGAAATCTCCGCGGTGCCGGTCTTGGCCAACACCAGCAGTTCGGCGAGGCCAACGACATTGCGCGCGGTGCCGCCGTTCACGCACGCCCGCATCCCGGCCCGCGCGGCGGCCAGGTCGTCGGGGTGCACGTCGAGCCGCTGCGGCGCGGCGCCGTCGGCCGCGACCACCCGCAGACGCGGCAGCGCTCCAGTGGCCAACGCCGCGTACGCGCGGGCCACGTGCAGCACGTTGGCTTGCGTGCCATAGCCAATCGCGCGCTGCTCGCGCAGCGTGGCGGTCGTGTAGGTGCACCGCGCCAACGACATGCCGGTGAGGGACGTTTGCTCGGTCGGAGCATCAGGCGTCCACCCGGCGCGGGCAAAAGCGCGTCGCAACGCGCCTTCGCCGAGGCCCGCCGCCGCCTGGTAGTAGAAGACGTTGCAGGACTTGGCCAGCGCCATCACCGGGTCGGTCGCCAATGCCCCATGGGTCCCCGAGCAGCCGAGCGGTCGGGTCAACCCGCGCACCGGATAGCTGCGTTTGCCACCGCACTCGCGAAACTCGATCGGCGCCTGATGCGGGCGCCCGCGACGCATCGCATCGAGCTGTTCCAGCAACACGAACGGCTTGGCGACGGACCCGATCATCCCCGACTTCGGCCAGTGCGTGGCTGGCGTGCGCCACATCGTCTCGCCGGGCGCCGGTAACGGCCGCCAGCCGAGGGCGCGGATCTCGCCGGTGCGCGGGTCGATCAGCGCCGCCGCCATGTGCGTACCGCAAGGGTTGGCGTCCAGCGCGTCCTCGAGATGCCGCTGTAGCTCGAGGTCGAACGTCGTGCGCAACGGGCGCCCAGGCGACACTTGGAGCGCACTCCACAGCCCGCGTTCTTGCGCCCGCCGATCTTTCTCGACCAGGCGCAGCCCCGGGTCACCGGCCAGCCAGCCGTCGAACGCCCGCTCGAGGCCACCCTTTCCCATGCGTCCTTGCAACTGGTAGTGCAAGCTGACGCGCTGCCGCGCCACTCGCGCCAGACGCTGCTGAAACGTGTCCGGGAGGTCCGGGTTGCGCGGCACGAGACCCGCGAGGACCGGCCCCTCGAGGACCGCTTCGACCTGCTCGTCGATGGCCTCGCGATCCTCGCGCCAGAATGGCCGCACGATCCCGACGAACGCCTGTAGCGACGCCAGATCGTCGCGGCCAGGCACGCGCCCGAAGTAGCGCTGCACGGTCGGCTGCAAGGTCAAGCCAGGGTGCCGCTCGGCCTGCAGGGCAACCCGGACGGCAACGTCGTATTCGAGCCTGCGCGCCAACGTGAAGAGCACATCCTCGGCCTCCGGTTGTAACCACAGGCGCTGGCGCTGCTGCTCCAACACCTGCCACAAGCCCCGCCGCGCGCCCGCGCCGCGCACCGCGACGTCGAGACGCTCCAGCTCGATGAGCCGCTCGGCGAAGGCCGCGCGCAGCGCCGCCACGTCGTCGGCGCCCAGCGCGTCGGCCAAGGTCAGCGGCGCGCCCGGCGCCGCGGCGGCGCCGGCGACCGGCGGCGCATCCAGCCGCTGAAAACCACGGCTGCGGCCGATCTCGAGCAACCCGCCCAGCAGCGCGGCGGCGTAGAACCGCAGGTCGCGCGACAGCTCGGCCGGGATCCCCTGCCGCTGGAGCCACGCCCACGGCAACGCCATCATGCGAGCAAACGCGGCTCTCGGCCCGTGCGCGCCGCGCACCAAGCGGTAACGGTTGTCGGTGAGCCCCTCGGCCTTGGCGGCGAGGTTGGCGCCGTGTACCGCAACGCCGACCGGATCACCGCGACGAAACTCGCGAAAGTGCAACGACAGCGCGAACGCCGGCTGGTCGTCGGCCAACAGCACCCCGTCGCGATCCAACAGGGCCCCGCGCCGCGCCGGCACGTCCTTGAACACCCAGCGGTTGCGGTAGCTTCGCTCGAGCCAGGCCGCGTGCTGCCCCACCATCAGCAATGCGAGGTGCGCGGCGATCACCAAACCGGGCAGCGCCAGCGCCAACCCCAGCCAGCGAATGCGCGCCCCCGTGCCAAACCCGCCGCCGCCCGCACGCCGCATCACTCGCTGACCTCACGCAGCAGAGAGAAGGGTGGCAGCGCGCCGAGCAGCCAGGTGGCCGGCGGCACACAGAGGATCGCGCACGCCAGCTGGGCGCCACCTACGCCGGCGATGGGCGGCGCGTCGTCGACGAGCCGCGCGATCAGCGCCGCGGCCACCGGCAGCGCGAGCACCAAGAACGCCGCCGCCGCGGCTTGCCACAGTAGATGACCGAAGAAGAATACCCCGCGCAGCGGCACCAGCGCCGCGACCGGCAGCCCGAGGGTGAGCACGTGGAGCGCGGCGTCGCCGCCGACCAGCACTGAGCGCGCGAGCGCCGTGCACACCAGCAGGCCAGGCACCGCGCTGGCGCGCGCCTGCAGCGCCAGGAACATGCACAGGGCCAACGTCAGCACGGGCACCTCCAGCAGCAGGTGAGCCAGCCAGCCGTCGAGGACGAGCAGGCCAAACGGCACGTAGAACGCGAGCACCCAGCAGATCACGTGGCGCCCTCCGCGGCAAAGAGCGACAGCCCGGCCGCTGGCGTCGCCGGCACGACCACAGCGAGGCCGCGGCCGCGGGGCTCGACCCGCCCGACCCACAGCCCGGGTGGGCAGTCGACGCCGTTGCCGCCGCTAAAGAGCGCCCCCGGCAACAGCACGCCCGGGCCGTCGATGACCTCGAGCAGCACGCGCGCCAGCGGCTGTGGCGCCGCGGCGCCCGTCGTGCCTCCTGCGACGGCAGCGGCGGCCACGCCGTCCACGGCAACGCTGCGCGCCACCAAGTCGCGGGGTGGCTCGCTCGGATCGTCCGGCAGGAGGGTAAGCGACCAGCGGCGATGCGAGCGACCAAACGGCGTCGCCAGCCCCCAACCACGACCGCCCGACGTCAGCGTGCCATGCAGGCGACCCTCGGCCACGAGCGCCGCGCCGGCCCGGGCCGGCACCCCCGGCGCAGGGTGCACCAGCCAGCGCACACCGACCGGCGGCGGCGCCGGCACCGCCAGGACGCGCGCGGGCTCCAGACGGCCTCCCGCCAGCGGATCGCGGAGCGCCACGGGCGGCGGCGCCGCAGCCGCGGGGCGCCACAGGACGACCATCGAGATCGCCTCCGGGCTGAAGTCGGGCTCGACGAACAGGCCAATCGGCGTGTGCCGGCGCTCGCCCGGATAGCCCCACACGCGCAGCGAGCCGACCCGCAGCCCGGGCGGCAACGCGCCCAGCGGATCATCGGCCAGCGCCGCCGTCCGCACCGCGGCGCCGCTGTAGCGGAGCTGCGACGCGGCGTAGGGATCGTCGATCGTGGTGCAGCGGAGCGGCCACTGGTCGAGATTGGCCGACGGCTCGATCACAAATCGCAGGCGCCGGCCCTCCACGTCCACCTCCGCCGCAAACCGGCGCGGCCGCTCGGCCTCGCGCGCGTGCAGCAGCGCCACTTCCACCGGCTCGGGCCCGGCCGCGCGCGGGTCGGCGAACCCGACGATCGCGTAACCGTAGGTCGCAAACCCGACGTGGCCGACGACGTCGGCGCACCGCCGGTCGAGCGTCAGCACCGCCACGCGGCCGGCGCCGCCGGTCCCGGCCCGCGCCACCACGCGACACGGCACGGCCTGCCAGCCGGCGAACGGGCGCGGGTCCAGCGGTAGCGCCGCCGCCACTTGCCGGCGGCGCAGCGCCGCGCTGCGCGCCGCGGC
>JBCCGH010000297.1:0-7187 GCA_039029375.1 Planctomycetota bacterium
AAGTCGGCGAGCCATGTGTGCCGCTCGCAAGGCGCTGTCGACGCAGGGCTTGTTGGTGGACAAGTCGAGGAGACGCAACGCCGCGAGCGGCGCAGAGGGCCGTCGACATATGTGACGAACTTCCGACACGCAACACTAGCGTCCGCGGCGCCGGCGGCGGGCGTCTACGGCGTGATGGCGTCGGCGGTGACGTTGGTCAAGTTGCCGGTGCCCACTCCCGACAATACCAACGCTTGGGCGTGGAGCCGGATGCCGGCGAGCGCCGGGGCGTTGGGCACGGTGAGGGCCAGCGACGCGATGCCCGCGGCGGCGGGGATGGAGAGTGCTGGCAGCGCCACGACCGGTGGCGCCAGACCGAACACGCCGAATGGTGCCACTGGCACCGTTGCTGTTGCCGTTGCCAAGTACGGCAGCGCGGTGATTGGCGCGGCATGGCCCGCGCGTTGCGCGAACACATCGATCTGGTAGGTCGCGCCAAGGATCGGTAGCAGTGGCGTCACCAGTTGCCGCTGCGTGTTGAAGTAGATGCGGTTCTCGTTGAGTTGGCCGAGCACGAGGTCGAGGTCGCGATCGCCGTCGAGGTCGTGGAGCGCCAACGCCTCGGGGCGCAACCCAGCTGGGACCTTGCTCGAGCCGTCCGCGAAGAAGCCGGCGCCGTCGTTGAGCGCGAGAGTGAGCGCGCCGCGCCCGGCGAGGAGGTCTTGGTCACCATCGCCGTCGACGTCACCTGCGGCGATCGCTCCCGGGAACACGACGGTGAGAGGATACTGCGCGGCCGTGACGTTGGTGAAGCTGCCGCTGCCGTCGTTGGTATAGAGCCGGTTGCCCAAGGCAAGGTCGAGGTCGCCGTCGCCGTCGATGTCGGTCAGCGCGAGCACATGGGTGATGCGCGGGTTCGGCGGTAACGCCCCCGCGGCGACCGCGAAGCTGCCGTTGCCGTCGTTGCGATAAAGTCGGTCGACGCCGTTGTTACCGAAAATCAGATCGACATCGCCATCGCCGTCGACATCGCCGGCGGCGAGCGCGAGGCTCAAGTCTGCGTCGGCGGGAAACCGGGTCGCCGTGGCGTCGCTGAAGACGCCGGTGCCGTCGTTGATCAAGAGTCGGTTCTGGCCCTCTGGGCCGATGTCCGCGTTGGCCGCTGCGAAGTCGAGGTCGCCGTCGCCGTCCAGGTCGACGAGGACGATTGCGTAGGTGGAGTCGAGCACGTCGGGGAAGCGGCTCGGCGGGGCGATGGTGAATTGGCCGGTGCCGTCGTTGAGGTAGAGCTGGTTGGGGGCGTCGAGATTGCCGAACAGCAGATCGGCGTCACCGTCGCGGTCCACGTCACCGGCGCTGACCGCCAGCGTTCGATCGCTGCGCGTCGGCAGGCCCGCGGTGGCGTCTTCGAAGGTGCCATCGCCGCGGTGGCGCCATAGACGGTTCTGGCCGTTGTCGTTGCCGAAAGCCAGGTCGTCGTTGCCGTCGCCGTCGATGTCGATCACCGCGACGGCCTCTGTTCGATCGAGCGAGGGCGGCGAAGTCTGCGGCGTCGCGTCCACGAACACGCCCGAGCCGACGTTTGAGAACAGCCCGTTCTGTGCCAGATTGCGGCTCAGTAGAAGGTCGAGGTCGCCGTCGCCGTCCAGATCGACGCTCGTGGCTTCGGCGGCGCCGGTGACCTCGTTCGGCAGTCGCCCGGTGGTGGCGTCGGTGAAGACGCCGGCGCCGTCGTTCAGGTAGAGCTGGGTGGGCACTTCGGGCGTGACGAGCGCGAGGTCCGGGTCACCGTCGCCGTCCAGGTCGCCCACGGCCACACCGGTGGTGTGGGCGGCCCTCGTTGGCAGGTGCGTCGACGAGGCGTCAGCGAAGCGGCCGCTACCGTCGTTGAGGTAGAGCCGGTCCGGGCCGAGCCGCGTCGGCAGCAGCAGGTCCAAGTCACCGTCGCCGTCCACGTCGACCGGCGCCACGTCGCTCGTGGTGCCGGTGGAATCGGCGGGCAAGGCGCCCGCGGGGGCTCGTGAGAACATGCCAGCCCCGTCGTTGAGCCACAAGCGATCCGCGGCGCCAGCGTCGCCGATCGCGAGGTCCGGATCGCCGTCACCGTCGACGTCGGCGAACGCCGCGGCAACCGTAAACTCGAAGCCGGCTGGGAGCTGGGCGGTGGCGTCCGTGAACTGCCCCGTGCCGTCGTTCAGATACAGATGATCCTGACCACCGACCGTGACGTACGGGTAGTAGGCGTACTCCAGCGGATTGCCGACGAACAAGTCGACGTCGCCGTCGGCGTCGACATCCGCCACCGCCATCGTGAGGAGGATCTGGTAGGACTGCGGGATCCCGGTCGTGGCAAGCGAGAATGAGCCGGCACCGTCGTTGAGATAGAGCCTCACGGCGCCGCTCAAGAACAGTAGATCTGGATCGAGATCGCCGTCGACGTCCGCGAACGTGGGCGATCCGGCGGAGAACACCACGCCTTCGAACTGGGTGGCCGTGACGTCGACCAGGCGCAAGGCGCCGTCGTTGCGCAGTAGGCGACTTCCGATGCTCCCAGCGGCGAACGCGTCTTGGTCACCGTCGCCGTCGATGTCGGCCACCGCGACGTCACCGCCGTGGATGATGGCCTCGGGAAGGTGCTGTTTCAGTGTGGTCGTGAATAGCGGCTGCGCCGCTAGTGGGGCCGACAACATGCCCACCAGGGCGATGGAGAACCGCCGAACGCTTTGACTCATGGCCCGATGATAAACGGATTCGGTTTGGCTTGCGTTTTGACGTGGGGGGCGTCACTCGGTGAATCAGGTCGACTCCGGGCCTTGCCCACAATTCTCGGATTGTTGGGACGCCCGCTCTGCGTCCGGCAAGGGGCTGGCGTGGCCGCGCCCTCGTGGAGCGATCGCGGGTAAGGGCAGCGATCACTGTGCTGCGGCCGCCCGGATCGCCGAAAGAGAGGTACCGATGGTGCCCGAGACCGAGCAGCCGCTGGCGTTGGAGTGCGCCGCACACCTGCGCGCCGCGTTCGTCGCCTACAACGACGCGTTCCGCGAGATCACCCGTCGGGCGAAGGCCCGATTCGAGCGGCGCCAGTGGGCGGAGGGCCGGCGCGACTCGGTGGAACGGATCGACCTGTACGACCGCTGTGTGGCGCGTTCGGTCCGCGAGGTCGAGCAGCTGCTCGGCTGCGATTTGCACGACCGGGCCCTGTGGGGGCGGGCCAAGGCGGTGTTTGTAGAGCTCATCCGCGATCTTCCGGACCCGGAGTTCGCGCGGACCTACTACAGCTCGGTGACGCGCCGCATCTTTCAAACCGTCGGCATCGACGGGGCGGTCGAGTTTGTCGGCGACGAGAACGTTCCGATGGTCAACGTCGACGAGCCGGTGGCGTATCGCAACTACGTCAATGAGGGCTGCCTCGATGTCGTGTTGCACCGCGTCCTCAGCAATCTCGAGTGGTCGATCGACTACGAGGATCTCGACTCCAGTGCGGCACGGGTCGCGACCGAGCTTGCCGAGCACTATCGCAACGAGCAAGACGGCGACTCGGTCCTGTGCATCGACGTGATGGCCGCGGTGTTCTACCGCGACACTCGGGCCTACGTCTTGGGGCGCGTCATGGGCTGGACCCGCACCACGCCCTTGGTGATCGTGCTGAAGAACACCGACCAGGGGATTGCGATCGACGCTGTCCTGCAGGGCGATGGCGGAGTCGCGCATTTGTTCGGCTTCGCCCGATCCTACTTTCACGTCGACCTCGAGTCGGTCGGCGCAGCGATCGTGTTCTTGAAGCGGCTGATGCCGCGGCGGCCCGTCAATGAGCTGTTCACCGTGCTTGGCCGTGCCAAGCAGGGCAAGACCGAACGCTACCGCAACTTCGCCACGCACCTGCGCCGGTCCCGCGATCGTTTCATCTTCGCGCCGGGCAACAAGGGCATGGTGATGGTGGTCTTCACGCTGCCGTCGTTCGATCTGGTCTTCAAGGTGATTCGTGATCGGTTTGCGCCGCCGAAACAAACCACGCGCGACGACGTAATGGCGCGCTACGACCTGGTGTTCAAGCACGACAAGGCGGGCCGGCTTGTCGATACGCAGGAGTTCCGCATGCTCAAGTTCCATCGCGACCGGTTCTCACCGGATGTCTTGGAAGAGCTGCTCGCCGCGACCGCGAACACGACGCGGCTCGAGGGCGACCATGTGGTGATCGGCCACGCCTATCTCGAGCGTCGGCTGCGCCCGCTCAATCTCTACCTGCAAGAGGTGAGCGCGGAGAGCGCGCGGCGGGCGGTTGTGGATTACGGCGCCGCGATCCGCGACTTGGCGACGTCGAACATCTTTCCGGGCGATCTCCTGCCGAAGAACTTCGGCGTGAGCTACCACGGCCGAGTGATCTTCTACGACTACGACGAGCTGTGTCTGCTCGGCGACTGCAACTTTCGCCGGCTACCTGCCCCGCGGACGCACGAGGATGAGATGAGCGCCGAACCGTGGTTCTACGTCGGCGAACACGATGTCTTCCCCGAGGAGTTCGGTGCGTTCCTCGGGCTGAACCCAGAACAGAAACAGCTGTTCCTGGACCACCACGGCGATCTGTTGGTGCCCGAAACGTGGCAGGCGATCCAAGCGCGGATTCGCGACGGTGAGATCCTCGACGTCCTGCCCTATTGAGCGCGGCACCGGCCGCGGCTCGGCTCCAAGGGCGGGCCACACGGTGCCGAACGTCTCGCGCCCGGATAGACTGCATCCCTCGATGTCAGACTCCAGAGGCGAACCGTCGCAGCCGTTACGTCGCCCCGCCCAGGAGGCTTGTCGATGATGAGTAATCGACTCGCAGCGATCGGTCTCCTCATCGCCTTCGTTGCCCTAGGCGTGGCGGTGTTTGCCGACGACCTTCGCGGCACCGCCCCGCCGAGCCCGCCGCCGGAGTCGCGGTCGATCAAGGAGCGCACGCTCGAAGTGGGCAAGAAGCTGTTGCGGGAGAAGGTGCTGGGCGAGCCGGCGCAGCAAGCGGTGGAGGCGCCGACCGGGTCGCGCGACGCCGTCGCGCTGACGCATATGGGCTTGGGCCTGCTGGCGATCGTCCTCGGAGTCTTGGCTTGGATCCAGAAGGCGCACGCTCGGTTGGCGGGCGCGACCATCGCGGTCGGCTTGGTGGCGGCGGCATGGCAGTACGTGCTTGTCGGTTTGGCGTTGGCGATCGTGGTCTTGGTGCTGAGCAATTTGGGTGGGTAGCCCAAACTGCTGACCAGTCACCGCGAGTACGCAGGTGGTTTGGCGGCCGGTCAGCTTGCCGGAGAGAGGATCACCACGGCGCCGTTGGAGAGCTGGAGGCCACCGTGCGGCGAGCACCCCTCGCGCTGGCCATTCGGCTTCCCACTGCTTATTGCCGGTGCGCGGCAGTGCGGGGCCTCCTTCCCGGACGCTGCGTTCGCCGTCAATCGAGGCGTGGCTCTGCTCTGCCGATTCTGCTCCTCGCGCCGGGGTCCGGGCCGCCGCGACTCGGGCGCCGCGCCGCCGGTGCGCTGGTCCTGAGGGCCAGCGTCGACGTGCGCCTGGGCAACGCGCTCCTGGCTCCGTGATCGTCGCGTCCTGGTGGTGGGAGCGTTCGCGTTGGATCCAGCCGGGGACCGCCGCCGTCGCAATGGCCGGGGCGTTCGCCACACCACTGGTTCCGCTGTTGGCGCATCACCGTGCGTGCTTTGGTGCGGCGTGGCGCACAGGCTACGGCTACTGGTTGCCGGAGCTGGCGGCCACCGGCGACCTGCTGTCGCTACGCCATGTCGGGCCTATCTCGAGGTGATCGGTCGCGAGCTCGTGAACGCCGAGACCCATCCGAGTGGCGTATCCCTGTTTGGGTTTCACAGCGACTTCAACCTGCAGCTTGCCCTGCGCCTCGCGGGGGCGCTGTGGCTCGGTCGCCAGCAGCGCAGCGTCCGGTCCGCCGTGGCGGCGATGTCCCGGGCGGCGAGTCGGTCGTTGACGGCTGGCCCGGCCGGGGAGCGGTCGGCGTCACTCGCCGACGAGGTCGCGGATGCGCAGGGACGCGGTCCGTGCGACGTCGAAGAGAAACGCGCAGGCGATCTCCGGCTCCTCCGAACGCAGCCGGTCGAAGTCGGACAGCCGCAGGCGGTGGACGATGACGTCCTCCGAAGCGGTCACCGTCGCGGTGCGCGATTGGCCGTCGAGAAAGGTCTGCTCGCCAAAGATGGCGACCGGCTGAACCGACGCCACTGTTTCGGTTGGCCCTTCGCCGCGGGTCGTGGTCACGTCCACCATGCCGCTGGTGAGCACGAACACCGAACGGTCGGCGTCGCCTTGGCGGATGAGAACCCCGCCCGGCGGGAGGTGGATCTCCTCGGCGTAGCTCAGGAACAGCTGCCAGTCCGCTTCCCCCTGCCGCTCGACCGCGTCGACGAGGTTGAGCATGTCCTGCTCAGAGAGGTAGTAGGGATTGTAGGGGAGGTTCATCGGTTCAGAAATCGTAGCCCCGGCGGCGGGTCGGGTCGCGCCCTTCTGCGGTTGGGCGCTCAACCGTCGGCGAGCCGGTCGCGGTAGGCCTGCACGACCCGCGCGGCGCCGCCAACGGGAAGCAGGCGATGGCGTTCGAAGAAGTTGCCAAGGTCCTGCACCAGCGCCGTTGCCGCGGCCTGGGCGTCGGCTTGAGCGGCGGCAAACCGGCGCAGCTGGGCCTCGGTCGCGACCCAGGTCTGGCCTGCGGCGTCGCGGTGGAGATACCGTTGCGGCCAGGCGCGACGGGCGGCGTCCTCGATATAGGGCCGCAACCACGACTCCCAGGACGCCGCGTCACGCCCTTGGCGGGCGGCTTGCGCCACCTCGCGCGCGTATCGGGACCGGGCTCGGTCGATGACCCCGCCGCGCACGTCGGGTGGCAGGATCTGCACGTTCAGGGTGAGGCGTTCCAGGTGGCCCGCCGCGGCGAGCGCCGCGAGCTCCGCGCGACGGATGTGGCCGCGACGCCGACGGCCGGCCGACAGGTTGGGCTGGTGCGCCTGGAGGAGCGTGGCGAGAGCGGCGCGCTGCCGCGCCGTCACCGCTTGCCCGTCGGGGTTGAACTCACGGCTCTGCAGGAGCTCGTCCAGCGCGACGTAGTCAGGCCTCGCGACGAGCCGATCGAGGACGCTGGTGGGCCGGCGTCGGCCCTGATCGACCGGCGGGGCCGTCGGCGCGGCGCGCCGCGCGGTGGTGGCCGCGCCGGG
>JBCCGH010000298.1:0-7149 GCA_039029375.1 Planctomycetota bacterium
CCGTTCGCAGCGTTGGGTCGTCCTCGCCGTATCCACGAAGATGCCTGCGGCGACCCGCCTTGCGACCGGCGCCGATACCTCGCGGTTAATGCCCCATCTGTCTGAATCACACCACTAGAAGCCGCGGATCTGCATCGGCTCGCGATTGCCCAGGCGCAGCGGCGGGGCCGTGACCATCTGGAGTTGCAGCTGTTTGCCAATGAGGGACGCCCAGGGCGGCACCGGGAACGTCATTGAGTCGGCGCCAGTCGCGTCGAACGTGCCTGCCGTCACGGCCACGAGTGGAGCGCCGAGTCGCAGAATCCCGATCGTGCCCAGCGGCGTCGTGGCGGCGGCGGCGGCACTGAGAATGCCCCAAGCGTCGCCTGGCGAACCGCGCACCGACACGGTGACGGGTCTGCCGATGGTGGGCAGAGCCTCGGCGACCAGCTGGCGGTCGACGGACGTGAGGAGGATCGGTGGCACGTCGGTCTGGCGAAGCGTGATGACGACGTCCCCATCGCCATCGGAGTCGAAATCTCCGGCGACGAGTTGGGGCCGCGAGAGTGGTGGCAGCTTGATGGGCAGAGGGGCGCTGGCGACGAAGTGGCCGGTGCCGTCGTTGAGGCCAGCGAAGACGGTGCTGTCGGTGACTCCCAGGAGGTCGAAGTCGCCATCGGTGTCCAGGTCGCGGACGAGGATGTCCTCGACGAGGAACACGAAGGTGCTTGTCAGCGAGGCCGTCCTCGTCGCGTCGAAGGTGAAAGTGCCGCTACTGTCGTTCTGCCAGATCTCCGGGGCCCCATAGAGGTCGAGGAGGAACAGGTCGAGGTCCCCGTCGAGGTCGAAGTCCACCAGGTCGGCGTGGGTCCCCTGGTCGCGGTCGGGAATCCTCTCTTCCGTGAAACCGCCGGCGCCGTCGTTGCGCCAAACCTGGCGGTCCCCTGGTGACACGACTAGGTACATGCTGTAGCCGACTTCATTGACGAAGATCACGTCCTGGTCGTTGTCGCCGTCCACATCACCCGTGACCACCACCCGAGACATCAGGTCTGTCTGCGGCAGCCCTGTCGCGAGCGAGAAGACGCCCGCGCCGTCGTTCCACCAGATCTCATTGGGGCCAAAGCGTGCCACGACGACGTCGAGGTCGCCGTCGCCATCGAGATCCGTGAGCGTGTAGTCCCTCACACCGGGGCTCCGGCCTGCCGGGAGTGGAGCCGGAGCGAAGGAGCCGTTGCCGCTGTTGATGGCGAGGGCGTCGCGGAACAGCAGGTCGGGGTCGCGGTCACCATCGACGTCGCCGACCGCGACCGACGCTCGCCCCGGGATGCCGATGGATCGGCTGGTGAAGCGTCCCGAGCCGTCGTTCTCCCAGATCGATGTGGGGTGGCGCCAGGTGAGCACGAGGTCGAGATCCGAGTCGGCGTCGACATCGACCGCCGCCGCTCCTTGCGTGATGCGCGGTGCCCCCGGGATACGGGCGCTCGCGGCCCCAACGTCGAGGAAGCCGCCGGTGCCGTCATTGAGCCACAGACGGTTCTCCTGATCGGGGGCGGTCGCGATGAGCACGTCAGGGTCACCGTCTCGATCGACGTCACCGATCGCGAGATCCTGCGCGTCGCCAGCGACCAGAGGTGGGGTTGGCTTGGAGCTGAGTGCGAACGCACCACCGCCCAAGTTGTGCCATACCTCATTGGGTTCGCTGCCCTGACCACCGATCAAGGCGTCGGGACGCCCGTCCCCGTCGACGTCGGCGAGTGCGACGGCGCGAGTCGCGCCGCTCGCGCCGGCCGCTGGGATCTGCGTCGAGGGTACGAACGTGAGGTTGCCAAGATTGACGTAGAGCTCGGCCCCGGTCGCCAGGCCGAAGAGCACGTCGGCGTCGCCATCCGCGTCGATGTCGGCAGTGTCGAGGGCGTAGGCCTCGCTCGTGAACGGAAAGACGAACGCGCGAGAGAAGTGGCCGGTGCCGTTGTTGGCCCAGACGCGGGACGCTGCGCCGGCAGCGCCGTTGGCCAGGACGGCGTCGAGATCCCCGTCGCCGTCGAGATCGACCAGCGCGAGGGCCTCGGTCACGCTGGAGTCCTGGGGAATCCAGGCGGATTGGTCGGTGAATTGCCCGCTACCGTCGTTGATGAAGAGGAGGCACGGCCGACCCCACTGGCCGAAGAGGGCATCGAGGTCGCCGTCACCATCGACGTCACCCATGGCGACGGCCAGAGCGACCCGATTGACGCTGGCCGGCAGCCGCGCTGGGGCGTCGATGAACCGCCCAGTGCCGTCGTTCAGCCACAGCTCTGCGCCGACTCCGGGCGTGCCGCGCGGGTCGCCGTTGAGAGCCAGTATCGCATCGAGGTCGCCGTCGCCGTCGACGTCACCGAGCGCGACGTCGCGCGCTTTCGACGCGTTCGCCGGCAGCTGCGTGGATGCATCCACAAAATCGCCGCCAGCATCGCCGCGCCACAAGATGCCATGGCGGCCCGTGGTCTTCGGGATGAAGCCGACCGTCAGCGCGTCCAGCGCGCCGTCGCCGTCCAGGTCGCCGAGCGCGGCACCGTAGGACGTGGTCGCCTGAAAGGGCAGCGTGCCAAGTCGGCGCAGCGACCCGGGGTCTTGCGCGGGCGCGGTGCCGACGGCGACGGCGACGTAGGTGGCGACAACAACCCAGGGCGTGAAGGCGCTCTTGGACGACGACCAAGCCATGTTTGATGACTCCGGGGTAATGGGTGTAGATCGCGCGCCCCGCGCGCTCATCGGGGTGAGGGGCGCCCTTTAGAAACCGCGGATCTGCATCGGCTCGCGATTCCCGAGGCGCAGCGGCGGGGCCGTGACCAGCTGCCAGTGTAGTGTCGCGCCGACCAGCGACACTAGATCGGGCACCGGGAACGTCCAGTTGGTCGCGCCGGTGCCGTCGAACGTCCCCGTCGCTGCGACCACGAGTGGCGCCGCAAGCCGGAGGACACCATAGACGCCGAGCGGTGTCGGCGTCGCCCTCGCCGCACCCAAGATGCCCCACGCGTTGCCCGGCGCGCCGCGCAGCGACAGGGCGCCGTGCCCGCCGATGGTGGCTAGGGCGTCGTGGTACAGCTGGCGCTCGATTGACGTCAGCAGGATGGAGGGCACGTTCGTCCCGTCGCGGTGCGTGATCAGGACGTCGGTGTCACCGTCGGAGTCGAAGTCAGCGACCGTCAATATCGGCCGCGCGAGCGGTGGCAGCACGGCGCCGAGGGGCGCACCGCTGCTGAAGTGACCGCTGCCGTCGTTGTGGGCGGCGAACACCGTCTCCGCGGTGACCCCGGCGACGTCGGGATCGCCGTCGCTGTCCGTGTCGCGCACCTGGGCGTGCGCCACGCCGGGCGGCATCGCGGCCCATAGTGAGGCCGATCGGGCGGCGTCTTTGGTGAATCCGCCGGCGCCGTCGTTGATCCAAAGACTGGGCGCCAGGTCGCGCCCCCCGTCACAACGAGAGCCACGGAGACGGTCGGGCTATCGGTCGCGGAAGTCGAGGACGGCCGGCTCGGTGGACCCGTCGGCGTGGACGGTGAGATCGCGCACGCGCAGGGTGGACTTGCCGCACAGGCCGGCGCCGATGGTGTTGGCCTGCTCAAAGAGCTCGACGCGGTACGCGCCGGGCGGCAGGCGCACGATGAGCTGGTCGTGTTCGACGGGATACGTGGCGCGAAACACGCCGTTTGGGACGTCGCCGTGCGCGTCACGGACCCAGACGCCGTGGCCCTGGTGCCACGGGTCGTCGGCAGCAGCGCGCGGGAGGGCGAGTGGGAGCTGCACGTCGTGCGTTTGCGGCCGGCGCAGGACACCGAGGTCGATGACCTCGTCCCGCTGGGTGGTGATACGGCGCTGCAGCCAGACGCTCTCGCCCGTGGTGGACTTGCCGCGCGTGGCCACTCGCAGGACCCACTGACCGGCTGGGAGGTGATCAAACGCGAAGTGTCCGTCGGCCAGCAGCGGCATTCCCAACATCGACGCCGCTTCGCTGAGGCCGTGGTGGGGCCAGTGGAACGCGTCCGAGGCACTGCGCTCGAGGCGGAACAGGTAGGCTTTGGCGTCCGTGCGTTCGGCGGCGGCCAGCGGCTGTTGGTCGATCGTGCCCCGCACGGCGGCGGCGCCGAGTACTAGGTCGACTTCGATGCGTTGTGCGGGCTGGGCGGCGCGGACCCGCACCGGTGCCATGGTCGCTGGGCCCGTCGGGTGGCGCACGTAGAGGTCCCAAGCCCCCGGGTTGACGTAGGCGAAGTGGAACGCGCCGTCGGCAGCGGTGATCGCGTGGGGGCGATTCTTGTGGCGGGTGGGATGGTCCGGTGCGGCAGAGAAGCGCAGCGGGGCGTTCTCGGGTTGGTCGACGGGGTCCGGCACGACCACGGCGCCGGCGACCGGCGCACCGCGCTGCAAGACGACACCGGAGATCGTGCCGAGCGGCGGGACTTCGAGCGCGAGCTGGCGCTGCTCGCCCGGGGCGAGTGCGATGGGCAGGACCACTCGCGCATCGGCGCCACCGAGCATCGGCGTGCGCTTAGTGCGGTGGGGGACGTCGGCCCGGTGCTCGTGCGCGTAGTGGAGCGCCAACTCGTAGCGGCCGGGCGGCAGGTGGTCCAAGCTGAAGCGGCCCTGGGCGTCGACGCCTGCAAGGCGGTTGTGTTCGGTGGCGAGTTCTCGCAGGAGCACCGACATGCGGCACTGCGTCCGCGCGGCGACATCGTCCACGCGGCCGGTGATCTGCGCGGCACGGGTCATGATGATCTCGGCGGCTTCGGGCACGGCGCCCGCCGTGAACACGCGCGCGCCGGCGAGGTGGTCGCGGTGCGCCGCGGCGATCGCGAGGCGCAGCGAAGCCGGATAAGGCACGACGGCTGCGCCGCGTTGGTTGGTGGTCGGCCGCGATCCCGTTGCGGCGCGATGGCCGCTCAAGATCCGCGCGGCGAGCCCGGGGGCACCGTCCGCGTAGATGTTGGGGAATCGCGCGGCGCGCTCGTCGATCACGAGCCGCGCGCCGACGACGGGCTGTCCCGTGTCGTCTCGGACGGTGACGCGGAGCGTCGGAAACGGCTCGATGACCAGAGGGAGTGGCGTGGTTTGCCGGGTGAGCTGGACCGTGGCTCGCTTCGAGCGACCGACGCCTCGGACGATGGCGCGGACCCAGTAGCGGGCTGGTGCCAGGCCGTGGATGACGAAGGTGCCGTTCTCGGCCACCGCGGCGTCGCGCGGGAAGTTCGTCATGCGCTGCTGCGCCACGATGTCGGTGC
The DNA here is from genome assembly GCA_039029375.1 of Planctomycetota bacterium. Classification (GTDB taxonomy): domain Bacteria; phylum Planctomycetota; class UBA1135; order UBA1135; family UBA2386; genus JBCCGH01. The sequence continues at coordinate 5,241 of JBCCGH010000298.1, forward strand.
CCATTTCGATCCGGGTGGGGGCGCCACGGTGTCCGGTCACGTGGCCGCGCAGCGTGACGGTGCGCTCGAGCTTGACGAGCAGCGGCGCGTCGAGGGGGGCGGGGACCTCGAGGTCCTCAGCCAGGAACCCGGCCGCGCTGATGCGCAGCCGCGCGCGCCGCGCCATCCCGCGCACGTGGAACGCGCCGCGTTCGTCGGTCGTCACGGCGAGGTGTCCATCCACGCGGCCGTAGCGGGCCTGCGGGGCGACGGTGGCGCCAGCGATGGGCTGTTGCGCGTCGTCGAGCACGCGACCCGTGGCGACGCGACCGCGCTTGACGAGCAGCGCGCCGACGTCGAGCGTCTCGCCGGCGCCCAGCTCCGCGTCTTGGCTCGTCGCCAGGTGATCGCGGCCGTCGGTGAGGACGCGGTGCTTGCCCGGGGGGAGCCCCTCGAATACGAAGACACCGTCGGCGTCCGTGCGCTGCACGGGCGGGTGCCACGGCGTCGCCTCGGCGCCGGCGTCGCGCGGCGCGAACGCGAGGCGCGTTCGGTTGAGCGCGCCCGCGATCGCGACGCGCACGGCGGCAACCGGCGCGCCTTGCGCGTCGACCAGCCGACCGCGGATCGTGCCCCCGCTCGGCACCGCGAGGTCACCGAGGTCGTAGTCGTCGCGCGCCGGCCGCGGCATCGAGGGCACGTGCCAACGTGTGGGGACCGTGGGGCCGATCGCCGCGAGCATAAAGCGCTGGTTGGCGGCGGGTGGGGCGGCGAAGGACACGGTGAAGGCGCCGGTTCGATCGGTGGTCGTCTCGGCGACGCGGGTCAGCCGATGCGGGGTGACCGTCCCGCTGTGCTGCCACAGCTGGACGTCGACGCGTGCCAGCGGCGCGTCCCGCTGCAGCAGGCGGCCGCGCAAGCGGCGCGTGGCCCCCGTGGGGGTCGGCGCGGCGCGTGGGCCGGCGACCGGTTGCCGCCCGGGCTTGGCGGCGTTGGCGGCCGTAGTGCTGGGTGCGATCTGGTTGCTGGAGATCGGCGGCGATGGCTCGGGCTCGGGCTCGGGCGAGGGCGCGTTGCGCTGCGTGTGGTTCCACGCGAACGCGAGCCCCAGGGCGAGCAGGCCCGCGAGCAACGCCAGGATCCCGAGCTTCTGCATCACGTGACTTTCCGCGCGCGTTCTATCAGATCGCGGCGCCGGCTGCCGCGCGTCAGGCGTCGGGCGCGCGGTATGGCGGCCAGGTGTAGTACTTGGGCGAGGGATCTAGACGCACGTGCAGCCAGGAGACTCCCGAGCCCGACGTGCTGAGCCACAGCGGCGTGTCGCCCAAGCGCTCGGTCACCGCGTGGCCCACCGCGCGCCACAGCGCCGCGCGTTGCTCTGGTCGCGCGCGACGCACGAACGCCGCCAGATGTGGATAGGCCTCGCTGGGCCCGTTTTGGCACGGCGCGACCAGGGTCGAGTCGCCGCCGAGGTTGGCGAACGTGCTCACGGCGTCGGTGCCGAAGCCCGCGGCCAGGTGCGCGGCGAACGGCTGTGGATCCGCAGCGATGCCGGCGAGCACCGAGGCGCGCAGCACGGCCATGGTGAACGGCTGGTCCTGGTTGCCACGGTGCAGCGGTGGCGTTTCCCAAAAGCACGCCTCCCACGGACAGCGCGCGATCGCGGCCTCGAGGTGGGCCGCGAACCCGGCGTCATCGCGCAGGCGCGCCATGGCTGCACCGCGAGTGATCAACCGGTCGTCGCCGTCGCGCAACCGGAACTCCTGGCAGCGTTCCTCCCCGGTGGGGATGCCTTCAACACGCATGGTGATCCGAACGTACGGTGCCGCGACAAAAACCACCGCATTCAAGCGCCGTCGATGGCACGGGTTGCGCGGGTCGTGCGGGTTGCGATCGGCGGAGGCGATTGGATCCGGTGGTTTTTGTCGCG
>JBCCGH010000299.1:0-6946 GCA_039029375.1 Planctomycetota bacterium
ATTACCCGCGAGGTATCGGCGCCGGTCGCAAGGCGGGTCGCCGCAGGCATATTCGTGGATACGGCGAGGACGACCCAACGCTGCGAACGGCGTTGAGGGCCGCGGAGAATGCCCCAGATTTCTGAATCACACCACTAGCGCACCCGGACGCGATCGACGTTGGACGCAGCCACGGCGTTCCCGCTGCCGTCGTAGAGCAACACGGTCGCGTCGAGCTCCAGGCCGGCGACGGCGATGGCGATGCCCTGCGGCATCGCGAACGTCGCGTTGGGATAGAGCGACGGATTGGCGCTCGGGGTGAACGCGAACAGGCCCCCCGCCGTGGGCGGGAAGACCGCACCGGCGAGCGTGAGCGCGTCGAGCTCGATGCCAAACCAATTGCCAAGTGAGGGCAGGCGGCTCGTGTCGGCCGAGAAGAACGTGTAGCCGGTGGCCCAGCCGGTCGCCGGAACGTTGCTCAGCCCGATTCGCAGGTCGCCGGGGGCATCGGAGACCACGTCCAGCAGCAGGCCGGACGTGTCGCGGCCGCCACCGATCCCACGGACCACCAGGGCGTAGTCGGCGTCTTGTGCGGCGGTCTCGGCGTGGGTGTCGGCGAGCACTTCGGTGGCCGACACCGACACGGTCCACGCACCCGGCGCGACCGGCGCGGTCAGGATCACCATTTCCTCGGTGTCCTTGTTCTCCGTCTCGGTGCTGCTCGCCAGGCTGGTGGGTCCGACGCGAAGGCCGTGGTTGCCGGGGTAGCGGGTGCCGTCCGGGGCAATGACTTCGAGATCGAGGTCGTTGACCCGATGCTGATTCTGGGCGGCGGGGTTACCGGCAACGTCGGCATAGGTCATCGCGGCCCGGAGCTCGGGTGTGCCGGGCGGGACGAAGACGACGTAGCTGCGTCGTCCGCCCTGGCTGAGCACGTCGCGCGAGGGACCGGTCGTGGTCGCGCGATCCTCATCGATGATCAGGATCTGATCGCGCAGGTCGTAGAGGTCACCGACGTTGGGGAAGCCCCAGCCTTGTTCGAAGCGGTTGGCCTGGCTGTAGATCAGCTGCCGGCTCGTGGCCATCAACATGGCCTTGGTTGTGGTGAAGCGCGGTCGCGCGTCAAAGCGGTCTTGCCAACTGACGCCGGGGTAGCCGAGCATGCCGTCGGTGAAGATCTCGATCGCCAGCTGGCCCAGGCCGTTCACCATCGGCGCCGACGACGAGGTGCCGCCGAAGTTCTGCACGTAGCCGCCGCCCATCGCGGTCGTCTCGACGAGGTCCGCGTAGCCGGTCAGCGTGACGCCGATCCGGCCGTCGGCCGCGGGCCCGACGCTGCAGTAGGCGCACGCCGCGTCGTCGCTGGGATCGGGGTTGTCGAAGTGCAAGAAGCCGCCGACGCTGCAGTTGTTCTTCGACCAAGCCTCCGGCCGCGACTGCGTCGCGGGCCCGGCCGCTTGGCTCTGCGTGCTAAACAAGTCGTGGTCGAGCAGCGCCGTGTCGACCGCCGCGGATTGCGAGGTGTAGAACGTCGTACGGGAGCCGCCCCAACCCGCGGTGGTCGCCAGTGCTCGCACGCCCCCAGTCGGGTCCACCAGCTGGCGATAGAGGTCGTAGCGGTTGCCCGACGATAGCTGCGTGTAGTGGATCTGCGCGAACGGCACGAAGCCGCGGAAGTCGGGATTCGTGGGATGAACGCCGCGTGAGATGATCTGTCCGGCGGTGTTGGTGCCGTGATTGGTCACGCGGACCGCGCCCAGCGGGAGCGGCGTCGTGCGATACGGCGGCAATGCGGCGAACTCGGGATGCGCGGCGTCCAGGCTTTCGTACTGGTGGCACGTCATGCCCTTGCCATCGATCGGAATCGGTAGGCCGTGCAGGCGGCGGGCACCGCTCTGGGTGAGCGCGTGATCGTTGTCCGTGCCGATCGGGGTGTGGCGGTCGAGCCACAGCACCGCGTCGTGGTGCAAGACCTGCAGCAGGGCGCCCGTGTCCAGGTGTGCGCGGACGAGGCCACCGCCGAGGCCGGCCTGTTCGACGGTGCCGCCGACCTGGCGGACGAAGGCCTCGAAGCCGTGCTCATCACCACGCTGGTCGAAGAGCAGTACGTCATAGGCGGCGGGCGCGAGGTCGGTTCCGGTGGCGAGCGCCGCAACGAGCTCCGGCTCAGTTCGATAGGCGGGGTGATCGGCGCCCACCCACCGCACGAAGGGCAGCGTCGCCAGTTGTTGCGCCGAGTGGGCATCGGCGCGGACGACCAGCGACTGGGTCGGTAAGTAGCTGTGGCGCAGCGCCTGCGCGCCTGCTCGGCGGACGGCGGCTCGGTACTCGGCGATGATCGGCGTGGCGAACTGTACGATGTGCAGGCGGTGGTCCGGCGCCGCATGGAGCAGATCGGGGATGGGCGGTGGGCCGTCGAGCAGGGGGTCAAAGTCGGCGAGACGCAGGCGCAGGCGATGGTCGACCGGTGGTAGGGTCCGCCACGTCTGGCCGTGGTCACGGGTGACCGCGGCGCGGCGTGTGCCGGACTCGACAAAAACGGTGACCTCGGTCGAGGCGTCGACGCGAATGCGTTGCTCGATGGATGGGTGCGACGATCCAGGACTCCCGCCCAGCGTCAGCAGGAGTAGAGGGGTGATCGGGTGCATGGCAGCTCCTCGGACTGATGCGTTCAGCCGGGGGTTGGGCTCCGATCCCTCGATCGGACCTCGGCAGAGCCGACCCGATGGTAAGTGATCGCTGCTGTACGCGCGCCCAGATGGTGGCCGATCCGTGCGCGCAATCTCGCGCCGGCGATGGCCGCGTCGGTAACCGTTCCTCGCCGCCGGCGTTTGGGGGCTTGCTACTTCTTCGAAGTCGCCGCCCGAGGGGGCCGCCGAGCGGCGCCAGGAGCATGGTTCGGAGCCTGCAGCGTGGGGCGGGCGGCCGGCTCTGAGGCTGAGGAGCCGTCGCGGAGTGCTTGGCGCCGCCGCAGACCGGGCAGCTCAGAAAGTGCCGTTGCCGTGAGGGCCCGCAAGTCTTCGAGCGCAGGCCCGTTGCCATGCAGGGCGAACGGCCGCTGGTTGCGCACCGACAGCTCGACCCCGGAGTCGTTGCGCAGCCATCCGGTCAGGGTGAGCGGCGTGGCCAGAAAGCGTTGGGTCACCATCGACAGGCGCCCGGCAGTGCGGGCGGCGTCGTCGATGCTGCGGGCGCGGTTGATCACGAGTCGCGGGGTTGGGGCACGCCGCTGCAGGAGGATCTTGGTGAGGGCGTAGGCGTCGGTCGCGGCGGAAGGATCAGATGTCGTGGTGATCAAGGCGAGCGTCGCGTGATCGAGTGTCTCCACCACGGCTGGTCCGATGCCGGCGCCCGTGTCGACGACCACGAGGTCGAAGCCGCGGGCAGCGCGTCGTAGTGCCGCGTGGGCCGACGCAATGCTCATGGTGCCGTCGGCCAACGCGATGGAGCCGCTGCGGCCGGGTAGGACCGAAACGCCGGCGGGACCAGCGACCAGGGCTTCGGCGGGCGAGCAGTCCCCGCGCGTAAGATCGTCCAGGGTCCACCGGGGGGCCAGCCGTAGATGGACGTCGACGTTGGCGAGCCCGGGGTCGAGATCGGCCAACAGGGTGCGGTAGCCGGCGCGAGCCGCGAGGATTGCGACGTTGACCGCCAGCACGGTCTTGCCGACGCCGCCCTTGCCGCCGGTGATCGCCAGCCAAGGGGTTGCCGGGGTCTTTGTGGCAGCGGGTCGGGTCAACGCGCGCGCCTGATGTGGAGGAATCACGATGCGGTAGCCTCGAGAGAGTCGGGTTCGAGCGCGAACGCGTGGTTGGCGATGTCGTTCGCATCCGCGGCGACGAGGTCCTCGGGGACCTCTTGACCGACGGTGAGGTGGGAGATGGATAGGCCTTGTTCGATCACGACGGAGAGTGCCTCGCCCGGGACCTCGGTTTCGTCCCACTTGGTGAGTGCGACGGTGTCGATCCCGCACGGCTCGTAGCCGACGAGCGTCGTGTGCGCGTCGACGCGGCGTGTGCTCGCCGGGAGGCACAGCAGGCACGCCGGTTTGGTGAGCCGGAGCTGCGCGGCGAGGCGGAGTAGCGCCTTCCGGTCGCGCGGGCTACCGCCGCTCGTGTCGATGAAGATACGATCGGCGCTCGCGTGCTGGTGGACGGCGCGCCGTAGCTCCTGGGGCGTAAAGGCGACTTCGCAGGGGGTGTCGATCAGGTCGGCGAAAGCGCGGAGCTGTTCAACCGCGGCCATGCGGTAGGTGTCGATGGTCACGATCGCTACCTGCTCGCCGCGCTCGCGCACGGCGACGGCGGCGAGCTTGGCGAGTGTGGTGGTCTTGCCGACGCCCGTGGTGCCAATGACCGCCGTGACCTTGTAGCGCGGTAGCTCCATGGCTTCGCTGCGAATGAGCGCTTTGAGGACCCGGGCAGCGACGGTGGGGACCGCTGGATCGCCCTCGCGCTCGAGGCGCACTCGAGTATCAATCATTGCCTTCTCGACCGCAGTCAGGACTGCATTGCTCAGACCGAACGTGCGTCCTCGTTTGGCGAGCGGCCGGAATCCCCGCGTCCACTTTGGGCGCGCCACGGCGCGCCGACGCCGAGGTGGTTGGGGCTTGCCCGCAATGACCATGTAGCCCGAGCGGGTTCGCCGGGTCTCGACGAGCAGCGCGTCGGCGCCGCACTCGGCGATGGTCTTGTCGACGGCTTCTTGCAGCGTCGTGGCCTGTATACGTTTCAAGAGCACGAGCTAACCTCTCATCCGGTATGAACCGCGACCCGCGTCGACGTCTCGACTCGAGCGGCCGGCGCTGTTTCCTGATAGCTCAGCACGGTCGCGCCTGGGATGGCGCCGGCGATCGCTTCGGCGAGCAGCGGCCGCAGCGAGGCCCGTGTAAGGAGCACGGGGTTGCGGCCCTGCTTGGCCATGTCCGCGAGTGCCGCGGCGGTGCTGTCGACTAGGCGCGACAGGAACCCCGGAGCCAGGTTGGCCAGCCCTTCGGCGCCGTTGACGGCATCCGCCAGGCCGCGTTCCAGGTCCGGGTCGATGACGGCAGCGTGCAGGGTTCCGGAGTCGTCGACGAGTGGCTCCAGAATCGTCCGTGCCAGCTTGCCGCGCGCTCGCTCCGTCAGGAGTCGGAGATCCTTGGACTCCGGCACCGAGTCGGCGACCGCCTCCATGATCGTCTGCAAGTTGCGGATCGACACCTGTTCCCTGAGCAGTGCCGACAGCACGTTCTGTAGCTGACCCAGGCTGAGCTGGCTTGGGACGAGCTCGTCGATCACGGCCGGCGCGGTCTTGCGCAGGTTGTCGACGAGGTTCTTCACATCGTCGCGCGTGAGGAGCTCGTGGGCGACGCTCTTGAGGACCTCGGTCAGATGCGTGACCAGGACCGATGGGGCGTCGATCACGGTGTAGCCTTGCACTTCCGCGCGGTCCTTGTCGTTCTCGGAGATCCACTTGGCCGGCAGGCCGAACGCCGGCTCGATCGTGTCGACTCCCTCGATCGGGCCGCAGGTGCCGCTCGGGTCCATGGCCAGGAAGTGACCGGCGCGGAGTTCGCCTTTCGCAATGGCCTGACCGCCGAGGAGCACTTGATAGGAGTTGGGGTCGATCTGGATGTTGTCGCGCACCCGAATCGGGGGGACCACCAGGCCATGGGTCGTCGCGAACTGGCGGCGGAGCGAGCGGATGTGGTCGAGGAGGCCGCCGTGCTTGCCGTCCTCGACGAGGCTGATGAGGCGGTAGCCGATCTCGATGCCGAGCCGATCGACGTTTAATAGGTCTTCCACGGCCGCCGGCGCGTCGTCGTCGCCTTCGGCCTCATCCGCGTCCTCATCCGGGGGCGGCGGGGGCGCGATCGGTCGATTGCCCAGCGAGTAGAGCCCCGCGGCCAATGCGGTGAACGGCAGGATCGGCATTCCCGGCAGAAACCCCAGGCCCATTACGATGGCGGCGACGGAGCGCAACGCCGTGGGCTGCCGGAGGATCTGGTTGCCCATTTCGTGCCCCAGGCCGGCGTCGCTGTTGCTCTTCGTGACGAGCAAGCCCGAGCCCGTCGACACGACGAGCCCCGGGACCTGCGAGACGAGCCCGTCACCAACCGTGAGGATCGTATAGGTGGCAAAGGCGCCACTGACGTCCATGCCCTTCATCACGACTCCCATCACCAGTCCGCCGATGATGTTGATGACGGTGATGATGAGGCCCGCGACCGCGTCGCCGCGCACGAACTTGCCCGCGCCGTCCATCGCCCCGTAGAACTCGGCCTCGTGCGATAGCTCTTTGCGGCGCGCTTTCGCCTCCTCCGTGTTGATGATGCCGGCGCTCAAGTCGGCGTCGACCGCCATCTGCTTGCCCGGCATGGCGTCGAGCGTGAAGCGCGCGGCCACCTCACTGATGCGGTTCTGACCCTTGGTGATCACGACGAACTGAATCACCACGAGGATTAGGAAGATGATGATGCCGACGACGTACTCGCCGCCGATCACGAAGTCGCCGAAGGCCTGGATCACCTTGCCAGGGTCACCAGACAGCAGAATCAGCCGCGTGGAAGCGACGTTGAGGGATAGCCGGAAGAGCGCCGTAAAGAGAAGGACGCTAGGGAACGTCGAGAAGTCGGTCGGCTTGCTCGCGTTGAGCACCGCCATCAGGATCAGCAGGCTGAGCGTGATGTTGAGGCACAGGAGCAGGTCGAGGACCAGCGGCGGCATCGGGATCAGCATCACCGCGAGGACGGCAATGATGATCAACGCCAGGGACTGATTGCCCGAGCGGGGTGCTCCAGGGATCTGGCTGACTGGTTGAGCCATGGTCAGATCTCGCCTCTCAACCTAGTGGTGTGATTCAGAAATCTGGGGCATTCTCCGCGGCCCTCAACGCCGTTCGCAGCGTTGGGTCGTCCTCGCCGTATCCACGAAGATGCCTGCGGCGACCCGCCTTGCGACCGGCGCCGATACCTCGCGGTTAATGC
>JBCCGH010000300.1:0-6931 GCA_039029375.1 Planctomycetota bacterium
AGTCGGCGAGCCATGTGTGCCGCTCGCAAGGCGCTGTCGACGCAGGGCTTGTTGGTGGACAAGTCGAGGAGACGCAACGCCGCGAGCGGCGCAGAGGGCCGTCGACATATGTGACGAACTTCCGACACGCAACACTAGCTCCTAGCAGCTAGCACACCTAGGGCAGGTAGCGCGACAATCGGCCACCAAGCCGATCCGCGACAAACGGCGGCAGCCGCGACCAAACGCGCTGGGGCAGCTTGAGCTTGGGATTGCTCGGGTGGAAGTCGGGCAACGACGCCTCCTCCTTCAGCAACACATACTCGTAGTGCAGCTGCTCGGCCTCGAAGCCCATGTGCTTCTTGAAGGACGCCGGTCCGGTGTCGCGGCGGCTGCGGCCAAAGTCGAAGACGCGGAATCCCTTCTCGACCGCCCACTCCATGATCTTGCAGTAGACGAACTGGTTGACGCCCGTCTTGTGGCGGCGGCTGTCCGAGCCGGAGTAGTAGGCGCAGAGCGTGTCGTTGTACGAGAAGCTCATGACCGCGGCGATGGGTCGCCGCTCCGCGTCACGCACCACGTGCATCACCACGAGCGAACCAAACTCGTCGACCAGCGATTGGAACCAGCGGCGCGGTAGCGACGGCGAGCCCAGGCGGCGCTTGTTGAGCGAGAACAGGCTGAAGAACTGGTCGAGGTCGCGGAACTCCTCGAAGGTCAGACCGAACTTGTCGCGCGCGCGGCGCACCTCGGCGCGTGACTTCTTCGGGATCGCCGGCATCACCGCGTCGACCTGCTCCGGCAGCTCCTTGCGGAACGTCACGTAGAGCTCGGAGGTCGGCAGATCCGATTCCGTCGAGACCAAGTGGCGCAACTCGATGTACGCCGCGCCCAGCTCCTGACCGTGCGCCTTGGCCGCCTCCATCAGCCCGGTACGGACGTCCGGTCGATCCGTGAGAATGCCGCCGTAGACGCCGTACGGAATGCTCACGAGGTTGCGGCCGAGGAACGGGCTCTTCACCCAAAACAGCGGTAGGACGCCCAGCCACTGTTTGCCGTGCTCAGCGACGAGACACCGCGGCCGGTGTCCAAACACGTCCTCGATGACGCGCCGCCAACCCGACAAGTGATAGAACGACCCGTCCGGATGATGGCGGACGAAGGAGTCCCACTTGGCGTCCTCGCCAGGCAAGATCTCGCGCACGCGCAGCGGTGTGCCCTCCAGCACCGGCGGCGGCACCAGGTCGGGCACGAACTCCTCCGTCTCCACCAGGTCCTCCTCGATCTTGTAGTCGCGGAGGTTGCTCGCCTGCGTGAAGATGATGATCTCGCCGACCAGGCCAAAGCCGATCAGCTGAACGCCAAACGCGATGAGCACTGTGCCGAGCACCAGGATGGGGCGCTGACTGGTGTTCATGCCAGTGACCCGCTCCCAGATCGGGCTGATGCACAGCGCCAGTCCGATCACGATCAGCAACAACCCCAACATGCCGAAGAAGCGCAGCGGCCGCTGGGTGAAGCGCGTGAGGAAGGTGATCGCCAGGATGTCCAGCATCCGGCGCACGTAGACGCCGATGCCGTAGAAGCCCTTTTGGCCCTTCTCCTGCCGGTGGCGGACCTTGACCTCGACCGTGCGAAAGCCCTGCCGCAGGGCCAGCACCGGCAAGAACCGGTAGAGCTCACCGTAGACGTTCACCTCTTCGAGCACGCGCTTGCGCATGCCGCGGACGCTGCTGTTGAGGTCGTTGAACGTGATCCCCATCAGCACGCGAAGCATCCAGTTGAACAATCGCGACTGCAGGCGGTTGAGCCACGGGTCGACGCGCGGATGCCGCCACGTCGCGACAAAGTCGGCGCCGTTCTCCAACGCCTGTATGACCTTGTCGAGGTCGTCGGGCTCGGCCTGCAGGTAGTGCGGGATGTTGACGATCATCTCGCCCGCGGCGCGGTCGACACCGGCCGACAGAGCGATCGACTCACCCAGGCCACCGCCCTGCAGCCGCACGATCTTGAGCGGGTAGCGGTCGGCGTTGGCGCGAAGCTCGCGTTCGACCTGGCCGGCCACGCCGTCGAGGACGAAGACGAACTCGTGCCGATAGCCGGCGCGTTCGAGACTGCCCGAGCACTCGCGCAGCAGCTCGCCGACGTCGGCGTCCTGACTGGTGACCGGGATCACCAGCGAGACCAGACCTTCGTTGCCGCTCACTGCGCCGCCTCCCGCGCCGTCACCGAAATCCGGCGGCGAAAGAAGCACGACACTTTGATCTGCAGCTCGGCCAGGAAACCGAGGAGCAACACGTTCAGCGCGACCACGGCCGTGACGGCGGCAGCGGTCATCCAGTAGGTGTCGAACCCCGTGGCGACGATGGTGATGCCGTCGAACTTGAACGCGCCGATGGTGAACAACACGGGGGTCACCAGGAACAGGGGCAGGGCCAAGATTGTGAACCAGCGGATCGGATGGGCGGCGAACTGGATCAGCATCTTGATGACGAGCAGGTCGAACACCACTCGAAAGATCCGGCTCAGTCCGTACTTCGACCGGCCGAAGCGCCGCGGATGATGCCGCACGGGAATCTCGGAGACCCGCGCGCCGACGCCAGCCGCCAGCGCCGCGACGAAGCGGTGCATGTCGGTGTAGAGGTCGAGGCTGCGTACCACCCACTGACGGTAGGCTCGGAGCGAGCAGCCGGTGTCGTGAATCGACACGCCGGTGGTCCAAGAGATCAGCTGGTTGGCAATCTTCGAGGGCAGCAGGCGCGTGAGCCAGGCATCCTGCCGACGGCGCCGCCAGCCGCACACGATGTCGTAGCCCTGCTCGAGCTCCTCCACCAGCCGCGGGATGTCCGCCGGATCGTTCTGCAGGTCGCCGTCCATGCTCACGACGACGCCGCCACGGGCGTAGTCGAAACCCGCCGACATGGCCGCGGTTTGGCCATAGTTGCGGCGGAAGCTGAGGACGCGCATGTTCGGGTCCTCGCTCGCCAGCTCGCGCAACAGCGGGCCGCTGCCGTCATCGCTGCCGTCGTTGACGATGAGGATCTCGTAGCTGCGCCCCATCGCCGTCAGTGCCCAGCTGAGGGCCTCGTGGAGCGCGACCAGGTTGTCGAACTCGTTGTAGATCGGCACCACCACGCTGATGTCGAGCGTCGGGCGCCGCGGCGCCATCGGGCTTCCGTTCAACTCGGCGGTGGGGTGCACGTCGCTGTTTTCACCTCAGCGCAGCGGTCAAACAAGGGACCGTGCCCGATCGAGGCCCAAGCCGCGGCCGTGCGCCAACGCTACCCCACCCATCGCTCAGGCGAACAAGCGCGCCGTAAGGACGGTGAGCACCGCCGCTGCGGCTAGCAGCGCCCCGGCCAGCCCCCACCGCAGGACGCGTCGCACCCGACGCCGGCGTTCGCCGGGCCCGGGCAGCACCAGGCCCAACGCGGTGCCGAGGCGGCGCTCGGCCTCGGCAAGGTCGCCCGCCTCCACGGAGTCCTGCATCGTGCGCACGACGCCAGGCAGGAGATCCAGAGCGTTCGGCTCGGCGGCGAGCAGGTCGCCGACGGTGGGACCTTTGAACTCGCGAATCAGCCGGACGTCGACGGCCGGACGTGTCGCCACCGGCTCGGGCAGACCGGGAACCAGGCGCAGCTCCACGGCCTCGCCCTCGGCGCGCGCGCACGCCCCCTCGTGTCGGGGACCGCCGCACCTCGGACAGCTCCGAACTCCCGGCGATCGTTCCACCGACTCTCTTATCGGCTGCCGCGTCGCCGAATCGGCATCGGTCGGCCACATCCTCGGCGACACAGCTACGATGCAATGGCGGCGTGGGCGACCGTCTCGCCGCGCGAGATTGATGAACAGGCGATCCCCAAACCGAGACCGCTACGGCGCAGCGGTGGGCCCCGACGCTCCAACGCCGCCGCGAACCACCGGTGGCAAGCGGGGTTCATCCAACGCGGCGCGCCTTGCGGCCGGACCGAGGTAGCCCCATGGCCACCTCCCCCCGCGTCGCCGTCGTAGGCGCCGAGGCCTCGCCCCTGCACGAGCAGCTCGCCGGTTCGGTGCACACGCCGACGCTGCGGCATTTTGGCGATCTCTACGCCGAAGTGGACGCGATCCAACAGTGGCACCCCGACGCCATCTTCGCCGTTATGACGGATCAGCAGGAGGAAGACGTCGGCGCGCTGCGGCTGTTGCGATCGCTGCTGCCCAACGTGGGCATGGTACTGCTGGGTGAGGCGCCCGACGAGGCCCGACTGCGCCCCATGGCCGAGCGCCTGCACGCCGATCCGTTGATCCTGCCGGCGGCCCGGGCTCGGGTCGCAGCGGCGCTCGACGCCGCTCTCGCTGGCGGCGCCCGGCCCTCGAGCGAGGGGCTGCTGGACTTGGTCCGAGGCCTGTCCGACGAGATCAACAACCCATTGCTCGTCACCGCCGGGCACGTCCAGCTTCTCGACAGCCAGCTGCACCAAGATGAGACGGCGGCCACCCTGCTCCGCGTAATCCGCGAGGGACTCAGCCGCGTGCAGACCACCATGGACAAGATCCGCCTGGTGACGCGCGCGATCAACGGCAAGAGCCTGCGGGAAGACCTGGATCTGGCCGAACTCACGCGGGCGGCCGTCGCCCGCGTCGGCCGCGACGCGGCGCTTGAGCTGCCGGTCGAAGCCGCCCCGGCGGCCGCTGGCGAAGCCGGCGGCACGGGCTTGGCGGACGCCCCGGGCGGGCTGCGGATGCGCGGCGACCGCCCCGTGCTCGAAGCAATGGTCGAGCACCTGGGTCGAGCCGGTCTGGAGCTGTTGGAGCGCGACGGCACGCTGCGCTTCGAGCTCGCCGAGGACCGCGACACGGTCCGGGTCATCATGCATCTCAGCCGCGCCAAAGTGCCGCCCTGGCAACTGCCGCGGACGTTCGCGCCCTACTACCTCAACCGGGTGCTCGGCGGCACCCCCGAAGGCCTCAGCCTCTTCGTGGTGCAGACCGCCGCCGAGAGTCACGGCGGCCGGGCCCTGGTCCGGGGCCAACGCGAAGGCCCGGTCCGCTTCGAAGTCGAGCTGGCGCGTCACTAGTGGTGTGATTCGAAAGTTCGGTGCATCTGTCGGTGAGGCATCTGTGTTGTTCGCAAGGCGCGCTGTCGCCGCAGGGCTTGTCGGTGGACAAGTTGGGGCGACGCGACGCCACGAACGGCGCAGAGGACCAGCGACCTAGGTGGCGAACTCTTGAATCGCCCCACTACGGTACTGGCCCACTTCAGTGTGAAGGCGCAGGCCAGCCGCCGATTCGCCCAAAGCGGCGTCACCGTGGCGCGCCTCGGGACACTGTCTACATGGAAGGGCCTCGCCGGCCCGCCTTCGCCCTACGCCCACCTCCCCCCGGCACGTCGTCGCCGGGCAGCGAGGCGCCCCTGCTGAGAGCGTGCGGGGGCACCTGGCGCGCGGCCCCCGGGCCCCCGACCCCGGCGACGCGCTTCACACTAAAGTGGGCCAGTTCGAATGGGAGGCGGCGACCCTTTTCGGTGCAGCGCACCCAAGCCGGGGCCACCCTGTCGCCGATAGGCATCACGGCGTCCGGGGTCCGCAACGCGCGCCGCGAGGGTGTCGCGTGCCGACGACGCCGCCGGACCACCGCAGCCGACTTCCACCGCGTTGCCATGGTCCAAGCTCTCATCGCCGACCCCGATCCCCGGACGCAGCGCGAGCTGCAGGGCCTGTTCGAAGCTGCCAGCCTCGACGTCCTGGTCACCGGCGATGGAATGCACGCACTGCGGATGGCCCTCGAGCACGAGGTCGACGTCGTGATCGCCGAACTCCAGCTGCCGGGCCTGGACGGCCTGGAGCTGCTGAGCGAGCTGCAGACACGCGCTCCCGACACGGCGGTCATCCTGTTGACCGCCTTTGGCAGCGTCGAGGATGCGGTGCAGGCGATGCGCGCCGGCGCCACCGACTTCTTGAGCAAGCCGTTCTCCGAGTCCCAGCTCAAGCTGACGTTGGACCGCTCCATCGAGCGGCTACAGCTACAGCGCGAGAATCGCGCCCTCCGCGACGCGCTGGACGATCGGGTCCGACTCGACAACGTCATCGCCGCCGACCCAGCGATGCAGCCCATCTTCAAAACGATCAAGGCCGTGGCCGCGGCGCGCACGACGGTGCTGCTGACCGGCGAGTCCGGCACCGGCAAGAGCCTGCTGGCCCGCGCGGTGCACGCGCTGTCGCCGCGCCGCGAGCTCCCCTTCATCGAAGTGAACTGCGGCGCGCTGCCCGACTCTCTGCTCGAATCCGAGCTGTTCGGGCACATGAAGGGCGCGTTTACCGGTGCTGTGAAGGACCGCGCCGGCAAATTCGAGGCGGCCGACGGTGGCACCCTCTTCCTCGACGAGATCGGCACGTCGTCCGCAGCGCTCCAAGTGAAGCTCCTGCGCGTATTGCAGGAACGTGTGGTGGAGCGCGTTGGCGACAGCCGCCCCATCTCGGTCGACGTGCGGGTCATTCTCGCGACGAACCTGGACCTCGAAGCCGCGGTCCGCGACGGCACGTTCCGCGAGGATCTCTACTACCGCATCAACGTGGTGGCCATGCACGTGCCGCCACTGCGTGACCGGCCCGGCGACGTCCCGCCGCTCGCCGAGCACTTCCTGCGTCGATTCGCCGGCGAGAACGGCAAGGCGGTATCCGGTTTCACGCCGGACGCGGTGCAGGCCTTGGCCGCCGCGGCGCTGCCCGGCAACGTCCGGCAGCTCGAGAACCTCGTGGAGCGGGCCGTCGTGCTCTGTGAAGGCCCGCTCGTGACCCGCGAGGACTTGCCCCCCAACCTCGAGTCGGGGGCGGGGGGCGGCGCCCCCGCCACCCCCCCCCCCCCCCCCCCCCCCCCCCCACCCCCCCCCCGCACCACCCAACCCACCACCACCACCCCCCCCCCCCCCACATAGGCCAAAAACCCCCCCCAAAAACCCCCCACCACCCCC
>JBCCGH010000301.1:0-6922 GCA_039029375.1 Planctomycetota bacterium
AAGCCGTCGTGCAGAACCTCCACGGCAGCGCCGGTTGGGGCAGCTCGAACGCGAGGATGACCGACGTCAACGGTGACGGGCGCGCCGACTATGTCTTCACTGGCAACACCGATCTCTGGGTGCGGCTGGCGAACGATGACGGCACGTTCCAAACCGTCGTCCAAGACCCCCACGGAAGCTCCGGTTGGGCTGGCCCAGACGCCAAGATGGCGGACGTCAACGGTGACGGGCGTACCGACTATGTCTTCACTGGCAACACCGATCTCTGGGTGCGGCTCGCGAACGATGACGGCACGTTCCAAGCCGCCGTCCAAGACTCCCACGGAAGCTCCGGTTGGAGCGGCTCGGACGCTAGGATGGTGGATGTCAACGGCAACGGGCGTTCCGACTTCGTCTACACCGGCCATCTCGACGTCTGGGTGCGGTTGTCAAACGGGGACGGCACGTTCCAAGCCGTCGTCCAAGACCCCCACGGAAGCCCCTATTGGAGCGGCGTGAACGCGAGGATGGCGGACGTCAACGGTGACGGGCGCGCCGACTACGTCAACACCGACGACGCCGACCTCTGGGTGCGGCTGTCGAACGGGGACGGCACGTTCCAAACCGTCGTCCAAGACCCCCACGGAAGCGCCGGTTGGGCTGGACCGGACGCGAAGATGGCGGACGTCAATGGCGACGGGCGTACCGACTTCGTCTTCACCGGTGACACCGACCTGACCGTGCGGTTGTCGGCGGCGGCGGCCGCGCTGCCGTATGGCACGGGTAAGGCCGGGACCCTGGGGATCCCCTCGCTGTTTACGCTGGTGGTGCCCGCGCTGGGAGCGACCAGCGATTTGACCGTCGCGAATGGCAACCCCGGCGATACGCCGGTCCTGCTCCTGGGCCAGACCCAGATCAGCCTGCCGTTTGATGGGGGGACGCTGCTCGTGCAGCCGCTCGTCACGCTGCCGATGTTGCCGTTCAATGCTGCCCGCGCGTCGTCGCTCCAGCTGACGATTCCCACCGGGTCGCCCTGCGCCAACCTCTTCTGGCAGGCCATCTTCGTCGACAACGGTGGTGGCGCGACGGGAGCGCTCCAAACTGCGCAGACCAACGGTCTGCAGTGGTCGATCGGCGGCTGATCGACCCTCGGGTGCGGGCTCTGGTGCTCTTCGTGACCTCTTCGAGTCGTGGACAAGCCCACGACTGAAGAGGCCACAGGTCATCAGAGCCCGCGGTTGGGCATCTCCGCCAGCTCGGTCGCCAGCCAAGCCTTGGCCAGGGCCCACTCGCGCACCACGAGGGTGCGCCCGACGCCCAGGGTGCTGGCGACCTCGTCGAGGGTCATCCCGCCGAAGTACCGCATCTCGAGGATGCGCACGTAGCGCTTCTTGACGCCAGCCAACTTGGTCAGCGCGGCGTCGAGGTCGAGCAAGTCGACGTGGCCGCTGGGGCCCTCGATCTCACCGCCGTGCAGCGTCACTCTCTGCCAACCTCCCCCGCGCTTGCCGCTGCGCCGAGCCTTGGCCGCGTTGATGAGTACGCGGCGCATGGCGGTCGCGGCCACGGCGAGGAAGTTGGCGCGGCTCTCCCAGGTCTGGTTCTCCTGATCCGCGAGCGCGAGATAAGCACCGTGCACGAGCGCGGTGGGTTGGAGCGTGATTCCCCGCTGCTCCCTGCGGAACATCCCGTCGGCGACACGCCGCAGGTCTTCGTAGACCACGGGAGCGAGATCTCTCGTCATCAACACGCGTCCGTCGGCGAGATGCGCGTTGCCTCGATCGGTGGGCTGGTCGTGTTCCAGAGTCACAACTCCCTTGGGCGGACTACCCTTCGAGAGTAGCGGGCCCGAATGCCGCCGAACAGCGCTGCGAGCGGGCAGCCGAGCTCAGGTCCTGCCTCAGCGTCTCTGCAAAGCCCGTGCGATGCAGAGTTGCACCGCGATCTCTCGTTCGCGGGCGGAGCGCCCTGGCTCGTCGCCAACGACGCGGATGGCCTCGATCGCGCCCAGCCGGTCGACGAGGTCGCCGACGTGAGCGCCGAGCTGCGCCGCGGTTGCCTCGTAGCGGCGGCGGGCCTGGAACCGATCGCGCAGAGGTGCGGTCTCCCAGATCCGCACGGTCGTATCGCCCGATCCGGTCACGACCCGCAACCCCTGGGGATCGACCGCCACCGAGTGGATGTAGTCGGTGTGGCCGGTCAGGCCAACGAGCTCGGCGCCCTGCTCAGGGTCATACACCCGCAGTACGCCGTCCATGCCGGCCAGCAACAACCGCCCATCGCGGCCCCAGGCCATCTCCTTGACATGGTAGTCTCCGGGGAGCGCGCGGGGCGGTGCGTTGGGATCGGCCACGCTCCAAATCAGGAGCTCGCCGTGGGTCGCGCGCGTGGCAAGACGTGTGCTGTCTGCGCTGAACGCAAGACACTCAACGGTCTGCGTGTGATGGCGCAGTGTCGCGACTTGCTGCAGCCTCTTCGCGTCGAAGAGCACGATTCCGGTCCCCTTCGTGACGGCGAGGATGCGGCCATCGGGGCTGTAGAGGGCCGCGATCCTCCCGCCGCCGAAGCCCGGCCGTTCGTCGACGCACGACCAGTCCGCGGTGTCCCAGACTCTCAGGTCCGATTCGAGCACGGCGGCCAAGCGGCGTCCGTCGGGCGAGAACGACATCATGCCGTAGCGCGAGTCAAGAGTCGCGATGGTGTCGCCGGTGCGGAGATCGAAGACCTCCAATCCGGAGTCCACCTTCGCCACCGCCACGAGCGTCTCGTCCGGATGGACGGCGAAGCCGACCATCCGGCAGTCGGTCGTCGACGCTAGCTGGCCGACCGGTAGCGCGGTCGCCGCGTCGAAGATCTGCACGCCCTGCCCCCAGCTCAGGGTATAGATTCGGCGTCCGGTCGAGCCGAAGCACACCGAGTAGACGTAGCTCTCGCTGGTGAACCCTGGTCGCTGGGGGTGCGGAACCACCTGCAGGTCGTCGCCGCTTCCCCACAGTCGCACCGTGTACTCGGAGTCGACCGAGACGAGCATCGATCCGTCTTGCGCGTAGGCCAGCGCAGAGATCGGTCGATCGGAGCCAGTGAACTCGCCCAGCAACTCTCCTTCTGGGAGGGAGCGCACGCTAATCGTGCCGTCTTCACCCGCTGTGGCGATGCGGCTTCCGTTCCGGCCGAACGCGGCCGCGAGCGCGTTGCCGGGTGCGGAGATCGAGAACGCCGGCGTGGGGGGGCCGTCCGGTTCGATCGACCAAACCGCCGTCTGCCCGTTGTCGCCGACTTCCGCCAGGAACTCGCCGGAGGGGTCGAAGACCATGTAGGAGGGGTTGAACAACTGGCTGGGCAGGACCCACGACGCGGCGTTGCTCCCGAATCTGCGGACCCGCAACCCTGACCGCGAGACGCCGCCTCCCCAGTTCGCCTGCGCGTCGACGGTCCACTGCGCCGCGTAGTCCGAGCCGAGCCGGACCGGTGATCCCCCGGCGGCGAAGTCGCAGAGGTACGTGTCGCCCTCTTCCAGCCCAAAGAGGACACGCAACGTTTCCGACGACCCCTTCACCCACCGGATCCCTCGATCCGGGATGCGCGTTGCGGCGATCACCCGTCCGTCCACGACGGACCGTACTTCGAGCTGTCCGGCGTCGTCGACGGCGTAGATGTGTCGCCCATCTCCCGAGTGGTCGAGCCACGAGTGATGCCCAAAGAACGTCGGTGGTCCCTCGCGGAGGTCGGGAAGGCCCCACCGATGCACCATCAGAGTCCATCCACCTTCGACGCTCCGGTATTCGAACACCCGCAAGCACCTTCCTCGATGGGTCGACACTCGTCACGGGTCGGTAGCTGCCGGCTTGCGCCGGGGGCTCGAGAATCGCGACGCTCCGGTCGATCCGCGATACGAGGTGGCGAAACTCCCAACCCCGTAGCTCTTCTGGCGCGAGAGCCAGTTGACGCCGAGCGGTCTTGATGTCCGAGCTCTGGATCGCGGCGAGGCCCGCTCCGAGGCAGGCCTGGTAGGTCGCGCGTTGCGCCTCGGCAGTGCGCTGGTCCGCGAGGAAGCGCGCTTCTCGTTCGCGGATCCCAAAAATCACCGCCGTCACGAGTCCAATGCTCAGCGCTGTGCTCACGGCGACGGTGAGCTTGTGGCGCCGGGTGTACTTTGCGATCCGCCGCCAGACAGTGACGGGGCGCGTGACGATTCTCTGGTCGGCAAGATGCCGGCGCAGATCGGCGGCGACTTCGCCGGCAGTCGCGATGCGACGACGCGGGGCCTTCTCTAGGCACTTCGAGACGATCGTGCCGATGTTGCCGCTCAGCTCGGGGCGGATCGCTCCGAGGCTCAGAGGCTCCTGTTCACAGATGATGCGCACGGCGTCCGGCAAGGTGCGATGGCGGACGTCGTAGGGCAGCCGATCGGCGAGCAACTCGAAGAGGAGGACACCGAGACTGTAGATATCCGACGTCGCCGAGACCTCGCCAGGCCGGGCGGCAATCTGCTCGGGACTCATGTACGCCACCGTCCCGATGAGCGCATTCGAATGCGTCCGCGTCATGGTCAGCAGGTCGTCGCCGGTCGCGTGCGCGATCCCGAAATCGAGCACCACCGGATGACCGGTCCGATCGCCATTGCGCCCGGGACGGACCAACACGTTGCTCGGTTTGAGGTCGCGGTGGATCACACCGCGTCGGTGGGCGTATTCGATCGCATCGCAGACGCGGGCGATCAGCTCGATGCGCTGGGCGTCGTCGAGCCCGTGGCCGTCGGCGTGCGCGAGTAGAGGTTCGCCGTCGACGTAATCCATCGCGAGGAAGGGCTCTGGCAGCTGCGCGGTGCCGACATCCCCGACCTCGAGGAAGCGACAGATGCCGGGGTGGTTCAGCCGGCGGAGCATCTGAGCCTCACGGTAGAAGCGCTTGCGCAGACTGGCGGAGTCGAGACTGCGCATCACCTTGAGAGCAACCGCGTCGCGGACTCCCTCGCGTTGCGCGAGATACACCACGCCCATGCCGCCCGACCCAAGCACGCCTTGGATGGAGTAGGGCCCCAAGGACTTTGGGAGCGCCACGCCGGGCGCGAACATCACGACCTCCGAGCTCTGAGTTGCCTCGTCGAAGTTCGCGAGGAGGCGCCGCAGCTTGTCCCGGGCTTGCTCCGGGACCCGTTGCTGCAAGAACTCCGTCCGCTGACCCGGGGCCAGGTCGCAGAGCTCGCGCAGCCATGCGTCGATCTCGGCGGGATTGGAGGTCGTCTCGGACATGCGTTGCTGCACCATGGTGGAGCGCAGTCGGGTGCGGTGTGCCCCAACGCAGAGGATAGCTGGGGACCCGGCCCGGTCGGCGCCCAAATGCGCCTGCGGCGCTGCGCGAATCGCGGCCTGCTTGTGGCGCGTGACCGTCGTGGTGGTGGGCAACAAGAACGTCTCGACGTGGACGTGACCGGCGTTCCCGGTGACCTCCAGCTGCAGGAAAGCGAAGCCACGCAGCACGAACTGCTCACCCGCGCGGATCCCCTGGACCTCGATGGGCTCGAAGGGTGACACGGCAAACGAGGCGGCCGGATCGCCGAGGATCCGGAGCGGCTTGCTGGTGGAGTACACGGAGTACGAGCCCCCCCCGGACGAGCAGGATCGCTCCTGGTGGTGCCGCGGCCACGGCGGGCGGCAAATCCGTGTACTGGCTGCCCGGCCCGCCGCTCGCATCGACGACCAGGATCGGTTGCGCGCAGACCGACGCCAGCGCGAGCAAGTGGGCGACGGATCGAAGGATGAGCTTCATCATTGCCTGGGTCGAAGAGAGACGGCGCGACGCCAGGGCATCCGGCGACGGCGGACGCCCCGTGCGGAAGCGGAACAAAAACGAAAATCTGGGGCGCTACGTCTAGGGCCAGATCGAGTCCGACACGACGTTGCCGAGATGGCCGGTGCCCGGCCACTGCAGGAGCAAGGCCTGCGCGTGCAGCGCTCGCCCCAGCAACGCCGGATGGCGCGGGATCGAGGGACTCACCGATGCAACCCCCGCGGGTTGCGGAAGCGCCAGCGCCGGCAACGTGATCATGCTCGTGGGGGTCGAGCCCGAAGGTCCGGAACGGAGGTGCCGCGATCCCCGCCGGCGCCGCGGACACGAAGGGCACGGCGACGTTGAGGAGGCCCGGCGTGCTGTGGCGGGCGTACACGTCGAGTTGGTACGGGCGGCCGGACATGGCGAGGAAGGGCGTGTCCACGTGACGCGACAGGTTGACGTAGAGGCGATTCTGGTCGCCGTTGTTCGCGAAGACGGCGTCCGAGGTCCTGGTCTCCGTCCACGTCGCCCAACAAAATGGCTACCGTGCGATCGTCGGAACGGCGTGTAGCTCGACGTCGCATCGACAAAACGGCCCGCCCCATCGTTCAGGTAGAGCGTGTTCTGCGCCGCACCGAAGAACCAGTGGCCGAACAACAGATCGAGATCGCCATCATCGTCGACATCGCCGAACGCCGCACGGCCGCGACCGGAGTCGACGGGCAAACGCGTCGCCGTGACATCCGCGAACGCGCCAGTTCCGTCGTTCAAATAGAGCCGGTTCCGCGTCTCACGCCCGAGCGCCAAATCCAAATCCCCGTCGCGAGCCACGTCGCCCA
This sequence comes from Planctomycetota bacterium, assembly GCA_039029375.1. Taxonomy (GTDB): domain Bacteria; phylum Planctomycetota; class UBA1135; order UBA1135; family UBA2386; genus JBCCGH01. The sequence goes on from JBCCGH010000301.1 coordinate 6,591, forward strand.
GCGCCAACGCTGCGGTCGACCCGCTGCATCTTGCAGGAGAATCGAGCGTCGTTGCAGTCTAGGACCGGTGCTCGTCCTTCCGCGGGCCCGCGCCGCCATCTCCGCCTACGCGAAGGAGGTATCGCTGCCCGCGCCGCACATCGAAGGAGACCTCCGAGGCCGTGCCGCAGTGATCATCGTTGCACACCAGGAGGGGGAAGGTCTCGCATCGTCCGCTCCCGGGAACAAAAGCGGTCGTACCGAGCCGCGGCCAAAACACCCCCCGTGGGGGGGGGGGGGTTGGGGGGGCCCCGGAGGGGGGGGGGGTTTGGGGGGGGGCCGGGCAGGGGGGG
>JBCCGH010000302.1:0-6888 GCA_039029375.1 Planctomycetota bacterium
CCCCCCCCTGCGCCCCCCCCGGGGGTGGCGCGCCCGGCACCGTACGCCCGTATTCACGCGGGTTTTTCAACCGGCAACAAAGCTGGCGTCCCCGCCCAACCGCGCGGCACCCGCTTTTTTGTGCGGGCACCAGGTTGGTGGTCACGGCGTCGGGCGACTCCTGGCCGCGCTGGCGGAATCCCCACGCCGCCGCGCCGCAGCGCCGCAGCGCCGCAGCGCCGCAGCGCCGCCGGCGTTAGTCGACCGCCGCCGGCACGCCACCGCGCAAGGCCCAGTAGCACGCTTCGGGCGTGCTCGGACAAGCCAGCCGGACTGGACCGGCGCCGCGAAACGCCGCCACCGCATCCCGCAAGGCTTCGCGCACGGCAATCGCCAACATGAAGGGCGGCTCCCCCGTGGCCTTGCTGCCATACACCACGCCCGGCTCGGCGGCCCGCGCCAGAGTGTCGACGACGAATTCCGGTGGACACTCGCCGATGCCCGGCAGCTTGTAGGTCGACGCGCCGCGGGACTGCAGCGCCCCATCCGCGCCATACAACACGTCTTCGCACGCCAGCCAACCCACCCCCTGCACGAACCCGCCTTCGATCTGACCGCGGTCGATGCGCGGTGCCAGCGACTCGCCAACATCGTGCAGGATGTGCACGCGTCGCACGTGGTGTCGCCCAGTAAATCCGTCGAGCTCCACCTCTGCGGCAGCGGCGCCGTAGGCAAAGTACCGGAACGGCGCCCCCCGGCCCGTGGCCGCGTCGAAGTGGATGTTCGGGGTGGCGTAGTGGCCCGTGGCGAACAGCGGCGCGCGCAGTAAGTACGCGCGCTCGACCACGGAGGCAAACGACACCGCACCGCCACCGCCGCTGACGACTCCGTCGACGAACCGCACCTCTTCCTCGGCACAGCCCAATGCTGCCGCCGCCACTGGCATGAGCCTGGCTTGGATCTCGGCGCACGCGCGTCGCACGGCTTCGCCGTTCAAGTCGCTGCCGCTGGAAGCCGCGGTGGCCGACGTGTTGGGCACCTTGTCGGTCCGTGTGGGCATCAGCCGCACCGCGGCCGCCGGCACGCCGAGCGCCCGCGCGGCCACCGCGATCACCTTGGTGTGCAAGCCCTGCCCCATCTCAGTGCCGCCGTGGTTCACCTGCACACTGCCGTCCCGATAGACGAGTACCAGGGCGCCGGCTTGGTTCAGGAACGTCGTGGTGAACGAGATGCCGAACTTGACCGGGGTGATCGCCCAGCCCCGCTTCGCTTGCACGTGCTCAGCGTTCCATTGCGCGATCTCTTGCCGGCGCCTGGCAAACGCACTCGACTCGAGGAGCTGGTCCCAGATCCGGCCGATGCGCTCTGCGTCACGCACTTCCTGGCCGTAGTGGGTGTGGTCCCCGGCTCGGTAGAAGTTGCGCGCGCGCACCGCCTCAACCGGCAAGTTGAGCGTGCGGGCCACGGCGTCGACGATCTCCTCGATCGCGACCATGGCCTGAGGCGCGCCGAAGCCCCGCATGGCCGTATTGGACGGCAGGTGCGTGCGCACCACGCGGCCCCGCACGCGCAGATGCTCGACGCGGTAGCAGTTGTCGATGTGAGTCAGCGCCCGCCCCATGATCGCGCTGCTCAGGTCCAGGCTGTAGCCACCGTTGCTGAACAGCTCGACGCGCAACGCCTGGAGCTGACCATCGCCGTCGAACCCCACCTCGTAGCGCGCCAGGAATGGGTGCCGCTTGCCGGTGATCATCAGGTCGCGCCGGCGATCGAGGCGCACGACGACCGGCCGCTCGGTGACCAAGCACCCCAAGGCGGCGATCGCGGCAATCCCATTGGCCTGCGATTCTTTGCCGCCGAACGCGCCACCGAGCCGGAGGGACTCGCACACGACCTCGTGCGCCGGCAACCCGAGGACGTGCGCCACGGTCTGCTGGGTCTCGGTCGGGTGCTGCGTCGACGACTGGACAAAGAACGCGCCCGTCACGTCGCGCCGCACGTAGGCGCACTGGGTCTCGAGGTAGAAGTGCTCCTGGCCGCCGACGAGCAGCTCGCCGGCCAGGTGATGCCGACAAGCCTCGAGCGCGCCGTCGGGATCGCCGGTCTCGATGGTCTGTGGCTCGGTCAAGAAGCTGCCGGCAGCCAACGCGTCTTCGATGGTCAGCAGTGCCGGCAACTCCTCGTAGGTCACGTCGACTTGGGCCGCGGCTGCGCGCGCCTGCGCCTCGGTCTCGGCGAGCACCCAGCTCACGGGTTGGCCGTGGTAGCAAACCTCGCTGGGAAAGAGCGGCTCGTCCGCGCGGACCGGGCCGATCTCCAAGACGCCCGGGACGTCCGCCGCCAACAGCACGGCGCGCACTCCGGGCATCGCGCGCGCGGCCTCGCTCACAATCGCAACGACGCGCGCGTGGGCGTGGGGCGCCTGCACGGGCCAAGCGTGCAGGGTCGCGGGATCCCGCTCGGCGATGTCGTGCACGTAGAGCGCCGCGCCAGTCGCGTGCGCCTCCGCACTCTCGTGACCGCGACCCGTCACGACGTCACCGCCCCCCCACAGTCGGCCCAGAACTTCGCGAGCAGGCTCGGCAGCATGGCCGCGCGGTAGGCGGCGCTCGCGCGCACATCGCTGATCGGCTGAAACGACGCGGCGAGCGCTCGCTGCCCGTTGCGCAGCGCCTCGGCATCGAGGCGGCGGCCGACCAACTCGGTTTCGGCCGCGGTCGCGCGCACCGGGGTCGCCGCCACCCCGCCGAACGCCAGCCTGACGCGCGCGATGCGACCCCGCTCCAGCCAAACCGCGACCGCGGCGCTCACACTGGAGATGTCGTCGAGCTCGCGCTTGCTGACTTTGTAGAACCGGCTCGCGGTGGGCGCCACGGCGGGCAAACGGACCGCGGTGAGCAGCTCGTCGGGCCGCAGCAACGTGCGGCGGTAGCCGGTGAAGAACCCGTCGAGGGGCACCATGCGCTTCGCGGAGGCCGAAGCGAGCTCAACCTCGGCGTCCAACGCCAACAGGACCGGTGCCGCATCGCCGACCGGGGAGGCCGTCATCAGATTCCCCCCCACCGTGGCGCGCGCGCGGATCAGCGGCGACGCAAACAACCGGGCGAGCTCGGCGAACATGGCCACGCGATCGCCGAGCTGCTCCTCGGCCTCGGCCCAAGTCACGCCGGCGCCGATCCAGACGTGGTCGGCCGTCGCCTCGATGGCCCGCAGCTCCGGCACGGCACCCAATGCGATCAGGTGCGGGAACTGCGCGCGTTCTTGGTTGTGAGTGACTGCGAGGTCGGTCCCCCCCTGCAAGATCGTGGCCTCGGGGTACGCCGCGCGCAGCGCGAGGGCCTCGACAAGCTCGGTCGGGCGATCGAACCGCGCCGCGCCCGCCGCGTACCGCAGCGGCGCGGGTGCCGGCGCGGCCCTGGCAAGCCGCCGCAGGAACTCGTCGCTCGCGGCCGGACGCGGCAGTTCCGAGGCCCCGTCCAGGATCGGGCGATAGCCCGTGCAGCGGCAAAGGTTGCCGGCGAGCGCGGTGGTCGCCGCCGGCCGCGGCTCGGCGTAGTAGTACGCGAACAGGCTCATCACGAAACCGGGCGTGCAATACCCACACTGCGAGCCACCGTGCGCCACCATCATCTCCTGCACCGGATGGAGCCCCGAGGCGCCACCGACTCCTTCGACGGTCCACACCTCGCCGCCGGCGACGTCCGGCAGAAGCACCAGACACGAGTTGACGGTCTGGTAGGCGCTGCGCCCGTCGAGCCTGGCCACGACGACGGCGACCGCGCAGGCGCCGCACTCGCCCTCGGCACACGATTCCTTGGTGCCGGTGAGCCCTCGGCGTCGCAGCCACGCCAGCAGCGTAGTGTTCGGATCGACGCCCGCCACGCTCACCTGCGTGCCGTTCAGGCAAAAGGAGAACGCCTCGCTCACGGTGTATCCGTCCCGCCCCATCGCCAGACGTCCGGCGCTGTGGTTCCCGCGCCGGCCATCGCCACGGCACGGGGTCGGCAGACCAACACAGGACCTGTCGTCGGGCCTGTCACCACGCCGCCAGTCTAGACCGACCCCAAGCTGTGTCAGGCGCGCAGACAGAAAACGCGCACGAAGCCGTTTCGCGGCTGCTCGGCGGCGGCAAGAAGGTCGGCCACATCCGATCGGCCCAGTGCGGCGCGATCCGCGTCGACCCGCGCGGTCGCCGCACCCGACCAAACGAAGGACCCGGCGCCGACACAACGAACTTCCCACGCACAAACGCTAGCCCGGGTGCAACGGTGCTGGCCCGCGCCAGCCGTCAATCGCCCCGGCGATCCAGCAGCACGACTGCCGACGCATTCATCTCGTAGCCCTCCTCGGGGATCGTCACGTCCTTGCCGGCCTCGTCTTGAAGGTGCGCGACGTCCTCTTTCGCGATGATCTTCGGATAGAACGACCCCTGGATCAGGACGCGCTCGCCAGCCGCATCCTTGGGAAACTCGTATTGGCCACCGCAACCCGCCTCCCAGCGGACCATCGTGGTCTTGCCGCCGTCCTCGACCTGCATCCAGCAGCCCATGGACTGACACACCGCGGCGATCTTGGCCTCGACCAGCAGGGTCCGCTCGAAGTGGGCTGCGGGCTCGGACTGCACCGCCGCCAGCCTTTGGATCTGCAGCTTCTGGACCGGCGCGCCGATGTGCAGCCCCGGCGGCGTGGCGTCGCGCTGCGTCGCACACGCACCGAGGGCGAAGAGAGGAAGGACCAAAACTAGACGGGTCATGTGGGGCACCTCGAGCAGAACAAGATCGTGGCCGTCGGAGACAGACTCCGAGCAAGGCTAACGATTGGCGGACGCGGGCTATTTCGGCGACGTTCGAGCTGGCCAGGTTCTCCCGACGCCGCGGGACCAACGCATCCAGCGCCATTTGCAGATCATGTACGCAGCGCCGACGGGGTCTGGTTCAGGAGGCGTTTCATGAGCCGACGCAGCGTCGCGGTGTCGCCGTAGCCGACGCGCGCGGCGATCGTGGACGTCGGGAGGTCGGTGGTCTTGAGCAGGAGCGCGGCCTCTTCGGCGCGGATGCGCTGAATGTACTGGATCGGCGACAGACCAGACGCCTCCCTTACGCGGCGGGCGAGCGTGCGAGCCGACATGTGAAGTGCTTCGGCGACGTCGGCAATGCGAATCGGGCCCCCCACATTCTCACGAATCCACGTGTCCGCGCGGCGCAGATCGTCACTTTGATCCGCCATGAAGTCAGTGATCATGAAGTGGGACTGCGAGGGGCGGGAGTCGAGCAGCAGCAGGGCGGCGACGCGCCGACTGGTTTCGGCGTTGAACACTGAGCCAACGACCGCGAGGGCCAGGTCCATGTGCGCCATTGCAGCACCCGCACAGACGACGCCGCGGTCACGTGTGAGCATCTTGCTCTCGCTCAAGTTGACTCGGGGGTAACGGCGCCGAAAGGCCGAGGCGAGATACCACGTGGTCGTCGCCTCGCACCCATCCAGTACGCCCGCTTCGGCGAGCAGCCAAACGCCGGTGCAACCCGCCGCCAGCAGGGTCCCCTTCTCGTGCCGGCCGGCGAGCCATCGTGCGATGCGTTTACCGGTGCGACTTGCGATGTAGCCGAGAACGTCATCCTCGCGATCGCCGACGGAGAAGCCGGGAACGACAATCGTACGAGCACGCGTGCGGGCGGCGGCGCGGTCCGGGCGGATCAGCTGGCCGCCCGCGGAGCGCACGCCGCGCCCATCAAGCGTGACGACCTCGACGGATGCGCGATGGTGATCCGCCACCCGAGCGGCCGTGAGCAGCGTGTCGCGGATGAGGAAGAACGCGGAGTCGAAGACGTTCGGGACAGCCAGGATCTGAAGGCGTGGCATGGCGAGAACGGTCCTATTGTTGGCGAGTTCGCCATCTCGACCGAGCTGGACATCCTACCTACAAAAGCGAACCAAGCGGAGGACCGCACCAACAACGAACCAGAGGCCCTGAGAAATGCTCACCTTCACCAGAGAACAGACCGACCAGCAGTACAATCCAATCCTCTGGACGCGGCGGCTGCCGGCGGACGAGCTCCTTCCTGCCCACGTTGAGTTCACGACCACGCGCAGCGATTCCTACCGCGAGCGCCTCGGCGAAGGTCTCAGCAGCATGAGCTTCGGCGCGGGAGAGATGGCGGGCACGGCCGACGTCTACCGCCCCGCAGGTCTCGCGGAAGGCGCGCCGATCGTGGTGTACCTCCACGGTGGTTGGTGGCAGTGGTTCTCCAAGGAGCAGTTCGGCTACGTCGCCGAGCCGTTCAACGCTGCCGGCTACGCCGTGGTGATGCCTGGGTATCGCTTGGCCCAGGATTGGCAGAATGGCAAGCCGATGGAGTCGATCCTGCGGCAGATGGAAGGCGCCGTCGCCGCGGTGTTGCAGGACGCTGTCGAGCGAGGCGCGCCAGCGGTTCACGTGGTGGGCCATTCGGCCGGTGGCCATCTCGCCGCGATGTTGCATCAAACAGACTGGACGGCGCTCGGCCTATCCGCGGCGGCACAGGCCAAGTTCCGTGGCGCGTTCTCGCTCGCCGGCCTGTTTGACCTCCGACCGCTTGTCGACAGCTACGTGAACGACGCGATCGGCATGTCGTTGACGGCGGCGGAGCGCGTGAGCCCCCAGCTACTTCCGGTGCCGGCAGGTCCCCGCCCTCTGCACCTGGTCTTGCCGGAATACGACACGCCCGAGTTCTTTCGCCAGACCAAAGAGCACCAAGAGAAGCTGTTGCGGGCCGGCCTCCAATGTGACCTACACGTCGCGGCGCGGCGCGACCACCTAGACCTGATCGAGCGGCTGCCGACCGAGGGAGATGAGCTATTGGGCTACATCCTGAATCAGATGGCACAGGCCGAGATGATGGCCACCAGCCGCTCTTGGATCGAGAGCTTCAA
>JBCCGH010000303.1:0-6682 GCA_039029375.1 Planctomycetota bacterium
AGAAATCTGGGGCATTCTCCGCGGCCCTCAACGCCGTTCGCAGCGTTGGGTCGTCCTCGCCGTATCCACGAAGATGCCTGCGGCGACCCGCCTTGCGACCGGCGCCGATACCTCGCGGTTAATGCCCCATCTGTCTGAATCGCCCCACTAGGGGTCGCGACAGGGCTTGGCGCCCGCGGTTTGGCCTCAAAGCGGTTCATGGTGCCTAAGCGACGTTGTCCTTCACGCGATAGACGTGGCTCAAGACCGCGGCGACAGCCTTGAAGAACCGCTCGGGGATCTGCTCGCCCAGTTTGACCGAGCGGCACAAGGCGCGCGCCAGCGGTGGGTCCTCCATGACCGGAATGCCGTGCTCGGCGGCGAGCTCTCGCATGTGAAGCGCGACCTCATCAGTGCCTTTCGCGATGAGCTCCGGCGCCGCGTGCGCGGTGCGGTCGTAGCGCAGCGCGGCGGCGTAGTGGGTCGGGTTCGTGATGACGACGTCAGCCTCTGGGATGGCCTCCATCATGCGATGACGCAGGAGCTCGACGCGGGCCTGCTTGAGCCGGTTCTTGATGAGGGGGTCGCCGTCGGAAGTCTTGCGTTCGTCGTCGACCTCCTGCTTCGTCATCATCAGGTTCTTCGTGAAGCTGTAGCGTTGCCAGGCGATGTCAGCCATGGCGAGCACCAGGACGAAAACGGCAATGGTCAAGAACGCGTTGAGCGCGATGTCGAGCAGAATCGCGACCGACACACTTAGATCTTCGTAGTCCTGAAGCCTGGAGTAGGTCTCCCACTCGGCGACGAGCACGAAGTACAGCGAGGTCCCGAGCGCAATGAGCTTGAGCAGCGCGAGAGCGGTGCGGGCCAGCGCGCTTGCGTTGAACAGCTTCGACATGTTGGCGGCCGGGTTGAGGCGTTCGAACTTCACGCCGATGGCCTCACGCGACCACTTGAACCCGATCTGGCCATACCCGAACAGCAGTGCCGCGAGCACCGCCGAGCCCATCAGCGCCGCGGCGGGTGCACCGATGGTCAGGATCTGTTCGGTGATGTGGGCGAGCACCGGGCCGGTCTCGGCGCCCTCAACAATCCCGGCCGGGAGGCGTAGGCCTGCGGCGATGATCGCCTGCAAGGAGCTGCCCAGCCAAGGGCCGAGGAGCTTCAGCGCAACAATGCCCACGAGCAGCAAGCCGGCCATCACGAACTCTTTCGACTGCGCCGTCTGGCCCTTATTGCGCGCCTGGCTGAGGCGTTGCGGGGTTGGCTTCTCGGTTTTGCCAGAGTCGTCTTTGAAGAGCGCCACGGCTCAGCTCCCGGCAAACAGCAGCGCCAGATCGGTCATTAGGACGCGGAAGACGTGCTCGAGAAATGGCGCGCCCTCCACGAGGAAGTAGAGGGAAGACAGCAGTGCAAGCAGGATCCTCAGACCGAAGCTGAACTCCATGAGGTTGATGTGCTGAACGGCGCGCGCCATCACGACGAGCCCAGCCGTCAGTAGTGTCATCACGCCCATGACCGGCAGCACGTAGCGCACGGCGTAGACAATGACGTCCCCGACAATGCGAGTCAGGTTCGTCTGCATATTGTCGATCGAGAAGCCCTCGCCCACTGGCACCAACTCGTAGACGGCGATGAACGCGCGCAGTAGGTCATGGTGCAGGTCGAGTTGGAACACCATCACGAAGGCGATGATCTCCAAGAATGTCGAGATGACCGGTGTCGAGCGCCCCGTGATCGGATCGGCGACGCGGGCCATCGCGAAGCCCATTTCATGACTGAGGATTTCGCCGCCGATGACCAAGGCGGTCGTCATCAATCGCGCGACCAGGCCGAGCGCGAGGCCAATCAATGCCTCCCGCACTGCCAGCATGCCGAAATGGGTGAGCCCATGAGTCGGGACGATCGGCGCCCCGTGGATCCAGAACATCATGCTGCCGATCGATACGGCCAGGATGATGCGCGGCAGCTTCGAATCGCCACGGTTCCCAAACAGGGGCTGCGCCGCGAAGAAGGTGCCGATCCGCACGAAGTGCAGGAAGAGCGAGGGCGTCCAGGTCATCAGGGCGAGCTGCTCCATCGCCGTCTAGGGCCCTTGCGGTCCCCATTGCGCGAGGGACGAGTACAGCTCGATCGCAAACCCGCGTAGCTGCTCCAGGATCCAAGGCAGCAATAGCACGATGGTCGTGACGACGGCGAGCATCTTGGGGACCAGCGTCAGTGTTTGCTCTTGCAGCGACGTCACGGTTTGGAACAGGCTGACGGCGATGCCGACGAACATGCCGACGAGCAGCGCGGGTGTGACCACGATGAGTGCCGTGAGCAATGTCGCGCGGGCGAGATCCAGGATGCTTAGCTCGTCCATGGCGATGTCACGAGTTGGCGAAGCTTTCGGCGAGCGAGGCCACGACGAGGTTCCAGCCGTCGACCATCACGAACAGGAGTAGCTTCAGGGGCGTGGAGATCACGACGGGGGGAAGGGTGAACATGCCCATGGAGACGAGAATCGCCGCGACCACCAGGTCGATGACGACGAACGGCAGGAAGAGGACGAAGCCCATCTGGAATGCCGTCTTGATCTCCGAGAGGATGAACGCGGGGATGACGACATGCAGGGGGATGTCGCTACGCGACGACGGGCGCTTGTCGTCGCTTAGCTCGGCGACAAGCCGTAGATCGTCGGCACGAGTTTGCTTCAACATGAAGCTCTTCATGCGGCTGGCCGCTCGGTCTGCGGCCTCGGCGAAGTCGATCTCGCGCTCGACGTACGGCTGATATGCATCGTCGTGCATGTCCATCACGACGGGCTTCATGATGAAGATGCTCAGAAACAGCGCGAAGCCCGTGACGACTGGCGCTGGCGGGAGTTCTTGCAGGGCGAGCGCGCGCTTGAGGAACGACATGACGATGACGATCCGCGTGAAGCACGTCATCGTGAGTACGATCGACGGTGCCAATGACAGCAACGTCATCATCAGCACGATCTCGAGGGCGTTGCCCAGGCTCTCCGGCTCGGTCGAGCCGCCGCTCAGGTTGAGGCTGAGCGAGGGCCCGGTACCAGGATTCGTGGCGCCGGGCTGCTGCTGACTAGCGCTCGCGGCCTGCGGTACCTGAGTCCCGATGGTGCTGCCTTGATTGGCGGCGCCGCCTTGTGGTGTCGACTGGGCCGGCAGGGCGGCGGCCAGGAGGGCCGCTAGGAGGACCGCCAGGACGCGTATCACTGGTCGCGAGCGCCGGCGCGAGCCAGCTCGAGGAGCTTCTTGAACTCGTTCATTGCGTTGGCGGTCAATGGCTGATCCGCCGCCGCCGTTGGCGTGGCTCGTTCTTTGGGGCGGGTGGCCGGGGGTCGCTGCCGCGTCGCGGCCGGCCGCGGGATCACGAGGTTTGGCGGCACCGCGCCGTCATCATCGTCGTCCGGCAAGTCGTCGCGGCGCGCGATGTCTTGCTCGTCCGTCGCAGCATTGCCCTCGGCGTCTTCGCCTAGCACGGCGAGGCCCTTGTCGTTCTCGCCGATGAGTAGGACGCGGTCGCCAAACTGCACGGCGTGGACCGCGTTGCGAGCTGAGAGCCGCACCGACTGCCGCAAGGCCACCGGGCCGCCGGAACCGAACGCCGCGCCTCGGCCTTTCAGCTTGGCGAGCGCAGCGATGCCGACGAACCCGAGGATGAGCGTCCCCGCGAGCGTGCTGAGCACCTGCCAGAGGGTGGGGCTGCTCGGCACCGACGTGCCGGGCGTGGCTGGCGCCTGCTGCGTGGATTCGGCCGTTTGGCTCGAGCTCGCGCTGCTTGCGGGGCGCAGTGGGCCGAAGATGAGGATGAGCGCGAGCGCGGGCGCCAGCGCCAGCCACAGCAGCTTGTTTCGCTTGTCCATGGTCGACGGCGCTGCCTTAGCAATGCGTGTGCCAACGGCCAAGGCGCGAGATGTTGTGGGCGAGCAGCCGTTGCCTCACAATCTTCTGGCCAGTTCCTCAGCGGTAGAGATGCAAAGATGGACGATCGCCACCGCGCCTTGATTCACCTCGTCAACAACCTGCTTGGATCGATTCGCGTGCAGGCGGCGTTGGCGCGGCAGCTCGGTACCGCCGAGGCGGCGCAAGAGGCGCTGGCGGTTGTGGAACGCGCCGCGCAGCGGGCCGAGGCGGACGTGGCTTCCCTGCGCCGTGGCGAGACCGAACCGGGGACCTCGGGCGAAGGGTGACCGGGCCAGGGGACGCGTGACGTCTTGAGGTCACGGGCTGGATCGCGGCGCGGAGCGGGACAAGAGCCCCCTGGCCTCAGTCATCGGTGAGCCAGATCCGGGTGAGTGCCGCGACTTCCTCGACGTGCGCAGCCAGCATCGGCTCGACGTCCATCGGCCCAAGGCCCAGCGCCTCAAGACCTTCCGGATCGATGCGTTGGCGCAGGCCGACCGTCCCGGCGCCAAGACCGACGCTCGCCGCGTAGAGATCGGCCGTGTGGACGATCGCCGCGAGGCGACGATGCGGCTCCGGCGCCTGCGAGGGCAGGTGCTGAAACTCGCACGCCACCGCGATCGCTTCGGGGAGGCGGCCGCTGCGCAGGAGCTCGGCCCCCACTTCGGCGTGGTGGTAGCCCAGCAGCTTGGTCTCGAGCTCGATCGACGTGACCTGAGGCGGCGAAGCGAGAAGCTGATCGGCGAACTCCGGGTATTGGCGGTCGAGCTGGCGACTCATCGGGATGCGGCCGATGTCGTGCAGGAGGCCGGCGACGAAGGCGTCCTCGACCCCGCCGACCTTGGCGGCCAGCCCCTCGGCCAGGACGCCGACCGAGAGGGAGTGGACCCAGAAGGTATTGGGGAGCAGGCCGTACGCGTCTTGATTGGGCAGCTCCTCTTGCCGGTTGCTCGCGGCTTCGAGAAGGGACTGGGAGGCCGCTTGCCCGAGGCGACTTAAGCACTCGGCAACCTCAGCGATGGGCTCCTCCGTCGTCGACGTGTTGCTCAGGCACAGGACTTCGGCCGTCGTCAGTGGATCGAGGCGCACCAAGGCAGCCACTTCCTCCGCGTTCCACGCGTCGTTCTGCAAGAGCACCAATGCCTCTGTTGCGGCAGTGGTCAACGGGCGGACGGCCAGGGCTTCTTGATAGAGCGTCTTCGGCAGTCGTTCGCGCCGTTCAGTCGACATCGGTTCCCGCTTGGTCTCGCCAATGCGCCGCCTCACGGTTCGGCGCCGATCGCGCCGTAGGCTACCGGCATCCCCTACACAGAGGGCGAACCCGGATACCGCATCTGCGTGCGCCTCATCAAAGTTGTGGCAAGTTGCGCCAAACGCGAACTTTGGTCGAGAGAACGCCCCTCTCGCTAGGTTGTGTAGGAGATGGGCTGTGAGCCTGGACTTACCAGGCGGGCTTCCTGACCGTCCAACACCCGGTTTTCCGGGTGGGGTTAGTCCGTAGCTTGTTCGGTCGCCGGCGCGCCAAGCAGCGGCTCGAGTCGCTGGGCCAGCTCGACGTCTGTCAGCGGGAGGCCGACAATCATGTCGGCGTTGGCCATGAAGCCCTGCGTGACATTGGATCGCGTCGGGTGGCGCAGGATCAGCACGACCCGGTACTTGGCGTCAAAGGCCTTTAGGCGTCGGCACCAATCGAATCGTTTGGTGTCGCCCGGCGGGACCTCGAGAAGGACCACGTCGCCGACGTGTGCGGCTGGGTTCGGGATCGCGGTCTTCGGGTGTCGATCCAGCTCGAGCCCGCTGCGCCGACACGCGTCACGGACCGTCCCCACGCAGTCGCCATCGACGAGGAACGCAGCCATGCGGCCGCGGATGGGGATTTCCGGCACGCCATGCGCGCAGTCGCTGGCCGCCGTGATCGGGCCGCCGTTCCATTGCTCGGCCGTCGATGGCTCCAGGAGGATCAATGCGCGTCCAGGGGGATAGTTGGCGATCCCGAGCTCGAACCAATAGCCCACGTAGGGCCCGTCGGCGACCACGTCGTTGTCTGGGGCCTTCGGATCGAGCACCGCGTGCTCCTTGGCTCGCAGGACGATCTTGTCGCCGAAGCGCTCGCGGAGGATCCCGTCGACGCCTGAGCAGAGCACGTTGACGACCTCGGCGTAGGTCTCCAGCGCCTCCCCCTCGAGCGTCCCCGCGCCCCGATGCTCCTCGATGATCTCGTCCGGGTGCATCATCAAGTGCCCGGACAGGGTGGTGGCGTCCCGCGCGGTGACGAGGAAGCGAATGAGTTGGCCGGCGTAGTCTTTGTCGAAGGCGCCGACCGCGACCGCTTGCTGCTCCTGCAGGCCGCCGAGGAGCGACGCGCGGTCGCCAACCTGCAAGTCCCCGCCTTGCGCCGTCAGGCCTTTGCCGACAAGCATGCCGAGCGCTTCCGCAACCCCGGACCGAATCGCCGCCAGGACCTCGTCAATGACTTGGTTGGCCGTGTCTCCACTGGCGGTTGCGGTGCTCATCGCCTCAACCTATGCGCCGCGTTCGCGCGGCGCTGCGGTTCGCTGTGTCGTGGTTTAGTGGTGTGTCTACGAAGTTCGTTGCATAGGTCGGCGAGGAATCTGTGTCGTTCGCAAGGCGCTGTCGCCGCAGGGCTTGTTGGTGGACAAGTTGAGGCGACACAACGCAGCGAACGGCGCGGAGGGCCGGCGACATGTGTGACGAACTTCGGAGACACACCACTAGTGGTGTGATTAAGAAATATGGGGCATTATCCCCGGCCCGCAATGCCGTTCGCGGCG
>JBCCGH010000304.1:0-6586 GCA_039029375.1 Planctomycetota bacterium
AATACAAGCAGATCACTGCGGGGCACCAGCAAAGACCTCGAACGGCGTCGCCGGCGCCGGGCGCGTCGCCGGGCTGCCGGCTGTCCAGGCCAGCCCAGCGGCGATGCCCATCCCCAGGAGGGACACCACGAGTCGAGGAGTCAGTTCGCGCACCGCCGTCACCTCGCTCAGAACGCGACGATCCCCTGGGTGTTCTCGTCCGGAAGGTCGCCGGTGACTTCCTGGATCAGCTGCAGCCCGCGGGGGCCGACCTCGAACACGCCGATGGTTCCGTCGAGGCCGTAGAGCTGGTAGAGGAACCGTCCGTCCTCACTGGCCCACAGGTCGATCCAGCCGTCCGTCGTCGCAAAGGGATCGCGGTCCGCCGGCGGGGTGCCGCGTGCGGTCACCTGCTCCAGCAGCGTGATGCGTCCGGCGTCGAAGCTGAAGGTCGACAAGGTCGATTCGAGTGCGTTGGAGACCCAGAACAGGCTTTGGTCGGCGGAGAACTCGATCTAGCACGCGGTTCGCTCGCCGTCGAACAGATCGTCGCCGGCGAGCACGTCGAGCTGCACCGGCACGAGCGCACCGCTGCCCGTGAGCTCGAACGTCGACACCGAGCCGGTTTGGAGGCGGGGGAGCGTCGGCGGCGCGCCATCGAACTGGAACTCGCGCGCCTCGGTCACTACGACAAAGTCGACGCCCTGATCGCGCACGATCTCAAAGCCGATGGCGCTGGGCAGATTGCGACGCTCGCGGTTGAACGGCAGCGTCGAGGTGCCGGCGCCGACCGGGGCGCGACTCGGGCGGCCGTTGCCCCGGACGCGATAGACGACGAGCTCATCCGTGCTGCCGCTGGCCAGCGCGGCCGAGCCGGCGTTGATCGAGGCGACCACCAAGAGGTCACCGTCCGGCGAGAACTGCACTGCGGATGGGCGGTTCTCGAGCGCGCGGGTCGAGTTGCGCAAGGGCTGCAGCTGGCCGCCACGGCCGAGCCGAAAGCCCGTCATGTTGCCCTCTTGATCGGGCTCGCCGGCAAAGACGCCGTCGGCGTCGATGTTCGTCACGTAAACCAGGTCGTCGCGGTAGGCGATGCTGTTGGGTCCGACGCCGTTCGTCGGTGCCTCGTCGACCACAGTCAGGCTCATGTCCGCGTTGACACGCAGGCTCGTGATCGTGTTGCTGCCGGCATTGACCGCGAGCATGTAACGGGCACCGCCGCGCTCCTCGGTGAGGACCAGCGAGTAGGCCGAGATCAGCGGATCCAAACCCTCGCCGCCGTCAAACGCGGCGCCATCGCCGCCGGTCGGAAACAACCCAACCAGGCTGAGCATCCCGTCGGCGGCGCGGCGGTACGCGGCGATGCGGTTGCCGCCGAATTCATTGGTCATCGCAAAGACACCGCCGGTGGTGGCGCGGCTGGCCGGTCGGCCGTCGAAGTTCGCGCGGTGGCCGGGCTGGGCCACGAGGGCGGGGGTGACGGCGAGCACGGGCAGGGCCGCGAGTACCGTCCGCGCCAACGTTGCGTGAAGTGAGAGCATGTGAGAATCCGTTCTTGTTGCAGTCCGTTTTGCAGTGGTCGGCGGGCGTCGGTCGCCCACACGGGTCGGTGCTACGGCGGCGTTCTGACCGCGGTTCTTCGAACGTCGCGAACGATCCGTTGCCGTGGGGTGAACGATGTGCTGGCGCCCGCGCGGCGCCGGGGGGGCGGATGGTCGGGTGAAAATCCTCTATCTTCAGATCATGCTGCCGACCTGGAAGCTCGCCTCGAGAGCCTCCCTCGAGCGCGATCGCGTGTTGCGCGAGATGCAGCAGCTCGCGCCCTGGTACCAGACGTTCTCCCTCGCCGACTGGCTGCACATCGAGGGGCCTAGCTCCTGCGAGCAGGCGCTGCCGTTCCTCGACCAGCACGGCTTTCCGGCGGACTTCACCGGCAAGACCGTGCTCGACGTCGGCTGCAACGCCGGCTTCTTCAGCTTCGTCGCCAAGAGCCGTGGCGCCGAGCGGGTGGTCGGTGTGGACGCCGATTCGCGTTACCTCGACCAGAGCCGTTTCATTGGGCGCCTGCTCGGGCTCGAGGTCGAGCTCGTGCAGGATGATGTCCACAACGTCGCGCGGCTTGGCACGTTTGATGTGGTGATCTGCAACGGCCTGCTCTACCACATCCACGACCCCGCCGCGTTCTTGATCACGCTGGCCAACGTGTGCCGGCAGACGCTGCTGATCGAGTGCGAGTTCTTGGTCGACCCGGCTTTGACCGACTGCGCGCGGTTCATCGAGGGCGAGTACCGCGGCGACCCGACCAACTGGTGGATCTTTGGGCCGCGGTGCCTCGAGGGGATGGTCCGCGCGGTGGGTTTCGCGCGGGCGGGGTTCGAGGGCTTCTACTACACGCCGCAGGGCCAGCAGACGCGCGAGGGCCTGCGCCGCGAAGGGCGCGGTTTCTTGATCGGCCGAAAGGCGGGCTAGAGGGCGAGCTCGACCGCGCGCCCGGTCCGCACCGACTCGTCGGCCGCCAACACGATGCGCAGGCTACGCACGGCGTCCTCGAGGTGATCGTGAAGGTCGACGCCGCCGCGGATCGCCGCCAGGAACAGCTCCTGCTCCAGGCGGCACAGGCCGTCGTGGTCGGGCTCATCCGAGGTGTCGAGCATCTCGTCCGGTTGGCCGGGTCGATGGATGCGCAGCCGGGTGGTCTTGGTGTGCGCCTGCACGTCGGCCGAGGCGCCGCTGCCGCCCTGGTCCTCGCCCGCGGCGACAATGCTCACCGATCCAAGTGGCCCGACCACGTCCTTCACGAAGCTGGCCGCTTCGCTCATCATGGGACCCCAGCCGGCCTCGTACCAGCCGATCGAGCCGTCGGCAAAGACGACCTGGAGCTGCCCGTAGTTGTACATGTCGGCGGCGATCTCATCGCTCAGTCGGGCGCCGATCGCCTGCACGCGCACGGGATGTGCCCGCGTCATCTGGCACATCACGTCGACGTAGTGCACGCCGCAATCAACGATGGGGGACATGGACTGCATGAGCGCCTTGTGCGTCTCCCACTCCTTGCCCTGGCTTTGCTGATTGAGGTTCATACGCATGACGAGCGGCTTGCCGAGTTCGCGCGCTGCCGTCACGAACCGGCTCCAGGCCGGATGCACCCGCAGGATGTAGCCGATGACCAGCTGGCGCTGCACCTCTGCCGCGAGCGCGACGAGCTCCTCGGCCTCGGCTGCCGTCTCGGCGAGTGGCTTCTCGACGAAGACATGGGCGCCGGCCCGCAGGCTGTCCCGCACCATGCTGGCGTGGGTGTCGGGGTAGGTGTTGATCGAGACGGCGTCGGGCTGTGTGGTCTCGAGCGCCCCGGCGAAGCTAGAGAACGTCGGCGGGTTGCCGACCTCCGCCGCCAGCCTGGTCCGGCTGGCGGCGCCGCGGCTCACGAGGCCAGCGATCTCGAAGTCGGCGTCGAGGTCGCGGTAGGCGCGGGCATGGGACGCGCCCATGTTGCCGCACCCGACCACCAGAACTCGGATCTTGGTCATGCGGCCATCATGGCCGCCGCGGTCACGGAAGGAACACGTCGAACGCGAGACCGCCCGTGGCGGAGAAGCCGAACGGCCCGGCCCCGTCGGCGACGAAGCCTTGCGCGTAGAGCGTGCCGGTGCCGGTGCCTTCGGCGATCGGCAGGGGGACCTGCGCCATGCCGCTAGCGTCGGTCGCGATCGGGATCGCCAGGTTGGGCGCGGTGAGATCGACCAGGATGCGCAGCCCGCGGAAGGTCAGGTCGGCCGGTGCTGCCGACAGGAGAAGCACGCCGGGCTGCTGCGTCGGGGCATCCTCGATATCGATGCGGAAGTTGCCGTTGCCGTTCCACGCCGCGCCAAACGCCCAGAGTTCGGGCGTCGCGCTACCGGCGCTCGGGCCACCGTAGCGGGAAGGCTGGCATGCCGGGTCGAGCACGAACAGGCCGAGGTCACGGTCGGAGCCGTACACCACGCCGGACGGTTGCCCGACGAACACGCCCCACATGCCGTTGAAGCCCGAGCTCGGCCCGGGCCACGTGTCGTAGAAGCCGACCCGAATGGGGTTGCTGGGGTTGCTGAGGTCGAGCGCCTGGTAGCCCTCGGTGTTCCACGAGATGTGGACGACCCGGTGTTGCACCATCGGGTTGTGGACGATCGCGCTGGAGCCGCCGGTTTGGTAGATCGACAGCACGCGCGGCAAGCGCGGGACGGACACGTCGTAGACCACCAGCTGGCCGCCGGACGTCTCGTGGCACACGGCGACGATTTGATTGTCGCGGCTCGGCCACGTGCTGTGGCAAGAGGCGCTGCCGGCGGATCGTACCGAGCTGACCTGCGGCAGCGACGGTAGCCCGCTGACGTCGTAGAGACTCAGGCGGTTGGAGTTGATCTCCGCGACGTGGGCCATGCCATCCTGGATCGACAGGTCGTGGATGTACGGCGTCGACAGCGTCGTGACGAGCGTTGGGTTGGCCGGGTTCGTCCGCAGGTCGAGGATGTGGGTGCCGCTCGACGTGCCGCACACGTAGGCAAAGCCGGCGCCGACGTCGATCGCGATGTTGTGGGCGTTGAACCACATGGACGCGCCCCACGTGCGCACCTTGGTCGGCTGCATCGGGTCCGAGAGGTCGATGATCTGCACGCCGCCGTAGGCCTCGGACACCACGTAGGCGTAGGTGTCGTAGGTCTTCAGGTCTTGCCAGCGATTGCCGCTGGAGAACGGGCTGTCCGTGGGGATCAGGGCGATCTCGGTCGGCTGCGTCGGGTCGGTGCAGTCCACGATGTAGGTGCCGGCGAAGGTGCCGAGCAAGGCGAGCTCGGTGCCGGTGGTGGGGTCGTAGTAGCCCCACACGTCGGAGGCACGGTCGCCTGGGCTGAACGTGCCCAGCAGCTGCACGTTGCGGCTGGTTTGCGCAAGTGCAGAAGTGAACGGCGTGAGCAAGCACGCCGCGACGAGCGGAACGGTCGCGAATCGCATACGCAGACCATAGCGTTCGTCGGCGCCGTGGGTGGGCGAGCCGGGAGAGACTCCACACCCCTTGGTATCAGCTGTGCGGATCGCGGATGACCAGCAGGCGGAGCTCGCTCATGTCCTCCATGGCATAGCGAACGCCCTCCCGGCCCAGTCCACTGTCCTTCACGCCGCCGTAGGGCATGTTGTCGACCCGCCAGGACGGGACATCGCCAATGACGACACCGCCGACGTCGAGCTGATCCCAGGCCTGGTGGGCGCGGTAGAGGTCGCGGGTGAAGACGCCGGCCTGGAGGCCGAAGACGCCGTCGTTGACCGCGCGCAGCGCCGCGTCGAAGTCGGTGAAGCGCGACAGCACGGCGACCGGGCCGAACGCCTCCTGGCACACCACGTCGAGCGTGGGCGGGACGTTGTCGAGCAGTGTGGCTTCGAGCATCGCGCCGTCGCGGCGGCCACCACACAGCAGGGTGGCGCCGGCGGTCACGGCCTCCTCGATCCAGCCGTGCAGGCGCTCGGCCTCCCGCGTCGAGATCATCGGGCCGAGGAACGTCTCCTCGAGCTTGGGGTCGCCGGCGCGGAGTTCCTTGGTGGCCGCGACCAACCGCTGGCGCAGATCGTCGTAGATCGCATCGTGCACCAGGATGCGCTGCACGCCGATGCAGCTCTGCCCGGACTGGTAGAATGCGCCAAACACAAGGCGTGGGACCGCGTCGTCGAGGTCGGCGTCACGGTCGACGACGCATGCCGCGTTGCCGCCGAGCTCGAGCACGACCTTCTTCTTGCCGGCGCGGGCTTTCAGCGCCCAGCCGACCGCGGGCGAGCCAGTGAAGCTGAGGAGCTTCAGGCGTTCATCGGTCGTGAACAGCTCGGCGCCGTCGCGGCGGCAGGGGAGGACCGAAAAGGCTCCCTTGGGCAGATCCGTCTCCGCCAACACCTCGCCGAGGATGAGCGCGCCGATCGGCGTCAGGCTCGCCGGCTTAAGCACGAATGGACAGCCGACCGCCAGCGCCGGCGCGACTTTGTGCGCGACCAGGTTCAGCGGAAAGTTGAACGGGCTGATGAACGAGCACGGACCGATCGGCACGCGCTTGCACATGCCCCGGTAGCCGCGGGCGCGGGCGCTGATCTCGAGGTTGAGGACCTCGCCCGGATCGCGCAGCGACTCGCGCGCCGCCACCGCGAACGTGTCAATGAGCCGCGTCACTTCGCCGCGGCTATCGCGGATCGGCTTGCCAGCCTCGACACAGAGCGCAAACGCCAGCTCCTCGGCCCGCTCGCGCAGCCGTCCCACGCAGTGCTCGAGGACGGCGTGCCGCTCGTAGGGCCGCATCGCCGCCATCGCCGGCGCTGCCTCGACGGCGGCGGCGATCCCGGCGTCGATCGTCGCCGGGTCGGCCAGCGGCACGCGCGTGGCGACGTCGCCGGTGTACTTGTCGCGGACCTCGAGGTCTTGGTTGGGCGTCTGCGCCTCGCTGGCCAAGAAGAACGGGTAGTGCGGCTGCCGCATCGGGGGCCTCGGCGGGCGGCGGGGGTGACGTCACCTGCCGCGGACTTTCCCGACGCGGCTACGGGCGCCGGCGGCGTTGAAGGGTGGGGTCGAGTCGCGAGGTCTCGTGCGCCTCGCGGG
>JBCCGH010000305.1:0-6571 GCA_039029375.1 Planctomycetota bacterium
CAGATGGCACCCGTCCGGCCACCGCTCGCTGCGTCGCACCTCCTCGACGTATCCACCAATATGCCTGCGTCGGTGCTTCTTGCGAGCAGCGTCCGGTCACGCACCCTCTGCACAGGAATTTCTGATCCAGGACACTAGTGGTCGCCCACGATGCGGGCGATGCTGTTGCTCGTGACAAGCGGCCCCGCGCAGAAACCGACGGCTTACGACCCGTTCTCTCCGAGGCCGCCGCTCTCGCAGGGCAAGCAGAGCCGCCGTTCAAACGCAGATTCAGGAGCGATGCATCGCCCGAACGCCAACTCCCTCGCCGCCGCAGCAGTCGCGGACCCGCGACGCATTCCGGTGAGCGAGCGCCCGGATTCAGCCGCGTCCGACCCGGATCGGCCTGACCGGCCTCAGCGAACGATTCGGTCCGCGGTGACGTTCGTGAGCCGGGCCTGCCCCGGCGCTGATCCGACGATGACAGCTTGCGCGAACAGCGGTAGACCCACGAAGCTGGGGTGGCTCGGGATCGAGAGGCGCAGCGATCCCACACCCGCGGCCGGCGGGATCATGAACACGGGCAAGGGGATCATCAGAGCGGGGTCCAGCCCCAACGTCCCGAGTGCCGGGACGGGAATCTGCGCCGTCGCCGCGGAGACGTAGGGCAGCACCACGTGGGGACCGACCGCGTGCCGCGCGTACGCCTCGACGCCGAGCTCGCGACCCAAGACCGCGAGCCATGGCGTCGCTAGATGCCGCGCCAGGTTGGTCAGCAGCAAGTTCGGCCCGCCAGCTCTGCCAAAGACAAGGTCGGCATCGGCGTCGGCGTCCACGTCGGCGAGCGCCACGGATTCAGTCAACGACAGAGAGGACTCGCTCGACAAGCGCGCGGCGGTCGCATCGACGAATCGCCCCGAGCCGTCGTTCAGATACAGCCGGCTCGCGTCCCGGTTGGCGGCCACCAAGTCGAGGTCGCCGTCGGCGTCGACGTCCCCCAAGGCGACGTCGAAGGTCGCGTCGGTGGCCGGCGGCATCCGCGCGGCGGTCACGTCGCTGAAGCGCCCCGACCCGTCGTTCAAGTACAGCCGGTCCTGGCTGCCGCAGGAGTAGTAGCCGTAGTAGCCGCAGCGCTGGAGGGCATTCCCCGCGACCAGGTCCAGGTCGCCGTCGCCATCCACGTCACCGAGAGCCACGGCCGCTGTGCTGTCCTGGCCCGCCGGCAATCGATCCGGCGTGAGATCCGCGAATATGCCTGTGCTGTCATTCAGGTACAGCCGGTTCGGCCCTCGCCAGTTGCCGAGGATCAGGTCGAGGTCATCGTCCCCATCCACGTCTCCGAAGCTGACCGACGTCGTGCGGTCAATGTCAGCAGGCAGCTGCGACGCGCTGGCATCAGCGAACGTTCCGGCGCCGTCGTTCAAGTACAGCCGGTTGGGCTGAGCCGGGCCGTAGATGCCGCCGCCGTTCCCAACCATCAGATCGAGGTCGCCGTCACCATCGACATCGCCCAAAGCCACCGAGGTCGTGACGTCACGGTCCCCGGGGAGGTGGGTTGAGCTGACATCGGTGAAGGCGCCGGTCCCATCGTTCAGGTACAGCCGGTTCGGCTGCCCGGTGCCGCCGCCGTAGTACGTGTCGTCGCCGTTCCCGAAGATCAGATCGAGGTCGCCGTCACCGTCCACGTCCCCCAGCGCCACCGCCTCCGAGGAATCCTGGTCCGGCGGCATCCGAGCCGTCGTGGCGTTCACGAACACGCCGTTCCCGTCGTTCAGGTAGAGCCGATTGTCCCAGCCCAAGGCGGTCCCAAAGTACAAGACGTAGGCTCGTACGAAGGAGTTGGCGACCACCAGATCGACATCACCGTCGCGGTCGACGTCCCCGAACGCCACGTCCTGGGTGAAACCGATGTCCGCCGGCAGGGGCCCGGCAGAGGCGTTCTCGAACACCCCGGCGCCGTCATTCAGATACAGGCGGCTCTGCTGGAAGACGCCGTTGCCGAACACCAAATCCGAGTCCCCGTCCCCGTCCAGATCGCCCAGCGTTACCGCATAGGATTGGTCGTTGTCGCGCGGCATCCGCGCCGCTGTTGCGTCGCTAAAGCGACCCGCGCCGTCGTTCAAGTACAGCCGGTTCTGACTCGCGCCAGGGAGGTTCGCGTTCGCGAACGTGAGGTCGGGGTCGCCGTCTCCGTCCGCGTCCCCCAGCGCCACCGCGATGGAGATGTCGTTGTCCAGTGGCAAGCGACCGGTCGCGTCGATGTAGAACCCCGATCCGTCGTTGAGGTAGAGCTGGTTCTGCATGTGGTTGGCGAACACTAGATCGGCGTCGCCGTCCCGATCGACGTCGCCCAGCCCGATCGCGTGGGTCGCTTCGCTGCGCCGCGGCAAGCGAGCCATGGTCGCGTCCGTGAACGTGCCGGCGCCATCGTTCACGTACAAGCGGTTGGCGGTCGTGTTGCCAAAAACCAGGTCGAGTGCGCCGTCGCCGTTCACGTCCCCTAGGGCTACGGCGAGCGTGTAGTCGTTTTCGACCGGCATTCGCGCCGCCGTCGCATCGGTGAACACGCCATTGCCGTCGTTGAGGTACAGACGGTTCTGCGTGCGGTCGTTGGCGAGCACCAGATCCCCGTCCCCGTCGCCGTCTACATCTCCCATCGCCACGGCCCGCGTCCGATCGCTTGCCAACGGCATGCGCCCGGCGGTGGCATCGGTGAAGGTCCCGCCGCCATCGTTCAAAAACAGCTCGCTTTGCCGCTGGTTCGCCAAGACCACGTCGACGTCGCCGTCGCCGTCCACGTCTCCGAGCGCGAGGTCCGAGGCCCCGCGGCTCCCACTCGGCATCTGGGTTATCGTCACGTCGGTGAAGATCCCCGTGCCCTCGTTCACGTAGAGCCGGCTCTGCACGCCGTTGGCCACCAGCAGGTCGACATCGCCATCGCCGTCCACGTCCCGCGCCCCGACGGCGGCGGTGGTAGAGTCGCGGTCTGCCGGTAGGTGGCGCCTCGTCAGCGTTTCAAATTGCAACTGCGCGGTGCTGGGAGCCGCGAGAGCCAGCAACATGACGATGTTGCAGCTTGAGAGCGGGTTCATGAGCCTCTCCTTGGTTGTTCAGCTAATGACGCCGCGGACATGATAGTCAAGAAGGAGGCTCCGCGCGGCGAATCAACCGGCGCGCGAAATCGCAAGCCGGGCGCGGACGTTCGTGATTGATGGGGGACAAAGAGGCTGGGTTTGCGATCGGGCGGAGCCGGGGGCGCTCCGCCGCTTGCGACTATTGCGCAGTGAGCTCGATCTCGTCGAGGCCCAGGCGGCCCTGCTTGTCGCCCCAGGATGGGCCGAAGTTGAAGATCAGTCTCGTGATCTGCGCCAGGTCAACGGCATTGCCGTTGTTGAGGAAGTCCTCGAGCCGGATGCGGACCGTCTCGAACTCGCTGGTCCAGCCAAAGCCGGTCCCACAGCTCGGGCCCGAGTTGCGTTGATACGGATCCTCCAGGCCGCCGCCATAGGCGCCGATGTTGATCGAGCTTCGCGCCCCGCTGCGGTCCTGCAACGTCACGGTGAACGTCAAGTCGCTCAGTGCCGCCGTGGTGAACGGGTGCCGCGTACCTTGGGCCGCGCGGAACGACAGGTAGATGAACTTGCGCCAGTCGCGTTGGCCGGGCAGCAGGGTGTAGCTGATGTCGTAGTCAGCGGCGCCGTCGAAATCGAACACCGCGCCCAGGCTGTTCGTCGCAAAGGCTGCCGACGTCGAGTCGTTTAGGTAGCCGTTGAACGGATCGGACGCCTGCCAGGTGAAGTTGCCGTTGTTGTCCGCGAGGTTGCCCTCCAGGTAGTTCTGGACGGTCATCGACACCGTGGCCCCGGAGCTTGCAAGCGTCGAGCTCGGGTTCGTCTGGAAGTCGTCGATCACGAATTTGCCGGACTGCGTGTCGTCCCGCAGGTTGAGGTTGGCTACAGCGTTGGGGTCGAACGAAGCGCCGACGGCGCGGAACGACTCGTACTGCCGCCACAGGAAGTCGCGCGCCGGCACGTCGCCGCGGATGTAATGGTCGATCAGCGCCAGGGCGTAGCCGCGCATGATCTTGTGCGTTTCGGTGCGCCCGATCAGGTTTGGCCCCGACGCCACGGAGCTGCCGCCGCCGTCGTGGAAGTCACCGTGGCCCACGCCATACAGACTGATCGACTGCCGTACCCGCGTGGCGCGATCGTGCAGCAGATACCACTTGATCTGGTTGCCAAAGAGCGGGCAACCATTGACGTCGGCATCGGCCTGTCCCACCCACAGGTGATAGGTGACATCGTGAGGGTCGGAGGCCGGGTTCCCGGTCGTGCCGCCGAAGTCCACCGGCGCGATGCTCGACACCAGCTTGATGTAGCCGGGCTTGTAGTTGTTCGGCACGTAGCTGCCGGTGAACAGGCGGTCGTACGCCCGCGCCACACCGTCACCACCGCGGCTGTGCCCGATCCAGGTGATGTTCTCTTCATCGATGTGGCCGTTGAGCACCCCGCCGCCGATCGTCGTCTGGTTGCCGATCAGGTTGTCGGTGTTCTCGAGCGTCGTGATCGCCGCGGTGTGACTACCCGGGATCGTGTTGTTCTGATGGCTCATCACGATGTAGCCGTACGACGCCAGGTGGTAGCCGAGGTGGTCGTACCACTGGTAGTTGTGGCCGTTACCGTGGCTGATGACGACCAGCGGCAGCTTGCCGAGCGACGCGATGTTGGTCGGGTAGTAGGTGTCCTGGTTTGAGAACGGCGCGCCAAGGCCGTACAGGATCTCGGTCACCGGGTGAGGCCCTTGCCCGGTCGCGGTCTTGGTGCCGCCGCGCGACAGATCGCGCGTCACGTAGAAGCCGGCGACTCGGTTGTCGTAGCCATCGATGAAGTCGGCGCCGTCGAAACGGCCGTTGCGGTTGACGTCGATCACCACGTCGTACGCAGCGCCCAGGCGCGTGTCGCCCGATCCGGGCGCCTCGTTTGGCCCGCGCAGGAAGCCGGGGCTGAGAGTGATCGTGTTGCCCTGGATCGTTGCACCGGTGAACGTCACGGTCTGGGGTGCCCCGCGCACGTCGTTGAGCGCTGGGTTGAGGTCCCACTGCGACCGAGTCTTCGACCGCGTCACGTAGACGTCGGTGGTCTTGCCGGTGATGAAGGGGTACCGCGTCGGGTCGATGGCCATCTGCACCGTGGCCCGGCGGTTGACCGCGCGCACGATCTCAAAGAACGGATAGCCAGCCAAGCGGTTGCCGACGAGCTCCACGGGACGGTTCGCCGGGGTCAGCGTCGCGCCGTTACTCCAGTTGAAGCCGGCGATGGTGCCGTTCTCGTCGACCAACGCCACGAAGTGCGTGTTGACGCCATGAGCGGTGGTGGACGCCGGCACCGGAAACGTCAGCGACACCGTTCCACTCGCCGGCAGTGCGCCGAGCGACAACACGCGCAGCGCCGGCGTGAAGCCCAGTGGCACAGATTGGCCGAAGATGATCGTCGGTCCTGCACTGACGTCCCACAGCAGCCAGGCAGGACGGCCCGGGGTACCGCGCACGGAGACCTTGACGTTGCTACCGAGTTGCTTGACGACGGCCTTCTCGCCGTCGAGCGTCAGCACCGTTTGTGGCTGGGCGGCCACGCCCGAGACCAACGCGAGCGCGCTCAGCGCGCCGGTTGCGATCCGCTTGGAGCTCATGGATCCTCCTTGGGGTCAAAGGAGCAAGGCGCGCGAGCAGAGGGAGCTTGCGCGCGGGCGCCATCGTACCGTCCGAAGCGCGCGCTCCATCGCCGCGAAATCCGCCAGTGCGACGGCCGTGAAGTTCGCCCCAAAGAAGATTGGCTGTACCGACTGTACCGAGCCGCGACAAAAACCGCCGCATTCGGCCTCGGCTCTCGCTCGGCGCACGCGGCGCGGGCTCTCGCGTCCGGTGCGCCCGTCACTCCGCCGGACGAGACCTCCCACGGGTTGTTCGCGGCCAGCGGGTCGAGGCGCACGAGGCCAGCCGGACCAGCCAGGATGCCCAACGGCGCGGGCCGCTTCGGGCCGACGTCGGCTGCCGCCTGACCAGCCGCAGATGTGAACTCGACCCAGCCAGCGTTCGGATGGCCGAAGCCTCGAACTCACGCGCGCTCAAGGACCTCGAAGTGGTCCTCCTCAAGCCGCCACGCACCGTCATCCTGTCGCACCCAGAGTTCGTTCGTGATGACCCCGGAGCCGACGTTCATGCTCCAGTCGGCGGCGAGACGAAGGCGAGTGGGCGACTCGACCGTCAGCCGCACGTTTTGGTACGTGAGATCGGTCGCGCCGGTTTCCGTCGTCAAGCTCTGCCAGAACTCCTTGATGGCCGCGCGCCCGTCAAACGAGCCGACGGGTGTCGCGACCATGCTCGCGTTCTCCGTGTAGCCGTCGGCGCAGGAGTCGAGATCGCCCGCGTTGAAGCTCTCGATCCAAGAGCGGCTGGTGGCCATCATCTCGGCCTGTGCCATCTGATTCAGGATGTAGCCCAATAGCTCATCTCCCTCGGTCGGCAGCCGCTCGATCAGGTCTAGGTGTTCGCGCCGCGCCGCGACGTGTAGGTCACATTGGAGGCCGGCCCGCA
>JBCCGH010000306.1:0-6518 GCA_039029375.1 Planctomycetota bacterium
GCGGTACTTGGAATCCACTGTTTCCCATCAACCACACCGAGGCCATGGCCCGCAACCTGACGGGACGATTGCGCCGCGAGTCGTGGCTCGTCAGCAAGCGGCGTTGGTTTCTCAACCGGCAGCTGGCGCTGTACTGCGCCTACCGCAACTTCGTGCGGCCGCGCTTCAACCGCGATCGTTCCACCCCGGCGCAGCTGCTCGGTTGGCTGCACCGGCCGCTCACCGCCAACGAGGTGTTCTCATGGCGGCAGGACTGGGGCACCCTCAGCGGCCATCCGGTTTCCCGCGACGCTAGAGCGATCCGTGAGGCGCTCGCTGCAACTGCGTGAGGCGCCCACACGAAACGGGGCCAGCTTAGGTGCCCGGACGGCCGACCCTACGCCGCGGCGTCGGTCAAGAAGTCGGCGATTTCCTCGTGTCCGCTATGGCGAGCCCATCCCTCGGCCGTCGCGTCGAACCGGTGGTCCCGCAGGCTGAGGTCGATGCCGCGCGCCACCAGGTAGCGGACCTGCTCGAATCGGCCCGCGGCCGCGCATTCATGGAGGATGCTGGCGGGCTCGTGCGTGCTCCAGCGGGTGTTGATGTCCGCCCCGCGTTTCAGCAAGTCGTCGGCAACCTCGTACTCGGCGTTCTGAACCGCCCACGCCAGGGAGCGGTCGAGCACGTCCTGGACCGTCACGATCGGGGCGTGTTCAGGAAACGGGTTGTGTTTGGCGAGGTCTCCCAACGCGGGACGGCCGTGGTCAGTGAACCACTTGGACACACCGGCGCGATCGCCGCGGCCGGCGGCGTGTGGCAGGTCGTCCGGCACGGGCCAAATGCGGGCGAGCAGCGGCACGTAATCGGCGTGTCCAGCGCGTATGAGATCGCGCGGGACGGTGGAGGCTCTTTCGTTGAGGTGATGGCGGCGCCGCTCTCGAGCACGGCCTCGATCATCGGCAGGGCGTCGTCCGAGTACGCGGCGACCTCCAGCAGCCTCGCATGCGTCCGGACGAAGGCCGGACGTAGCAGAAACGCCTCGCGATGCAGCAGATTGCGGACCGCCTCGACGTCGTTTCGGTGCAGAGCCGCGCGCACTCGGAGCTCGACGGCCTGCTGCCAGATGATGCCCGGTCGCGCGCCGCGCGGCCCGCGCGACAACGCGTATCGCGCACCCTCGGGTGTCTGCTCCAGCAGAAAGTCGATGAAGGCCGCCTCTCCCTCCCACGCGGCGATGGCTGCCTCTAGGTCCCGGTCGAGCTGCATGCAGCGCGGCAGGAGGAAGGCCGCCACTTGGCGTTGCCCCAAGCGGCAGGCGTACAGGAACGCGTCGGCGAGGACCAAACCGTCATCGCCCGGATCCGGCCAGTCCGCGGCGGCACCGTCGTAGGCCGACCGAAGCCGCGTGTCGGGACGCGCGCCGCCGCGCAGGCGGCCTGCATCGTCGAACGACGCACGCACTCGGTCAAGCGCACCCAGCGCGGCGAACACGCGCAGGTTGGCGGGGAGCACGCCCTTGCGCTCAAACAGGGCGAGCATGCCGTGGGCGCCGGTGTCGATGATGCGAAGGACCACTCGCGGATCGACCGTGGCCCCGGCGTCGAGCAAGAGTTCGGCGCATTCGCGGCGGTTCCACGTGTCCTCGTGCTCCGCTCCGGGGAAGTTGGCGTACGACGTAGTCGCGGCTAGTAGCACTTCGCCGTCTCGGGCCGAGTCTCGCCACGTCAGGAGCCGCGGCTCGCGCGCGATGAGTCGGCTCAGCTCCTGGACGTGGTTGGCGTCAATCGCCCGGCGGGCTTGCTCAGCCGCCCGTTCGAGGCCGTGTGCGCGTTGCATAAAGGCGCTTCGCAGCGCAGTCCAACCGTCGAAACCGTACTCGCGCGCAATCACGAACTGAGCTTGCCGCAAGCCGATGGGTCCAACGTGCGCGGGCAGCTGCGCGTGGACGCGCGTGAGAGCCTCGGTCTCGCCGGCGTTGAAAAGCCTGACGAGGGCCTTCGCGTGCTTGCGTTCGAACTCGAGTGAAGGGCGCTCTGGCAGCCGCTTCGATTCGCTCATGTCGACCTCCTTTCAACCGCGCCACCGTGTTGGTGACGCGTGTCCCGACGTCCGCTGAACCCGGGCAGAAAAGAGAGTCGTGATGACGAACGGAGGCTCGAGCAGGTGGGACGTTCCCTTGCTGCGGACTGGCGGCGCCCTGCGACACACTGGGCGCGACCCTATGCCGTGGTGCGCTTCACGTCAACGCGCGCCGACACCACGACGGTGCTGGTCGCCAAGCGGACCGCGATGTGGTGCACGATCTGGCCCCTGGCGTGGCCGCCGGCGACCGCACGAGCCGCTCCCCTACTGGCCGCTTGTCACCGTGGTGACGTCGCTGGTCGACAACGGGAACGGGTTGGGCAACGCCGGGTCGGCCTGCGCCACCTGGAGGTGGACCGTGGTCCCGGCCGGCAGCCGCGGCATCGTCCACGTCGCGACTCCGGTCCTCCCAAAGCCGACGCCGACCGGCCACAGCCATAGGGACTGGAAGGCGTTGCCGAGGCCCAACGACACCACTCCAGGCGCGACGCTTGGTACCATCGAATCGCTCAGCGTCAGCAGCGCCACGGTGGCCGGCGAGAGTGCCGGGTCGAGCGTCGCAAAGACCGCGAACGGCGCCGTCGGCAGGGGCTGGGCGCGCACGACCGGTGCGAGCGTGGCCGCCACCGTGACATCGATCGGGTTGCTGGTCACCTGTGCCGCATCCGTCACCGTGACCGGATACGTGCCAGGCGGCAGGCCCTGCGGCGGGTGGACGTCGATTTGGGTGGCGCTCACCCGCGTGAAGTAGCCGGTGGCCCAGTTGGCGGGATCGGTCGTCGCGATCTGTCGCGACCCGAACTGCACGACGCCGACTTGATCGAGCCGCTCGCCCTGGATCTCGAACGCGGCGTGGGTGACCCGAGGCAGCTGGTTGACGACGACCCTCGTGAGCGCCGGGCTCCGGGGGAACGACCACAAGCCCACGGTCGGCCACAGATCATGGCTCGGCCAGGAGCTGACCCCGTTGACCAGGGCGTCGAGCGTCGACCGCGGGATGTCGGTCTTGGTGCGATTCGACATCACGACCAGACACACGCCATCGGAGCGCATGATCGAGTCGGGGCTGGAGCCGTTGATCCGGCCGCCCTTGCGCCACGTCGTCACGCCGCCGCCCTGCGTCCAGGAGAACCCGCCCTTGCTGATGTTGAACGTACCACCACTCGGCGTGGGGTAGTTGTGCGTCTCCAGCATCCGGTCGGCGGTGCGCCGCTCGAGCACGAGGTTGTCGTGGCCGAGCTGAAAGACGCCGGTCAGGATGCGGGCGAAGTCGACGGGCGCCATCACCAGGCCGCCGGTCGAGTCCAGACGGTCGACGTTGCCGGAGTATTGCCTGGCGAGCGGCTTGCGGCTCGTGTGGAGGTTGCTCGGCCGCAGGAGCAGATCGTCCTGGTGGTAGTAGACCTCACCGGGGTGTCGGCCGGACTTGCTGCTGCGACCGACGTGCACGCGTCCGGGTGCGATCCCAAGCTTGTTGAGCACTCGAGCCTGCATGGCGATGCCATACTGCGACCCAGTCACGTTCTCGACGACGCGGCCAAGCATCGAATAGGCGATGTTCGAGTAGGCGTAGAACTGCCCCACGGGGTAGCTCATGGGCATGTCTTCGGCGCCGTGACGAGCCATGTGCCTCGGTAGGACCGGGAGCTGCGGGTTAGCCGGGTTCACCCAATTGGCGATCTGCCAGTCGTCATTGTCCCGATCGATCCCGCTGACATGCATCAATGCCTGCTGCAGGGTGACCTGCTGGTAACTCGGGCTGAGCGGCCAATAGCCGAGCGGAGCGTTGAGCTTGGTCGTCGCCACGTCGAGGGCGCCGGATTCTTCGAGGTCGTGCACCAGGATCGCGGTCACCGGCTTCGACAGGCTGGCGAGCCGGAACTTGCTCGTCGGCTGGATCGTCGGGTAGTTGGACTCGGCCCACGTGTAGGCGCGCGCGTAGACCAACCGACCGTCCTTGACGATCGCGACCGAGGTCCCGCGAACGCCGTTGCTGCGCATGAACTGCTCGATCGTCGCGTCGACCGCAGCAAACGCCGGCACCGCGAGGCCGGTCTTGCGCATCGACCGCGGCGCCGGGAGGTCGGTCTTGGTGAACACGGCGGCATAGCGCGTCAGCGCGGCGGGACCGGCGGCCTGCACGCAGATCGGCAGGTGACCGCTGGCCGTGTGCGTGTCGAACGCCGCTTGGTAGGCCGCCGGTGACAGGTCCCAGAGCTCGATGTCGGCGTCGAGGATCACGTCGTCCTGCCAGATGACCAAATACTGCAGGCCATCCGAGAGCGTGAGGTGCGCGATCCGGACGTTCTCTTCCTCGTGCGCGTCGAGTTTCTCTTGCAAATCCAGGTAGTAGTCCCCGAACTCGTGCCGCCACGTGATCGCCGCCGGATTGGCCTCGAACACAGCGGCAAACCGCGGGGCCGAGGTCGTGCCGTAGACCGTGGCGTCGGCCAAGCGGTAGCCGGTCGTGCGCGCCGACGCACACTCGCTGTCGAGCTGCGCCTCGGTGAGGCCGAAGCGCGCATAGCGGTCGAGCGACGGGTCGTTGATCGCGATCGCCGCGCACACTTCGTTGCGGCCCGAGCCCGCCACGGTGATCTTCAGCGGCTTGTAGCCCGAGCGAGCGATCAACTGCAGCCACGATTGAACTTCCGCCGGGGTCTTGTCCTGGACCATCGAGAAGCTCGAGCCGCTGCGCTTGACCCACACCGCGGCGTAGTGCGGCGCCGACGACGTCCCGCCGACGCTCAGCGAGATCGGCCGATAACCCCCGGCCGACAGGCTCGCCACCTGCGAAGCATGGGTGGCGCTGTCGGCGCCGTGGTAGGCGGCAAATCGCGGCCGTTGCGCCGCCAGACTTACGATCAAGAGAAACGCGGCGGTCGCGCACGAAAGTAGGCGTCGATGTCCCATGACCCGCTCAGCGCCCCGCGGCGGCACACCGAACATCCGCCAGCCGATTTCTTCGGCTCCCTCCGCCGGCGTGAGAGAAGCCGCCCCCCCACCCCATCGTGTTGGCGGCGTCGCTCGCCGGCGGAAGGTCGAAGTGCCGAGGTCGATGGAACGGGGCTGCCGGCGCAGTCGGGCGACGTCCTCAGGGGGGCGTGATCGTTCCGCACCGCCGCGCGGGCGCCTCGTACCCGGCGATGCGGAAGTCCGCGCTGGCGTACGTGATGGGAAACCAGATCTTCTCTCCCTCGCGGAACGTCGGCCCGGTGGTGTAGGTCAGGTGCATCGTCTCGTGCGGCGGCGCCACCAGCTTCGACGTCCTCGGATCGCCCAGGCCCGTCACGGTGTCCAGAGCCAGGAGTTGGATCTCCAGCCGATCGAAGTCGACGATGTTGGCCACCGTGAAATCCGTGACCACGAACTCCCGCCCAGGCGGAGGCGAGTAGTCGATGACACCGGCGCCACCGTACACATTGGCGCGATGGAACACGACCGGCTTGACCAAGCAGTCGTGGGTCTGCACCGGGGACGAATCCAGGGGCCGCGCCTCGCGCGCAACGAGAAACGTCGCGACCAGCGCCAAGAAGACAAGAGCGTAGCGGGGACGAGCGATCCAGCGAATCATGAGAGCCTCCGTGCCTGAGCTCGAAGAGTGGTTCTCGTCTCCATGTCCGGAGCCCGGAGAGTTCGACACGCGGGGCAAGAAAAAGACCGCGGCAGATCGCACTGCCGGGTATGGCCCTTCGGCGGCGGCGGGCCGCTTCAGCCGTCATCGTCGGAGTCGAACTCGTCGAACACCGACCCCGGCAGCAGCGCGCGCAGGCGATCGAGCGCGCGGTGGTAGCGCTTGGAAACGGTCTTCGGCTCCATCTCCAACAGCAGTCCACCGCGACCACACCGGCCATCGGCGAACAGCTCTACCGCGTCCCGACTTGCGCCCACCTCCCCGACGCTTTTGGCTGAGCCCGTTCTCGGGTTCGGCACCACGTGGGCCGTCATTGCCGCAGTTCAGACCGACGCGCGAGGTGACTTTGGGTTGACCGCGCGCGTCCCGCCGGGCGCCTGGATCCAGTATCAACCGTTTTGGCTGACCGGGCTATCTGGCGCAGCCACGCCGTTCCGCTCGACGGCACCGCTCGGCGGAGTGGTCTTCTAGCAGAGCACCCGAAGGCGTGGGCGCGGCGTAAGAGGAACCAAGAGTCGAGTCCGATTGCGGCCGTTTTTTTTGTCGCGGCTCGGTACCGCCGCGCGCGCGCGTGCCGTCGCCCTTTCGGCACCCGGGCACATTGCGCCGGCCCAACGCCGCGGGTCGCCGCTACGGTCGCGGGTATGCGCACACTCGGCCTAAGCCTTGCCGCTCTCGGCTGTCTAGTGTTGTGTGTCGGAAGTTGGTTGCGTAAGTCGGCGAGCCATGTGTGCCGC
The DNA here is from genome assembly GCA_039029375.1 of Planctomycetota bacterium. Classification (GTDB taxonomy): domain Bacteria; phylum Planctomycetota; class UBA1135; order UBA1135; family UBA2386; genus JBCCGH01. Next base: position 6,433 of record JBCCGH010000306.1, read on the forward strand.
TCGCAAGGCGCTGTCGACGCAGGGCTTGTTGGTGGACAAGTCGAGGAGACGCAACGCCGCGAGCGGCGCAGAGGGCCGTCGACATA
>JBCCGH010000307.1:0-6481 GCA_039029375.1 Planctomycetota bacterium
CAAGAAGCACCGACGCAGGCATATTGGTGGATACGTCGAGGAGGTGCGACGCAGCGAGCGGTGGCCGGACGGGTGCCATCTGTGCAGGAACTTCGGATCCAGGACACTAGCCCGGATCAGGCGCAAGGGTTGCGTCCGGTGCGTGCAAGGGCAGCTGTGGCAAGGAAGACGAGCGACAGACCGCGGAGGCGAGGACGCCCCGCTGAGAGCGGGTGACTTTTTCGAAGTCACCCACTCTCCGCGACGCGGAGCGGCGCCAGGAGCATGGTCAGAGCCTGTAGCATCGATTTGGTTACAGGCTCTGAGCAGTCTGTCGTTCGCCGACATCAGCCGGCAGGCGCCTCGGGCGCCTGTCTGACGCCGCCAGAGCGGCTCTGGCGCGTGGCGGGCGTGAAGACTCGTGCATGATTCGGGCTAAACCCCGCCAATGACCGCGCGCTTGCCGGCCGTGAACATGATCTGCAGCGTCCCGAAGCCCGGTGCCGCCACCAGGCCCTGGGTATAGAACGCCGCGCCAATCAGGCTGGGGTTCGCCAACCGCAGCGACAGCCACACCTGCGTCCCCCCAAAGGTGCGGAACGGAATCGCCACGTCCGGACTCACCAGCAGCTGGCAGCCGGGCGCAGCGCCGAAGCGGGTCATGTCCAAGGGCAGCGGCGCGCCGGCGACGCTGGTGTTGGACGCACCCACCAACAGAAAGCCGGGAGTGGCAGGCGGCAGCTGTGTGATGGTGGCCCGCCATATGCTCCCCGCACACGGGAGCGTCTCGCTCCCCAAGATCGGTTCCGGAGAGAATCCCGGACAGGCCGCGCCGAAACTCGCGTACTCCCCCCCACTGACTTCGCCGTAGCGGTACACCGTCCCGTAGTACCGCGACGCAGGCCCACACTCGTCGACGCCGCTGAACTGCAGCACCGCCTGCAAGTCGGGCGCGTAGCACTGGCGAAAGCCCTTGTTCGGTCCCGGACCGAGGGACTCCGTCTTGATCCAGGCCTGCCCATCCCATTCCCACCCTTCCTGGGCGCCACAAGGGAATGGCACGCTCGCCACCAGTCTCTGCCGCCCCTCGTCATACACGAGCTCGGGGAAGGTCAGGTAGCCAGCAAACCCCAAGCCTGGTGCCGGCCGAACCGCCCAGGTACTCCCGTCCCACTCGTACAAATCGGGTTCTTCGTACACCACGATCCGGTCGCGCGCGGTGTCGTAGGCGACGTTCCCGACCACGGTCGGCGCAGGGCCGGCGCTCGGCACCGAAGCCCACGCGCTGCCATCCCACTCCTGTAGACCGTCGGGGCCCACGTTCATCACTCGGCCGCGTGCGGAGTGGTACGCCAGCTCGCCTTGCTTCAGCTCGGGAGTGGGCTGCGTCACCCATGTGGTTCCATCCCATTCCGCGGTTTCGGTGCCGAGGTAATCGGGCGTCAACACGAATCGCGAGCGGGCCGCATCGTAGGCCGCGACCGCGAGCATTCGCGGCGCGAGCGATCGATCGAACAGCAGCTCGGACCAGAAGGTGCCGTTCCATTGCCACAGGTCATCGAACGAGACGTAGCCGTACGCACCCTCGGCGAGCCCGCCATAGGCCAGCATCACCTGGCGCGCGGTGTCGTAGGCGACGGCACTGCTGTCCCGTCGGCTCGGCCCGGTGAAGTGGGCGATCTCCCAGCGACCACCGCGCAAGGCCCAAACGTCGCCGTAGCGCACGTTGCCGTTGAAGCCGCCGTGGACCTGGACCTCTCCCGTCACGGGGTCCAACATCATGACGTGCTCCACGGTGGCCGGAGGTGCGGTGGGCGTGGCCAGCGCGCGCCACTGCGCGCCATCCCAAGCCCAGGTATCCGCCACCGTGCCGGCGGCCGTGGCGCCGCCGAACAAGAGCACTCGGCCGCTCGCGGGGTCGAACACCAGGGCATGCCCGGCGCGCGGGGAGGGGGCTCCGGCAACGGACTTGGCGGTCCACGTCAGCCCGTCCCATTCCCACGTGTCGCCGAGCAGGGTTCCGCCGGTGCCGAGACCGCCGAAGAGCACCACCACTCCGCGCTGGGAGTCGAACGCTACGGCGTGCTCCGAGCGTGCGGCCGGCGCGGTACTTGGCAGCAACGCATCCCAGTCGAGGCCGTTCCAGCGCCAGGTATCGGCGCGCGGACCGCCCACGTCACGGCCACCGAACAGTAGCACGTGGCCGCTCGCGTCCGGCACCATGGTGTGGTCGACGCGGCCCGGTGGCGCCTTCGCCGGCGAGAGCTGTTGCCAACGCCGGGCGCGCACCCAGGTATCATCCAGCATCGTCGCCATCCCGTCATTGCTCTCACCACCAAAGAGCACCGCGTGCCCGGCGCCGGCGTGCGTGGCCATGGCGTGGCCCGCACGGTCTGTGGGGTAGAGGCGGTAGAGGCTGCCACCAGCCCAGCCCCTGGCGCTACCCCGCCATTCGGATTCGCCCGGCACCACGCCTGGATACTCAGTGTTTTGGCCGTGCAGGACCACCAGCTGGTTGGCCGTGGGGTCGTCCGCGGCCGCGTGCCGGGCGATGGCCCCGGGCGAGGGGGAGAACGGCTGGATTGGTTTCCACCGCGGTTGCGCCGGCAGGGCGAGCGTCAGGAGCGAGCCGGCCAACAGGAAGCGTCGGAGCGAAGCGGAACGCATGATTCAGTTTGGGTGAGGGCCAATGGACGGCGCCGATCCCGCACCGCGCGGCGGCGCGGCGTACCTGGGGAGCAACGTTGGGCCGATGCCAGCACGCGCGACAGATCACAGAGAATTACACCACAAACAGAATGGTCTGGCTTAGGCGGCACGGAGAGGCTGGGCGCCGGCCGTTGACGACGGTCACCCGAAGGCCCGCAGACGAGCGCTGGGCCGACGCGCGATGCGCGGACGGTTTGGCGGCGGCGAACCCGAATCCGGTGGGTTTTGTCGCGGCTCGGTACGTCCGGTCTCACCCCGGCGCGAAGTCTGGGTCAAGCGGTAAGCTGCGCGCATGATGACGCGCCTCCTGGCCGCCGGCGCCTTCGCGGCGGCCCTGTCCCTGTCGCTGTCCGCGCAGTTTGCGGCGGTCATGCCGATCGGCGATTCGATCACCGAGGCCGACGACGGCGACGCGACCTATCGCTACTTCCTGTGGCAGTCGTTGCTCGATGACGGTCACTGCGTCGACTTCGTCGGCTCGCGCCGCGGTGTGCGAGCAGGCTTGCCCAGGTTCCCCAATTTCGATCAGGACCACGAAGGGCACTGGGGTTGGCGCGCCGACGAGATCCTCGGCAGCATGCGCGGCTGGGTCGGCGTCAACCCGCCCGATGTAGTGCTGATCCACCTCGGCACGAACGACCTCTGGCAGGGGCAGTCGGTGCCCAGCACGGTGGCGGAGTTGGGCGCGATCATCGACGAGATCCGCGTAGCGCGCAGCGACGTGGTGGTGCTGTTGGCGCAGATCATCCCGGTGGCCAGCTCGGCCGGCTTCTCGGTGGTGCCCCTAAACAACGCTCTTCCCGCACTGGCCGCAACCAAGACGCTGCCGAGTTCGCCGGTCATCCTGGTCGACCAGTGGACGGGTTTCGACCCCGACCTGCACACCTATGACGGCGTGCACCCCAACTTGCTCGGCGAGCAGAAGATGGCCGCCGAGTGGTACGCCGCGCTGCAGGCGGTGCTGGTGCCCTGCACCGCAGAGTACGCGGCGTTCGGCAATGGCTGCGGTGGTACTGGTGCACCCGCCCCAGATCTTGTGGCGTCCGGAGGCTCGCGTCCCGTTCTCGGCACCACACTGCAGCTACAGCTGACCGTCATTCCCGGCGGATTGGCGAAGGCGGGCGCCGTGGGCGCGAGTGACGCCACCGCGCTCGGACAGCCGCTGCCGCTGAGCTTGACCGCCGCTGGTCTGACCGGCTGCCACCTCTTGGTGTCTCCCGACCTCGTCGTGCCGCTACCCGCGGCAGGGAGCCTGGCCACCTGGCCGCTGCCGATTCCGAACCAGCCGAGCTTGGTCGGGACGTGGTTCTACCTCCAAGGGATCGCAGTGCAGCCACCCGCGAATCCGGCGGGCGTCGTCCTCTCCAATGGCGGGGCGGCGCGGATCGGGCAGCAGTAGAGCCACCATTCTCGGCGCCGAGAGGGGCTGGCCAGCCCGATCAAGTCGAGAGCCGACCTACGCCGCGCCACAGGATCTCGAGCTGTTGTCGATACCGTGACGGCCAGTTGTGTCGCGTTGCCGCCGCTGGCGGGATCGTCGAGCAGCTGGGGTTGCGATTCACCTCTGTATCGACCTCGATCAACGCAAGGTGAGCACCACTGCGACGCCGGGCTCGGCGGGGACGTCGGCCACGCCTTCGCGGCCGTCCGGGCTGCGGGCGATCAGCCGTGCCCCGCGGAAGCTGGGCACCGCCGGCAACCAGAACTGACCGCCGGCGCCAGTGCTCGCCTCGAGCCGCGGCACAAACGACTGCGGGTTCAGGCGGCGGATTCGTTGATGGACGAGCTCGGTGACCGCGAAGCGCACCACGGCATCGGCCACCGGCTGACCGTCCGCCTCCTGCACGAGACCGCGGCAGCCCCGGGCGGTGGCGGCGACGACCAGCGCGACTCCCGAGCTTTGTTCACGCGGCACCGTGGTCGTCATCGCGGTGGCGAGACCGGCGCTGCGAATCTCGAGCTCGCGTGGGCGCGGCGGCGGCGGGACGGCGGAATAACCGCCGCGCTGCGTCGCGACGGCCGACCGGCTGCCCACCACATCACGAAGGCCGGCGAAGACACCGTCAAGAGGCCTACCGTCGGGGTCGACGATGCGAAACCAGGCGTTTCGAGGGCGCTGCGGCTGGGGCGTCGCGGGTGCGCCCTCGCCGCCACCACCGCCCCACCATCCCAGACCACCCGCGGTCAAGACGGTCGTCGCCGCCAGCGCGATGGGTCCGGCGCGCCACCACGGGGAGGCGCTGCGGTCAGGGTCACCCCACCACGCCGCGAGGGCGCGCCGCCAGGTTTCGCGATCGCCAAACTCCGCGTCCAGCCCGGTGCGCAACGTGGCCAGGCCTCGCTTTAGCCGCGTGCGCACGGTCTCGACCGGAGCGCGCAGGCGCGTCGCGATCTCCCGCGGCGGCAGCCCCTCGAAGAAGCGCAGCAACACCGCCGATCGATACGGTTCGTCGAGGGCAGTCACGGCGGCGACCACGCGACGCCGCGCCGCGACCTCGAGGACCGCGTCGGCGGCGCCGGGTTCGGGCTCGGCGACGGCGCACCTCTCGACGCGGCGGCGCTCACGGGCGCGGGCGCGCACCCGGCCCAGGGCCAGCTTGCGGGCGATGCCGGCGAGCCACGGTCGGAGCCGACCGGTGCGCGTGCGATCGCGGTGCAGCGCGACCAACAGGGTCTCCTGCAGGAGATCGTCGGCCGAATCCTCGTCCACCAACGAACGCGCCAAACCGCGCAACCAGTCGGTCTCGGCAAGCAGTCGGTCGGACTCGAGCGAGTCTTGCATTGGGCCCATCGGAACCCGCCGTCGCAGAACGACCAACCGGTTCAAGGTTGGGTGAGATTCCCGGCTCGGCGGAGCCATCCGGAGTCGCTGAACCGGATTCGCGCGCTGCGACGGCTCGCCGGTCATGCGACCCGTTCACATCGAGCACTTCCTCCTCGCGCTCGCCTGGATCCCGGCGCTGTGCCCCGCGCAAGAGGTCCAAGCCTACGCCCTGGCACTGGACCGCAAGATCGCCGCCTACGCGCTGTGGGACGGCAGCCGCACGGCATCGTGTTCGGTCGAGTACGGCGCGCCCTCCTGGCACGCGGATCACGCCGCCGCGATCCCGAAGCTCCGCGGTCGCCGGGTGCGGTTCGGCAAGGACACGTGGGCCCACCTCGAGGTGGATACACCGATCACGCTGGGCGGGGTGGCAGTGGCACCAGGCGCCTACTGCCTGGCGCTCGATTGCGCCGAGGACGGGACCTGGTCGTTGGTGCTGCTCAACTCCGCGGTCTTGCGGCGGCGTGGCCTGCCGGGGTTCGCGACCCAGCGCGTCCTGGGCCTCGGCACCCGCTACCCGATGGCGCACACAGAATCGGCACCGCTCGCCCATCAGTTCACCGTGGCGTTCGAGGGCGTCGGGCCCAGCCCGGCCGACGCCCAGCTGCGCATCGCATTCGGCCCGCACGTGCTGACCGCTGCGGTGCGCTTCGACCCACGTGAGATGATCGCGATCGACTTACCCCCGCAACCCACGGGCGGTCGCTAGTGGTGTGATTCAGGAATCTGGGGCCTTATCCACGGCCCTCAGCGCCGCTCGCAGCGTTGGGTCGTCCTCGCCGTATCCACCTGGACACACAGGAAGTCAACGTCAGCAAGCTGTTTCCAGCTTGTCAATTGTACTGTGACCATGTTCAGAATGTAACGACTCAATCCTGCGATCATTCATGTGGAAAAAAAAACAGTTGTGCCTAAAATCGCCTAGTGAAATAACAAAAGCAACATTTATATCTGATTTTCCATCCACTG
>JBCCGH010000308.1:0-6445 GCA_039029375.1 Planctomycetota bacterium
CGGAGGCGGGGTGACGCCCCGTCGAGCAGTCTGTCGCTCGCCGGCATCAGCCGGCAGGCGCCTCTGGCGCCTGTCTGACGCTGCCAGAGCGGCTCTGGCGCGTGCTGGGCGTGAAGACTCGTGCATGATCCGGGCTAGGGCAGCTTCTCGACCGAGAAGAGCGTGCGATCCTCGAAGGCGAGGATGGCGCGCCCCTCGGGCGAGACCGCCGGCGGCGCGGAGGTGCGCGCGGTCCCGCGGATCACGTACTGGAGTTCGAGGTCGTCGGTGTCCAGGACGGCGATCATGCCGTTGAGGTCGCCGACCAGGAGTCGCCCGTCGGCGACGCAGGGCGCCGAGGACCAAGAGCGCCGCCAGCGAAAGAGCGGCCCGCGCTTGCCGTCCGACAGCGCGAACATGAGGAGTCGCTCGTCGGTGGCGACGGCGACGTGGCCATCACAGATCGCCGGCGTGAACTCTAGGTAGCCCAAGCCGTGGCGGTCCCACAGCTGCTTGCCGTCGGTGAGGCGGACCGCGAGGAGACGGCCTCCGGTGTCGACGGCCAGCACCACGTCACCCGCGACGCGGGGCGCGGCCAGTACGTCGTCACCCACCCGCGTGCGCCATTGCTCCGCGCCGTCCGCCGCGCTCAAACACTGGAGCCAGCCGTCGGTGGTGACCAGCACGACGCGGTCGCCGGCGGCCTGCAGATCGGACCGGATCGGGCCCGCGGCTTTGACCTCGTAGCGGCGCGCGCCGGTCGCGGGATCGAAGCAGACGATCCGGCGGTCGACGGTGCCGATCAGCAGATTGCCTTCGATCAGGACCGCGCCGGCCTCGCACGGATAGCCCGGCTCTTCCCAAGCCGTGCGGGCGTTGTCGATGTTGATACACCGCAGGCTGCCGTCGACGGAGCCGACGATCAGGCGGTTGTGCCACACCAAAGGCGTGGACAGCAGCCCTGAGAGATCGCCGGTCTCGCGGGACCACAGACGGGTGCCCGTGCCCAGGTCAAAGGCGTTGATGTTGCCCGAGCGATCGACGACGAACGCCTCGCCCGCCGAGTCTCCCGCGGTCTTACGAAACGCGATGCCGCGCTCGACGACACCAGGCAACTCTGCGGTCCACTCGATCTCTTTGGAAAGTAGCGCTTGGAGGACCTTGGTGTTCTCGCCCTCCAGGGTCCACTCGCGCGCCTCGAAGCCCGGTAGGCTCACCTCGATGGTGCTCGCCGGCTCCGGGCGGTAGGCCGTGGTCAGCGGAGTCTCACCGACCGGCTGGCCGTTGACGCGGACTTGTGCGCCCAGCGGGATCGTCTCGATGCGGACGGGCAGCGTGATCAGCTGCGCCCACTCGATGTCGCGATCGAAGCGGCGCAGCAGGAGCAGTGTGGCTCGTGCGGCATCCGAGTCGCCGCGTTCGGTGGCGATCGAAACAGCGTCCAGATGATCGACGATCTCCTGGCAACGATCGCGCCGTTCCTCGAAGTGGATCTTGAGCTCGTCGCCGGCGACGGGGTACTCAGCGGCCAAACGGGTGTAGGCGGCGAGCGCCTCGCGATAGCGGTGCGCCGCCTCGAACCGCTGCGCCTCGCCCCACACCGGCTCGAGATCGCCCTTCTTCTCGATGACTTCCTTGAGTGCGGTGTACTGCTCGCGTCGGGTCTCCGCGGATGCGAACAGCGTGCGGACTTCCTCGGCGACCCGAAGAAGGTGCTGGTGGGGCTCTTCACCCAGCAGCTCCTTCAGGAGAGGTTCGTCGCGGACCGCGATCACCGCCTCCGCGTCCAGCAGGTCCGCGGCGGGGAAGTCCTGCAGCAGACGAGCCAGCACGGTTTGCACCTGAGCCTCGGCTTCCAACCGATCGCTGGGTGCGGGCGGTAGGCTCACCGCGTATTGCTGCACCCGCTTCTCCATCTGCTCGGCGAGGCGGGTGAGCCGGCGCTGCGCGGCGCGGATGGCCTCGGCCTTGTGCTTGGCCGAGCCCATCACCTCTTGGTAGATAGTGAGGGCTGCTTTGAGGTCGGAGCGGCCGAACGCGCGGTCCGCGGCCCCCAGCTGTTGCACGATGTGCTCTCGCGATGCGCGCACCTCGTTCGCCTGCGCGGTGCGAAGGCGCGATAGGCGGTCTTGCAACGCCTGGATCTGCGGGCTGCCGGCGTACTCGGGGTTGGCGTCGAGCATGGCCGTGGCGGCGGCCGCGTTCTTGTCGTCGAGCAGCGCCGACACTTGCCCAACAAGCTCGTCTTGGCGCGAGTCGGACAGGTGCGTGGTCAGCCACCAGGCGCCGGCGAGCGTCACGATGGCGAGCACCGTTCCTACCTGCGCGAGGCGGAGTCGGCGGCTCACCGGTTTCGCGCGGATGCGCTTGACGACGCGCGCCAGATCGTCGCGCGAGCTGTCGATGCGCAGGATGTTCTCGTAGACCGTCGCCTGGCGGGCGAGGTCGCCCATGTGCTCATAGCACTCGGCGAGCGACAGCAGCTCCTCGACCGCCTGCTGATCGTCGTCGAGCCGGCGCAACAGCCGTACGCGCCGGCCGAACGCGCTGAGGTTCTCTGGCGAAGCCTGCGCGATCGGCGTGATCACCTCGAGCGCCTCGTCGAACTTGCGCTGGCGCATGAGCGCGTCCGAGTACGCGCACGTTACTTCGTAGAGCTCGTCGCCCGGGTCGCTAGGACCGCTCAGTCGCTCGTGCAGGAATTGCAGCACCTCGAACGTGCGCGGGTCGGCCGCGTAGGCTTCGCGCGCCAACTCGAGCGCGTCCTGCTCATAGTCCGTCTCCTGCGCCGAACGGACCAGCACGACCGCCGCCATCCGCTGCTCGCCGCAGCGTTGGAGCAGCGACGCGACGTCGCGGGCAAAGGCGGCCTCGCGGACTTCGTCGCAGCCCATGAGGCTGCGCAGGATCATGACCGCGGGCCGGAGCTCGCCGCGCACGACCCGGCCGCGGGCGATGCTCAGGAGCTCGGCTGGCTGGGCGGTGTCGACCAGCTTCCACTCGTAGAACTTCTTGACCGCCCGGGCGCAGTCGAACAGGCCGAGCGTGGTGGCGTTAGGCAGATCGTGCAGCGAGCGTTCGCCGTCGATCGCGCCCAGCACCTTCTCGTACTCGGGCGGCACGTCCACGCCGGTTTCCTTGCGGCGCGGCACGACCAGCCCGTCGTTGCCAAACGCCTGCAGGATCGCGGCCCACTCATCGGCGTGCCCTTCGGCTTCGTCGAGGACCTCGCGCAGATCGAGCGCCGACTGCTCCGCAAACAGGTCTTGCTGTGCCTCGCTCGGCGTGCCGGCCGCGAACTCAAAGCGACCAAAGGGCCACGTGAACAGCGAGAGGATGTCCTCGGCGATCTGCTCCGAGAGGTGCTGAGCGAGCTCGGCCTCCGATACGAGGCGCTCGTCGACCAGCATGCGGCCCAGCGGCATGTTGGACTGGCGCTGGGCCGCGATTGCGTGCTCAAGCTGGAGCTGGTTGATGATGCCCGCTCGCACCAGTCGGTGGCCGAGTCGTCGCTGCTCCATGCGTTGCGGCACCACGTTCTGCACGACCCCGTCGTGGATGTAGAGCAGGTGCTCTTCGATCGGGTTGGAGACGCGGAGCACGCCCTCGCTATCGATCAGGCTCTCGAGGACCTCGCGGATGTCGTGATCCTGGAGGTCACCGGACAGCGAGACCGAGTCGGGCTCGGTACCCCAGGGTGATTCCGTCTGGTGGACGCTCGCGAGGGTTGCCGCCTGCTCCTCGAGCAGGAACTCCAACTCTGCTTCCGACAGCAGGACGTCGGAGTGATCAGGCGGCGATGCGAGCACGGACGTTGGACTCCCCGGCAGTTGCGGAACACCAGAACCCGCGGGGCAGCGAAGTTCTGTCCCACGTTCATCGACGTGGCATCGTCTCTATCTGAAGCCGGCCCGCTGGCGTGGCGGGAGGCAACAGTCCGTCGCTTGGCTCGGGTTGTGCCGTAGCCAGGCGGTGGCTCGGGAGCGCCGATAACGCGGCGAGTTGCAGCACAGAGGCCGCCGTTGCCGACATCTACGCGTGGGCCGAGTGTTGGCAGCTCCCCGGCGGGACGGCACCGCTGCGTCGGCGTCCGCCGGCGCCGGTCCGGGCGGGCGGCGTGGCGCGGGTGCGGCGCTCGGGAAGGGCTCAGCGATCTACGCCGTGGGCGGGGCGCTGAACAAGGCCATCGGCTTCCTGCTCCTTCCCATCTATACGCACCACCTGACCGACCAGGCCTACGGCGCGGTCGGCGTGGTCGTCGTGATCGCGACCTTCACCAGCATGCTCTTCGCGCTGGCGATGGGATCGGCGGTGAACCGCGAGTTTCATGCCTTCGCCGGGCGCGTCGAAGAGCGGCGCGAGTTCGTCGGCAGTGTGCTGACGTTCGTCATAGCAGTCTCGCTGCTGGCCAGCTTGGCGCTGCTGCTGGTCGGGCCGTGGGCCTTTGGGCCGTTGCTGGGCGAGATTGGGTTTTGGCCGCTCATGGCGATGGGGCTGGCGGCCGCGGCGCTCCAGCCGTTCTACGACGTCCTCCTGATCGTCCTGCAAGCGGCTGAGCGCCCCTGGCTCTACGCGGTGTTGTCGGTCGGGCAGGTGTTGCTGCGCACCGCGCTCGCGATCGCGTTCGTCGTGGGCCTGGATTTCCAGGCCGAAGGCGTGATCGGCGCTCAGGCCATCGCCGCGGCGGCTGTGTTCGCGGCGGGCGGGTGGCTGGGGCGGCGCGAGGCGAGGTACTGCCTGCGGTGGCGCCACGTGAAGACGGCTCTGCTGTACGCGTTGCCGCTCGTGCCTCACACGCTGGTGTGGCCCGCGCGTCTCATCGTCGACCGGCTGTTCCTGTTGCACACCGTCGGCCAGGGCGCCGCGGGGCTGTTCCATCTCGCGTTCCAGTTCGGCGCCCTGATCCAGGTGGTGTGCGTCGCGTGCGCTCGGGCTCTGACGCCGATGCTGATGCGTGCTCTCCACGCCGGCGATCATGCGCGCCTGGAGAATCTGCGAAACCTCGGCGTCACCGCGACGGTGGGGTTTTGCTGGACCGCGACGGTGGTCTCGCTGTTTGCCCCCGAAGTGATCCGGGCCCTGACCCCGCCCGAGTTTCACGGCGCGGCGATCGGCGTACCGTTCCTGGCGTTCACCTTTGTCGCACTCGGGATCTACTCGATTTTGGCGGTGAGCCTGCTCTTCGATCCGCGCCTGGCGCGCCGGGTGAGCGTCTGCACGGTCGCGAGTCTGCCGGTCGGGATCGCGCTCAACGCCCTGCTCGTACCGCGCCTGGGCGTCAGTGGCGCGGCTCTGGCGGCGTTGCTCACTCAGGTCGGCGTCGTGATGGCGGTGGCTGCCTTGGCACGCGCGCAGAACCTCCTTCGCTGGCAGCATGGTCGCCTGGCGACGTTGTTTGCGGTCGCCTTTGCCGTGGCGCTGTGGCCGGCGGTCGACCCGTGGTCGGGCACCTGGCTGGGGGCGGGGATCAAAGGGCTGGGCGCGCTCGGGCTCTTGGCGGGCCTGAGCGCGATTGCGTGGGGGTCCCCGGCGTTCCTGGTGCGCGAGGTGCAGCGTTTGCGGCTGGGTGCGACGGCCGGCGCAGCCGGTGACGTGCCACCCCGGTAGCATCCTGCGCATGGCGAGAATCGTGATCACCGGGGCCAACCGCGGTCTCGGGCTCGAGTTTGCGCGGGCCTACGCGGCGCGCGGCGATGAGGTCTTGGCGTTGGCGCGCCGGCCCGACGAGGCCGCGGCCCTACAGGAGCTCGCGGCGGGCGAGAACTTGGCGGTGGCCGCGTGTGCGACGGACGACGACGCTTCGGTGTTGGCCGCCGCCGCCGTCGCCGCGACGCGCTGGTCGGGGTTGGATCTCCTGATCAACAATGCCGGCGTCGCTGGTGCGACCGGCAGCGGGCTCGCGCAGCTCGACTTCACCGACGTGCGCGCTGTCTTCGAGACGAATGTTCTGGGCCCGTTGCGGATGTGCCGTGCGCTTCTGCCGCTCTTGCGGCGAGGTGACGATCCCAAGGTGGCGCAGATTACGTCGCGCATGGGTTCCATCGCCGACAATGAGAGCGGCGGGTGGTGGGCGTATCGCATCAGCAAGGCGGGGCTGAACATGGCCAACGCCAATCTCGCGCTGGAGCTGCGCGGGGCGGACATCGCGACGGTCGTGTTGCACCCCGGCTGGGTGCGGACCGACATGGGCGGTGGTGCTGCGCCGCTTGACGCGGCGACGTCGGTCGCCGGCATGATGCAGGTGATCGACGGGCTCACGCTGGCGGCGACCGGCGCGTTCCGCGACTACAGCGGCGTCACCGTGCCCTGGTGACGAGTCTCTAGTCTAGTGGTGTGATTCAGACAGATGGGGCACTAACCGCGAGGTATCGGCGCCGGTCGCAAGGCGGGTCGCCGCAGGCATATTCGTGGATACGGCGAGGACGACCCAACGCTGCGAACGGCGTTGAGGGCCGCCGAGAATGCC
>JBCCGH010000309.1:0-6227 GCA_039029375.1 Planctomycetota bacterium
ATATGTCGCTGGCCCTCTGCGCCGTTCGCGGCGTTGCGTCGCCTCAACTTGTCCACCGACAAGCCCTGCGGCGACAGCGCCTTGCGAACAACACAGATGCCTCACCGACATATGCACCGAACTTTTGAATCACCCCACTAGGAGGCCGTTGCTCGCGACAACGTAGGCGAATCGGTGGATTCGGCGCGGCTCTCGCGGGCCGATACACGCGTGAGGCAACGCTCTGATGGCTGAATGACTTGTTCCGGCGCGGATGCGTCGCGGCCGGCCCGCGCGCCATTCCGCGGCGCGCGCGCTCGAATCTTGGCTTCGATCCGTGGGTGCGGCTGGGCTACGATCCGCGCCGGCGTTGTTGGGGGGCGGAGGTCACACCATGCGCAACATCACCTTGTCTCTCGTCGCCGCGCTCGTCGGCGGTCTGTGTGGGGTTTCCTCGGCTGCCGGACCCGGCGGCGGCTCAGGCGGGGCTCCACTCGGCGCGATACGCACGATCGCCAACGGCTGGCGTCCATCGGTCGCGTATGACGCTGCCGCGGATCAGTACTGCGTCGTCTGGCGGGTGCTGGCTGCCGGGGCGGGTTTGCCTGACGTCATCTACGGGCAGCGTCTGGACCGAGTTGGGAACCCCGTCGGGTCTGTGTTCTCCATCTACTCCGGCGCCGGCGTCGGTGAGCCGCGGGTCGCCGACGTGGGCGCGCGAGAGGCGTTTGTGGTGTTGTGGAGTGGACGAGGCGGCCTGCAGGCTGCAACCGTGCGCGCCGCAACCGGTGCCGTGTCGGCGCCGGCAGTCGCGCCGACGGCCGGTCCCGTGTTGTCCCCGGACCTTGCCAACGCGGTCGCGGGCAGCGACACCGCGGTCGCGGTGTGGTCTGCGGGCGATGAGGTGCGTGGCATCCCAGTGATGCTCGACAGCGCGGTGCAGCCGCCGCGCTTTGGCGCCGAGCAAACGATCGGCGCTGGGACGGTGACGTCACGGCCATCGATCTCTCAGAGCGGTGGCACGCGCGGCCGCTACCTCGTCGTGTGGAGTAGTGACAGCTTCTTCACCGGCCAGCCCGAAGACGTCGTGGGTGCCGTGATCGATGCTGGCGCGAACGTGCTGCTGCCGCAGTTCGGCATCGCCGATACCGCCTCTGACGAGGCCAATCCACACGTCGATGGGAACGGCAACCGGTGGGTGGTCGCCTATGGCGAGCAGAGTGGCCCGTTCTTCCCCAGCTACGGGATCCGGTGCCGGGGAGTCGAGCTCGACGCTTTCTCCGGTGGTGTAACGATCACGCCGCAGGTTGCCCTGCGCGACGCGCAGCGCGTCGACTGGCGGGTCGAGAGCGTCGCCTGGTTGGGTCGGTCGGTGCTGCTGGGCTATTCGTCGAGCCTGTCGAGTGCCTACGTACAATCGGTCGACCCGTTCACGTGCCGCTCCTGCGAGGGCGAGTTTGTGCTCGCGGGCGGTAGCTCGCCCGGCACGAGCGTTGCGATCGCGAGTCAGCGCGGCACGCACCCGGCGGCCGGCGATCAGGCGATGGTCGCCTGGCTCTCAGCGACCTCTGGGTCGACGGGTGTGTCGGTCGCCTATCAGCGCTTTCGTGCGGACGACGGGGTGACGACGGACTTGGGCGGGGGTTGCGGCAAAGGCGGGACGGCGTTTGCGACCTGCGCCCGGATGGGGAACAGCTCCTTCGCGCCGCAACTGCGGTTGGCCCAGCCGCGGCGCGCGGCGTGGCTTCTCCTGAGCGGTACCCGCGCGGACTTCCGGTGCGGGCCATGCACGGTGATTCCCAATGCTGGGCGGGCGTTCTTGGCCCCTGCAGCCGGCGGCGGCACGGATGCGCGCGGTGGTGCTCGCGTTCGCTTTCAGATTCCGCCGTGGGTGGCGCTCAGCGGCGCGACGTTCTACCAGCAGTGGCTGGTGGCCGATGACATGGCCGCGCCGTGCGTGGGGCTGAGCCTATCCAACGCCCTACGCGTGCAAATCGAGTGAGCCCGGATGGGCTCTAGCGCGACGCGGAGCGGAGCCCCGGCCGCCCGGAGCGGCGCGAGCCACCGTGTCGGAGTGTGACACTCCGACCGGCGTCGCCGTCTCAGCGGGCGGTGCCGATGCCGAGCTCGATGGCGTTGGTGAGTCCGGCGCGCGTCGCGTCGACGAGCACGCCCTGCAGGTAGATCTTCTGCGCCACCAAGAGTGGGTTGGACGGGATGGGCAGGTCGAAGCGCGCCGCGCCGCCGACCAGCGCCGGCCCCGGCAGGATCGGGAACGGCGGGAGAATGAGGACTTCGCCGGGGGTGCCGCGGGCGGCCAGGCCAAGACCGACGATGGAGGCGCCGCAGGGGAACGTCGGCAGCGGTGCCGCCGAGATCGCCACAAAGCTCTGGACCGGGCCGGACAGAGCGCCCGCCGTGTCCTGAAGGAAGACGCTGGAGGTGGCACCGACGTGGGGAGTGCCGCTGGCGTCGGCCATGCTGCCGTCCGGGTTGATGCCGCAGCCGAAGACGTTGCTGCTGGCGAGGCGGCGGATGAAGTAGGAGCCCACCGGCCCTGGCAGTCCCTGGAACGGACCCGCCGTCGTATCGACCTGAGCGATCGGATCCTGCGGCGTGGTCTGGGAGTTGGGCGACGTGTAGGTCGTGCCGCTGTCGGTGCCGGCATCCCAGACGATCAGGGGCACCGTCATGTCATCGACCCAAACGCCATTGGGCCGGAGCTCCAGCCCGCCGACGCCGACAAACCAGTCGGGGCTCGGCGCGAGCATCGTGACCAGGGTGAGCTGCGAGTAGTCGGCGTCGACCGTGAAGGTGACGGTTCGCGACGACGGCGAGGTGCCGAGGCCGGAGAACTGAAGGACCTGGTCGGCGTCGCCGCCGGAGATCGCGGCGTTGACTTCGGACCTGAGCGACGAGGTCGAGCCGAGCTCCGCCATGCGCTCCATCCCCGTGGTCGCGAGCCCACCGACTTCCCAGAAGCGCACCTGCGAGTTGTGGGTCCCGCCAATCGGGGGCGAGAAGTGCGGGTTGGACGGGAACTGCACCGGGTGCGTCGTCGCGCTCCAGGTGGAGTCGAACGTCAGTTCGTAGATCGCGGTGCCGGATTGCGCGCCAACGGCCGTAGCGAGGGCCAGGGTGGGGACGATGCCGAGGGCAAGGAGACGGGTCTGCATGAAATTGGCTCTCCGAGAGAAAATGGGCTCCGTGGCTGCCCCGGGGGCCAGCACTGGGAGCGAGTGGACGTTTGGAGGTCGCGCGCCCTCGGCGACGCAGAGCGGCGCCAGGAGCACGGATCAGAGCCTATGGCCTGGATGGGTCGCAGGCTCTGAGCCCACGCTACGACGGGGGCGCCCCGGCGTTTCGCCAAGATTTGGCAAGACCCGTTTCCGGGACCCGGGCGTCGTGCCCGGCCCTTGTCGGCGGAGGTTGAGAATGGTGGACTGCAGCGGATGTCCAGACTTCGCCTCGTGATGGTCTGCGTCGCCTGGTTGGCCGCGCCGGGAGCCGCGCAGTTCGCCAATCCGGGCGCCTATGTCTCCGGGCCGCCTGCCGGCGCGACGGCCGGCAAGAACCTGCTGTTCTTTGGCAACAGCTACACGATCAGCTCCGCCAATCCGGCGGTGCACACGCCCAGTTACGGCGGTGCGCGCGGCTTGCCGGAGCTGGTGCGTCAGGTGGCGATGGCGGCTGGGCAGCCGGCACCGTTCGTGAAGAACGTCTATCACCTCAATCGCGGCTTCGACTATCACCTGAACCCGCAGAACCCGTCGCTGGGCCACATCGACGAGCCGGAGCTCCAGGGGGAGACCTGGGACGCGGTGGTGCTGCAAGGTTTCAGCACGCGGCCGACCCATCACCCCTACACCGGCAACGCGCGTCTGCATCAGGAGAACGCTTGGCGGCTGTTTGAGGAGGTGCGTGACGGTTCGACGGGCCACGTGTCCAAGCACGCCGCGGTGGTCCCCGTCCTCTATCAGACCTGGGCGCGCCAGGCGGACCATTGGTTCTACGACCTGTCTTCGCCGCACACGTCGGGGCACAACATCGCGATCGGCGTCGCGCAATGGACCGGCGGGCCGTTGTTTGCTGGACCCGAGGAGATGGCGGCGGAGGTGCGGACCAGCTACGACGAAGCGCGGCGCGCGATCCGCGTCCGGACCCCAGGTGCGGCGCCCGTGGTCGCGCCTGCTGGTGATGCCTGGGAAGCGGCGGACTGGGGGCGCGGTTTCGCCAACCTGTACGCGGCCGACCATTATCACGCGAGCAGCCGCGGTGACCTGCTGACGGCGCTGACGCTGTACGGGGCGATCTTTGGCGAGACCGACACCGCCGCAATCGTCGCCTCTGGGAACCTCGACCCGGTGCTTGCCGCCATCGGGGTCATGACCGTCGAGGCGCAACAGCTCGCGGCCTGGGCCGACCAGGTGCTGCGTCAGCCGCCGGTCGCGCAGCCGCCGCAGTGGCCGGCATCGGCTGTTCTAGTGGACTTCTCGACCCAGGCGGGCACGCCCGCGGGCGGCGAGACGCGCCCCGTGCCGGGGCGGCGCTACAACACGATGGCCGACCGGGTGGCTGGGCGGATCGACGACGCCGTTGACACCGAAGGACGCACCACCGGGATTGAGATCGCGGTCGTCGACGCCTTTGCTGGCGAAACGGCCGCGGGTGCCGAGGGCAGCTTCATCAGCGCGGTGAATCTGAGTGGATCGCTCTACGCCCCTTCGGCGCAGGTCGACTCTTTCTTTGTCGGCCGAGGTGCCGGGTTTGCGGACGCCCGCGCCCGCGTCGAGGTGCGCGGGCTCGACCCGGGGGCGCGCTATGACCTGGTGGTGCACGGTTCGCGGGCGTCGACTTCGTTTTCGCGGATCGGCCGGTTCACCGTGCAGGGCGAGGTGCAGACCCTGGACGCCGCCCACAACCTGAACCTGGTGGCCGCGTTTGTCGACGTGGCGCCCGACGCCGCGGGGACGATTTCGCTCGAGGTCGACAACGGCGGCGGCGAGACCGGGTTTGCCTACCTCGGCGTCCTGGAGCTGCGGGCGAGCGCGCGGCTGTTTGGGCTCGATCGGGCGCCCGCTCCTGGGACGGCACTGGACCTGCGGTTCGAAGCGCCAGCGCACGTCGGTGGTCTGGCGTTGACCGGGGTGTCGACCGGCCTCGGGCCGATCCTCTACGGCCCGCATCTGCTGCGGTTGGCGCCGGATCCGCTCTTCGTGGCGTCCTTCGGCAGCTCGGGTTCAGCGGTGTTCGCGGGGTTCGCGGCGGCGCTCGATGCGCGCGGGGTCACGCAGCCGGCGCTGGTGACGCCGGCCTGGCCGGGGCTGGTTGGGCTCGAGCTGCACGTGGCGAGCCTCGTTGCCGATCCCGGTGGGCCTGGCGGGGTGGCCGTCGTCTCGAATCCGTGGTCGTTCCGGTTCGGCCGCTAGAGGGCGCACCAAAGCGCCCGTGTCGCCAGGGACGCGCAGATGCCGTAGGCGAAGCTCGCTAGCGTGCCAATGATGATGTACTCGGACTCCATGCGCTTCGTGGACTCCTTGAGCTCGCCGAAGCGGAACACCGACTTGGCGGCGATCAGAAATCCGACCGCGCCGACCTGATCCGCCATGACGAGCACGAAGATCAGCAGGCGCTCGAGAACGCCGATCGTCTGACCGGCGTTCTGCAGTGCCGATGGCCCGCTTTCGGGCGCGCGGTCGCGGAGCTCGTCGAGGTAGGGCTTGATGAACAGCGCCAGCACGAACTTGCCGGCGCGCACGGTCACGATGAAGCCGGCCAGGAGCGCGGCGAGCTTTGCATACGCCGTGCCGAGGTGGAGCTGTTCACCCCAGCCGAACGCCAGCGGCTCGGGGGCGGCGAAGACCCTCGCCAACACGGCCATGACCAAGATGTGCCCGGCCTGGTCGGCCAAGAAGGCGGCTGCTGAGTCCGCGTACCAGCGAGCTTTGGCGTAGTCGAGGATCGCGTGGGTGACGAAGACCGCCAGCGGAATGTAGTAGGTGGTGTAGTCGGCGATGAGCAGCATCGCCAGGGCCGCATGGATCAGAGCGTGCTTGGTGAGGACCAAGGGCTCTCGCTTGCGCTGCACGTCGCGCGCGGTCTGCAGCACGAAGTCGCCGAGCACGTGGGCGGCGAGCAGCATCGCGAAGAGGTGGAGCCAAGCGTGTGGCGCGAATTGTAACGCTTTGCGACAAGTTCCATATGTCTGCGGTTTTGTGGAAACGCATCGCATAACATGCGCAGACCTA
>JBCCGH010000310.1:0-6139 GCA_039029375.1 Planctomycetota bacterium
CCCGAGCTGGCGGGCGATGGCGCGATTGGCGACCCCACGGTCGCCGAGAGCATGGATAGCCATGATGTCCTCTCTGCTGAGACGTGCTGCCAAGGACCCCTCCGTGTGCAGGCGAACACGGCGATGGTCCCGGCAGGTCTCCGGTCAGGGAAGGGTGCGGAACACTTCGTGTCCCCCAAGCGCTGAGATTAGGCGTCTCCTGACAGTAAGTTGCAATCAGGGAGACTCTCTGCAAGGGGGGTGGGGGTTGACTGCCGCCACCTGGGGCGCTAACTTCGCTATGGTTGGCCCCGAGGGCCGAGTCAAGAGAAAGGAGACGCGATGACGCTAGTTCGCGCATTGACTGCTATCGCGATAACCTTGCTCTTTACCGTGCGGGTAAATGCGCAATCATATACCTCCTACCCGCCGGGTTATCCGTTCGGCGCCGCCGGGAATATGGGTCACCCTCAAGGTTACGACGGGTGGCCGGGCGACGCTCCCGCGGGTACCCCCGGCGCTCCTGCGGGGACCCCGCCCGACGGCGGCGTTGGCGGGCCAGGCTACCAAGGGGCCCCAGGTGGAAAAGGTGGCGACGGCGCAAGCGGTCAGCCTCCGGGAGATGGTGGTGATGGCGGGATAGGTGGTGGCCGAGGCGGAGACGGCGGGGACGCAACCGGAGGGAATAACGCCGGCGGAAAAGGCGGTGATGGGGGGGCTGGAACGCTCACCCAGCCCGGAGGCAACGGAGGCGATGGCGAACAGGGCAAGGGTCAGGCAAGGGAGGGAACGGCGGAGAAGGGATTGATGGTATAGCCGGCCAAAACGGTGGAAAAGGTGGCGACGGCGGAAACGGCGGGGGTTTGAACGGCGACGGTGGTGAAGGAGGCGATGGTGGCGAGGGCGGCGCTCATTTGTCCGCGCAAGGCGGCGACGGAGGTGAGGGTGGGAAAGGCGGGCACGGCGGAGGAAATCACGGCGACGTGCAGAATGGCGCTCTTTCGATAAGTGGTCGCCTGTTGAATCAGGACAAGCAGGGTATGGAGGGGCTCTCCGTTTTTGTCTACGCCGCCGGACCATCGCATCGAAGATCGACCTGGCTTGACACGATTCAGAAAACGTTGACGGATCGGGACGGCAGGTTCGTTCTCAATGGCCTTCTGCCAGGAGCGTACTTGCTGCAGCTGGGCGATGCCAATGACTATCAGCCGAACGATCCAGAGAGCAGGCTTGTGTCGTGGACGAGGCCCTTGCATCTAGAGCTTGGCCCCGATGTTCCGCATCTTGATGTCGGCGACCGAGAATTGCTCGAGAACCGCCCTATGTGGTTCGAAGGAAGAGTTGTCACGGTCAGCGGACATATCGACCGCTCATCTGTTCGCGTGAGCTTGGTAGAGCGCAAGATGATTGACGCTCCTAAGCTCCTAAGAAACGGAGATCGGGCTCCGCAGGTGTTCCCGAGAGCCTCCGAGCCCGACTCTGAAGGGCGCTTTAGCATTCGCGTAAGAACCCCGGCCCCGCCCCTTTACCTTCTAATAAGGGCTCATACGGACCAGGGAGACGTTGTGCAGCGCGTGTTTCCTGTGGATTTGGATCGTGCGATGTTAGGTCCGAGCGAATACAGGTTGTAGAGATGCCCGCCTTATCCTGCTCCCCTCGAAGTTGAGTCCGCCCCTACGCCCGAGGATGCTCGGGAGACGGGAGGTGGATCATGGCGAGCGACGAGCTCGAGAACGTGCAACGCTGGACCGCGAAGCGCCGCGTGGCGCTGTTGCTGACGATCATCAAGGGCGAGACGAGTGCGTGTTGGTCGGCCCTCGTCGACATCTGTCGGTGTTCTGTGGGTGGCCCTACTGGGGCTCGGCTCGTGAGCTGTCGGCGGGCCCTCCCCGAGGGGGCGAGGCTCGGTTCAGCTCGTCTGTTGCGCCCAGCGCGCCCGCCTGGCCAGCATCCGCTCGTTCGCCGCGCGAACCTGGTCGCAGAACTCGGTCGGCTGACAGCCGATGCCCAAAAAGATTGCGGTTGGCTTAGCGATTCTACGGGGGTCTGCATTTGTCGGGCTCGTGGGCCGCGGGTTGGGCATGGCAGTGACCGGTCAACAGGTGGGGAAACGGGCTGCCGTGGCGGTCCGACGATGGCGCCCCTCGCAGGCGGAGAAGCCAAGAAGCCAACGCGACATACAGCCGGGGGGCATGGGGCCGCGCTAGCGCAGGGGCAAGCGGGTTCCGCGGCGGCGAAGACCCGGTTCATGGGGGAGTGGTGAGTCGCTTGTGGAGTCGGGGCGCCATGCCCGAGTGGCCAAGCGGCCATGCCGGTCTGCGTGACCGTCTTCCTTGGTGGAACCAGCGGTCCGACCGGGTCGCCGGCGGGAGACGCCGCCTTCGTACGTTAAGCAGCCCCGCGGAATCCCGCCCGACCGGAGAGAATCACGCCCTCGGGTCGGGAAACGCTCCGCGAAATGCGTCTCGGGGCCCGCGCGACCAGGTGAAACGGAGAGCGGCGAGTCGACCGCGATCGAGCCCCAAACCGCCGTTCACACGGCGCAAGCCAACCCCGCGCAAACCGCCCCGCGCCGGGCCCGCGCCCCCTTCGTGACCCTAAGCCACCATGCTGCGTGTCACGGTAAGGGCGACGGTTCTCTGTTTGTCGGAGGGTGACGCGGGTGGGTGCGTGTCACCGCCGGGCGACTTGGTCGGCGGACGTGCAGGCGGTTGTTCGCAGGACTGGGCAACCGAAAGCCCTCGGAGCCGTCGTGAGGGTGAGTCAGAGGGGGGCAACCTGCTGTTGGTGCGTCGGATGCATCGGTCACGCCGGGCGCAGCCCAAGGGGCGTCCCGGGGGGCGTTGACAGGGTTGGCTTGGGGTCCTAGCTTCGACCTCTCGAGGGGCCTGCTGGTCCTGGTGGAAGTCGAGCGTAGTGGGGATCTTCGAGTGAGAGAGACAACACGCAGGAAGTTCGGGCACGCGCAACGGCGCGCTGCGACGGCTCTCATGCTGATGACGGTTCTGAGCGCCGGCGTCGCCGGTCAGTGCCCATCTTCGCCTGATAGCAACAAGCCGCTGCGGCTGACGTCGGCTTCGGCACCGCATCGGGCCATCGTGGTTAAGGTGAAGACCAAATCCTGTGGGACTTACCCTGCGACCGAGCCGGACTACTTGCCAGCAGACCTCACCGACCTCATGGAGGCGGCCGAGGGGCTGGCTGTGAACAACTCGTATGGGCGCTATCACGTCGCGTTCGACCGCACGGGGACCGTGTTGGATCCTCCGATCGAAGTGACTATCGAGTGTGTGCCACACTACAGGGCGGCCTCTGAGGTTGCCGGCCACAACCGTGGCATACTCGTGTTGGCAGATGTCATCGAGGAGGCCGCAAAGCTGTCGCCTCCCCGCTACCTCGATCGAGACTATGACTTGGTAGCCGTGTTTAGCGCCTACGATCTCAAGGAGAGCTCTCCGTCAGCGTACGGGCGGTTCGCGTGGATGCCGAGCAACCGAGCATTTGGGGCAGGCGTGTTCCACGAGTGGGGCCACGCATTTGGCGCTGCGCACGCAGAAGTGATTCCTTGGAAGGATAGCCTTCAATGCGGGGTCGAGCTCCAGTCAACGCCGTGTTATCCGAACACGTGCGTCAACGACTCGGCGACCAGCTGTACGCCCGCCTGCGCCATCCTGAAAATCACCGGCAGCCAGCCCACCGGGGAGCCCAAGTTCCAGCCGTGCCCGCCACCGACGGACGACTTCGATCCGGCCTGCGGGTACGGGGATATGTACGATTACATGGGGGTCCAAGCGACGGCGTTCGGTGGCGTCCCCGTCTTGCCGCGAGTCAATCCCGACTACATCCCGCAGTTCTTCGCGCCCGAGGACCAGATGCATGTGCACCCCGTGCGCAAGTTGCAGCAAGGTTGGCTCGATGACGCTGACATCAACGTGGTTTCGGGGACGGGGACAGCGCAGTACCTGCTAGCCGACTACTCTCAGCTACCTGTCATCGGTGCTCCACCCCGCGTGCACGCAGTGGAGATCCCGCGGCGCGTCGTGACGGTGACCAAGAACGATAGCCAGTGCCTTGGCAGCCAAGATGTTGATTTCGCCGAGTCGTACTGGGTGTGGTGGCGGGCCCACGAACCAATGCTCACAGACGGTGTATCCATCAGCGTTGCCTCGCGGCGTCGGGTGAGAGTCGGCACGCGCACCTTGGAGTTCGAAGATGACTTGCCGTTCGCGCCGGCTCAGCTGCTCGACCACGAGGACCTTACTCTCAACGAAGGGGAGGAATTCCATGATCCTGACCATCGCGGAGGAATCACCATCAAGTGCCTCCCCTCCACGCCGTCTGGTCAGCCTATCTCAGTGACGACTGGAGCGACCCCTGAGGACGCCTCGCACATCCCGCAGGTCAGCGTGACCGTAACTCCGAGTTTCCCTTACGATGGGTACAAGAACCCGCTCCTTCCTGGAGATTGTGGCGATACGGTCACGATCCACGCGGAAGCCATCGATACGGCCGTGGGCTGCACGCCCGGCGCTGGGATCGAGTCGTTGGTCGTCGAGGTGGTGGCCGGTGAGGGGACGCCGTGGTGTTTGGCGCAGTTTCCCGTCGGGTCCCCGACGGCGGGGCCCATTACCGAAGTTCTACATGTCGATCCTCGCGGAAAGCCTGGAGAGTGGGCGCCATTCGTGATTCCGACGGTTCCCCCCAAAACCATTAGGAGCGTGCTCACCGTGCGCGCTACCGCCACGACGTTCTCCGTGAACGGGCGCAAGTATGTCAACCGGGCGGAGACGTTCTTCTATCTCAACCAGCCAGATTCGATCCCTACGACGTCATGTCCTTGATCGTGATTGTCACTAGACTCTGGGGCCAGCGCCGATCGATGCTTCCCGTTGCGATCCTTGGGTTGCTGCCCACGATCGCAGAGGCCCAGGGCGTCAGCGCGGCCGGCATGCCGCGTATCGGCGACCCGCCCATCGCGCATGCCCCAGGGCTCGCAGGTTTGTTTTGGCCGAGTGGTGTTGAGCTGCACGGCCTGGCTTGGTCGAGGCCTCCGGTGCGACTCCGCCTACAGCTGGCCGGCGTTCGACGCGGCAATGGGCCCAACCTTCTGTCACCGCGCTTTGCTGAGCCGGGCGTAAGCGTTGAGCGTGACCACGCGACCTACGACCGTGGAGTTTGTGCTGAGCGCTATTCGCCGCGTGACCGCGGTCTAGAGTTCAGCTTCCTATTTCAAAGCCCGCTTGCGGGGGATGGCGATCTGGTTCTCGAGCTCGCGGCAGAGTCAGAAGTCTCACTGGTCGCAGACTCGCCGGGTGTTCTAATCCGCCGTTCAGATGGAGCGGGTCTCCGCATCGGCGGCGTCACGGCCATCGCCGCCGACGGCGCACGTGCCTCCAGTGAGATTGAGGTCGGGGACGGCAAGCTGCGCCTGCGAGTGGCCGAGCGTTTCATCCAAACCGCCGAGTTCCCGCTGCTGGTGGACCCCTTGGTCACCAGCCTCCTGCCCGGGGCCTTTGGCGGCCCCGCGGAGTCCGATTATGCGATTGGAGGGCCGCTCGGGGACATCGTCATCGCCGCGAGTCTGGAGCTGTACACTACGCAGGGAACGTTCTCGCGGGGGCGCTGGGCGCCCATTGACGCCAGCGGACAACAGATCGGCTTTTCTTTTCCGCTGTGGGCCGCAGTGCTTGGCCATGACAAGTCACCGCGCGTCGCATCCGTCGCGGGGCGCGGCATTTTCGCGGCCGCGATCAACGTCGAAGGCCCAAGCGCGAACCCCCTCAATATCCACGTGATCGATCCGAGAGTCGGGCCATCGGCTTACCCGACGGTGATTGGTCAGCGCGGGGATGTCGCCGAAATCTTTGACCTTGGCGGGGAGTCCACCGCACTCGACGATGATCTGACGGTCGTCTACTCACGGCGGACCGGAGCCGTCTTTGCGACCGAGGTTCAGGTGGAGGCGGACATGACGAGCCGTCAGCTAGGTGAGATCTTCCTCGGCCAAAGCGACCCCGGTAGCTACCTCGCGATCTCCAAAGGCAACGGTCAGGCGGGTCGGCACATGGTGGTTTGGACTTTAGACGGCGACCTCATGGCGGCGATTCTCGACCGCGATCTGCAGGTGCTCGATCGCGGCCGCCTGGGCTTGGCGGGTGCG
>JBCCGH010000311.1:0-6118 GCA_039029375.1 Planctomycetota bacterium
GTGTCGGAAGTTCGTCACATATGTCGACGGCCCTCTGCGCCGCTCGCGGCGTTGCGTCTCCTCGACTTGTCCACCAACAAGCCCTGCGTCGACAGCGCCTTGCGAGCGGCACACATGGCTCGCCGACTTACGCAACCAACTCCCGACACGCAACACTAGTTGCTGGGTTGCTATTCGATCGTGACGGCGAGGGTATCGCTGAAGTCAAAGCCCAAGGGACACGCCGCGCTGCTTCCCGTGGCGGTCACCCACTGCAGCGCTAGCGTTGCGCCGACGAGGGTTGGCAGCGCTGGTAGCGGAACGGGCACCGCCGCGTTGCCGCGCGGGTCGGTGCGCCCGCCTGGTAGCGTGGCGCCGCTCGAGGCGTCGACCAGGAGGGCACACGGCCCGCAAGGGTAGGGCGCGGCCGCCGAGCCCAGGACCAGCACCGTTGGCGCCTCGGGCCGCGCGTCACGCAAGCGCAGGGTGAACTCGTTGTTGCCGGCACGAGCACAAGTCGCGGCGCTGACGCCGCCGCGGCCGCAGCCGCCGCCGAGGCTCATCGTCTGCCCGTCCTGCGTGGCAAGAAAATGCGCCTGCGACTGCTGCGGGAACGGTGCGAATCCCAGCGCGACTTCGCCGGCCGCGCCCAGCTCTCGTTGGCTGGTCAGCGCGACCGTGCCCAGGTGGCCGACCCCAACCGCGGCCTGGCAGGGGCGGCAGGTGAACGGATCCACTGTGACCAGCGTGCCGCCGCCGTGCACTCCGTCGTTGTACGCGATGAGAAAGGCCTCACCGAGGTCGGTCACCGAGGGAGGTCGCAGACCGGATCCTGGGTTGCCAATGTCGACGGGTGTCCCGACGAAGGCGGAGCCGCGATTCGTGTCCCAGTGCACCGGGAGGCATCGATCAGAGACTTGGCCCGCGCTCCGCGCATGGAACGCCACCAGCCACCTCGAGCCGTCGCCCGCCACCGCCGGGCTGGTGAGCGTGTCGGGAGAACGCAGCACCACGCCCTCGTCGAGCACGTTGAGATTCCGATCCAGGATGGCACCGAACAAGTCGCCGCCCTTTGTCCACACCGCGAAGTGACGGCCGGCCGGTCCGTTGTTGGCCGTGACGGCCGCTTGTTCGAGGTAGGTCATGTCAGCAGCGAGCGGCACCGAGCGGCCCTCCCGTACGCCGGCGACGCCGGGCTCGACGATGATCTCTACCGCTTCGAGGTCACTGTAGTTCCGTCGCACCAAGAGGGCGGCGTTATGGGTGCCGGAGGCGTCGCCACCCAACGCGATGGGGGTGGAGATGGGCCCCGACTGCGCCGTGATCTGCCCCGTTGCCGCTGAGAGCCCGAAGACGCCGTGGTTCGTCGCGAGCACGAACGCGCCGCGGCTGGCGACGTTGGCGATGGCGGGCTCGGTCGGAAAGCCGAGGCAATGCATGCAGAGCGGCGTGCCGAGGATGGTCCCGTCTGGGCTGAGGAACTGGCCCACGGTCGCGTTGCCGTAGTAGGGGAACCGCTGCACCTCCGTCCACACGGCGAAGAAGACGTGGTTCGACGCGTCGTAGGCAACGGCCGCGTCGCGCGCGGCCGTGAGGGCGGACGGGCTCAAGGTCGGGACACGGATGGTCGTCCACGTCGGGATCTGCGCCGGCACGGCTAGGGCTGCCAGGACCGCCACCGCGGGCCTTAGGACGACCGCGGCTGGGATCAACGCTGAGCGCTTGAGCATGGTCGTGAGAACGCCAAGCCCCGCCTGTGCGTTGCGCCGGTTGGTCGCATCAGGCGGGACCCCGGGGAAGATCTGCCGCCGGCGTGGCGGGCCGCTTGTCAGGCGTGGTGGACTCCGGGGATGATGGCGGTGTGAAGGGGCTACTGGGTTTTGTCGTCGTGGCCATGGCGGCACTGCTTTGGGTGGTGCTGGCGTCTGGTGTTGGTCCCGCAGCGCCGGAGTTGATGGAACCGACGCCGGCGGTGGGCGCCGGCGCGGTGGCGGCTGAGGTCGAGGTGGCGGCGGCAGTGTCGCCCGCCCCGCGGCTGCCGGCACGCGTCGAGACGAGCATCGCGGCGCCGCGTGCCGCGTCGCTGTCGGGGGTTGTTCGGTTTGCCGACGGGTCGCCGGTGCGCGGGGCGCAGATCGTCGTCGTGGATGCGGTGGACCCAACGGGTGCGGCCTTGGCCGTGACGGACGCGCGCGGCCGGTTCACGACGGCGCCGACTCCGGATGCGGTAGGGCCGTGGACCGTGTTGGCCGAGTGGTTCGTCTATGAGAGCGAAGGGGTCGTGGTGCGCGACCCGGGCGTGCCGGTCGAGCTCTCGGTCCCGGTACCGCCCAAGTTGCGCGGCCGCGTGGTGGGGCCGGCGGGCGCGCCGGTCGCGGCCAAGGTGCGGCTCTTTCGCTGTGGTGCTGAAATCGCCGAGGCGCACGAGTTCCGCACTGAGCACGACGGTACCTTCGTGCTCGTCGGCGTGGCCCCCGGCCGTTGGGGCGTGCTCGCGGAGGAGGCGTTGGGGCGGCGCCACGCGGTGTACGCGCCGAGCTCGTGGACCGAGGTCGTGGTCGGCGATGGGTGCGCCTGGGTGGAGCTGCAGCTGCGGCGGCGGGAGGTCATCACCGGCGTCGTCCGCTGGGATGATGGTCGTCCGTGTGAGCATGCCCGCGTCTGGGCCAGCCCGGTGGACTGGGAGGACGCCGTCGCCGCGACGGGCATCCAGCAGTTCCGCGTGGGGCGGTGGCGCGGTCCGCTGAGTGCGTCCGACCTGTTTGGCAGAGCAGTGGACAACCACCTCGCCGCCGACGGCCGCTTCGAGCTGCGGGTCGGGCCGGCGAGCGCCTTTGACGTGCGCTGCGAGCCGCCGCGGGCCGCAGGTGGGCGTTCACTGCTGCAGGAGAACGTCGCGGTGGGTTCGACCGTTCGCTTCGTGGTGCCGCGTTTGGATCGGTCTGGTCGGGCCGTGGTGGAATTCGTGCATGCCGGCGGCGCGCCCGCGTTGGTGCGTTCGGCGAGTGCGGGTTGCTACGACGACGGCAAATGGGTGGCGACGGCCGAGGTCGACCTCGACCGGGCGCGTGGCCTCGCGCGACTGAGTGGCTTGGTGCCTGGCGCTGACCTACGGCTCCGCGCACGGGTGCGCGGTTCCGGAGTGGGTGAGTGGGGCCCGTGGCCCGTGGCCGGCGGCGTGGTCCAGCGACGGATTCTGATCCCCGCACCCGGGGTCATCGAGGTGACCACCATGGACCGAGCTGGAGACCCGCACGGACACCAGCTGATCGAGGCCACGCGAGAAGCCCCGAACCAGCGCCAGGTGCGGACGACCAATGCCAGAGGCCAAGGGATCTTCGATGAGCTTCTACCCGGGATCTGGTCCGTGCGGCGTGGCGACGGCGAGGGGCCGATCCAGCAAGTCGTTGTGCCCGAGGGCGGCCGGGGGGTCTGCCGACTGGTGTGGTGAGCAGCGATGAAAGGCGTCGTGAAAGGGCTGTTGGGCCTGGTTGTGACGGCCAGCATCGCGGCGCTGGCTTGGATGGCGTTCGGGTCGGGGCGCGACCTCGCGGCGCCGCGGACGGTGCCGAGCAAGGGGTCGAGTCGGCCCGCGACGGCGGAGTCCGTTGCCGGCGCCGCCATGGTCCCCGGCGCGGCGGGACTCGTCGAAGAGCTCGGCGCGGCCTCGGCGGCCCTGCCGCGCCGGTCGGACACCGGCATCGCCGCGCCGCGTGCGGCGCCGGTGGCGGGCGTGGTGCGGTTCGCGGATGGATCGCCGGTGCAAGGGGCGGGCGTGGTCTTGGCCGACGCGGTCGAGCCGACCGGCACGTGGTGCGGTCCGACCGACCGGCACGGGCGGTTCACGACGGCGCCACCTCCCGACCCGGTTGGGCCCTGGACCTTGTCCGCCGAGTGGCGCCTGCGCGAGACCGCGGAGGTTGTCGTGCACGATGCGGCAACACCGGTCGAGCTTGTCGTGCCGCTGCAGCCGCGGTTGCGTGGCCGTGTCGTCACGGCCAGCGGCCAGCCGGTCGTCGCCGAGCTGTGGGCCTTCCGGTGTGGCGTCGAGCCCGCCGACGTGCGACGCGGGCGTTCGGAGCGCGACGGCCAATTCGTCCTCACCGAGCTGTCCGCCGGTCGCTGGGGTGTCGTGGCAACGCGCGCCGGTCGCCACTACCGACCTAGCCAGTGGGTTGAGGTGACCGTCGGTGACGGGTGTGCCTGGGTGGATCTGCAGTTGCGTGACCGGGTGAGCCTGTTTGGCGTGGTCGAGTACGACGACGGTACGCCTTGCCCTGGCGCGTCGGTCGCGGCGATCCCGTCCGACGGGCAGGTGCGAACGGAGCCTTTCGGCGTCGACTGCATCGGCGCCAGTCCCGAGCGTCATCGCCTGGCGTCGCACGACTTCGCTTACGGCGAGTCGGCTGCCGACGGCCGGTTCGAGCTGCGCGTGCCGCGGGTAGGCACGTACGACGTCACGTGTTGGCCGCCGTGGCCAAGGCTGACCCCGGTGCGGCAGCCTGGAGTTCTATCTAGCGGCGAGGTGCGTTTCGTGGTGCCGCGCCTGCGGCGCACGGCGCACGCAGTCATCGAGTTCTTTGGCCCGGACGGGAAGCCCGCCTACGTGCGTTCGGCGTCGGGGGAGCAACCGGGTCTCGCGACGACAACGGTCGAAGTCGAGCGTGAGCGCGGCGTCGTGCGCTTGACCGACCTGGTCCCGGACAAGGAGGTCTCGGTCCGGGCCCGGCTCGCCGGCTATGGCGTGGGCACTTGGGGGCCGTGGCCTCTGGAGGGCGCCGGGCTGCGGCATCGGGTGCACCTGCCGGCGCTCGGCGCGCTCGAGGTCGTCGCGGCGTCCTCTGACGGCGCGCCGCGGCGAGGTCTGCGGCTCGTGGCCACGCGTGAGGCGCCCAAGCGCCGCAGCGTGCGGACGTGCGACGCGCAAGGGCGGTGCACGTTCGAGGCGCGGGTGCCGGGCGTCTGGACCGTGCGCCCCATCGACGGCGAGGGGCCGACCGAGCGCGTGACCGTGCCCGAGGGCGGTCGGGGGTTCTGCCGGCTGGTGTGGTGAGGGATCCGGGGTAGCCTGCGCCACCTCCAGACCTCGGCCTCGCCGCCATGCGCCTGTTCGCCATCTCCGACCTCCACACCGACTACCGCGGCAACCGCGAAACGCTCGCGGCGCTGTCGGCGCAGGAGTACGGCGACGACGCGCTGATCGTGGCTGGCGACGTGAGCCACGACGAGCAGGTCCTGCGCGACACGCTGGCTCTGCTACGCGAACGCTTCGCGGAGCTGTTCTTCGTGCCCGGCAACCACGAGCTCTGGTTGCGCGGCGGTGGCTTCGACGACTCGCTGCAAAAGCACGACGCGGTGCTCGGTTGGTGTGCCGAGCTCGGTGTGCGCACGACGCCGACGTTGCTGCCGAAGGCGGCGCTCGGCGGCGTCTGGGTGTATCCATTGTTGTCGTGGTATGCCAAGCCGGAGGAGAGCGAGGACAGTCTCTACATCAACAAGCCGGGCGAGGATCCGAGCCTGTGGATGTGGAGCGACGAGGCCTTGGTGCGGTGGCCCGCGGCGTTGCAGGGCCGCGCCGCCGCGGCGATGGTGCGCCGCAATGAAGCGCACGCCGCACCCCGCGATGGTCGACCCGTGGTGTCGTTCAGCCACTTCTTGCCGCGGTCCGATCTGATCCGTCGCACACCGGACGAGATCGCTGCCGAAGGCCCGGGACCCAAGGACCGCCACCCGCCGTTCAACTTCAGTCGCGTCGCCGGCACCGCGGCGCTGGACCGGCTGGTGCGCACGCTCGGCGCGCGGGTGCACGTGTACGGGCACCAGCACCGCAACCGCGACCGCGAGGTCATGGGCGTGCGCTACGTCTCGCACTGCCTGGGCTACCCGGGCGAGTGCGGCGTGACGGCGCCGCTGCGCGTTTGGTAGCGCGGCGGCCGCCGCGCTAGTGGTGTGATTCAGACAGATGGGGCATTACCCGCGAGGTATCGGCGCCGGTCGAAAGGCGGGTCGCGGGGGTTGAAGGTTAGGATGGCAGCGTCGGAGGCACCGCCGGCGATGAAAACCACCATGGTCTCACCGATAGCCCGGGAGATGGCCACGATGAAGGCCGCCGTGAGGCCCGACAGTGCGGCCGGCAACA
>JBCCGH010000312.1:0-6080 GCA_039029375.1 Planctomycetota bacterium
CCCGCCCACCACCGAGCCCGGTATCATTTTGGCAACGGGGGGCGCACCGCGCTTGTCGCAGGCGGTCGCCAGCCTGCTTCATTGCCCACTTTTTGCGCCACACGGCCGGCCCGCGCGGCCCCGGCGGGCGCACGCCGCGCCGACGGCACACGCCGCGCACCCCACCCCCCCATGAGCAAGAGCGGTCCCGCCCCAAAGACAGCCCCTCGCCATCCTCCACACCCAGCCCCCTTCGTCCTCGCTCTCGTACGCGATCCTGGCCCGCTCTCCTTCAGGTCGCTAGTGGGGCGATTCAAAAGTTCGCCACATATGTCGCTGGCCCTCTGCGCCGTTCGCGGCGTTGCGTCGCCTCAACTTGTCCACCGACAAGCCCTGCGGCGACAGCGCCTTGCGAACAACACAGATGCCTCACCGACATAGGCACCGAACTCTTGAATCACCCCACTAGCCCTGCGCGATACGTCCGACGAGTGGATCGCCAAACACGATCGCCGTGGCGATCACTGAGACCGCCACGTACAACAGCCCGTTGGTCCGCCACCCCACGCGCAGTGTGCGGCTCCCGATGATCGTCAGCACGAGCAGGCAGCCAACGGCAATCGATGGCAACACCCAGACCGGCCACCCGAGATCGAGACTCGTCCTGGCCTCGTCGTTGGGCTTGGCCATGCCGACAGCGAAGGCGACCGCTCGCGTGAAGAACGCCAGGAAGAGGAACGGGTAGGCGGCGTAGGAACGCCGCACCAGGATCCACCACAAGGCCGCGGCCGCCTGCAGGTAGGTGACGAAGGGCCCGGCCATCGCGACCAACATCCGATGTCCGTCCGACGTGTAATCACCCTTCACGAGACCAGCTTGGTTCATCGAGACCCACATCTCGTACCCCAGCCAGCGGCCCGCCTGAAAGTGCGCGAACTCGTGCACGCCCCAGGTGACGACGGCCGCCACTGGTACCAAGAGCCAGAAGCCGGCCGAAGGTCGCCGACGATCCGTGTGAGTCGCCATGGCCAGTCGATTCTACGGTGCCGAGACCGCTGCTAGTGCGCACGGATCGTCGACCGCGACGCGCAAACAGGACTAGTTGGCCCCAAACCGGAAGTACACCGCGTTGCTGAGGTCGACGTGCAGCGGCGCGGTCGTGGTCGGTCCGAGCGCGACCTGCGCCGTGACCAAACCGCCGTGGAGCGCCGGATTCGACGGCACGCCGCGGGAGTGCGTCCAAGCACCGGCGACCGGCACAAACGGAGACGCGATCGGGACCGTGCCCGCGGAGGCCACGTGGACCTGACAATCGCCGATCAGCTGCGGCCTCGGCAGACGCCAGCCGACCAGCAGCACGCCCCCGGTCCCCGCCGGCGCCCCGAGGAGCTCGAAGTCGACCACGCCGCCGAGCACCGGGTCGGTGGCGTAGAGCGTTGGCCCGCCGGTCGCGGTTCCGCAAGGGGTGCCGATCGGCGTCGCCATCGCGCCCGGGTCGAAGGCAAACAACTCGGTGCCGACGGTGCCGTTGTCTGCGGCGAGCAGCAGCCGATTCGCGGCGAGCGCGATCACTTGCCCGTACCACAGGCCAGACCACGGGCCGGGATTCAGATCCTGCACCAGCCGAGTACCCGCGGGAGTCCCGTCGGTCTCCCACAGCTCACCACCAGTGGTTCCATCGTCGGCGACGAAGTACGCCTTGCGCGAACCCGTCGCGACGGTCGCGCCTGAGAACCCACCGATCGGGCCCGGATGCGTGTCCGCGAGCAGCAAGGTGCCGGCGGGCGTCCCGTCGGAAACCCATGGCTCTGAGCCTTCCCCTTCGTCGCAGGAGAAGATCACCCGGCGCCCGGCGCGAGTTAGGCTCCCCAGTTGGGACGCGAACGATCGAACTACCGCGGTCCCCGCGGGCGAGCCGTCCGTCATCCACAGCTCCGTGCCCACCACGAACATCGCGCGCTGAGCATCGATGACGTGTTGTAGTGTCCGTGGATGAGCTTCTCGATGCGACCCTTGAGCGCGGTGTCGCCACCGCACACCCGGCAAAGGTAGGCGTCCCGCGCTTCCAGAGGTTGACCCAGCGCCGCCTCCAACAACCGGCGCTCCGCCGCGGACGTGCCGTCGGTCACGGCCGCTCCTCGCCGTCGGCCGTGCGCTCGAGTCAAGCGTGAACGTCGGTCCAGTGGCGCTTCACCGTGACCGGCGAGTGGGGTCGGACGCCAGGGTCTTGATCGACGGTCATACCGACAGCGAAGCGTAAGTGATCGGTCTCGACCAGGGGCCGCGAGCCTCGAGCGCCTCCTCTCCTCGACGCAATGCGCTCTGGGCGGCGTCTTGTTCGCTCCAGCGCTTTTGGCGGGCAGCGCCAATCGGGCCCGACGTAACGACGACCGACACCGACCTGATGCGCTGACCCGGACGCGGCCGCGCAATCCGTCGATCACCGTCACAGTTGCAGCCGTGGGAGCGTGCCCGCATGCTTCCGTTGGCGCGAAGACCGCGGCACTTGCGCTGTGGTCGTGGGTCACCTCCCCGAGCGCTGCCTCCACCATGCTGCTCCCTCGTATCGGCGTCGCGGTTGCCATTATGCACGCCGCGGCGATCGCCGTACCCGCCCAAACCACCCTTGTGCCGGCTGGCGCGACCTGGCGCTACTTGGACGACGGCACCAATCAGGGCAGCGCTTGGCAGCAGCCGAGCTTTGACGACTCGGGCTGGGCCGCCGGCCCGGCACCGCTCGGCTATGGCGAGGGGGATGAGGCGACGACCGTCGGCTTTGGACCGGACCCGAACCGCAAGTACATCACCACCTACTTCCGGCACGCCTTCCACGTGTCGGAGCCCGGCACGATCCAGGAGCTGTGTTTGCGCCTGATCCGCGACGACGGCGCGATTGTGTATTTGAACGGCACCGAGATCGGGCGCAGCAACCTCACGCCCGCCGCTCTCTTGAGCTACCTGGATCTTGCCGTGTCCGCGACCGGGGCGGCGCAAGAAACGGTGCCGTATAGCTTCGCGGTCGACCCTGCGCTGCTCCAGGCCGGCACCAATGTGCTCGCCGTCGAGGTACACCAGCACGCGGCCAGCAGCGATGATCTGCGCATGGACGTCCGGCTGGTGGCGAGCACGGGAATGCCCTGCGCGGCCCAGCCGAACATCCTGGTCTTGGTCGCCGACGACCTGGGCGTGGATTCGGTGGACGTCTACCAGGAGGGGCCGCGGCCGCCCCCCACGCCCAACATCGACGCGCTGGCCGCGCAGGGCTTGTTGTTTCGCAACGCCTGGGCCAGTCCGGTTTGCTCACCGTCGCGGGCGTGCTTCCACACCGGGCGCTACCCGTTTCGTACCTACGTGGGCCAAGCAATCCCGCTGAGCAACACCGGCGTCCTGCAGCTGTCGGAGATGACGCTCCCCGAGGTGCTGGACCTCGGCGCTGGCAACTACACGCACGCACTCATCGGTAAATGGCACTTGGGCGACGCCCGCAATGGTGGACCCCTCGGTCCCAACCTGGCCGGTTGGTCGCACTTCGCCGGCCTGATCCCCGGCGCGCTGATGAGCTATTACAGCTGGCCGCGCACCGTGGACGGCGTAACCACGACCGCGACGACGTACGCGACGACTCAGATGGTCGACGACGCGCTGGCCTGGATCGGCCAGCAAAACGGTCCGTGGGTGTGCTACCTGACCTTCAACGCGGCGCACGGCCCCTATCAGGAGCCACCACCTCATCTGCATTCGCAGAATCTGGCTGGATTGAATCCACAAGTCGAACCCGTGCCGTTCTTCAAGGCGATCGTCGAGGCGATGGACAACGAGATCGGCCGCCTCCTCGCGTCGCTGGGGCCGGAGCGGTCGCGCACGAACGTGATCTTCTTTGGCGACAATGGCACCGACGGCCCGGTGAGCCAGCCGCCGTTCCTCGCGAGCCACGCCAAGGCGACCGCCTATGAGGGCGGACTCAACGTGCCGTTGATTGTCGCCGGCCCAGCCGTGGCGTCTCCCGGCCGAGAGGAGGGCGCCCTGGTCCATCTGGTCGATCTCTTCGCGACCGTCACGGAGCTCGCCGGCGTCGACGCGCGCGCGGTCGTGCCATCCTCGATCGCTCTCGACTCGGTGAGCCTGGTCCCCTACTTCGCGGACCCGGCCCAGCCGCCGCTGCGGCAGATGGTGTTCTCCGAGATGTTCTCCGGCGACAGCTGGGCGACGGTCAACAGCACGGGCTTCGCCGCGGCTCGCAACGACCGGTACAAGCTGATCCGGTTCTTCAACGGCGCGAGCCAAACCGAGGAGCTCTATGATCTGGTGCGGCAGCAGTTCGAGAACGCGAACTTGCTGGGCGGGACGCTGAACCCGATGGAGGCGGCCAACTACCAAGCCCTACAGATGGAGATCGATCGACTCCGCACCCCGCCGGGGCTGCTGCCGGTGTTCGGCGAAAGCAACTGCCTGGGGTCCAATGGCGCTCCGGCGCTCACCGCCGCCGGGACGCCAACGCTCGGCGCCGACTATCAGCTACAGCTCACGAACGCCCCGGCCACCTCGATCGTCGGCGTGTTCGTCGGCCAATCTGCCACTGAGCTCGGGCAGATCGTGTTGCCGTTTCCGCTGGAGCTCATCGGCGGCGGGCCCGGCTGCTACGTCTACACCACCAACGACATGGTGCTGCCGACCGTGAGTGACGCGACGGGCTCTGCAGCGGTCACGATCCCCGTGCCGTTCGAGCCGGCTCTGGTCGGTGGTCGTGTGTTCCACAGCTGGATCGTGGTAGACCAGGCGGCGCCCAACAACGACCTCGGGCTGACGCTGTCCAACGCGGCCGCGGCGACGGTTGGCGTCTGAGGCCAGCGCCACGCGGGGCGCGGCAAGGCCACAGGACTCGCTCATCGCCCCGCCGACACATCAAAAAAAGTGCCCACGAGTGGTCGATGGTGCTCGGCATTCCAAACGAACCGAGCCTGGTGGGATTGACGTTCTTGGCGCAAGCCCTGCTGACGAACGGCGCCGCACCCGTGCGATTGACCAACGTCCTGGCCGAGACCGTCACGCCGTGAGCACGGCGGCGCCTTAGACTGCGCCCCCACAGCGAGCCCGGCCACAGTACCATGGCGCGGTCTCAGCCAAGGAGGACGCGAACG
This sequence comes from Planctomycetota bacterium, assembly GCA_039029375.1. Taxonomy (GTDB): domain Bacteria; phylum Planctomycetota; class UBA1135; order UBA1135; family UBA2386; genus JBCCGH01. The sequence goes on from JBCCGH010000312.1 coordinate 5,118, forward strand.
TGAGGACTTTCCTACTGCTCATCGCCGGCGCCGCTCTCGCCACCGCAGGGCCGGCCCAGGTCGCATCGACGGTCGGACCACCGGTGGCGCCCGTCGGTTGCCCGATCTCAATCGCGATCTCCAACGACTCCCCGGCCCAGGTCGGCACGGGGATCTGTCCGTACCTCGTGGAAGACACGGCCGGGCGGCCGGTGTACGTCCCCATCTGCCCGGCGATTCTGCGGCTCGTCGAGCCCGGCGAGACGTTCTCGACGCTCTGGCCGCAGGTCGACAACAACGGGAGGCCGGTGCCGCCTGGCGACTATGCGGTGACGGTGACCCTTCCCGGCGGCGCGATCCAGCAACACACGGTGACGATCGACGCCACCGCAAGGGGCGGCGTCGCCACCGTCGGCGTCGTGCGCCTGGGAACCGCGCGCCGTCTCTACGCCTGCTCGCCGCGTACGCCGAACGACCTGTACGTCATGGCGGCGTCGGCGTCGGGGACGGCGCCGGGCGTCGCGCTGTGCGGCGGCACCCTGCCCCTCAATCTGGACCCGCTGTTACTGGCGTCGCTGCAGCCAAACCCGGTGCTCCTCGACTTTCAGGGTTTGCTGGACGGCTCGGGAACCACGACCGATCCGGCGATCGCCCTGCCGCCGATCGCCGCGCTCGCGGGGGTGTCATTTCACGTGGCGTTCGTGGCGGCGCCGCGGGGACAGCCATGTCCGCTCACCGTGTTCTCCGAGCCGCTGCGCATCACGGTGAACCTCTAGCCGTGGGCGCCCCTGGCCAAGCGCGCGCCATGTCCAACGCCTACGCGACGGCACGCCGAGAACGCTCGGCACTCGAGGCTAGCGGGGTGTCTTCGAAGTTCGTTGCATCAGTCGGCGAGGAATCTGTGTCGATCGCAAGGCGCTGTCACCGCACGGAAAAGGGGCCAGTTCACGAAGCTCTGATCTCGGGGCACTGGCCGATCTCAGA
>JBCCGH010000313.1:0-6055 GCA_039029375.1 Planctomycetota bacterium
GGCGCCCTCGCCCGCCACGGTCGCGCTGGGCGGCGCGCCGGCGCGCCGCAACTGGCGGCTGCAGGCGGTGCCGGCGCGCCTGGCGCTGCGCGACGGTGCCGCCACCGCCGAGCTACGGCCGGTGCGGCCGAGCGGCGACCCGTTCGAGTTGGCCACGGCGACCGGCTACGCGCTGCTGCCCGCGGACACCGACCCGCAAGAGCTAGGCGCTTGCGAGTACCGCGGCTACGGCGCGGACTGAGGCTGGTGGCGTCTTCAAAGGCACCGCCGCCGCCCCGTCGCGCGCGTCCCGTGCTCGCCGCTGTCGCCGCGCTGGCGTTGGCCGCCGCGACCCCACCGGCGTGGTTCGCTGGCGCCGAGCTCTTGGCCCTGGTCGGTCTCGGCGCCTGGTATGCCGTCGCGACCCGCAGCCGGCGGCCGGCGCTCTGGTGCTTTGTCCTGGGCGCCGTGCACATGGCCTGGTTCTCGTGGTCGCTGCGCCACGAGTTCTGGGTGGGTTTGCTGCTGGTGGCGCTGATTGGCGGTGGCTACTACGCGCTCGCCGTGCCGTGGACGCGGGCGCTGCGGCGACTGCGGGTGCCGGGCCCGATTGCGTTCGGCACCGCGGTGGCCGGGACCTTCTGGCTGCGCGCCGTCATGCCCGGTCTACACTATCCGCACGGGCAGCCGGTCCATGACTTCTACCGTTGGCCGCAGCTGTTGGGCCTGCTGCAGTGGGGCGGCGAAGGGCTCGCCAACCTCTGGCTTGCCGCGGCCGCGGCGGCGTTGGTCGGCGCGTGGCGCGGCTGGCGCGAGGCGCGTCCGCCCTGGCGCCGCGCCCGCGTCGTGTTCTTGGTCGTCTGGGGCCTGGGCGCGGCCGCAACCCTGCTGCCGCCACCGCGCGCCACCGCCAGCGAGCCGGCCGCGCGCGTCTCGATCCTGGCGATCGAGCCCGACCTGCCGGTCGCTTGGCTCTTGGACCCGGGGGGCAACCGGCTGATCGAGGAGCGCCTGATCGCGCCGACGTTGCGCCGGGCCGGCGCGCGAGCCCCGGCGCCGCCCGACTTGGTGCTGTGGCCGGAGACCGCCTTGCCGATCCAGGTGGACGCCACCGGCCGGGGCGACCCGCGCCTGGCGCAGCGCTGGCGACCGCCGCTCGCCCGCGCCACCCGCCTGGTCGCCGGCACCACCGCTCGTTTCCCCGGCGACCGCCACACGCCGGTTGCGGTCGTGCTCGACGCGATGGGCCGCGTGGTCGGGCTCCAGGAGAAGCAGCGCCTGGTGCCGGCGGGGGAGTTCATCCCGTTCACCGGCTTGCTGCCGACGCCGGTGCGGCGTGGGTTGCTCGACGGCATCACCAGCGTCATGGGCGCCGCACCGGACTTTCTCCCCGGGTCGCCCCGGCCGTTGCCGACGACCGCCGCGGGCACGCCGTTCGGCGCACTGCTCTGCTACGACAACTGCTTCCCCGAGGTGGCGCGCGGCATGGTCGAGGCCGGGGCGCGGTTCCTGGTCGTCCTTAGCAACGAGGCGTGGTACCACCGCGGCAGCGAGCTCGAGCAGATGGTGGCGATGACGGTGTGTCGCGCCCTTGAGAACGGCACTCCGCTCGTTCGCTGCACCATCGATGGCCCGAGCGTCGCGATCGACGCTCGCGGCCGCGTCGTCCACCAGCTCTCGTGGCAGGGACCCAAGGGGGCCGAGTCGCGATTCTTATTGATGGACGTCGATCCGGGCCCGGGCCGGCGACCGCCGATGGCATGGCTGCACGAAGCCTTCACGCTGCTGATCGCGCTGTCGGGGCTGGCGCTCGCGTGGCCGAGGGTCGCGCGCTGGGCTAGACTCCTGCGGGCGCTTCCCTCCCCGGAGCGCCGCGGACCCCCCGGGTCAGTCCCTTGACGATGGTTCACAAGCAGTTAGGATTCGCCGCGCTCGAGACCCCTCGGGGGTGGTTGGCCCTCACTGCTCCCCGGCGTCACGCCGTGGGTTTCGGCCTAGCGTCAGCCCCTCTCCCACGCTTGATGTCCGCATAACGGCCCGGCGTTTGTTCCCTTAGGAGAATCAGTCACGATGAGTCCCATTGGTCGCGTCTTCATCGTCATCAATCTCGTCCTTGCGGCGACCTTCGTCGGGTTTGCCGGGACCTACCTGCAACGGCAGGCCAACTTCAAGTCGCTCTACGAGCAAAGCCAGGCCGAGCTGCAGACGGCGACCGAGTCGTCGCAGCGCGAGGTGGCGGCGGCACAGGACCAGATGCGTCAGGGCGATCGCGAGCTGCGGGCCCACAAGCAGCAGCTTGACGCCGCGACGACCGAGAACTCCTCGCTGACCGAGAAGAACCAGCAGCTCGAGTCGCAGCTGGCCGACCTCGCCAGCGACATCAAGAGCCTCACGAGCCAGACCGGCACCATGGATCAGGCGATCCAGCAGTCGGTCGCCACTGCCAAGCAGGCCTACGACGACGCGCTCGAAGCAATCCAGGCCCGCGAGGCCGCGCTCAACGAGAAGCAGGTGGCCGAAGAGGCGCTGTCGGTCGCGCAGGCGAGCGTGTCCGACCTCGAGACCCAGCTGGCGGATGCCAACGGGCGCATCAGTGCGCTCGAGCAGGAGAACGCTGAGAACGCGTTGGCGATGAGCGTGATCGCCAAGCGTGCGCCCGGCGTCCTGGCGCAGGTGCAGCCGGAGATCCGCGGCGTCGTCGAGGCAGTGCAGCCCGGTGGCCAGCTCCTGACCGTCCGCATCACTGACGCGCCCGAGGCGCTGGACATCAAGTCCGGCTACCGGTTCGCGATCTTCAAGGACGAGTACAAGGGCGAGGCGGTCATCCAGGATGTCGAAGGCAGCTTCGCGTTCTGCCGGATGACCACGACGCGCCCTGGCCAGTTCCCGCAGGTCGGGGACGACGCCGCCACCAACGTCGGGACCTGATCGGAGGCACGCATGGCATCACGAAAGAAGAGCGGTAGCTCCCGCACCTCCTCGAAGAGCCGCCGCGAGCCCAAGGCAGTGGCGGCCGAAGCGGCCGTCGCTAGCGAGGGCGGCATGGGCATCGATGACGGCGTGGTCCTCACCACGACGATCCTGCTCATCGGCGCCATCGCGCTCTGCTACTTCGCGCTCGGCCAGTACCCGGCCTAAGCAAGCAGCGCCTACGGGCGTCCCCGCCCGCCAACGCCGGCGGGCTCCTGGCGCGGTCACGCACTTGCGCCACTGCGCGACGCGGCCTGCAGTCGCCGGCAAGGACGACCCACTAGGCAAACCCAGCGCGTTCGTGCTGTTCCCTGCCGAGCGGAGGTCGGGGCCCCTGCGCGCGGGGCCCGGACGGCGCAGAGGCCGTCGCTCACGTTCCCAGCGTCGATCCGGCGGCGCCGGATCGACAGGGATCACCCTCAGGGCTCGAGGGTGATCTGCACCGAGTTGGTGCCGAGGTACGGCGGCGGCGTGAACGGGTTGAAGGTGGCCGCGCCCACCCAGACGTCTAGGTTGCCGGCCAGCGGTGGCAAGCCCAAGCCACTGAAGTCGAGGGCCGCGGTGCCGATGGAGGCGCCGCTGGCGTCGAGGATGCCGGTCCAGCCGACGAACGGCGGGATGCCGGCGAACGGAATGACCGGCGCGGTGCACGCGTCGAAGACCGGCAAGCCAAGCGGCCCGGGGGAGATCGCCGGGTCGGTGCACGACCACAGCACGATGTAGGGCTGGCCCGCACCACAGCGCGAGAACCAGAAGTCGAAGCCGACGCTCTCGCCGCCCGAGACGCTGATGTCGTCGAACGAGCCCTGGTCGACCCACTCAATCGCGCTGCAGCAGGCCTCGCCAGAGCCGGGCGTGGGCACGTTCGGGATGAAGTCGGCGGAATTGTCGTCGGTGTCGTTGCCCGCCGGGCAGCGCTCGAGCGACAGGGGCGCGAAGACGTCGCGGGCTGGCATGCCCTCGAACCAGGTTTCGCCGTTGCAGACCGAGGCGATGATCGTTGTGTCGATCGCACCGTAGCCGACCGCATCGACGATCGCGCCGCCCGGATCGAGCAGCTGCACGGCCTCGTTGCTGTTCTCGAGGTCCATGTCGCTGTCGAGGTAGTCGAAGTTGGGCACCAAGGTGCTGCCCGAGCTATCTGCGTCGGCGACGACCACGAAGCCGTCGGCCGGGATCAGCGCCCCAGCGGGGAACGTGAACGACTCGTTGTTGCAGCCGCTCGCCGAACCGCCCGAGCCTTCGATGCCCTGGATGGTGTAGCCCGACAGGTCGAAGCCGGGGCGGCCGAAGATCTCGACGAAGACGTTGCCGTCGTCGCCGCCGACGGCGTCGTACGAGACTTCATTGATGACCGGGCCTTGGGCCGAGGCCAGGCCCGCCACGCTGGCCGCGGCGAGGCCCGCATACGCGAACGCGCGCAGATTGCGCATTGTGGAACTCCTGTGGAGAGACTGAGGTGTGGCCCAGGGCAATCCCGGGGCATCGGTAAACACGCGCCACGTTAGCGCGTGCTAGGTGGTGGAGATGCGCCCTGCTTGTGAATCTCGCATGAAGCCGCGGGGCGCCGCGTGGCGGGGAGCACCCACCAAATGTGCTTTCATCCAACCCTAAGGGCGCTACCCTTTGCGATTCGGTGTTTTGGAGCTCGCGAGGTCATCGGTCGGACCCAACGGGCTCGTGCGATCTCAACTGGGCGATTCCTTCAGGGAGGGGTGATGCTTAGGCCGCTCGAATGGTTGGCCAGCCGCTTCTCGGTCGACATGGGCATCGACCTGGGGACGGCCAACACCCTGGTGTGCTTGCGCGATGTCGGCATCGCGCTGGACGAGCCCTCGGTGGTCGCCGTGCGCAAAGGCACCAATGAGGTGCTGCTCGACGGGCAGGCCGTCGGCCATACGGCGCTCGAGTATCTCGGCCGCACCCCGCCGGGCTTCGAGGCCGTCCGACCGATGCGAAGCGGGGTGATTGCCGACTTCGAGATCACCGAGAAGATGCTGCGCTACTTCATGCGGAAGGTGCAGAAGGGCCGGCGCTTCGTGAAGCCTCAGGTGGTGATCGCAGTGCCGTGGGGGATCACGATGGTGGAGAAGCGCGCCGTCATTGGTTCGGCGGAGCGCGCCGGCGCGCGCCGGGTCTATCTGGTGGACGAGCCCACCGCGGCCGGCATTGGCGCGGCGCTGCCCGTGCACGAGCCGCACGGCAGCCTCATCGTCGACATTGGCGGCGGCACCACCGAGGTCGCGGTCATCTCGCTTGCCAACGTGGTCGAGGCCGAGTGTCTTCGCGTCGCGGGCGACGACTTCAACGACGCGATCTCCCAGTACATCCGGAACAAGTACAACCTGCTCATCGGCGAGATCACCGCCGAGCGGCTGAAGATCGCCGCGGGCTCGGCGTTGCCGCTCGAGGAGGAGATCGACGTCGAGGTGCGCGGCCGCGATTCGCTGAGCGGATTGCCGCGCCGCGCCATCATCTCGTCGAACGACGTGCGCGAGGCGCTCGAAGACCCGATCAAGAAGATCGTCTCGACGATCAAGGCTGTGCTGGAGCGGACGCCGCCCGAGCTGTCGGCCGACTTGGTGTCGTCGGGGATCACGATGTGCGGTGGCGGCAGCCTGCTGCGGGGGCTCGACCAGCTCATTGAGCACGAGACCGAGCTGGCGACCCGAGTCATCGACGAGCCGCTCGAGACCGTGGCCCGAGGCACCGGGATCTTTCTGGAGAACCTCGAGCTCTACGCGCAGTTCCTGGAGGGAGGCGACGACCTGGCTTGAGCTCCTTGAGCCCAGAGTTGTCCGCCGCGCCGTCCCATCGTCGCTGGACGCAGTAGCGGCACGCCGTGCCCAGCTCGCGTCAACCGCTCGGCCGCGTGGGGCGTCCCCGGCGCTCGCGCAGTGCGCGACGGGCGTTTCCGTTGCCGCTCTACGCAACGCTCCTCGGCGCGTTGTGTTGTGTCTTTGCCCCGGCCGTGCCGCGCCCGGTGCAGGCGTGGCTACAGCGGGCGATGTGCCTGCCGCTGCGCGCGTTCGGCAGCGTCGCCGCGGCCGCGGACGGGACCGTGGCGGGTCGCGGTCGGTCCGCGGCCGCGGCGCGCAGCGCGCCC
>JBCCGH010000314.1:0-5947 GCA_039029375.1 Planctomycetota bacterium
ACAGATGGCACCCGTCCGGCCACCGCTCGCTGCGTCGCACCTCCTCGACGTATCCACCAATATGCCTGCGTCGGTGCTTCTTGCGAGCAGCGTCCGGTCACGCACCCTCTGCACAGGAATTTCTGATCCAGGACACTAGCGTGGCTCCGCTCGATCGGTTCTCGTCGCTCGCCGCCCACTCTGGCGGACGTCGCGGGCGGCAATCCGCCTGGCGCCCCTACTTCCCGATCATTGCCTCGCCAGCGTTGGACACGGCGCCGCCGGTGAGGCCCGCGGGGCCGAGATGCAGCGCCTGCTGGTAGAACTTCTGACCCACCAGGCTGAAGTTGTTGGGCAATCGCAGGGTCCACTGCACTTGACCAGTGACCACGAAGCCCCCGGACGCCGGCTCATAGGCCATGCCGCAGCCACCGCGGGCGAGTTGGGGTCCTGGGGCCGATAGCTGCGTCCAGTGGATGCCGTCCCACTGCCAGGTGTCGCTGTAGTAGTTGCCCTGGTCGTCCCGCCCGGCGGCCAGCACGACCTGATGATCGTCCGCGACCCCGGCCCGACGTAGGCCCAGCCCAGCTGGCCGAAGTAGGCTGCCGCGACCAGGACCGCAGTGACCCCGACCCAGCCGAGAACGTTGAGGCCGACCAGGCGTTCGTAGTCGACGCCGTCTTTCGCCTTGCGGCGGCTGGGTCGTGCCGGGGTCCCGGCCAGCGCCAACGCCGGCCCGTCAGCAGCCCATCGAGCCGGCGAATCCGTCGAGGCGTAACCCCGAGACGGGCGCGTCGCGGGGGCCTGGAGGCGGTTCAGGTGAGCAACTTCACCCCCAGCAGGCAGAGGCGAGCGATTTTCTTGCTGCAGCTTGGGACTGCGGCCGGACTCCACGCTTGCGGGGTTGGAACCCCGGCGGCAGACGCCCGCCCCTCGGAATCAACTCAACTTGCGGACTCGAAAGATGAAGATCCCCCCTCGCCTCGCTTGTTCCCGCCTGATGGCCGCCGCGGCCCTCGCCACCTTCGGCTCGCTCCTGCCGGCGCAGCAGCCGTTAGCGATCAGCACTGGCGCCTCGATCTACCGGTCGAGTCCCGGTGACGATCAGAAGCCGGACGTCGCCTACGACGCCAGCACCGATACCTACCTGGTCGCCTGGGAGATCAAGACGGATCTCTACCACCTGATTCCAGGCACCACAGAGTGGGAATACCAGGGCTTGATGTACTCGATCCGCCTCCAGCGGCTGGACAGCTTCGGTAACCCGCTCGGCACCTTTACCGACATCAAAGATTCGAGCCTCGACCGTTTCCGGCCGCGCGTCGCCAACCTGCACAAGACCAGCCAGTTCCTGGTCGTGTGGGAACAAGCCTCCAACAACGGCGACATCTTCGGCTGCACGGTCGATGCCGCGACCGGCGCGCGCTCCGCGAACGTCCCGATCGCCAACACGTCGGCACAAGAAGACCAGATCGCGATCGCTGGCGAAGCGACGGTGCTCGACGACGACGCTGTGGTCGTCTGGCGCTCGTCGGTCGGCCAGATCCGCGCCTGCGAAGTCTCGGCCGCCGCCCCCGGCGTGCCCCCGGGCGTCGGCGCGTCGGTCCGCGTCGCCTCCGGCTCCAACATCCGGCAACCCACGATCGCCGCCGCCGGCGACCTCGCCGGCCGCCTGTTGGTCGCCTGGGCCGAGGATGACGGCTCGCGCGGTGAGATTTGGGGGCGCGTCCTCGACCGCAGCGCGAGCTTCCTGGGCGGCGCCTTCCCGATCTACGAAGGCCAGGATGCGTCGCGTCCGGCCGTCGACGGCGATGGGACCCTCTGGGTGGTCGCCTTCCAGTACCGCGAGCCGAGTCTCCCCGGCATCAACAACCACGACATCGGGGCGCAGGTCGTGCGCTGGGACCCGATCGCGAACGAGGAGTATCTGTTCGGCGGCACTTCCACGGTCGAGGCCACTCCGCGCGAGAACGAGACACGACCCGCCGTCGCGTGGCTCGGCGAGTCCCTGCTGGTCAGCTGGGAGGAAGGCGTCGGCTCGAGCACGCACATCAGCGCCAAGACCATCGACCCACACAGCTGCAACCGCTGCGAGCCTGAGTTCATCGTCAACAACGGCTCCACCGCCGCCTGGCCGGCCATCGCCGGTGAGATGACCGCCGAGCTCGGCAGTATCCGCAGCGGCGCGCTGCAGGTCTTCGTGCAGGACGACCTGATCTACGGCCGCCTGTTCCACGCCAAGGACGGCCGGGTCGTGAACGTCGGCGGCGGATGCGGCCAGGGCGGCCTGCCGGACGCCACTTGCGCCCGGACCCCCAACGCGTCCTTCCGCCTGCGCGTGCTGCACTCGCAGCCGAGGCAGCCCGCCTTCCTGGTCCTCAGCGGCGGCCGCATCGACATCCCGCTGGCGAGCACCTGCGTGCTCGTGCCCGATCCGACCCTTGGCGCCGTCGTGCCCAGCGGGACGAACGCCCGCGGCAATGCCAGCCTACCGGTCGCCATCCCCGACAACCCTGCCCTGATCGGTGGCCACATCTTTACCCAGTGGGCGATCGCCGGGGGCAGCCGCTTCCTCGGCTTGGACCTGTCCTCCGCGCTGCGCATCCGCATCGGCGGCTAGGGGCGCGGATCCGGCCCGACCGTCGCCGCGGGCGACGGTCGCCTGGCCGCGACCCGACGCCTCGGTCAAGGCGGCGACACACCGGCGCGCGCGCCGCTCGCGAGAAACTCTGGGACGCTGGGCCCTTGCTCGACCAACACCGGTCGATGCAGCACGCGCTTCGGCACCGCATCCTTGCGGTCTCCTTCGTTCTCGTCGGCGCGGCGGCCGCACAGACCGCGCCCCTGGCCGGCCCCGCGTTTCCGGTGGCCAATGGGGCGGATAGCTCGCTCGGCTACGACCCGCGCTCCGACCTCTACCTCGCCGCTTACACCAAGCCCGTCCAATTCGGGGTCTTTCCCGTCGAGCGGCGATGAAGGAATGGAAGAAGCTCGGGCGCATTCCCAGTCCAGCCGACATCGACGCCCTGGGTACGGACTGGAAAAACATCGAAGCGAAAAGGCTCGAAGCGCAGCGCGAGCTGTTTGCCGCGGCGACGGTCGAGGATCTTCCCTTGCTGCTCGAGACCCGCGCGACCTTCTACCGGAGGTTGTCCGACGAATGTCTCTACGACGTTGCTACGCTGTCCCTGATCATCAACCACTTGGCGCGCGGCCGCTACCGCGTCGATCCTGGCATCACCTGGCAAGTGCGGGCCAAGAACTGACAACCATGACGCGCGCCGTGCCGCGCCCCAACCCGGAGGTCGGAGTCACCGAGACGGTTTCGTTCGTCCTCGAGCGCGTGGGCCCCGGTTCGCGGGTTCTCGATGTGGGGTGTGGGGCCGGCGAAGTGGCGGCCGACCGGTGACATCAGGAGCCTCAGACGCGTGGCCCCACCGGTTCGTGCGCCACTAACCTACATCAACGCGACGATAACCATCGAGCCCGACGACCCAGCGACGGAACAGCGCCCCCGGTGGCGACGGACCCACCAGCGACGGGCGAGTGTTGAGGCCATCCCGCGATGGCGCCGGAGACTCTGGCATCGCGTGTCAGTTCGAGGGGAGAACATTCCCCAGGTCGCCGAATCTCGTCCGCCGCAACGTTGGTGAGTTGAGCGGTCCCGGCGGCGTCGACCACCGGTGGCCCTACGGGCACGGGCGTTCCAATCGCGGCCGGGCGCCCCCGGAACGCCGTGGTTCGGGCCGCGAAAGGAGAGCGGCGGAGGGGCGGCGCGCTTGGGACCTGGTGATGCCCCGGCGTGTCATGCGCATTCCGAGCTGGGTCGGGGTTTCGGGGGGGGGGCAGCCTGGTCGCCGCGCCGGCAGGGTCCCTATCGGCGGACACCGACCGAACCACCGACCTGTGGTTTGCCGACGTCGACGGCGACGGCCGTCCGGACTTGGTCCGAGCGGTGGCTCTGGACACCACCTCGGGGATGGGGCAGAACCGCCTCTACCGCAATGCCGGCATGGGCCGATTTGTCGATGCCACGGGTCGGCTGCCGGCGGCGGAAGATCATACGCGCGGCGTCGTCGCCGCAGACGTCGACCGCGACGGCGATCTCGACCTGGTGTTCGTGAGCGGAACGGAGACGAGCGTGCGGCCGCGACCCTCGCCGCAGGACCGGCTCTACATCAACGACGGAACGGGCACGTTCACGGAGGAGATCAGCAGCCGCCTCGGTCGGCATCGGCAACTGACGATTTGCCGGTGGGCCGCGCGGTCCGCCGCGAGGCGGAGCGTGATTGGTAGCGGCGCCGCGGCGCAGCCGGCGATGCGCGCTCGGGTTGTTGCCTCCAGGGACTCAGACCCTCTTCGGCGGGGGCTGGGCCGCGCCCGATCTCACTTCGCGCCGAAACGGGCGGCGCCAGCCGACGACGCCACGACTCCCGTCGGGTTGGCGGTCGGATCGACCACCACACCTTGGTTGTAGAGCTGCGTACCCACCAAGCTCGGGCAGGCGCAAACCGATGCGCTCCATGTGGCGGTGCCGTACGGGTTGGCCAGCGGCACCGCGTGGTCCGGGCTTACCCACAGCGAGCATCCCGGCATTCCGGCCCCGGCCAGGGGCAGCGGTAGGGAGACCGCTCCCCATCGGGTAGCAGACGCGCCGACGAGCATGGCGGCGGCATTGCGGGGCGGCAGCGACGAGAGCTCCACGCGCAACGTTGCCCCAACCCAAGGAAGACCAACCGGTGGAACCCCCAACGTCGGCGTGCCCGCGGTGCCGGCACAGCCAGCTCCGAATTCGCTGTAGAGAGCCGGGGCATCTGGGCCGTATTCCCAGGTATCCGCCAGATACGTGGGCGGACTGCTGGAGCCCCAGCCGCCGAACAACGTGACGCGACGTCGCCGCGGGTCGTAGGCCATGCTGTGGCCCTGCGGGATGCCCGGTAACGTTGCGGCGCGCTGTTCCCACGCAGTGCCGTCCCATTCCCATGTCTGCGTGCCGCTTCCGTAGGCGATCGAGACGACCCCGAAAGCCACAGTGCGTTGGCGGGCCCGATCGTAGACCATCGCGGGGCGGCAGCAGAGAGGCGGGCTTTGAGTCTGCGGGGCCCGGAGCTGCCAGTCCATGCCATCCCACTCCCAGGTGCCGGACGACAACAGAACGACCCGCTCACGCGACGTGTCGGCCGCCATCGCTCGCATCACGTAGCCTGCGGGAAACGTAGCGGGCGCGACCGCAAGCCAATCGGTGCCGTCCCACTCCCACATGTCGGACCGATCGAGCGCCACCACGCGACGGCGGTTTGGGTCGAACGCCATCGCCACTGGCGCTGGTGCCGGTGCTGTGCTCGGGATTTGACGCCACGACACCCCGTCCCATTCCCACGTCTCACCAACGCCGCCAAGGCCGACGCTCACCAGCACGAGTCGTTGTCGTGCCTGGTCGTAGGTGCCCACGTAGAACCGCAGCAAGGACGGCGCGGCGGCCAGTCGCAGCTTCGACCATCTGCTACCGTCCCACTCCCAGGTGTCGCCGAGGAGCTGGCTGAACCTCCCGCCGAACAGCATGACGCGTGCCCGCACCGGGTCGAACCAAACCACAGGGCTGGTGCGCCCGATGGGCTGGCGCCCCGGATCGAGTTCGGTCCACTGCGCACCATCCCATGCCCACGTGTCGCCAAACATCGCATCCGTCTGAGCGCCGCCCGCCACCAGAACCCGATCGCGCGCACTGTCGTAGGCGACGCCGGCATTGTAGCGGGCGAACGGAGCCGAACCAGGGCTGAGCTGGATCCAGTCGGTGCCGTCCCATTCCCATTGGTCACCGATCTCGGTGCTGATGCGAGTCGTCGTGTCACCCCCGAACAGAACGACACGACCGCTCCCGCGGTGGAAGATCATGTGGTGGGGGCGGCGGGGCGGCGGGCCGCGCGCGGGGGGGGGGGGGCCCCCCCGCCCCCCCGGCCCCGCCCCC
>JBCCGH010000315.1:0-5859 GCA_039029375.1 Planctomycetota bacterium
CGCACCCGCCAAGCCCAGGCGGCCGCGATCGAGCACCTGCAGATCGCGGTCGAGAATCGCCGCCATGAGGTCGCCGTCTAAAGTCCAAACCACCATGTGCCGACCCGCCTGACCGTTGCCTTTGGAGATCGCGAGGTAGCTGCCGGGGTGCCGGGGTCGCTTTGGCCGAGGAAGATCTCACCTAGCCGACGGCTCGTCATGTCCGCCTCCACCTGAACCTCGGTCGCAAAGACGGCTCCGGTCCGCCGTGAGTAGACGACCGCCCTGCCCGAAGCGCACCGACAGAACTCCCCACGCCGGCGGTTTGGTCGGCTCTGTCGGGTGTCAGCCGAGTCGAGTGCTCCCCGCTGACACGCGCGCTACGCGCGAATCGCGCCCACCAGCCGGTCTCGATCGACTTGCGCGCGACGGTCGTGCTCATGATGCTCCGGTGACCCAGCGCCTGCTTGACGAGGTAGAGGTCGCAGGTGCACCGGTAAAGCCGCATGGCGAACCGGTGCCGCAGTGAGTGCAGCGTCACCGCGTCACCGGGCTCCCAGCCGCTCTCCACGGCTGCCACGAACTTAAATCTCTCGGTCACAGGGTCCGTCTCGTGCCAGGTCATCCAAGCACGAGAGCCACAGCCGGCTCGGGCGTCACCAACGAGTGTCACCCATGTGCCCGGTCAGATCTGTTACCCATCTACCCGGGTCGGACCGCCCTTCCCGGCGACGAACCCCGAAGGAGCCCCCCCTACGTCGAGCAGTCGGCCAAGCGACGCCTCGCGTGATCGACGTAGCCGGCATCGATCTCAGTCCCGACCCCTCGCATCTGCAGGGCGCGTGCCGCGACGAGGGTGGTTCCCGTTCCCGCGAAGGGGTCGTAAACCAACGACCCCTTCGGAACACCAGACAGCTTGATGCACATCTCTGCCAAAGCTACGGGGAAGGTAGCCGGGTGGCGCCCCCGCTCCGTGCCTCGATTCAGAATCGTCTCGTAGGGGATGAACCAGCTGCTTCCGCGGCATCGGAGGTCTGGCGCGTCGCCAATTCGTTCCATCCGTCCGGCTAGTTTCTCTGTCGAGCGTCTGGCGCTCCTCGACCGTGGCGCGTGCGTCTAAGTCACGCCAGTTGGCGAAGCCCGTCGAGTCGACCGCGATGCTCTTGACCCAGACAACCCGATTCTGGAGCACGAAGAACTCGCGAGCCACAAGCCCGACCTCCATATCAACCCACGGGTCCTTGTTGCTGTGGCCAACGTTCAGGAAGAAGCTGCCTTGGGACGCAAGGACGCGGCGAATCGAGCGAAAGACGCGGCGCAACCACTGCAGGTATTCGTCCCTCGGCTGGCCATCGCGATACGACGAGTAGTCAACATCGAGATTGTAAGGCGGTGAGGTTAACGACACAGTCGACGATCCCGGGTGGCTGAGAAGCCATCCAGTCTAGGCGGTCCATGCAATGGAGCGCGATCCGTTCCTGAGCATGGCCGCTGTCTAGCTCACTTCTACGCATGAGGACGCTCCCTGTTGCCACAGCAGAGTAATGCCCAGAGAGCTAGCGATGCGATAATCGAGTCGCGCGTGGGCGAGATGCTGGCGGTCAGACATCCGCCAGCTAATACAAAGCACCCGACCTCCGGCTACCGAGGCTCTGGGCACCGCTCGGTCGCGCGGTGTGCGGCAAGCCCAGATGACGCTTCGCGCAGGGCGAAGCCGGACAAGAACCGCCTAGAAGCTTGCTCCGCAGTGGCCGCGACTTAGTACTCGCCGTAGGCACCCGGGGGAGCCAGGCCATTAGCTCGCTGCGGCCGGAACAACATCAACCCGTCCAGGTCTAACTCTCCAGCGGCTAGCAGGGCCAGCCTCCATGCAGAGTCGCAGAAACCGCAAGGAGGCCCTGGCGCAAGGGCTATCAGGAGTGTTGCCGTCTCGCTCTATCTCAAGCGCCTCGGAGTAATTGCGACAAGCTCGGCCGTAGTCGCCACTGCGCCGAAACACTTGCCCCAGGTAAAAGCGCGGCCAGCCGCTCCAGCGAGCGTCCGACGCGGCCTCCTCGAGCAACGCCACCGCGGAATCTTGATCGTCCAAGAGAATGTGGTATGCAATTCCTTGTATGCCCTTATACATTTGATACTCATAGTCAGCCAGCGCTCCCTGCCGTTCCGCCCCGCCGCTGTCGAGCGCCTTTAGCGCATCTGATACTAGCGATATCGCCCTCGGGGCGTCACCTCTCTTCTCAGCCGCGGGGGCGCGACGCGCTAGCATTGCGAAACAAAACGCAGACAAAGCCATCCCGCGAGAGCATCCCATGCGTGCGAGCCACTCGGAACACTTCAGAGCGTCACACCACTTACCACGAAGACAGAGAACAGCTATGTAATTAGCGACAAGGTAAGGGTTGGGTTGAGCGCCGTGATCGTCGCCTAGGAGCGCCGCAAGATCGTTCCCCAACGACTTTTCTAGCTCCTGCTTCGCCAGCCTGACATCCCCCCTATCTATGAGTGAGCGGGTCCAAATATATACCAATTGCGGGTCAGACGAACCGTATCGACCTGCAATCTCATCAATCACTGCGAATTCACGGCTACAGAAGGCGAGAGTGGCTCGCAAGGTCCCTTTGGCCTCCTCTGTTAAGCCAGTGCTGCGCCCTGCGTCCGCAAGATGCCGTTTGGCCTGCTCAAAACGGCCCTCCTGCAAGAGGGCATGAAACTGCCGCTCGAAAGTCCCGCCATGCCCGGCCAACCGAATACCCTGAAGCCCCAGGGATGTCGACCTCCAGCGCACTGCTGCCGAACGCCGCGCCTTAGAGTAACCAAGGTGACGGGCCCCGACCCAGAACCCGGATGCCATTCCGACAAGCCCAATTGGCAGCATTTGGTGAGCCGCGGAATACTCAAGGCCAATACTCGCGACGCATAAGAAGGCGAGCAGGTTGAGCGTGACGCTCTGCTTAGCAGCCCGGACCGTCAAATGCCCAAAGTGTTTGTCAAGCCAGACTACCCAGACTCTACCGAACCACCATCCAGCTAGCGAGCCAAGCACGGCGGACAAGATCGAATGCCATCCGACGAGAGTCTTCAGGGTCGGGGGCGAGAGCATTGCGGACAACAAAGCGAGCAAGCTGGCAGCAATCGAGAGTCGCATTAGCACGCTAGCCAACACCCTCGATGTGAGCCGACCAAAGTACTGAAGCGCATAGGCGGGGGACGGAAGACATCGGAGAAGGTCAACGATGAAGCTGTGCCCAACACACCCGACGATCGCTAGAAGGCACCACACCAGCGCCGCCGGCTCCGCCCCCAGAGCACTTGGAGGCAAGAGGCGCGCAAGGGAGTGAAGGACAATCACCGTAAGGTACGTGGCAGTAATCTGGACAACCGCTGGAACGACAAGAATTCTCCCGGCTGGCGTCTGATTCAGATGCCAGAGCACGCTGCGCGGTGACTCCAAGCGAGGCCAAACGCCCCTGGCACGTGACAGGCCAGTTGCCTCAATTCTCATTTCAGACCTTCTTCGTGGGGGCCCTCAGGCCCCTCTTGATAAAGTCCGCAACAGCCTCAAAAACTCGGCGAGCATGCTGTTGCACCCAGTCCTCGGCCGGGAACAGTATTCGCGTCACGGTGACCGTGGCAGTGATTCCCACCAGCGCTCGGAACGCTGGGAGAGACTCGCCGTCAATTGCGACCTTGATGTGGTTCATGACCAAAGTAGCGACGAAGGCGGCTAGACCTACTGCCCCACGCGCGATGGAGGCGGCGAGCCTGGGGCACGCCTCGTAGAACCGGAGCCATCCGGCAATTATTCGGCCGACCCAGCCCCGGCTGACGGGGCTCTCTGGCTGCGGCGCTGTCGAGATGCGTGCCCGCTTTCTGGGAAGCACCACCAGCCAATTCCGATCGGTGGCATCATCGGGCTCCACCGCGACTAGCACACCCGCGGGGTCCACGCAAGCCCGACCACGGACAAGCTCCTCCCGGTCTGCGTGCCGAAACCGAGCGTCGATCCGGAGGGCTGGAACCAGGGCGGAGAGCCGAGGCTGGTGCGCCGGCTGCCTCGGGCACACGAATGCAACTAGGTCCTTTAGCTCTACCTCTTCAGGCGAGCCATCGCAAAGCACCCGAAGATGATCGCCCGCCTCGACGCCGACCCAGTGCCCGCGAAGACGCCTTGGCTCATCACCGGAGACGATGGCAACGCCGAAGCGGTCCCGCAACAGAGTTTGGAGCCCCCCGTGTTTCGGCAGATGGGGACCAGCATCGTTCGCTTCACACTTCTCCACGGATCCATCGTTCTATTCGGACAGGTCTCGCTGAGCAAGCTTGCGCCCTGATCCGGCTTCCTGCTTCCGACTCCGGGGGCCGAACTTGCCGCAGCCGCCTCCGTGCGGCGCACCCATGACAAGATCGGTGACGGCTGAGTTCGATTGCAAGAACCTGCTTTCTGCCAGCAACACGCGGGTAGCGACGGCTGCGCTGATGAACTTGCTGATCACGGCCAAGGCCATCGGACTCAACCCCACCACGCACGGCCGGGACGTCCCGCTGCGGATTCCTCGATGAGAGGACGTCAGCACGGCCGAGCGCGCACGTCGGCATCGTGACGAGGCAGCGGCTCGCGACGACGAGCTCGCGCGACGCCATAGCACACCACAACCCGCCCCAGACGACCTGGCTCACCCATCGCGCAGAGAGTCGGACTAACGAGAAGAAACGTCCCAGCGTGGCTGCGCCGTAATCTCGAGATGATCGCTGCGAGCAGCTTCCCCGGACGCTGGCGTGGGGTCGGCAGAGAGAGCCAAAGATGGAAGCTGAGGGGCTGCAACTGCCCCGTCTCGTGCCTGGCCTGGTGGGCTGGCACCGTGATCTTGGTCGCTGCCGCGTTGCTCGCGGTAGTCCGTCAACTGCGAGCGCAGCACGTAGACCTGTCAGCTCTGTTGCGCGTGAAGGACAGCTCCCTAACTGGGATCGGCGATTACACCGTGACGGTATAGCCGGTTCCGGGAGTCGACAATGACCACGCACCGTGAGCCGCTCCGCCCAGTCTACCAAGGAGCTCAGCGACAGCTCTCCGCTGGTCGCGCCACATCGGCCTCCGCGCGATCTCAATGAGTGGCCGCTCGAGGTCAACGCTTGAGCCGCTGAGGATGGCCTCCTGAATGTCAGGCGAGAGCAGGGTCAGCTTGGCGATCTGGCTGACGCGCGGCTGCGTAACGCCGAGACGGCGTGCCGCGTCGGCGTAGCTCGCGACGCTCCCATCGCGGACGCAGCGGTCGATCTTGTGGGCCAGCGCCAGCAGGCGCGCCAGGTGCGAGGCGGGCACCGGCTCCGCCACCGACGCGACCGCGCGCTGCTCCAGCAAGACCTCGACGCAACGCGGCCGATGACCGAAGCTCACACGATACTTGACCGTGACGCCGCTCACGCCGTCTCCCGCTGCGCCTCGTAGGCCAGTAGGCGCGCGCCGGTCGGCCTAAACGTGATCTCCAGCTCACCGGCGGCCGCGTGATACGTGATCCGCTCGACTAGCAGCGCCAGGGCCCGCGACTGTTCCGGTGCGGTCAGGCGTGCCCAGGGACGCCATCTCTTCCTCAGTTGGTGGACACGTAGTTTTCCGCACCTTCCGGTTCGTGAGTTTGTTGGGTTCCAGTGCCTGCAATGATCTAAGTGCGTTGGGGGAATGCGCCTACGAAGGGCGTGGCGTCCCGGCTCGCGAGCGCCTCACCCCGCGACGCCAGCCTCCAATTCCCGCAGCCGGTAGCTGCGGCCCTTGACGTTGAAGACGTGGCTGCGGTGCAGCAGGCGGTCGAGCAGCGCCGTCGCCATGACTTCGTCCCCGCTGAGGACCTCGGGCCAGTCCTTCACCGCCTTGTTGGTTGTCAG
>JBCCGH010000316.1:0-5784 GCA_039029375.1 Planctomycetota bacterium
CGGGTGTTTGGCCGCGCCCTATAAACTTCGCCAGCTGGACCACCACCAGCAATGGGGGGGTGGCGTGCGCGTTTTAGGCCTGCGGGGTGGTCGGGCCTTGTACGAGGGCGCGAACGACGGTCGCGCGGCGCCGGAACGCCGCCAACACGACGGCCGCACCACCGGCGAAGGCCAGAAACACGGCGTGGATCTCCAACACCGTGGCGAAGAAGACGACGGCCGGGGAGGTGCCGATCAGCACCGCGATCGTGCACGCGAACCAGCGCCGAGCGCCCAGCGCGACGCTGGCCACAAAGAACAGCGCCACCCCGGTCGCGGCGCCCAGGCCACACAGCAGGACGCCCGCCTCATACTGGCTCAGGTCGGGCTCCAAAGGCGCCAACAGCTCGCACCACGCGCGAAGCAGCGGCAAGAACAATTGATGCGAGGGCCACTGCTGGCCCACCCGCATGCTGAGTATCAGGTAGGGGCCGTCGCCATAGCCCTTGTGCTGCAGGAGGGCGGCGTAAACGCCGCCGAAGAGCACGAGCAGGAGCAGGGCCAGACCTGCGACGGACCACGCACCGGGGGCGCGACGGGAGTCTGACCCGATCGTTCTCGTAGGCGCATGCACCGCGTCACGCGCTCGCCGCTCAGAGCCTGCAACTAAGTCCACGCTACGGGCTCTGATCCATGCTCCTGGCGCCGCTCCGCGTTGCGCAGAGCGCGTGACTTCGACCGTTCACTGGCCCTCGGAACCGGTTCGTTCCCCGCGTGGGGACGCGACTGCGACGGCGCGACACTACGGCTCCAGAATCGCCCGCAAGTCGGCAGGACCGACCTCGTACGCGCTGCGGCAGTAGTCGCAGTTGACCCGCACCACTTCGCCGGCCCTGAGCAACTCCTTGACCTCGGCTTCGCCCAACGCCGCCACCGCCCCCAGGGCTTTGTCGCGACCGCACTGGCAACCGAACCCGACGGTCGAGTCCGCGAGACTCGTGTAGCTGGCCTCGCCCAAGACGTTGTCCAGGATCCACTGCGGGTCGCCACCCCGCTCCACCAGCTCGGCGCCGAACCGGCCCACCTCGGCCAAGCGCGCGCGCATCGCCTCGAGCGGCGGCTCCGTCAGCTCGGGAAGAAGCTGCACCACGTAGCCGCCAGCCACGTAGCTCTCGCCGTGCGCGTGGCAGCTCACGCCGACAAACGTCTCGATCTGTTCCGACTGCAGGAAGTAGGCCCGCACGGCCTGATCGATCCCGCTCTCCGGCCGCGCTTCGACCACACCCTGATGCGGCGCCCGCCCCGGGAGCGACCGCATGACCTGGAGGTAGCCGCCGTCGGCCAACAGCACGCCGAGCACATCGTCAGACACCTGGGCCAGCCCGCGCGTGCGCCCGTCGGGGAATGCGTCGCCGACGACCTGATTGCCGGGCTGATCGCGCAGCAGCACCTGCACGCGATGGCCGGGCGCCATGGTCTCCCGCACGAGCACCGCGGCAGTCACAATCTCACCCAGCTGGAGCGCGGCGTGGCCCTCGACCCGCTGGGCGGCGATGGCCCGGCTCGCCGTGTCGCTCCCGCCGATCGTCATGACGCGGAACGACCCGTCGTCCGTCATCGCGCGTAACACGCGATCTCCAGCCGGAGCGGCTCGACCGGTGTCCTGATCCTGCGCCATCGAGCGGCTGATCCTACCGCCAAACCGGCAACGCGTCCCGGCGTCCCGCGGCGGCGGCGCTACCGCCCCTTCCCGGCACCGACCGGCACGGGTTTCGGGGCACCACGCGCGCGGCCGCGAGCCAGTGCCTACGCCGTGCTGGCGGGACCAGCCCGGTGACGCGAACGCGACGCCCCGCCACCTCACGGCAGGCCGCGGCATACCGCGGATCCCGGGCCTCACCCGTCACCCAGACGTCGATCCTGATGGGCGGCTTCGCCACCGCCATCGAGCGCCCGTCCGGCCCGGCGGAATTGTAGCCGTCGGAGCGGTGGGCTCACCGCGTGGCGCCGGTCGGCTCCGCCCCCGCCGCGTTGGCCATGCGCGACAGCAAGTCGAGCACCTGATGGACGGATTCGATCTGCGTGGTCTCGGTCAGGCCGGGCAACGCGCGCTGCAAGTCTTCGATCGCCTCGGGCGCGTGGCCCCGGGATCGCGCGCGGATCATCCCCCGCGCCAGTACGACCTGGCTGCTCTTGGGATCCTCGGCGGGCAACGCCGCCAGGTGCGTACCGAGCAACTGCTCGGCGCGATCGGTCAACCCCAACAATGCCATGAGCCGCGCGCGCGTAAGCAGCGCATCATGGGATCGCTCGGCGGCGCCGACGGTGTCGCCGAGCAGCGCGGCCAAGCGCGGCGCGGTCTTCGTCTCCTCGCCCACCGGACCCGAGAGCGCCGCCAGCAGCGCAGAGTCGACGGCTGGCCTCTCGCCCATCTCCTCCTCGTAGAGCCCAAGGAGCTGATCCGCCAACCGCCAAGTCCCGTCGAGACGGCCCGCGGCGGCAAGCCCGGTGTGCAGCATCGCCGCGGCGAGCGATCGGAAGGCCGGCCGCGGCCGGTCGCCGACGCCGCGCGTTGCCTTGGCCGCTCGACTCATCGCCGCGCAGAGATAGCGCAGACCCGGTTCGCTCAGGCCCAGATCCAAAGCGAGCACGCCGATGGCGCGCACCGTCGCCATGGCGCTCGCCGCCGGAATGGTGTCGAGGGTCGTCTCCAGCCGCGTCGCCACGTCGTTCCGGAGGAGCGCCGCGTCCTGGCCGGCGATGTCGTCAACGCGCCCAAGTGCCAACCGGCGACGCCAGTGCGATGCGCTCGACGCCTCAGTGACGGTCACTTCAAGCTCACGCCGCACTGCGACGTGCGCCGGCGCCGCGCCCTCACGCGCCGGGACGAGGTAGGGCTGTGGCTCGGTCATCGCCAGCTGGCCGCCCGGGTCGGCCGCGGCGACCAACGAAGGGCGGGGCACCAGCACCGGGCCTTCTGGGCCGGCGATGCACGCGGCCGGCTCGGCGCCGTACCACTCCCGCTCGGTGACGCGACCGCGGACGACCTCGTCGAGCCGCGCTCGCACCACGTCCATCGACGTGCCGTCGAACCCACAGGCCTGATCGCACGGTGTCAAACCGCACGGGAGGCGGCAGCTCCGGGGGGCCTGCAACGCCACCGAGCCAGGGGCCAGCGGTGGCGCGACGCGCAGACTCGTCCCCGCGTAGAGAGCGAGGCTCCGCACGCCAAACGACGACGCCATCTGCAACGGGCCCGAGTCCGGCCCCACGAACACCGCGGCATCGGCGATCAGGGCCGCCGTCTCGGCCATGCTGGTCCGACCGGCGAAGTTCACCGCCATCGGATGCACGACGGCCTCGCCAGGGCCACCGACGACAACGACGGCCAGACCATGGGCCTCGGCGAGGTGCGCGCACAGCTGCTCCGCCAGACCCGCGGGCAGCGACTTGGACGGCCACCCGGCGACGATGTGCAGCACGGCGTAGGCGCCGCGAACGCCGACTTCGCGCAGCACCTGCGTCATTCGCGGTCGCAACGTGGGATCCAACCGCAGGGTCGGACAGCGGTCGCCGGCGTGGGGTACGCCGGCGAGCGCGGCGTAGTAGCCCGCCAGCGTATCGCCGGCATGATGGTAGGGAGGGTTGTCCAATCGGCTCGACAACAGCGTCAGCGCGTCGAACGGCTTGGCGCGGACCGCGGCGAGCGCCCACTGGTCCTCGACCCACTCGAAGGCTTGACCGTCCGCGTCCTCCGGGACGGTCCAAACTTCGGCAACAGCCGGGTGGCGCTCGAAGACCCACGCGTAGCGCGGTTCCGTCAACACCGTGAGCCTGGGCGGCGGCGCCCCGGCACCCAACTCGTCGATCGCCGGCAACGCCAGGATGCACTCACCGAGCGTGCGCAGCATCACGATCAGCGCCTCCCGCGCTGTCCCGACGGGGCCGTGATGGCCATCGGCAGCCAACACTCGAACGCCGCGCGCGGCCAGACTCCCATCGAACTCGAACGGCGCCAACCCCAGCCCCGGAATCGGCAGAGCGCCGACCCCACCGCCGCAAACCACGGCGTCGGCGACCCGCGCCACTCGCTCGCCGGCCGCCTCGCGCTGCTCTCGCAACACATCCCACAACAGCGGCGTCAGATAGGCGGTGTGCGCAAGCGCGTGGCTCGGCCACTCGGTGGCCGGGATGGCCAAGCAGGTACCCGCGGCGACCTGATCGCTCAGCGGCACTCCGACCGGATTCACCGACCGCGGTAGCGCCAACGCCGGACCGGCATCGCGAGCCGCGGCGACGAGCCGCGGCAGGGCGTCCTCGAGCGGCACGGCCCCGGCAGCCAACACCACGATCACACGACCCCGGGCCGTTTGGCGCAGCCGCTCGAGCCGAGCGGCGTAGCCAAGCGGCGTCGGGTCCTCGCGCAGCATGCACTCGGGAATCCGCGCCGCAGCGTCGCGCAGCGCCGCGAGCCGGTCGGTTCCCGGGCGGCGACGCAGCGTGCAGAGGATCTCGTGCGAAACGCCGCGCAACGAGGCGTGCGCGGTCTCGATCGACGCCAGCAGCCGGTCCGCCATGCCCTCCGGCTCCCCCGCACCGTCGCCCACCAACAGGACGCTCACCTCGGGGTCGGGCCGCCCGTCGCGGCGCAAGAACCAAGATCGTCCCGTCTGCTTGCGGGCCACGATCTCAAACGACTGCTCCGCCTCGCGACGCTCCGAGACCACGACCTCCATGTGTCCCAGGTCGGCCAGGAACTCCTCGACGTCCTCGGGGACGTAGTCGTCCTTGTGCGCTGGGTTGGCGCCCGGCGCGCCGACGTTGGGGTGGTGATCGCGTAGCGGCAGGTACAGCACCAGGCTGCCGTTGGGGCGCAGGATCCTGGTCCATTCCTCCAAGGCCTGGTGCGGATGCCACAAGTCTTCGAGGCAGTGCGCCGAGTACACCGTGTCGAACGTCTGATCGGGGAGGAACCACATGTCGCGCACGTCGCCGATCCAGTCGAAGGGATCGAAGGCGAACTGGTCGACGCCGACGGCGGCCGGCGTGACCTTGTGGCCACCGTGGCCCAGGTCGGCAATGCGACCGCGCAGGTGCGACGCCAGTCGCCCGCGCCACTTGGCGGACTCGCTGCTGTCACCGGTCAGGCAGCCCGGCGCCAGCTCCCGCAGCGCGTCGTGTAACCAACGCAACGGCAGGTCGCGACGAAACGCGCTAGGCGATCGCACGACGCGAAGCCGGTCGTCGCCCAACCCACGGACCGCCGCGGGCAACTCCGGCTTGCCGGCACCATCGGGTACGTAGATCGCGGGTGTTCCAGCTCTGGCGGCGACATCGAGGTCAGACGCCTCGGTCGTGACCAGGGCGGCAGCGTCGGCGATCACCCGAGCTGTGACGGCTGGATCGGACTCCCCGGCCAACGGTCGGGCGCGCACCACGCCCACCGAACGCGCCCGGCCGAGCTGCACGCACGGCCATGCCGACTGCCAGGCAGTCACCCACCAGCCACCGAAGCGGCTCTCGAGGGGTGCCGAGGAGGACTCAACGGACAGCGCCAGGTAGGGGCGCAACGCCGCCGGGAGGGGAGCCCACACCGAATCGTGATCCATGCCTTCGTTGTCATCGAAGGCAACGACACTCAGCCTTGAGCAGGGCGGCCGGGCCTCTAGTGGTGTGATTCAGGCAGATGGGGCCTTATCCGCGAGACATCGGCGCCGGTCGCAAGGCGGGTCGCCGCAGGCATATTGGTGGATACGGCGAGGACGACCCAACGCTGCGAGCGGCGCTGAGGGCCGTGGATAAGGC
>JBCCGH010000317.1:0-5782 GCA_039029375.1 Planctomycetota bacterium
CCAATGCTGACGAGGTTGACGCCGTGCTTGTGACAGAGGGCCGCCAGCACATCGATCGAGCGATCCCACTCGCGCCGCGGCACGTGCGGATAGATGGTCGCGGTGTCGACCAGCTGCCCAGTGCGGTCAACGACCGCCACCTTGACGCCGGTGCGCAGTCCCGGGTCGAGGCCGAGGATCGCCTTGGGTCCAGCCGGTGCCGCCAGCAGCAGGTCGCGCAAGTTCGCCGCGAAGACCGCGATCGCCTCTTCCTCGGCGCGCTCGCGCAACGAGGTCATGAGATCCGTCTCTAGGTGCGTGGTCAGCTTGACGCGATAGGCCAGTCGCGCGGTCTCGATGAGGAAACGGTCCGCCGGTCGGCCTTGGTCAGCGATGGCGAAGCGCTCTTGCACCGCTCCCTGGCCGCGGCCCGAGGGGTCGCTACCGATCGGCTCGAGCTCCGCCCCCTCGCCGAGATAGAGCCGCAACACGCCCTCCTTGCGGGCGCGAAGGACGGCGAGCGCACGGTGCGAGGGCATTTGATCCCAGCCCTCGTCGTGCTCGAAGTAGTCGCGAAACCGCGCCCCCTCCTCCTCTTTGCCGGGCACGACGCGCGCGACCATGACGGCCTCGGCCTCCAAGCGCGCCCGCGCGCGCCGCACGACCTCGGGGTCTTCGGCAAACTCCTCCATGAGGATCTGCTGCGCCCCCTCGAGGGCCGCGGCGGCGTCGGCCACGCCGCGCTCCTCGCTGGCGAACCCCGCGGCGAGCGCCGTCGGGTCCTGGGTCGGATCGTCGAGCAGAGTTCGCGCCAGGGGCTCGAGCCCGGCCTCGCGCGCGATCTGCGCCTTGGTGCGGCGCCGCGGCTTGTAGGGCCGGTAGAGATCCTCGAGCTCGACTTTGGTCGCGGCCGCCAGCAGCGCCTTGCGGAGCTCGGGCGTGAGCTTGCCCTGCTCCTCCACACTGCTCAGCACCGCCGCGCGCCGTTCCTCCAGCTCCCGCAGGTAGAGCAGGCGCTCCTCGAGCTTGCGCAGCTGCGCATCGTCGAGACCGTTGGTGGCCTCTTTGCGGTAGCGCGCGATGAAGGGGACGGTCGAGCCCTCGTCGAGCAAGCGCCGCGCGGCTTCGACCTGAGTCGTTTGAACGCCGAGCTCCTCGGCGATCCGAAGGGTGATCTTGTCGTTCACGTGTTCGCGAGTTGCCGTATGTCCGCGACGTTACCGCGCGGCGGCGGCGCGGCAAAGCGGCACCTTGCGGGCTCTGTCTCGCGACGCCGCTCCTCGAGCAGCTGGATCATGCGGCGCTCACCCTGCGCCATCGCCCAGCGGTGGTTGGCGACGAACAACGGTCGCAACCAGAACGACAGCACGCGCACGATCGGCTTGTGCACCCGCACGCACCACTCGAATCGGACCACCACGTGCGACCCCTGCGCCACAATCGTCCAGACCCCAATGCCTTCGAAGTCGCCGCGACTCGCGAACGCGTAGCGATGCGGAAACTCGGCGGCCGTGATCTTCAGGCGCCAACGCAGCCGGTACGGCAGGAAGCCCTTGGTGCTGAGCTCAAGCTCGCGATGGAGCCCACCGGGCAACCCCGGCGTCAGCACCCGAAACGCGACATTCGCCTCGGGCCAGTGCTGCACAAATATCTGCACGTCCTCGACGGCCTCGCGGATCAGGCCGGCGACCTCGCCAAGCCGCGCCGGAATGCGCCACTCAGACTGGAGTCGATAGTCGTTCTTCGCCATGACACTGCTCCCTGCGGAAGGAGAAGGGTCGCGCGCGGGCGGCGCGCGGCCGGACGCCGCCTCAAAGCGCAAAGCGCTGGGCGGACCTGCCACGGATGCTGGTGGCCGGCGTGAATCGCCGGCGGGAGCGCTACTTCTCGACCGGCTGACCGGCCTCGTTCCAAGCGATCATGCCACCGTCTAGGTGCACGACGTGGGCGAAGCCGAGCTGCTTGAATGCCTCGAGAGAGCCGGTGCTGCGGCCGCCGGATCGGCAATAGACCAGATGCGTGGCCTGGCGATCCAGGCCTTCGAGCGCGGTGGCAAAGCCCTCATCGCGGAAATCGACGTTGCGGGCGCCGGCGACGCGACCGGTCTCGAACTCGCCCGGCGTCCGCACGTCGACGACCACGGTGTCGGGGTGATCGCGCAGGAGCGCAGCTGCCCCAGCGGCGTCGACGTGCTCGATGCGCGTCTTGGCCGCGGCCGCGGCCGGCGGTGCAGCCGGGGCCGAGGTCGGCCTGGAGGCGGGGTTCGACGGAGCGGCGCCGCTCGAATCCGCACCGGGACTCGAACCGCCAGCCTCGCCGCTAGTGCAAGCACCAAAAACGCACGAGAGCACCACCGCGAGCAGGGTGCCGCAAGACCGTTGGCAAGACATGGGCGCAGACCCTAGCGCATTCGGAGCCGGCCATGGAGGGGCGACAGCTCGGTTGCGAGTCCGCAGCGCGCCGCTACGTTCGCACTCGCCATGGCGCAGCAGCTCGAGGCCGAGCAGGCCCTGCACGAACGGTTTGGTCATCGCGAGTTCCGCGAAGGCCAACAGGAGGCGGTCGAGGCGGCACTGGCCGGACAAGATCTGGTCATCGTCATGCCGACCGGCGGCGGCAAGTCGCTCTGCTACCA
The DNA here is from genome assembly GCA_039029375.1 of Planctomycetota bacterium. GTDB lineage: Bacteria > Planctomycetota > UBA1135 > UBA1135 > UBA2386 > JBCCGH01. Next base: position 2,615 of record JBCCGH010000317.1, read on the forward strand.
GCTGCCCGCGATCCTGCAGCCCGGCTTCGCCCTGGTCGTGAGCCCGCTGATCGCGCTGATGAAGGACCAGGTCGATCAGCTCCAGCGCAAGGGCGTCGCCGCGGCGACCGTGCACTCGGGCTCGTCGGTCGCCGAGAAGCGGCAGGTGCTGCAGGACCTGACCGAGGGCCGGCTACAGATCCTGTTGGTGGCGCCCGAGCGCTTCCGGCACCCGCGCTTCCTGCCGTTCCTGCAGCAGGTCCGGCCGTCACGCCTCGTCGTCGACGAAGCGCACTGCATCAGTCAGTGGGGCCACGATTTCCGGCCCGACTACCGGCGGCTGGGCGACGTGGTCGAGGCCCTGCAGGTGCCCGTCAGCGCGCTCACGGCCACGGCCACGCCGGCGGTGCGACGCGACGTCGCCGAACAGCTCCGCCTGCGCAGCCCGCGCGAGATCGTCACCGGGTTCGACCGACCCAACCTGTCGTTCGAAGTGCTGGAGGTCGCCGAGCTGCGCGACAAGCCCGAGGCCACGGAGCGCCTCTTGGCCGAGATCGACGGGACGCGCCTGGTCTACGCGGCGACGCGCAAGAACGTCGAACAGCTCGCCAACCAGCTAGGAACCGCCGGATGCCGCGTCGACGCCTATCACGCCGGCCTCCCAGAGAGCCAGCGGACGGCGGTGCAGGATGCGTTCATGGGAGACGAGCTCGACGTGCTCGTGGCGACCAACGCGTTCGGCATGGGCGTCGACAAGCCCGACGTGCGCCTCGTCCTGCACTACGATCTGCCTGGCTCGCTCGAGGCCTACTACCAAGAGGCGGGGCGCGCCGGGCGCGACGGCAAGCCCGCGCGCTGCGTGTTGCTGCGCCACGGGGGCGACTACCGCCTCCAGCGCTTCTTTCTCGAGAACGCCAATCCGAGCCCACAGGTCGTGGACTTCGTCTACCAGCAACTGCGCGAGCGGGCTGGCGACCACTCGGTGTCCATCGAGGAGCTCGCGGCCCAGTCCAACGCCAAAGAGGGCGCGCTGCGCACTGCGGTGCGCATGTTGGCGCGTCACGGCGTCGTCACATTGACCGGCGACGACGTGCTGTTCGAGGGCGACATCGACGGCGACAGCCCTGTCGACGGCGGCTACCTCGGCGCCAAGCTGCGCGCCGACGAGGAGCGGCTCTCGCGCATCTGGTCCTACGCGAAGAGCGTCCGCGGCTGCCGGTTCGAGCGCATCCGCCGCTACTTCGTCACTGAAATTGGCACGCCCTGCGGCAACTGCGACTCGTGCCGGCAGGGCGCCGCCACGGCGACGGCGCTGGGTCCCGAGGACCTCGCGCGGGTGCGCGCGGTGCTCGATGTGATCGCCGGCCTGGGCTTTCCACACGGCCCCCATCGCATCGCACAGATCCTCGCCGGCTCCGAGGAAGTCAGCGCGGCCGCGCAAGCCCTGGAGTCCTGGGGGACCTTTCGCGGCGCCTCGCTCGCTGGGATCCGCGAGCTCGTGGACTTCCTCGTCGATCAGGGCCTTCTCTTGCAAGAACCATTCGTGAGCAGCGACGGGCATCGTCGGGGCAGCGTGCTCGAGCTCGCCGAGCTCGGTCAAGCGGTCCTGGCTGGCGCCCCTTGCGCGCTCCCGAGCGTGCCGGACCCTACGACCAGCCGCGCCGGGTCGCGCCGCAGCTCCTCGCGGCGCGACCGCAGCAAGGCCAGCAGCCCGCCGCCGCCGGCGGGCGATGTCGACCAGGAGCTGCGCGAGCGGCTCCGCGCCTTTCGCACTCGACTCGCCAAAGACAGCGGCCGCCCGCCCTACACGTTCTTCGCCGACAGCACGCTGGACCACCTGGCGGCGCAACCACCGCGCACCCGCGACGCGTTCCTCGCCACGCCCGGGCTCGGCGAGAAGCGCTGGGACTCTTTCGGCGCCGAGCTCCTACGGGAAATCGGCGGCGGCGACGCAGAAGAGACCAGCGCGGGCTCGACCTGAGGCGGGCCCGGCCTCATCCTCGGGTGGCGTAGGCAAACCCATGGCAGAAGACAAAAAGCCTGGCGCCGCGAAGTGGCTCGGCGGACTCGTCGTCCTCGTGCTGGCCGCCTTCGGTGTCATCCAGCTCGACGGCGATGGCGCGGCCGGGACGAAGAGCAGCAGTCCTGGCACGAACGCCGGCACGGCGACTCATGAAGCGACGCCACCAGCGACCACCACGCCGCCGCCGGCGACGCGGTCACCGCCGCCTCAAGCCCAGAAGACGACCCCGGCCGAGCCAGACCCGGAGGCGACGGCGGCGTCAGAACCGTCAAGCGTCATGGTGCGCGGTCCGGACGGACCCGTCGACATCGGCCCCACGCTCGAGCGCATCGAGAAGGGCGTCAAGCACTCGCACCGCAACGACGGGTCAACGTTTCAGAACCGCGAACGACGCTTGCCGATCAAGGCGCGCGGCTACTACCGCGAGTACGTGCACCCCACGCCGGGCCAGCGAGGCCCAGGCGCCCAGCGCGTCGTGCTCGGCAAAGAGGGGGAGATCTACTACACCCCCGACCACTACCGCAGCTTCCAGCGAGTCCCGCAGCCCAGGTCGCGAAAGGAGTAGCCATGGCCGACGTCGATCCCACGTTTGTGTATGGCGACGCCGCGGCGCTGACCGCGGGCCATGGCCCATCCGACCACGTCGCGCGCCTACCCCGCGGACTCCGCGGCAAGACCGAGCTGCTGGCCGCACTGGCCGGCGCGCTCTCGTTTCCCGAGTACTTTGGCGACAACTGGGATGCGCTCTCCGACTGCATGACCGACCTGTCGTGGCTGCCGGCCAAGCGCGTGCTGCTGGTGCACGCGGACCTGCCGCTGTGGCGCAACGACGATCAACGGACGTATCTGGAGCTACTGCGTGACGCCCTCCAGAGCTGGGCAGACGACGCCGAACGCGACGTCGTGATCGGCTTTGCCGAGGCCGACCGCGCGGAGATCGAGCGACTGCTCGGCGATGCTTCGTAGATGCCCGCGGCGGCATCGTGACGTCTCAAGAGCCCGTCGCAAGATCCACGGCACACGCTCTCAGAGCCTGTAACTAAATCGATGCTACAGGCTCTGATCCATGCTCCTGGCGCCGCTCCGCGTCGCGGAGAGCGCGTGACTTCGAAAAAGTCACACGCTCCTAGCGCGGGCGAGCGCTTCGCGCTCGCCCGACAACCCAA
>JBCCGH010000318.1:0-5753 GCA_039029375.1 Planctomycetota bacterium
ACCGCGGAGGCGGGGTGACGCCCCGTCGAGCAGTCTGTCGCTCGCCGGCATCAGCCGGCAGGCGCCTCTGGCGCCTGTCTGACGCTGCCAGAGCGGCTCTGGCGCGTGCTGGGCGTGAAGACTCGCGCATGATCCGGGCTAGTCGCTTGGGTCATTGCAGAATGTGGGCGCAGGCGGCGCGGATGTCGTCTTCGCTTGTGCGGTGATTGGCCACGCAAAAGCGCAGCACATCGCGGTCGTGGATACGCGACGACGACAGCATCACGAAGCCGTCAGCGAGAAGGCGCTCTAACAGCGCGCGCGTCGTGGCGTCGCCGTCACGCACGGCGAACGTAAACACCGACAGGCTCGGCTCGGTCACGATCTCAAAGCGCGGATCAGCGGCGATCAGGTCGCGCGCGAGTCGACACAGTCGTAGGTCTTCGCGTACCGCGCTGGCGAGCGCTTCGATTCCGATCGCGCGGAGCGTGAGCCACAGCTTGAGCGCGCGGTTGCCGCGGCTGAGCTCGGGCCCGCGCTCGTAGAAGTGGACCTCGCCCTCGGGCAGATCCTGCAGATAGGCCGCGTCCGCGCCGAACGCCGCCCGCAGTGCCGCCACGTCGCGCACCAGCAGGCAGCCGCATTCGAACGGGACGTACATCCACTTGTGCGGATCGAGCCCCACGGAGTCGGCGCGCTCCATGCCTTCGAGCAGCGGGCGGCACTCATCGGCGAGCGCGACCGCGCCGCCGTACGCCGCGTCAACGTGCAGCCACACACCCTCATCGGCACAGAGGTCGGCGAGCGCCGGTAGCGGATCGATCGCGCCGGTGCTGGTGGTGCCGGCGGTGGCGATGACGCACCATGGTGTGAGGCCGGCGCGCCGGTCGGCGGCAATGGCCTCGCGCACCGTCGTGGCGGGGAGCCGTTGGTCGGCGTCCGTGGCAAGTACCCGGACATGCGGCACCGCGAGGATGCGCGCCGCCTTGGCGGCCGAGTAGTGCGCCTGGTCGCTGGTGTAGACCACGCCGGGTGCGGCCGTATCTGGGCCACCGGCGCGTGCCCGTGCCGCGGCGAGGGCGCCGAGGGTCGCCATCGAACCTCCCGACGTCACGATCCCCTCGAAGCCGGCCGGGAGGCCGACGGCTTGGCGCGTCCAATCGAGGGCCAGCAGCTCGAGCTGGACCATCGATGCGCCGCCGAGCCAGGTGCCGACAAACAGGTTGGTGGTGGCGGCGATCCACTCGCCGAGGGCGCCGGCGAAGCTGCCCGGGCCCGGCACGTAGGCGAAGAAGCGCGGGTGGTTGACGCGGGTGGCGTGGGGCAGGATTTCGTCGAGAAAGCGCCGGATTGACCGCTCGATCCCGAGCCCGGCGCGGGGTAGCGGCTCGTCGACGAGCTCGCGCATGCGCGCGGAGTCGACGCGGCCGGCCGAGACCCGCTGCGCGGGTAGTCCGGTCACTTGGTCAACCAAGAGGTCGGCCAGGAGGTGGGCGAGGCGCCGCATCTCTTCCGGGGACGGGTCCAGGCTCATGGCGATCAAGGTGGGTTTGGGGGCGGCTCGGGGCGCGCGAGTCCGCGACGAGAGCCAGTTCCCGGGCCAAGCTCCAGAACAATTGACCGTCCCATGGCGGCGTCCTATCGTCCGGCGCTCTTGCCGGAGGATTCACCCTTGTCCGAAACGGCGCCCGCCGAGCGCCTCTGCGTCGCCGCGACACCCGAGGTCTGTTTCGGGCCAGGGCGCTTTGTGGTGATCGCCGGGCCCTGCGCGGTCGAGAGCGCCGCTCAGGTGCGGGCGGCAGCGCGCGCCGTCGCGGCCGCCGGCGCCGGGATGCTGCGCGGCGGGGCGTTCAAGCCGCGCACGTCGCCGCATTCGTTCCAGGGCCTCGGGCCCGGCGGGCTGCGTTTGCTCGCCGAGGCAGGGGCCGAGGTCGGCCTGCCGGTGGTGACCGAAGTGCTGGATCCGCGGGACGTGGGCCTCGTGGCGCGTTCCGCCGCGATGCTCCAGGTCGGTTCGCGGAACATGCAGAACTTCTCGCTTTTGCGTGAGTTAGGTCAGTTGGGCGCTCCTGTGCTACTCAAGCGCGGCGCGGCGGCAACGCTCGACGAGCTGCTCGGAGCGGCCGAGTACCTGGCCGCCGCCGGCAACCAGCGGATCGTGTTGTGCGAGCGCGGCCTGCGCTCGTTCGATCCCGGCGTGCGCTTCACGCTGGATCTCACCGCGGTCGCCCGCCTCGCGGCCCGGTGCCCCTGGCCCGTCGTCGTGGACCCCAGTCATGGCACGGGCGACGCGGCCCTGGTCCCGGCGCTCGCGCGCGCCGCGGTTGCCGTCGGGGCGGATGCTCTCATGATCGAGGTCCACCCGGAGCCGGCGGCCGCCCGCAGCGATGGCCCGCAGGCTCTGCGGCCCGCAGATTTCCGCGATCTCATGGCGGATTTGAGCCGATGGATCTCTGTGGCGGGTCGCGTACTTGAGCGGCCCATGGCAGGGGGCGGACCCGCTCCCCGAGCGGAGCAAAGAGCGAAGGCGAGGGCGACATGACCGGGGTGCGCAAGCCCTACATCGCGGGCAACTGGAAGATGAACCTCGACCGGGCCCGGGCCCTCGACCTGATCAAGACGATCAAGGGGCGGCTCGGCGACGGCAACGACCGGGAGGTCGCGGTCTTCACGCCTTCGGTCTATCTCGCCGACGTCTCGGCCGTGGCGCAGGGGTCGCCGCTCGGCGTGGGCGGGCAGAACCTCTACCACGAGCCTGAGGGCGCCTTCACCGGCGAGCTGTCCGGCGCGATGCTGCGCGAGGTTGGCGCCGACCGGGTCCTGATCGGCCACAGCGAGCGGCGTCAGTTGTTCCGTGAACCCGACGAGTGGATGGGTCTCAAGGTGCGCGCCGCGCTCTCCTGTGACCTGCTGCCCGTTTACTGCGTGGGCGAGACGCTGCAAGAGCGCAAGGGCAACCGCACCGACCGGGTGGTGCGCAAGCAGCTCGAAGCCGGGCTGGTCCAGGTCCGGGACGACCAGGTCCGTCGCATCACCGTGGCCTACGAGCCGATCTGGGCGATCGGGACCGGCGAGGTCGCATCGGTCGAGCAAGTCGCACAAGTTCATGCGTTGATCCGCAAGTGGCTGTCGGCCAAGCTTGGGGAAGAGGCGGCGGCTGTAGTCCGCATCCTCTACGGTGGCAGCGTCAAGCCCGACAACGTCCGTGGCTTGATGGAGCTCGAGGATGTCGACGGCGTGCTCGTCGGCGGTGCGAGCCTGAAGCCCGACACCTTCCTTCCCATTATCGAATACGATCTCTGAGCGCCGGCGCCGCGCGCCGGACCCCGACCCATGATCACCGCACTGCAAGTCCTGCTCTGGGCCGCCTTCTGCATCTGCTCCGTCCTGCTGATCGTTGTGATCCTGCTGCAGGAGAGCAAAGGTGGCGGTCTCGCCGAAGCGTTTGGCGGTATGGGCGCGCAGACCTTTGGCGTGAAGAGCGGCGGTGTGAACCGCTTTACGTTCTTCCTGGCGGCGCTCTTCATGGGCTCAGCGGTGCTGCTGCAGGTCACCTGGAACCTGGCCTGACCGCAGCGCGCGTGGCCAAGTCCGGCGACCGTCCGCCGTCCGCGCCAAGTCGCGGCGAGGTCGTGGGCATGACCGGCGCCGGTGTCGCCCGCGGCGCGAGTGAAGTCGGTGACGTCGCCGTCGAGCTGCGCTCGATCAACGGCCGCACGTTGGCGATCAAGACGCGGCTGCCGCCGGAGTGTCAGGGTCTGGAGCGCAGCATCGAGCAGCGCCTCCGCGCCTCGCTGCAGCGGGGCACGGTGACCGTGCTGGTCGAGCGCACCGGCGACCGGGACACCGAGGTCCTGGTCGACCGCGGTGCGGCCGAGAGTGCGGTGACGCAGCTGCGGGCCTTGGCGACGGAGCTTGGTCTTGCCGATGACCTGGCGGCGTCGCACCTCTTGAGCGTCCCCGGTGTGCTGCGCGGCGGCGGCGCGCCGCCCGGGCCGCGCGCTTCGTGGGATCTGCCGGCGGAGCTCGGGCGCCTGGTCGACGCGGCGCTGGCGCAGCTGGTCGACGAGCGGCGCCGCGAAGGTGCGGCCACCGCCGCGGCGATCGCCGGCGAGTTGGACGCTCTGGCGGCTGCGGCCCAGGATGCCGCGGCGCGGGTGCCGTTGATCGCCGAGGCCTACCGCGCCCGGCTGATCGCCCGCGTGAATGAGTTTCTCGAGGGTCAGGCTCGCGCGGTGAACGACGCCGACGTGGTGCGCGAGGTGGCGATCTACGCCGAACGCGCCGATGTCGGCGAAGAGCTGCAGCGGCTCGGCGAGCACTTGACGGGGGCGCGCGGTATTCTGGCGGGTGGCGGAGCGGTCGGGCGCTCGCTCGAGTTCCTTTGCCAGGAGCTGTTGCGCGAGGTGAACACACTCGGCAGCAAGGCGCAGGATGCGGACATGGCGCGGCTAGTAGTGATGATGAAGACCAGCGTAGAGCGCCTGCGTGAACAGGCAGCCAACGTGGAGTGACACGGATGGAGAGCGAAGCCGGGCGTCTGGTCGTTCTTTCGGGCCCTTCGGGCGCTGGCAAGACGTCCGTCGTGCGCGCGCTGAAGGAAGACCCGCGCGTCGAGTTCTCAGTCTCGGCCACCACCCGCGGCCAGCGCCCGGGCGAGGTCGACGGCGTCGACTATTGGTTCTTGGCCCGCGAGGACTTTGAAGCACGGATCAACCGCAGCGAGTTCATCGAGTGGGCGGTCTACAACGGCGAGTACTACGGCACCCTGCGCTCGCAGATGGACCAGGCGCTCGCCTCAGGCCGGCACTTCGTGATCGAGATCGAAGTGCAGGGCACGAAGCAGCTGCGCGAATCCGGCGTGCCGGGTGACTACGTGTTCCTCGTGCCGCCGAGCCTCGACGATTTGCGCGAGCGGCTTGAGGCCCGGGCCGCCAACGACCCCGACGACATCGCTCGTCGCGTCGCGATCGCCGAGCGCGAGCTCGCCGAGGCACACCTGTATGACCACGTGGTCGTCAACCGCTCGCTCGACGACGCCATTGCCGAGGTGAAGCGCGTGATCGGCATCGACGGCGTGGCGCACGCATGACCGACGCCCGCGCCGTCTTGCTGGGAGTCGGCGGCGGGATCGCCGCGTACAAGGCTGCGGCGCTCACGAGCCTCTTGACGAAGCGGGGCTACACCGTGCGCGTGGCGATGACCCGCTCGGCCCGTGAGTTCGTCGGGCCGCTGACATTTGCGGGGTTGTCGGGTCGCCCGGTGATCTTGTCGAGCACCCAGGTCGATCCCGACGGCGGCGTGCCGCACATCGAGGCGACCCAGGCGGCGTCGTTGCTGGTCATTGCCCCGGCGACCGCGGATCTGTTGGCGCGGCTGGCGGCCGGGATCTGTGACGACCCGGTGACGCTGGCGGCCGTGGCGTGCCGTTGCCCGCGGCTGCTGTGTCCGGCCATGAACGACGCGATGTGGGAGGACGGGACCGTCCAGCGCAACGTGGCGGCGCTACGCGAGCTGGGGTACGCGGTGCTCGGCCCGGTGGTGGGCCACCTGGCCGAGGGCTATGACGCGATCGGCCGCATGGTCGAGCCCGAGGAGATCGCCGCCGAGGTCGAGCGGCGGTTGGGTGGCCTCCCCGGCCGCCCTCCGAGTGACGCCTAGTGTCCTGGATCCGAAGTTCCTGCACAGATGGCACCCGTCCGGCCACCGCTCGCTGCGTCGCACCTCCTCGACGTATCCACCAATATGCCTGCGTCGGTGCTTCTTGCGAGCAG
>JBCCGH010000319.1:0-5752 GCA_039029375.1 Planctomycetota bacterium
AAGTCGGCGAGCCATGTGTGCCGCTCGCAAGGCGCTGTCGACGCAGGGCTTGTTGGTGGACAAGTCGAGGAGACGCAACGCCGCGAGCGGCGCAGAGGGCCGTCGACATATGTGACGAACTTCCGACACGCAACACTAGCACTGGCGGGGCAGCACGCGACCCCGCCCGCAATCCCATGATGTCCAACGCCTCGGGACGTCGTCCGCCGTGCCTTCGCGCCCCTCTGGACCGGAGGACGACCCGATTGGCGCGACGAGCGCAGCGGGGTTCGCTTGCGCAGCTTCGCTGGGCTCCAGGCCGGAGAACTTCAGCTCGATGGGGTGCAGCGTCGGCGACCCCGCGGCGGCGCGCCCCGAGCACGCGACGATGGTCATCCCCGTCACCGCGGGCATGAGCTACTACATCCTGGTCGGCGGGTCCTCCGTCGTGACTCCCGGTTCCCCGGCCACGGGCAGCTTCGAGCTGACGTTGACCTGCGCCGCGCCGCCCGCGCACGATGATCTCGCGAACGCCGTCTTGACCCCTCTCGGCGTGAGCCCGGTGTTTTCCACGCTCGGCGCCACCGTGAGACCGGAGCCGATCGCCTGCGTAAGTCCGACCGCCACGGCCGGGGACGTCTGGGAAACCCGCCGTAACACGGACACGCCGCGTCCTACTTGGCGCCGATCTCGGCACGCACGACGTCGGACACGATCAGGCCGGCGGGATTGGCGCCCGGGTCGACGCCCATGCCTTGGAAGTAGAACGTGGCGCCCGCCAGCGCGGGCACGATCAGCGGCAAGAACAACGTCGCCGTACCCGCGGCAGACGCGTTGCCGAGCGGGATCGTGACGTCGGGGTTCACCAAGAGAGCGCAACCTGGCATGCCGGCGCAAGCGAGCGGCAGCGGCAGACTCAGTGGCCCCCAAGTGGTGCCGGAAGTCCCCAGCATCGCGAACGCCGGATGGCCGGGCCGCAAGTGGCGAAGCTCGGCCGCGAAAACCGTCTCCACCCACGGCAGGCGCTTCGGCAAGAGCGCGGGGGCCAAACCGGTCGTGCCCAAACAGCCTTCGCCGAAGGAACCGACCGCGGCGGTGTGGCGGGTCGCGTAAACCCATGTCTCGCCCCGAGTGAGCAAGACGACGCGTGCCGTCCCCGGGTGATAGGCAAGGGGCCCAGCCTCAGGCTGCAGGGTCGTCACGCGCGGAATCCAGTTCGCACCATCCCACTCCCAAGTGCCGGGTGGCGGGGCGGTGCGCGGACCGTGCAGGACAAGCCGTTCCCGCGCGGGGTCCCACGCTAGCTCGGCGTTGGCGCGGGCCGGCGGCGCTGAGATCAGCTGCACCGGCTGCCACTCGGATCCGTCCCATTCCCACGTGTCGTTGGGAACCGGCATCGTGAGGCTCTGGCCGCTGAACAAAACCGTAGTGCCACGCGTTGGATCAAAGGCCATGGCAAATGCGGCGCGCGGCGACGGGTTCTGTAGTGGCAACCGCAGCTCCCAGGTGCTGCCGTCCCACTCCCACGTATCGTCGAGGTCGCGTCCGTTTGCCCGACCACCGAACAGCACTGTGCGCCCGCGCACGGCGTCGTAAGCGAGCCCGTGCAGAGAGCGAGGGGGCGGCCGCAGCGACGGGTCGTTCGCGCTCCAGGCAGCCCCATCCCACTCCCAGGTGTCCGCCAGATCTCCCATGCGCTCCGCGCCGCCGAACAACACGACGCGTTCGCGCGCCTCGTCGTAGACCATCCGGTGGCCGCGCCGGGCGGGTGGACGCAGGGCCAGAGCTCTCTCGGTCCAGCCAACGCCGTCCCACTCCCACTGATCGTCGACCGGAAACCCTGAGGCTGCACCGCCGAACAGCACCACACGGTCCCTCGCGGTGTCCGCCGCCATGGCTGCGTCAATGCGCCAGGAGGGCCGCGATGCTCCCGCCTTGTTCCACGCCGTTCCGTTCCAGGTCCAAGTGTCTGCGAGCCCGCCCGCCCCATTCAGGCCACCGAATACGACGTTGCTGCCGCGCGCGACGTCGTGGGCCATGGCATGCGCTTGCCTTCTGGGCGGACGAACCGCTGGGGTGTGCTGGACCCACGCGCTGCCGTCCCACTCCCAGGTGTCCGAGCGCGAGCCAAATGTCGTTCGTCCGCCGAACAAAACGGTGCGCCCGCGCACCGCGTCGAAGGCCAAGGCGTGATCCCAGCGGGCGGGCGGCTGACTTGCGGGGGCAAACCCGGTCCAGTTCGTGCCGTCCCATTCCCACGTGTCGTTCAGGCTTCCGGCCCCGAGCCCACCGAACAGTACGGCTCGCGCGCGCGTTCGGTCATAGGCCATGTGGTGCCGCGACCGAACCGGCGGCCGGACCGCGGGTTGGCGCTCGGTCCAACTCGTCCCGTCCCACTCCCACGTGTCGTTGGCGAGCGTGCCCCCGATCGCCCCACCGAACAGCACGACGCGCTGTCGCGCCGCGTCGTAGGCCATCGCGCGGCAAGAGCGGCCGCGCGGCCGCCGGGACGAGAATCGTCTAGTCCAAGTCGAACCATCCCACTCCCAGGTGTCATCCAACCCCCCACCGCCGAACAGCACCACGCGGTCTCGGAGCTCGTCGTAGGCAAGCCCCGCCTGCGAGCGGGGCGACGGCCGCGGCCCGGGGCCCGCCGTCGCAAGGCCCCACGTGTCGCCGTCCCAGTGCCATACCTCTGTACCACTGAAGCCGACTCCCACCAGGACCACGCGTTGTCGCTTGGTGTCGTAGGTCATGGCGCGACCAGACTGCTCCGTCGGCCCGAGCTCGGTCAGGCGCGACCAGGCGACCTGCGCCTCGACCTGAGCCTCGAGTAGAACGGCAACCGCCGCCGACAGGGTGGCAGCACCGAGCATTGCGTGGGAAAGCAACGGCGTGTCCTCGCGTTCTCCGTTGGGAGGCGGGTGCGGGTCACGCGGAGAACGTCACCGCTGGGGCACGCGTTGCAGAGCACTCGGGAACTGCCCCAGGAGGTGGGGTCGTGCCGATGAGGGCCGCGACGCAAGAAGCCCCGCTGAATTCACAGATTCAGCGGGGCGTCAGGAACCCACCGGGCGGGACCCCGCGGGCTTGCGTCGGTTCGCGCCTCTGCAACACACCGTTAGCCGATGCGCACACTCAGGGTGTTGGACAGGTCGACGCACAAGTAGCCGCTGCCGCCGGCGATCGCCCACTGGGCGAAGACGCGGGCGCCGATGAGGGTCGGGTTGTCGGGGGGCTGGCTGGTGTTGCCGCGGGCAGTGGTGAGGCTGGTTGCGGACCGCGCCGAGGAGCGGGTCGGGGACCAGGGTGCAAGAGGACGTCAGGACGGCGTCGATGCGGCCGGCGCTGAGGACCGCGGGCTGGTTCGGCTGCGAGTGCAGGACGCGCAGGCGGAAGGCGGCGTTGGGGGTGATCGCGCAGGTGGCATCCGGCAGGCCGCCCTGGCCGCAGCCGCCACCGACGTCGACGACCAGGCCGTCTCGGCCGCTGCTGCGGTGCCCAGCGCGGAACCCCGATCGCAGCCGTCCCGAGCCCGTACGGGCCGGCCCACCTCGACCTGGCCACCGCACTCGTGGTGGTGTGCGGCACCGCCCAGCCGCCCTCGGAGCTGACCCGTTTCAGCTTCGTGGTGCCCAACAACCCCGCATTCCTCGGGGCCACGCTTGGAGCGCAGGCCGCGAACTTCGACCTGTCGAGCCTGTCGATCGAGCTGTCGAACGTCGGCATCTTCGTGGTGCGATAGGGCCTCGTCCCGACCGCGTGAACGGGGCCACGCAGACCTCAACGCCGGACACGGTGTGAAGACCGTCCGCCAGGGCGGCCGAGCCCAGGAACGAGCCGGACGAATCCAGCACCGCGCCGGTGAAGACCAGCGACGGACTGGACAGCGACGGGATGTCGGGGATCCCGATAGCTCGATGCCCATCGCCGGCGTCGAGCCGGCCTCGATGGGAAGGAGCGGAAAGCCGCGTTCCGGCGTCGTCAGCTGAGCACGCCGTGGACCGGCTGGAGCGGCTCCTGCACTGCGTCTTCCCGGATCATCTGCAGCAGGTCGATCTCGATCGTGCGGCAGATCGCGGCCAGGGGCAGGTCGTTGTCGTCGGTCTCGAACGGCTGCTCGACCTCGTCGCCGATCGAGTCCAGCCCGAAGAACGCGTACGAGATCATGCAGACCACGACCGGCGTCAGGTTGCCGGCGATCTCGAACAGTCCGAACGGCAGCGCGAGGCAGAACACCACCGCGACGATGCGGTGCAACAGCACGTGGTAAGTGAACGGGATCGGCGTGTTCTTGATCCGCTCGCACCTGCCCTGCACGTCGGTCATCGCGCCGAGCGATCCCTCGAGGATCCCGACGTGCAGGTCGTGCACGTAGCCCTTCTGTCAGGCGTCGCGGACATGGAGGCCCAGGCACTGCAGCACGCCGAGAGGTGGAGTGGCTGTGTCGGGCGTTGGGTCAGCGAATCGAGCGTTGGCTGCGCAAGCATCATCTTTGCGCTGCACGCCGTCGGCGTCGCGCTGGCCGCGCTCGATCGACCCGCCGAGGCCATTGCGACCCTAACGAAGGCCACCGACGAGCTCGCGCGACGTCCGAAGGTGCCCTGGAAGACCGCTTGGCCGACGGTCGCCGAGCTCGCCCGGCTGCATGTCGAGGCCGGACGACGCGAGGACGCCGATCGAGTCCTCACCGAGTTCGCCCAACGGTCGCGCCAGGCGTCCGACCGCGCCGCTGCCTGGCGGGCTGAACACTGACCCCCGGCCGCTCTCCTTCGCCACCGCGCTTGGCCGAGGCCCGAAATCCCTGAGACGCGATCGTCGCGCGAAGGGATGAGTCAGCGTGCCGTGCCGCTCGCCTGCCAGAACCGCCAACGCCATGACCCCCTGAACGCGCGCGCTGGCTCGGGCTCGCGTGGGCAGCGCTCGTGAACTTCGAGCTCGGCGCCCAGAGAATCGTCGAGGGCGTCATCGACCCAAGCCTCGAGCTTGGGGGCGCCGGGCAGTTCGGGCTCGCCGTCGCGGTGATTGGCGATGTCAACCGCGATGGCTACTCCGACGTGGCGGTTGGTGCTCCGTACGAGAACATCAGCGCCGCGCAGGTTGAGCGCGGACGGTCGGAAAGTGGTGTATCGGTTCAAGCGGCGTTGGCGCGATGGTTCGACGCACGTGGTGCGGGATCCGTTGACGTTGATCGGGAGGCAGGCAGCGTTGATCCCGCGGCCTCGGGTGAATCTGACGACCTACGCGCCCATCACGCGCTTCGCGCGCGATGGGTCCCCACTACGGAGTCTTTGCGCCGGCCGCGTCGGGGCGGGAGCTGGTGGGGCCCGAGGTCGTCGAACACCGTGGCTTCCTCTCGATTTCCCAGATGTCTACCTGTGTCCATCCAATCTGGTGGAGCCGAATAAAGTTGACAAATTCACAGCTGAACGACTGCTAAACTACTCGGCAGCAAACAATACCGAAGTGAGTTGCTCAATTAACCAGGGTTGAGTAACTACATACATTATTATTATTATTACTCAAATAGATCATGCAGTATTATGTTAGATAATAGCTTCCGCATGTCTTTGTTAGCAAGCACAGCAGATACATGTATGAAGTTAGTAGTATTAACACAAAAAATAATATGCAATGTATACGCGTTAGATAATTATTTTGAGGTGCACTCAGCCTATTTGTTTGCCTAATCGAACAGTATGTTTTTCGTTAATTCAACTTATATCGTATTTCAAAAATTCATCGTACTTAACAACCTACAATAAATTTTTGA
>JBCCGH010000320.1:0-5600 GCA_039029375.1 Planctomycetota bacterium
GGCGATTCAAAAGTGCGCCACATATGTCGCTGGCCCTCTGCGCCTTTCGCGGCGTTGCGTCGCCTCAACTTGTCCACCGACAAGCCCTGCGGCGACAGCGCCTTGCGAACAACACAGATGCCTCACCGACATATGCACCGAACTTTTGAATCACCCCACTAGAGGTCCGGCCGGAAAGCGCTTTGTGTGGCGAGTGGTGGCCTGGGCTCGCAGGTCGGTGCGCGGGAACGCAGCTGAATCAGTGGATTCAACGAGGCTCTCGTGAGCCGAGATTCGAGTTCAGGGTGCCGTTCGCTGCGCGAATGGCCTTTCGGCCGGCCCTCTAGTCACGCGGAACACGCCGCCGCAGCGATCGCCGCCTCACCGCCCGGAGCCCAAGCAAAGACCTCGGGCAGAGTCGCCGCGACGCGCTTGGCGAGATCCGCCGGCAACAGGCCGTAGGCGTGGCTCTCGACGACGCCGCGGCACACGATCCAGAACGCGCCGGACTGCAGCTGAAACCGCAGCGACTCGTCGACTTCGAAGTACGGCAGCCGGCCATCGGCGAGCTGGAAGTACCAGCGGGCGCCACTCCCGCGCGGCCGCACCATGTCGCGCTCCAGGATGTCTTGGCACGCCGCGACCTCGGCCGCGAGGCGCCGCTGCGCCTCCACCTCCTGCTGCGTCGCGCGAGAGCGCTCGCGCTCTTGATCGCGCTGCTTGGCGAGCTCGGCCTGCCGCGCCTTCTCCTCCTGCTCCAGCCCCTCGCGCCCGACCTCTTTGCGGCGGACCCGCTCCTCGTGGGCCAGACGCCGCGCCTCTTTCTCGGAGAGGATCTTGGCTTTCTTCAGCTGGTCGCGCAGGCCACCCATGCCGGCACTATAGCGCGGGCCCGGCGGGACACGGAATCACCGCGCCCCATGAACTGCACCCAGAGGAGCCTTGGCGGCGCGCCGCTACACGAAGCGCACGGCGATGCCGACCTTACCCTCACCCATGGACTGGATGCGGACAATCTCGCCGGCGCGCCACTCGCCCCCGGTACCGGAGATTTCGACCTGGACGTTGATCGCGGCATCCGCCACGAAAAACACTCCGTCCTCGGAGATGTTCTGCCCCGGGCCGACGACCTGCTGGGGCTCAAACCGAACGGTGACCTCGTTGTCGAGCGGCGCTCGGTTGTTGATCCGACGTTCGTCGGTCGTGGTCTCTTCGTTCTCTGACATGTGGTTCCCTCGCTGCCCCAGGCACACAGCGGCGTCTCCCCTCGCCGCCAGGCCGGTCCGTTTGGTCTTCGGCAGGACCGGGGCGCCGCCTTGACTCTTGTCGGACTCGCGATCGCAGCGGACCATGGCGTCGTTTGACGCACCAGCACAGCCCGCCCGAAACGCGCTACACCCGCGAGCCCGGCTACGCGGAGCGTTATCGCGACCAACGCTTCCGACGCGCGAGCGGTCCACGCACCCACGAGCGGGAAGTCGCGGCGGTACGGGCGCTGCTGGCCCGCGCGGGCCGGCCCGCGCCGGGGCCGTGGCTGGACCTTCCCAGCGGCGCCGGGCGCCTTAGCCACCTCTTGCCGCAACCGGTGGTGCGGGCCGACCGGGATGCGACGATGTTGCAAGCCTGCGACGGCGACGCGCGGCGGGTGTGCGCCGCGGCCGCGGCGCTGCCTTTCGCGGATGGGACATTCGCCGGCGCTCTCTGCATGCGCTTGATGCAGCACATTCCGACGCCTACCGAGCGCTTGGCGATCCTTCGCGAGCTGCGCCGCGTCACGGCCGGGCCGGTCTTGGTCTCCTTCTTTCACTCCTACTCGCTGCAGCACGCGCGCCGAGCGCTGCGCCGCTGCGTGCGGGGTCAACGCTCGGGCCGGGGCGCGATCAGCGCGCGCCGCTTCGCTGCCGAGTTGCGGGAAGCGGGCCTCGAAGCGCGCGCGACCATGGCACTGTGCCGATGGGTGAGCGAGCAGTGGATCGTGCTGGCCATCCCATTGTGAGCGCCCCGCGGCCCTAGTCTCGATACCACGGTCGCCAGCGTGGTGACGCGAAGAGCGAGTCAAGCCGCACCGCGAGGCTGGCCGACAGCCCGAGCGGAGAAGGAGAGTCATGACACGCGAGTCGGCCACTGTCATCACCGGGGTCCCCGTGTCGAGTTCAGGCACTCGACGCGAACCCACGGCGCGTCCCCGCATCCTTGTGATCGACCCTGATCGCGTCACCGCGCGCACGTTCCAGTTGACATTGCGTCGGCGGGGCTTCGACGTGAAGGTGGCTCACGACGGCCTGCAGGCCCTCCACGCGATGGGCCGACAACGGCCCGACCTCGTGGTGATGGACCTCCGCCTGCCGCTCGTCGCCGGCGTCGATGTCCTGCGCGAGCTGCGCATTGGCGACGCCGGCATGACGACGCCTGTGGTGGTCTACACGGCGGAAGACCCGGAGACCGTGCGGCGCATCACGCGAGATTGCCCGCCGGACGCTCTGGTGCGCAAACCCGCGCCCGCCCGGCACATCATCACGCGCATCGAGGCTCTGCTGGCCGCCGCGGATCGCGGCCCCGGCCGCTTCGACGGCTAGAGGGGTGGCCGGATCGCCTAGCGCGCCTCACGCAGTAGCCGCGCCGCCAGTGCCTCAATCTCCGGCACGGCAAGCGCCAAGGCGAGCGACCACGGCGCCGGCGCCGCGTCCAGCCGGTCGACGCGAGCCCCCGCCTTCTCGAGCAGGTCCCCCGCGCGCAGCAGGTTGCCGTTGCCGGGATGGCCATGCGCGGGCACCAGCAAGAACGCATGATCGGCCAACCCAGCGGCCGACGCGGCATCGATCGCGCCACCGGCGACCAACGCCGCGGCACCCGCCAGCTCTGGCTCGCGCGCAAGGGCCTGCAGCACAGCGGTCGCCCCTTCGCGTTCGCCGATCAACAGGACGCGGTCGGCGCCGCCGACCAAGGCGCGGACTTCCTTGACACACGTCGCCAACGTGCCCCCGGCGCCGGCCCAACGCCCAGGCGACTCGAGCACAGCCAACGCCACGCGGTCCCCGAGGTCGAACGCCGCGCCGCGCAGCAGATCGCGCCCCCACTCCGGGGCGGTGGAGCGCGGCGACTGCGGGCGCGACCAGCTCACACTCCAAGCCGGAGCGCCAGGCACCAGCACGACGAGCAAAGCCGCAGGCGCCGGCGTCTCGCCTTCCTGCGGCGGTCGCAGGCGCACACAGGCGCGCGCCGCGGCGCTGCCGTCGTCGTCGAGACGCACCGCCACGGCAACCCAGCCGGCGAGCCCCGCCAGCGCGGCGCGGCCGCCGCGCCGGTTCTCGGCCACGGCGTGCGCGGCCTCCAGGTCGACCAGGGGTTGGCTGGCACCCGCGGGTGGTTCGCCCTCAAACACCCGCTTGACCCCGTGGAGCACGCCGCGCCACGCCAGCTCATCCCGATCGACCGGGCCGTCCGGCACGGGACCGAGCGCCCTGTTGAGTCGCAGGGCCTCACTGGGAAAGCCACGCCGTACCGCGAACCAAGCCTCGGCCCGCGGGTCGTGCGGCCGCGGCGCCACGCCCTCGATCCACGTCTCGGCGACCACCCGGTACATGCCGTCGGGGAAGCCATCCACCGGCACTCGCGTCGTCGCGCGAAAACGCAGCAGGTCCGAGAGCTCGGTCGCGGCGTCGATGCAGCCCCGCCACCGTTCCTCACCGGCGGCGTCGAGGATCGTAAGGCGAAACTCGAGCACGCCGGGGATCTCGTGACGGTAGGGCAAATGCACGGTGACGTTGACGTGGTCGAAGCTCGGCACACTTTGCGGTGGCGTGGCCTCGCCGACGCTCGCGACTCCGGCATCCACCACTTCGGGCGTCGGCAAGACCATGAGCGCGTGACGCAGCATGAACGGCGGGTCTGGCTCCACCCCGCGCACGCGGGCCAACGCCCGGCCGAGTGGGCCCAGGGCGTGGCCGTCCGAGCGGTCGAGCAGCAGCTCGGCTAGGTCGCGCTTGGTGCTGTCGTCCGCGTCGCGGCATTCCTGCGCGAGCCGATGCCGCAGGGTCATGACCTGACTGAACACGCGACGCTCGTGGCGCGGCTGGGCCTTCGCGGTGGCGGCGCACGCCAGCAGCGCCAGCACCCAGTTCCCACCCAACCACGCGCGCCGCCGGCTGCCTGCCCTCACTCGTCGCCTCGCTCCAGGGGGTAATGCGCCCGCATCCAGTCGGCGAGCTTCGGATCCACGTTCAGGACCGTCAGGCCGGTCGCATCGCGCAACGCGTTCCGCAGCGGCAGATCGGCCTTGCGCTGCTCGACCAAGCGGCGGAGTGCTTCGCCACCGTGTTCCTGCAGTAGAAAGTCGACGTAGGCAAACGACTGCATGCGCTGGCGGCCGTTCATCTGGTCGGTGTTGAGCAGTGAGACCGCGGCGAACGGCTCGAGCTTGCCCGCTTCGAGCAGCTTGCGCAGCGGCACGCGCCACTCGCCAGCGCCAAAGGAGTGCTGCAGCCCTTGGCCAACCTCCTCATAGCAAAACGTCGTGCACTTGCCGGTCAGGGCGTCCTCAAACCAGTGGGAGATCCCCTCATCCAGCCAGCCGCTGCCACGATTGCCGAGCCACGCCTGCGGCGGCATGTTGCTCACGAGGAGATGCGTGACGTTGTGCACCAGGTTGCGAAACAGCTCCTCGTCACTGCGCATCAGGCGGCGGTCATGCCACATCGAGTAGACCGCACTGTTGCCCATGAGCTTCATCCCAAGCGCCTCGCCGCCACCGCCAGCCTCCCGCGGCGCGATCACGCGATGGTCGTCGCGATCGTGGAACACAAAGAGCTGCAGCCGAGTGGAGAAGACGCTGTCCTCGATGCCGAACACCTGGCAAAACCGCGCGTGCAGCGCCTCGATGCGCTCGAGGTAGAGGTGCATCAGGCGGTGTGAGTCGAGCTTCTTCTTGCCGACCATGAGCGGTCGGATCGAGAACGCCAGGTCGACGTGCGCGGTCCGCGCGTGCAAGATCTCGCCGCGGGTCGCGTGCTCGTCGATGCGGGCACGCCGCGCCGCGACCCACGCCGCGACCAGGGCCTGACGGCTCTCGAGCTCGCCCTGCGTCGCGGGGTCGTCACAACGCTTGCAGTCCGCAGCCAGCGCACCAGCGCACGTCCGACACGCGGCCGCCACGCTGCAAAACTCCACCTCTCGCTCCTGCGCCAAGAGCCCACGGTGTTTCTTGCACTCGCGAAGCCCCTGATCGCTACAGGAGCGACAGTCCTGGGCCGGCGTCCCAACGGCGAGGAACAGCAGAACGATGCCGCAAACCACTTTCATCGAGATGCCCAGTCTACGGGGAGACCGGGGCCACGGTTCCCGCCGTCCGGCGCTAGGGGGGTGGGTCAGAAGTTCGTTGCATAAGTCGGCGAGGAATCTGTGTCGTTCGCAAGGCGCTGTCGCCGCAGGGCTTGTTGGTGAACATGTTGAGGCGACGCAACGCGGCGAACGGCGCAGAGGGCCGGCGACATATGTGACGAACTTCTGACCCACCCCACTAGCCCGGATCATGCACGAGTCTTCACGCCCAGCACGCGCCAGAGCCGCTCTGGCAGCGTCAGACAGGCGCCAGAGGCGCCTGCCGGCTGATGCCGGCGAGCGAC
>JBCCGH010000321.1:0-5600 GCA_039029375.1 Planctomycetota bacterium
CGATCGACACGATGTCATGGTCTGAGGTCCCGCTGGGCCGCGGTAGCCACCGGTTCTGCACCACACGTTGGAGCCTGGTGGCTGCGGCCAATACAAGCCACATAGCTCCTCGAGGGCCCGCCGCGCCGGTGCCCCGGTCGTGCCGGCCGCAGCCACCAGGCTCCAACGTGTGGTGCAGAACCGGTGGCTACCGCGGCCCAGCGGGACCTCAGACCATGACATCGTGTCGATCGTAGCCCCGCCCACAGCCCGTGCGTCCCCAACGACACAGGATTGCCCGATCCGCCAGTCCGCCGGGCTCGTCTACGGCACGGCCGTTCCCACTGCATTCGCGGCCAGCGCCCGGACGTCGCTCTCTAGCTGGCGCGGATCGGGGTGGAGCTTCGTCGAATACAGCCAAGGTGCATTCCGGCCGACGTCGATGACGTTCCGCCCCTTGGGCGACACGTAAGCCCTGGGCTCGACGGTGGCGAACGACGCGATGGGCGTGTGCCACTGGATGACTCGCTCGTGCTGGCGCGTGCGGTCGTCGTCCAGCAAGCAGAACATCCGGCGATTCGTGGCGACGAGCCACGTCCGCTGAGTCGCGGTCCGAAACAACAGCAGCTTCCCCACCACCGCCTCGCCGTGCTCCAGCTCTCCCGAATCCACGAGCAAGCGCTCCACACCGCTGCCGGTGAAGAAGCCGGCCCGATCCGTGAGCTCCGCGTCCGAAACGCGCGCCACGCCAGTGAGGAAGATGTAGCGGCGCAGCTCCACAGCGTCGGGCAGCTGCACCTTGGCCGCGACTTCCGCGAGGGCCTCGGCGTCGGCCAACACGGCGTCATCGAGCTTCGCGTCATCGAGCCCCTTCTTTGCGATCTGGTGCAGCAGCTCGGGGCGTGCGGTGATCTCACCAAACAGTGCCGGGCTGCGCAGCTGCACCAGAAGCAACACCGCCAAGACCTCCGGCTGGTGGTCGCCGAGCGTCTGGCTCGCGAGGTGATGGTTGAGCAAGAGCGTGTTGACGAAACGCTTCACGGCCCGCGGGTTCCGCGGCAGGCCCGTGCCGAGGACGTTGACACAGTCGCGCAGCTGCGGCGGTAACAGCGAGACGATGTATGACTGCATGCGCTCCGGCGCGATCGGTGGAATCGTGAACGGCAGCTGCACGATCTTGTCGAGGTAGCTGATCTCATCGAGCTCGCTGTCCTGGTAGTGCTGCCGGATGCTCGCTTCGAGCGCCGCGCGATCCACCGCCAGGAAGTACGCGCAGCCGGGCAAGTTGAGAAAGAGCTTGAGCGACTCGAGCACCATCAACGTGTGGCGGGGCAGGCAACGGTCGAGATCGTCGATGAGGAATACGATGCGCGGTCCGTCCGGACCGCCCCGCGCTTGTTCGACGAACTCCCTGAACCGCTGCTGCAGGCGGACGCGCGCCTCACGTACGAGGAAGTTGTTGGCCTCGTACGCGCTGAGGCTCTCTTCCACCGAGCCAAGCTCGACATTCGCGGTCGACTTCAGCAAGAACGACCCGAGCCCACGCGCAATGGCGTCGAAGGTCTTCCGGAGCTTGTTGCCCGGGTCGCCGAGCGTGTCGATCGTCGTCTGCAGCAACGCCAACGCCGGATGCTCATCGAACTGGTGGCGCCAGGCGTCAAAAGAGACGGTGCGCGCGGTGCGTTCGCGCTCGATTCGGGCGCGAATCTGATCGAGCAACGACGTCTTGCCGATGCCCCAACGACCGTAGAGTCCGATCACGACTGGTGTGTCGGCCGTGAAGGCGACCTGAGCCAACGCCTCGACGAACGACTCGCGGGACAGGCGGTCGATGCGGGTGGGCTCGTCGTTCTGAATGCGCGCTTCCATGGTTCCCTTCGCCTCGTCAGAGACCAGGCCGCCACGATAGGGAACTGCGGCGCGACGTCACTCGGCGATTGCGGGCACCATTCAGCGCGCCCGGGTCACGGGTTCTGCCTGCTTGATAGCCGCCGAACAAGGAGGATTGGACACCCGCGCCAAGACCCCTTCGAGCGTCCGGGTGGCGCCGCCGGTCGGGCCACAGCACCAGTCATAGGGTCGCCGCCGATCCTCGCTCGCCACGCTGCGGTGTCACGAGTAACATGCCTTCAGGCGCACCGGGGCGCCTCCCGTCCGCGGCAAGGGCCGAGCCCACCCGCCTTCGATCCGAGTGCACTCGTGACCTCTTTTTCTGCCTGCTCTTGCGGACACAGGCGCATCGATGAAAAGGAGGTCGGCCATGCCGACGCGTCCCGACGCCAGTTTGGAACAGTTGCGGAAGCTCGCCAAGGAGCTTCTCAAGGCGCACAAGACCAAGGACCCCAAGGCCGCGGAGCGATTCCGGCGGCACCGTCCGTCAGCCGCATCGCCCGCGCTCCACGACGCGCAGCTCGTCATCGCTCGTGAGTACGGCTTCGCGAGCTGGCCGCTCCTGAAGCGGTACGTCTCGGCGCTCTCCGACTGGCCACCGCCGCACACGCAGGTCGAGCTCGTGCAAAAGCGCTTTCGCCGCACACTCTCGCTCGGACCTCCCGCGACCGTGCTCGACCTCGTCGGCCGCCAAGCCGAAGACCTTCTCGACGGCTTTCGCGCCCGCGATCCCGCCACCGCCGTCGAGCTCAGGAACCACCACCCAGCCCTAGCCGGCCGGTCGGGCGAACAGCTGTTCGGGGCGGAGTTCTCGATCGAAGAGGCTCGCCTCGTCGCCGCTCGAGGCCATGGGTTTGCCAGCTGGGGGGACGTCGAAGCCGCGGCGGACCGAAACCTCGACGCCTCGTTCGAGGCCGCCGTCGATGCGCTCGTCTCCGGCGACCTCGAGTCGCTGGCGGCAGCCCTGCAGGCCGAGCCGGAACTCGCCCGCCGCCGTTCGGCGTTGGGTCATCGGGCCACGCTGCTGCACTACGTCGCCGCCAACGGTGTCGAGATTCGGCGGCAGAGCACCCCCACCAACGCGGTGGCGATCGCGCGCGCGCTGCTGGATGCCGGCGCCGACGTGGACGCGCTTGCGGCAACGTATGGCGGTGGCTCGTCGCAGACGACGCTCTGCCTGCTGGTCACCAGCCACCACCCGGCGCAAGCGGGCGTGCAGGCCGAGCTCACCGAGGCCCTGCTCGACGCCGGGGCCGCCATCGATGGCCTCGACGGCGACAGTGCGCCGCTCGAGAGCGCCTTGGCCTTCGGCTACGTCGACACGGCGGAAGTGCTCGCCCGGCGCGGCGCGCGCATCGGCAACGTCGTCACCGCGGCGGGCCTCGGCCGCGTCGAGGTCATGAAGGAGTTCTTCGACGAGGCCGGCGCGTTTGCAGGAGCGGCACACACCGACCCCTTCGGGCGCACCACGGCCAACCCGGTCGAGATCCTCGGCCGCGCGTTCCTCGCTGCATGCCACCACGGCCGGCTCGAGGCCGCGCGGTTGCTGCTCCAGCACGGCGCCGACATTGCGACTCGCGGCCCGCAGAACTTCACCGCACTGCACCGCGCCGCATTCGAGGCGAAGGTCGGGACGGTCGAGTTCTTGCTCGAGCTCGGGGCGCCCTTGGAGCTCACCAACGACTATGACGCGACGGTCCTCGACGCCGCGGTCTGGGCCGCGGTCAGGTCGCGGGCGCGCGCGGCCGACTACCAGCGGATCCTCGAACGGCTGCTCGCGGCGGGAGCTGACGTGGCGGCGGTCTCGCCATTCCCGACCGGTGATGCGACGATCGACGACCTGCTCCGGTCCTGACGGACCGAGGGGCAGGATCCATTGCGCCCGCGCCACCGCCGGGTCACGTGGCCGCGCACCAACCCGAGAAAAGACCACCCTTTCCGAAGATGGTTCGGCATCGTCCTCGCAACCACTCGGAGCCCCTCGCCCGGCTCCGAGTGCGAGGCACTCGACCTTCGGCAGCTCCATGCAGATCCGCGCCTCGCTCAACCTCGGCGGCTTCGAACTCGCCGAGTGCCTCTACCGTCCAGGATCCCGCCTGCCCGTCCACGCGCACGCCAGGACCGTGCTGTGTGTCGCTCTGCAGGGGCAGTTCCGCGAGCACTGTGAAGGGCGAGCGGTCGACGTGTTGCCCGGCGATGTGCTTCTGCGGCCGGCCAACTGCACGCACGAAAACGCCTTCGTCCACGGCCCGCAGCGCAGCCTGGTCGTGGAGCTCTCGGCCGACGAGTATGCCCACGACGCAGAGCTGACGCGGGCTCTCAGCACGCCGCAGCTCCTGCGAAGCCGGCGCGCCGCGGCGCTCGGCCGCGGCCTGGCGCGGGCGTGGTCCGGGCTGGCCAACGCCGCGAACCGCCTCGATATCGAGGCGGCGATCCTGCAGCTGCTCGCCGAATGCGTGCGGCAGCCCGCCCGTCGCCGCGGCAGCGCGCCGCCGGCGTGGCTGAATACCGTCGTCACCCGCATCCGCGCGGAGTTCCACCGCGAGGTGAGTCTGGCGGCGCTTGCCGACGACGCCGGCGTGCACCGCGTGCATCTCGCCCGGACGTTTCGCCGCCACCAAGGCCGGACGATCGGCGCCTACGTGCGGCACCTGCGGTTGGGCTGGGTGGAGGAGCAACTCCTGACCACGGACCGGGCCATCGCCGACCTTGCGGCCGCGGCCGGGTTCGCCGATCAGTCCCACATGGCGCGCTGGTTCCGCGCTGAGTACGGCCTGAGCCCCTCGGCGCTCCGGCGGTCGGCGTCGGGGAAGACTCCGTCGGATGGCTGACGCGCGGGACGAGGCGAGCCCGCGCAGTGGTCCACCAGGCCAAACCGTGCGCGATGCCCCGCACCCCCCGTAGGATCTCGGCATGAGCTTCTTCGGTCTCGACGTCGTCGCCAGTCATGAAGCCGCACGGAACGTCGAAGTCGCCGACGGCGTCTTCATCGAACGCCGCAGCATCTTGTGGCTATCGGTCGGCGCCATCGGCGCGCTGCTCACCGTCGGCTCGGCGCTGCGCGCCCAGACGCCGCAGGGCAAGGCGAAGTCACAAGGGTTGACCTTTGACGAGTTCCTCGCCGACATGCTACCGCACGCGCGGCGCGTCGTCGCGAGCAAGGGCCAAGACGAAGAGGCCTACCTCATGAACGCCGCGGCGGCCCTGAGCCGCCTGCGCAATCCAGGCGCCCCGCTGCGCAAGACGATGAAGGCGTTTCGCCAGCAGCACCACCAGGACGGCAAGCGCTTCCCGCTGATGGCGGTGTCGATGCAGCTGAAGCCCGGGCGTGGCTTCAAGCACCACGACCACCTCGACTACAACGGCGTCATCCTCGGCGTCGAAGGCGAGCTCCGCATTCGCAACTTCGACATCGTCGGCGAAGCCCCGCCGATCGAGGAGAAACGAAAGACGTTCGCGATCCGTCAAACCCGCGACGATCTCATTCTGCCCGGCCGCTTCTCGACGCTCGGTCGCAACCGCGACAACATCCATGAGCTCGTCGCCGGCAAGAGCGGTGCCCGCGTGCTCGACGTGTTCACCTTCTTCGAGCAGAGAGCGACGTCGCGCTTTCTGAGCGTCGAGGAGAAGCCACGCGACCCCGAGGCGCGCATCTACGACGCCAGCTGGCGCTAGTGTAGTGCGTCAGAAATCTGTGCCATTCTCCGCGGCCGAGAACGACCGTCGCAGCG
>JBCCGH010000322.1:0-5551 GCA_039029375.1 Planctomycetota bacterium
CCTGGATCCGAAGTTCCTGCACAGATGGCACCCGTCCGGCCACCGCTCGCTGCGTCGCACCTCCTCGACGTATCCACCAATATGCCTGCGTCGGTGCTTCTTGCGAGCAGCGTCCGGTCACGCACCCTCTGCACAGGAATCTCTGATCCAGGACACTAGAGGGCCGGCCGAGCGGCCGTCTCCCTTTGAGGACTAGTGGGTAGAACTAGTGACACAGCATGGCCGTGTCGGAGCCCCAGGCCCGTAGCTTGTCGCGCATGGCCCGGAGCGTCACCGGCTTGGTCAGATAGTCATCCATGCCGGCCGCCAAGCATCGCTGGCGATCACCGGGCATGGCGTTCGCCGTCATCGCGACGAGCGGCGTGCTGCGACCGTGCTGGGCGCGGAATCGGCGCGCGACTTCGTAGCCATCCATCTCCGGCAGTTGGCAGTCGAGCAGGACCACGTCGAACGACCCGGCGTTCAGCGCGTGAAGGGCTTCGGGGCCCGTTGCAGCGACTTGGGCCGTGCAGCCGAGCTTCTTCAAGAGCCCCACCGCGACGCGCTGATTCACGAGGTTGTCCTCGACCACGAGCACGTGCTGATGGAGCGGCGCCTCGCGGCGAGGCGTCGCGCCGACGTCGCCCGGGTTGCCACACCGGCCGGACCGCGCCGGATCGGCCAAGCCAAGACCCAGCGCCACTCGCAACGCCTGCATCAGCTGCTCGCCGCGCAATGGCTTGGTGATCCACGCGGCCGCGTGGTTGCTCAGCGCCTCGTAACCCTGCCGCCGAGGCCCAACGGACGAGAGGGCGACGATCGGCAGAGACTGGCGCAGTGCCCGCTCGCAGAGCTCGGTGGCGCCAGCGCGGTCCCGCTCGGCCGTGCGCTGGTCCACGAGGAGCAGGGTCACGTCGGTTTCGCCGTCCAGCAGGTCACGTGCCTCACCGATCGATCCCGCGCTCACGGACTCGACGCCGAGCCGCGACAGCGCACCGCGCAGGGACGCGGCGCTGATTTCACTGCTGTCGACGCACAGAACCCGCCCGCGGATCGCCCCGGTCAGGGCAGCGTCCGCGGAGCCCTCGCCCACGCGTAGCGGCACCGTGACCCAGAACGTGCTGCCACGACCAGGAGTCGACTCGGCATCGACCGTCCCACCCATGAGCTCGACGAGCTGCTTGCAAATGGCCAGGCCCAAACCGCTACCACCGAACTCACGGCTCGTGTGCGTGCCGGCCTGAACAAACGGCTTGAACAACGCGTCGCGCTTCTCGTCCGCGAACCCAACGCCGGTGTCGCGCACGGAGATCACCAGCCTCGGGGCACGATCGCCTGTCACGGTCTCGACGCAGACCACCACTTCACCACTGGACGTGAACTTGACCGCGTTGCCGAGGAGGTTCAGCAGCACCTGACCCAGTCGCCGAGGATCACCGCGCACGAGCGTCGGCACGTCGGCGGCGACGATTCCGGCAAGCTCGAGGCCTTTGCGCTGGGCGCGGCTGGCCACCAGCTCGATCGCGTTCTCGACGACGGCAGGAAGATCGAACTCGACGTCCTCCAGGCCGAGGTGGCCCGCCTGCGCTCGCGAGAAGTCCAAGACATCGTCGACCAACGCCATCAGCGCCTGACCAGAGCGCTCGATGGTGCGGGCGTAATCGCGCTGCTCGTCGCTCAGCGTGGTGTCGAGCAGAAACTCTGACATGCCAATGATGCCGTTCAGCGGCGTCCGAATCTCATGGCTGACCATCGCGACGAAGCCGGAGTGGTCACGGTTGTCACCGGCAGGACCACGGGCGTCCAGCTGAGACTCAAGGTCGCGGATGCGCTCCTGGGCGGCGGTGAGCTGCTGGAGCAGCAGCGACGTCTCGCGCGGCGACCCGCCGCGATAGGCCGGCGAACGCCGCGCCGAGAGGCTGGTACTGTTCGGTGACTGCGTGGGCATGCTGAGACCGGGGCGACCCCGATCGCGAGGCGCGCCCGGTCCTGTTTCGGGCGCACTGGACGCGGTCTTGAATCTCGGTCCCAGACGAACCCTGGTCGCGTCTCATCTCGAGACCGCAGCCCCCGCGCCCCGGACCTACCGCAGGACCTTCCAGTGGTGGCCGTCGGCACCGGTCTGGTCGACCGCGAGCGACTGGCTGTTGATCTGCTCGGGTGGGAGCCCCACCAGGGCCGCGCCCGCCGGCGGGACCTTCGTCGTGCCCGAGTAGGCCCCCTCGTCCGTCTTCAGGATCTGACCCTGCTGGTTGATGAAGAACGTCGCGCGGCCGGTGCTCCCGTGCGCGATCGGCCAGGCCAGACAGGTCCAGTAGTCCGCCGCGAGCCCCGGATCGACCGAGCTGACGCTGATCGAGGCCTCGCCGATGCCGACGCCGGTCGGGTCGGGAAGGAACATGGCGATGTAGTAGCCGTTGCGCGGCAGCCAGCCGTTCCCGTCGAGCTCGCTCAGCGAGACGCCAATCAGACGTGGCGCCAGCTTCTCGGTCGTGCCCCGCATCGCCACGCGGCCGGTGAGCTCGCGCAGCGAGCCGTACTCGAACCCGCCGTCGCCATTGACGTCGACCAGGTCCAGCGCCTTGAACTGGAACTGCGCCTTGCCGACGGCATTGAGCGTGCCGACCACCGCTGCCTCGTTGGCCGCGGCCCGCCCCGCAAGCAGGTTAGGAACGGCAATGGTGGCGAGGATGCCAATCACCGTGGTGGTCACCAACATCTCGATCAGGGTGAAGCCGGCTTGGCGGTCGCGTGATGCTCTCATGTCTCTTCCTCTCCAAAGCTGTGTCGAGGATGTCGACGGCGGCGCGGCCCGCGGGCCCCGGCGGCCCCGCGCGCGCCCGTTGCCGTGGCAAGAATGAGAATCCAAAAAGGGCTCAAGCGGCTCGTTTCGAGCCCAGCCGCCGTACGGGCCAGCGAAACGCCAGGCGCCCCCTTCATCGAACCTTTGCAGCACCCAATTTGCCGGCTCCATGACAGCCCGTAGTGTCAGCCCTTCCACCCGGCCGGCAGGGCGAGTCCCAGGCAAGCGATCGCGTGCCCCCCCTGTGAGCGGCCGTTCCTTGTCTCAACCCGAGAGCGTTTCTTCGAATGCGACCCTCACAACTCCTCGCCGTCGCCGCGGCGACGATGCTCGGCTGCGCCGGCGCGTTGCGCGCGCAGGATCTCTACTCGCAGGCCGTGCCCGACTCCGGCACTGGGCTGACGATCAGCATCAAGATCCGCAACCTGGTGCCCAGCACGCCGCTCACCATCAGCACCTCGGCAACCACCCAGTACACGGTGAGCGCGCCGACGTCGGTGACCTCGGACGCGTCCGGCTACGCCGCGTTCGTCATGCGCGTCACGACGAGCCGGGTGAATTGCGCCACCGAGGAGTTCAGTCTGACGCTGGGCTCGCCGACGCTGCCCAGCGGCCAGCTCGTGCGGCCGTACCTGCTGAAGTGCGCCAACAGTCGCGTCGTCTCGGCATGGCCGGAGTTCATCATGCTGCAGGGGGCGTTCTGCAGCCCCGTCGAATCCGCCTCGGCCATGCTGCAGATCGAGCGCACCGTCGATCTCGACGGCGACGGCATCTACGGCGACATCATCTCCGAAGGCAGCTCGCTGGGCGCGTTCGAGCAGATCGACTTCCCGAGTGAGTTCTCCATGGACACCAACGCGCAGGGCACCATGGGCTGCCTGGGCGGCAACCCGCCCGGCTTGTTCTGGCCGGGCTCGGCGACGCGCCAGTGCGCGTTCGTCGCCGACAACCGCTCGGTCACCGGCACCTGCAACTTCACCACGGTGATGAACTTCCTGCAGGACTCGTCGTTCTCGGCGAGCTTCAACGGCCAGGCGGCGCTGTTCATGACCGCCTCGGGCAGCGACATCGCCTACATCTGCCGCGACACCAACAACGACGGCGCCATCACCGACTCGGAGATCAACACGTTCTTCGACCCGGACGCCCAGGTCGCGTCGCAGAACTACAGCCCGGACGGCGTCGCCGTCGACCGCAGCGCCACCAACCGCGTCTACTGGATCAGCGACAAGAGCGGCACCACCGGCCCAACCGCCAACGAGGGGCTCTGGCGCCTCACCGACGCCAACGGCAACGATTCGATCGACGCCGGCGAATTCGTCGGCACGTGGGTCGGTGCGACTCCGACCGTCACGGTCGAGGGCATCTCGATCACGCCGGACGAGCTCGAGGGCCTACACGTCGACAGCACCGGCGCCGTCTTGGTGAACCACACGGCGCTCGGCGCCATCTTCCGCTGGGCCGATGCCAATGCCGACGGCGTCGCGCAAACCGGCGAGGTCACCAACTGGCTGAACTACAACACGCTGGCATCGGTGCTGCCGACCGTCAGCGCCGACTTCGGCGGGTTCCCGAGCTGGGCCGTGGGCACGACCTACTTCGGCTTCAACCTGATCCAGTCGTTCCGCCTGCCGCTCAGCGGCGACGTCTTCTTCGTGTCGCCCGACGGCTCGACCGCGCCCTTCGGCGGCATGGTCTTCAAGTGCGTCGACGGCAACGGCGACGGCGACGTCAACGATGCCGGTGAGGTGGTGATCTGGCTCGACCCGAGCCTCGCCGTGGGCACCCCGACCTGGGTCAGCGGCATGGACGTCGGCGGCGTGGACCGCGACGGCAACGGCGTGATCTTCGAGGACGAGCTGTTCGTCTACGTGGCGACCCCGCAGGGTCCGTTCCCGACCTGTGGCTTCACCTCGTTCACCGACCTCATCAACTGGCGCTACAACGACTCCGAGTTCGATGGCACCGCCAACGAGATCGGTGACTCGATGCCGGTCTCACTGCACCCGACCGGCGCCTTCAACCGCGGCCTCGAGGTCCTGCCGGGCCCGAGCGATGGCGGCTTCAACTGGACCTTCCATCAGCGCTCGGGCCAGATCACCTCGGCAGCCGCGACGTGCATCGGCCCGTCCGGCGACTACGTCGAGATGGACTTCGCCCGCAGCCGCATCGAAGAGGGCATGGAAGGCACACCGTTCGCCACGAACCGGCGTTACGTGGTGCGCACCCGCGGCCATCTGCCGAGCTCCGGTGGCGCCGGCCTGATCCTCGGCGTCACGCCGATCGCGGTGCCGTTCTTCCCGCCCTGCACCGTGGGCGTGATCCCGAACCCGCCGGTCGCCATCTTCCCGTCCATCCCGGACGCGACCGGCACCGCCGACTTCCCGACGCCGATCCCGGACGTGCCGGGCGCGACGATCTACATGCAGGCGTTCTCGCTGCAGGGCACCAGCATCGTGCTCGGCGAGACCGCACAGATCGTGATCAACTGATCACCGCCGCCGGGCGCGCACCACCGCGCCCGGCCGCCGGTCACGGGCAAGTGCACCGGCACGATCGAACCGGCCGAGAGCCGGATGCACATCAGAGCTGAAAGCCTGTAACCAAATCGATGCTACAGGCTCTGCCCCATGCTCCTGGCGCCGCTCCGCGTCGCGGAGAGCGCGTGACTTCGAAAAAGTCACACGCTCCTAGCGCGGGCGAGCGCTTCGCGCTCGCCCGACAACCCAAGCAAAGAGGCGGCCGCCCCGGGTATGACGAGGTAGTACC
>JBCCGH010000323.1:0-5483 GCA_039029375.1 Planctomycetota bacterium
CGGCCCACGGGCCGGCGCCACGACCGGCGCCTCGAGAGGCTTCCCCAGATGCGCTAGCACACGCCGCACCGCCGCCGCCTCCATCACGGACGCCAGCACCTTGCGCACCCCACCGCACGCTGGGCACCGCAGCACATCCGTCTCAAACACCCGCTTCATCAACTCCGCCCACGAGTACCGACTCCGCCGCGTCGTCGCCGTCGCACCATCACCCTCACCTCGAGCCTCCTCGGAGGCCCCGTCCTCTCCGTGCTCCTCCTCGGGGACCACCAACTCTCGTCCGGACGCCGCCGGCGCAAAGACTCCGTAGCGGGGACCCATCGCGCGTGAAGCGCGTGATGGGCGCGTAGGTCGTCAGATTCACCCGAGGCCGCGGGATCAACGCTGCCAGCCTCCCGATCAACGTCAACGGATCCAGCCACGTGCGTCGAACCATCGCGCCAACGCCGCTTGAACCGAGACACCACTTTCCGACCGTCCGCGCTCAGCCTCATCCGCTCCGGCACCACCGCAGGGCGCGCCGCATACCGGCACAGCTTCTCCAACCGCTCCCGAGACCCCGCCGGCACGCACACGCCTCCATGCAGCGAATACCCCCCCACCGTCGCGCACAGCCCCCCTCGCCCACCCTGCACTCCCGATCCCTCGCCCCGCAGCCGTGGATCCAGCGAACCCGCACCTTCGCCAAACGGAATCCGACCTTGGCAACTGCCGCCGCCGTCAGCGCGTCGATCCCCTCGGCATCTCCCGCATCCTCATGGTGGTACACCCGCTTGCGCAGCCAACGCTCGATTCGCTGACCCAACGCACGACACAGCCACTCCACCTCCTCCCCACTCGGCTCCGGCGCACCGTGGAACTCCGCACGCTCTCCCCGCGACCCAAACTCAAACACGCCGTCCGGCCACAGCGTGTGGAAGTGCACATTCAGCCGCAGCGCCGCGTCAAACCGCTGCGTGAACGCCAGGTTTTGGGAATCTGCCGTGAGTTTTCGCGGTGCGGGTGGTAGGAGACCATGGCGACCATGCCTTGTCTGCGCGGGACGTCGTGGAAATGCGCATCCCGCGGCCTGCCGTTGGCCGTGCTCGTCCTCATCGGGGCGGGCTGTGGCTACGGCAGCGCCGCCCTGGGACTGTCGGCCGGCGGTGGTGGCGGCGGCAACGCGCCGACCACGGTGAGCACGCTGACGGTCACCCAGCCCAAGGTGCCGCCGGCGACGATCGGGTTCACGCTGGTCGACGCCGAAGGCGATGAGGCGACGGTCGAGTGGTTTTACGTCGCGCCAGACGACCCCACGGCCACCGCGGTCGCCCTCGCCGGCCTGCCGGCGAACCCGCTGGTCCGGTCGGCGTCGGCCGCCGGGCTGAGCGCCGCGCTGTCGTGGCAGTTCGGTGCGGAAGCCGACCTCGGCGCGCATTTTCAGAGCGGCGTCAAGCTCATCGCGCGGGTTGAGGGCGGCGCGTCCACGGAGGTCACGGTCGACCTCGGCAACGACCCGCCGGCGGTGCGCGCGGTCGAGCCCGGCCCGCAGCCGCCGCCGGCGACCGAGATGCGCGGGATCGCGCGGCTCCGTCTGGCGTTGCAGGATCCCAACGACCGCGTCGACGTCCGGGTGGAGTTCTTCGACGAGGACGACCCCGCGGCCGGCTGGCGGCTGGCGCGCCGCGCCGGCGCCAGCCAGGAGGAGCCGCTCGGCATCCGCGGGATCGGGCCGCCCGGTGCCGAGGCCGAGGTCGACTTCTTTTGGGACACCGATTTCGACCTCGAAAACCTCGAGCGGCGGGTACGCGTCCGCTACACGCCGATCGAAGAGGACGGTGTCGCCACCGGGGCACCGGTGGAGACCGGCGTCTTCACGGTCGACAACAACGACGAGCCGGTGGTGCAGGTCGGCGAGGGCCCGTTCTTGTTGTCGCCGGACTCCGGACGCGGCCTGGTTGTGCCGTATACGGTCGTCGACGAAGAGAGCGACCTGGTGCGCGTTCTGTTCCAGTGGCGGCCGGAAAACGAGTCGGACTTCGTCGATCTCGGCAGCGACGAGCCCGAGCAGCTCCTCGTCTGGCTCGAGGACCCGCAGTATGTGCGCGACAAGCGGATCTGCACGCCGTTCCCGAGCTACGCGTCCGGCTACGCCCACCCCATCGACGCGCGCTCGGTGCGGCTGCCGGAACTGCGGACCCACGAGTCGCGGGCCCTGGTCGGACACGGCGGGGAGGGGCTCGACCTCGTGCTGCTTCGGCCGTCGACGCTGGCGTCGATCGCTCCGACCTGGTCGCGCAATCCACTGCGCGCGCCGGTGACCGCGGTGCCGCTCGGCCGGGGCGACGACGTGTTGGTGCTGGATCGAGATGACGCAGGCACCGCGCGCCTGCTCGAGATCGGGCTGACTTCGGGCGACGAGCTGCGGGGCGTGGCCGCGGGCATGCCGGGAGATCCCAGCGCGATGGTCCTGACCCCGGATGCCGCCAGCGCACTGGTCGCGACCGACGTCGGCGGCACGTGGATGCTGCAGCGCGTAGACCTGACCACCGGCGTCGTCACGCCGCTGCTGTCCGCGGCGACGTGTCCCGCGCCGTGCCCCGCCGGCCCGCTGCGCGCGGTGCTGCCGCTCGGGTCGGGCGTGGCTCTGGCGACGGCCGAAGATGCGGTGTGGCGCCTCGATTGGCTCGACCCTGCGAGCCCGCGCGCGGCCCGTCTGGTGAGCGGACTGGCGACGCCGTGGGGGCTGGTGCGCGATCCGCTGCGCCCGGGCCGCATCCTGGTCGCCGAGCGCGACGCGCCGGTCGGCCGCGTCGTCTCGGTGGACCTGGCAACGGGCGCGGTCGAGCCCCTGGCCGTGCGGGCGCCGACCGGAGAGCCAGTCGCGTTCCCGCGGCCGCGCGCGCTGACCGTCTCGCCGGACGGCGCCGAGCTGATCGTGCTGTGCGAGCCCACCGGCCACACCGGACTGCAGCTGCGCGGGGCGCGGCTGGGCCACGCCGGGCAGGGCGCGTTCGTCCTCGGCGACGTGCCGGCGGGGGCGGCCGGCGTCGCGGCCGGACCGGACGGGCTGCGGCTCGTGGCCACGCCCGATGCCGCGGACCTCGCCGTCCGCGGTGGCGTCGAGCAAACCCGCGCGCTGAAGGCCTACGACCCGGCCACCGGGATCGCCACCGCGGTCGAAGCCTTCGATCCCGCGGTGCGTCCACAGCAGACCTGGCGCATCGCGCTGGGCCGGTCGTTCCGCGACCCGGTGCGCGGCAGCCCGAACGGCAGCGGCGGCCGGTTCTTGTGGGACAGCCGCGCGGCATGGGACCACGGCCGCGTGTTCCTGCGCGCCGTCTGTTTCGATACCGAGAAGGGCACCGACGCGCAGACCGGCAGCCCGCGTCCGGCCATGTCGCGCTTCACGTCGCTGCTGCTCCCCGAGTCGTTGGCCGGCGCGCTGGCCAACCCCGATCTGGACGGCGACGGCGACCTGGACTTCGTGTCGACGGGGAGCGGCAACGGCGTTTCGGTGCACTACCAAAACGCGCCCGACGACTGGGAGGCGCCCGTGCCCGTGCCCGGGATCGAATCCCCGTTCGTTGTCGTCGCGGCAGATGTCGATCGCGACGGTGATCTCGATTTGGTCGCCGCGAACGACTTCCGCCAGGACGTCCAGGTGTACATCCAGGATCCCGCTGGGTCTTTCACGGCGTCGCCGGCACTCGAGGCGACGGGCTGGGTCACGGATCTCGCGGTGGCGGATCTCGATGGGGACGGGTGGCCCGATCTCATCGCGACCAGCAACGAACGACACCCTTCGGTGTGGTACCAAGACGAAACGGGGTCGTTCGCTCGTCGCACGATCGGGGGCGGCGGGTTCGCGTCGGGGCTTGCAGTCGGCGACCTCGACGGCGACGGCGACCTCGACCTGGCCGTGCGCTTGGATCCCGCCCGGGCGATGCGGGTGCTCACCCAGGAATCGCCCCGCCAGTTCTCGCGCGGCCCGAACCTGCCCACGGGCGCCAGCTCCGGCTTTGGGCTCGTCGCGTCGGATTTCGATGCGGACGGCGACCTCGATCTCCTGTGCCCCAACTTCAACACCGGCGCGGGTGGCCTGACGTGGTACCTGCAGGACGCGCCCGGGTCCTTCACGCGGCAGCCCGATCTCGAGGTGGAGCGACCCTTCCTCGTGATCGCGGCCGATTTCGATGCGGATGGAGACAACGACGTCCTGGCCTATGGCGGGATTGCGGGCTTACGCAGCACGTTGTTCTTCCAGGAAGCACCGGGGGTGTTCTCGCCCACGCGGCTGGAGGTCCTCGATCGACCGCTGGGCGCCGGCGACATGGACGGGGACGGCGATCTCGATCTCCTCGGCAGCGAGCTCGGCCGCGTGACGATCATGCACCAGGACCGCCGGCGGTCGTTCGAGCAGCAGGAAGGTCCACGGATCGTGGGCACCGGGGTGGGCTTCTACACGACGGCCACGGACCTCGACGGCGACGGCGACATGGACCTCGTCCTGGCCGAGAGCACCGCCTCCGTCAAAGTCGCGTACCAGGACGGGCCGCGCGACTTTGCACAGCAGCAAGACCTCGGCCTTCGCGCGGAGCACGTCGTGGCGGCGGACCTCGACGCGGACGGCGACCAGGACCTGGTCGCGGTGTGGGGCAACGGGCTCACCATGCTCTACCAGGACGGGCCGCGGACGTTTACGACGCTGCCGACCGTGGGTGCCGCGATGTTTCCCCGCGCGGGGGCGGTGGCGGACCTCGACCAGGACGGCGACCTGGACGCGGTCGCCGTCGGCGAATACGGGGAAGTTGTGATCTTCCTGCAGGTGGGCCCACGGACCTTCGTGCCCCAGCCCCCGGTGCTCATCACCCAGGGCCCCGCCGACGTCGAGGCAGCGGATCTCGACGGCGATGGTGACGAGGACATCGTCGTGGCGAATCGCGAGGGGAACGACGTCACCGTGCTGATGCAGGGGGCACCGGGCTCATTCACGCTGCACGCGACCCTGCCGGTGGCGGGACGAGCGGTGGACGTCGACGTGGCGGACCTGGACGCGGACGGCGATCTGGACCTCGTGGTTGCCTCCGGCGTGCTGACGTTCTGGTACCAGGAGGCACCCGGCGCGTTCACCCGCAACGAGGTGCTCGAGGT
This sequence comes from Planctomycetota bacterium, assembly GCA_039029375.1. GTDB lineage: Bacteria > Planctomycetota > UBA1135 > UBA1135 > UBA2386 > JBCCGH01. Next base: position 5,134 of record JBCCGH010000323.1, read on the forward strand.
CAACTCCGGCGCCACCTCGGTCGGCGTGCTGGACCTGGATGGTGATGGCGACCTGGATCTCGTGACGGCGGTTCTGGGCATCAGCGACGAGGTGTCGGTCGTCTACCAGGACGGTCCGGGCAACTTCACCGTGCAGGCGCCCGTGTTCGTCGGGCGCGCGCAGCGCGCCCAGGCGGTCGACTTGGACGGCGACGGCGACCCAGACCTCATGGTGGCGGATCGCGGCGGCGTGACGTGGTTCTGGGGGCGCCACTGAGGTTGCGGGGGGGCGGGGCCCCGGCCCCCAAACCCCCACAACAAAAAACCAGAAAACACCCCCGCCCCCCCAACAACCAACCCGCCCCCGCCCC
>JBCCGH010000324.1:0-5427 GCA_039029375.1 Planctomycetota bacterium
CGCCGGCATCAAGCCGGCAGGCGCCTCTGGCGCCTGTCTGACGCTGCCAGAGCGGCTCTGGCGCGTGCTGGGCGCCAACCCTCGTGCATGATCCGGGCTAGAGCGCCACCGACAATGACACTCCAAGGTGCGCCAAGATCAGCGCCGTGAGAAGCCAGGCGACGCCGGGCACCAAGCTCCGGGCGAAGCGGCTCGGCGCGATCGCAAGCAGCAGCGCGACCAACGCCAAGACGAGGTGCCCGGCCACGTTGAGCACGGTGACCTGCAGCCAAACCGAATCGACGTGGTCGACAGTGTCGACCAGCACCGACCATCCCGTCCAGCCGACGAGCCCGCCCAGTACACCGTAAGCAGCAAACCAAAGCAGCCACAGCGGCCCCAGTGTTACCAGGACGCGCGGCAGCGGCGGGCTGCCAGATTCGGCACGGAGGATCGTGTGCGGCACGGCGCCGCGAGCTTACCGCGGCGACGCCGGCGCTGCTCGGAGCAGCTCACCGGCGCGCGGCAGCAGCTCGTCATAGAGGTGGCCCTGCCGGCTCCCCGTCGCGTCGACGACGACCTCGAAGTCGCGGTCGAGCAGCCAGAAGCCGGGGATCAGCGGGTGGGCCTCCACGTGGGGCACGCCGGGCGGCCCGATGACGACGAAGTGGTTCGGCTTCGCGGCGAGGTCAAAATGCTCATACCACTGCTTTGCCTCGGCGACCGTCGGCAGCCCCATCTTCGGCGCGAAGAACAGCATTTGCACCACCGCGAGATCTGGGTCGGTGAGGCTCGCGCCACCCGCGTAGTCCGCAAACAGGTCCTCCAGGCTGGGGAGCCCCGGCTGCGGTTCGACCCCGGCGAACGGCCCGTGCACGTCGCCACCGGCAAACGCAATACACCCAGCGCAGGGCATCCCGATCACGTCGATGAGGACCACCTTGCCGCGCAGCGAGGACAGGGGCATCGGCTCGCCGCGATGATCGATGAGCGTCATCTCCGGGAACTGTTGACCGACCACCGGCGGCCACGGCTCGGGCCGGGGTGGCGGCGCCGGCTCGCAGCCAACACCAGCGAACACGGCGATCGACACCGCGAGAGTGCGGCCCAGGGCACGACGTTGCATGGTGCTGTATCGGGCGCGCGACCGGGCCACGTTGCGGCAATGGCGCCATGCCTGGGCCGATCGGCGGGCGCCAGATGACGATCGCGCGACCACGGCGCCGCGATTCGCTCGGCCGCACCGGCGAAACCGCGTCGCCCCCGTTTTCTTGGGCTTGGTTTGCGCTCCGCGCCGCCCGCGCACGCGAGTCGGACAACTGCGACCTCGAGGCTCCTTTCGTGAACGGCCGCGAGCTGTGGATCACCGACGGCAACGCGCGCGGCGCCCGCAGGGTCGCCGACTTATGGCCTGGCAGCGCCGGGTCCGACCCGGACGTCCTTGGCATCGCCGGTGGCACGCTGTTCCTCACCGCCGACGACGGCGTGGACGGCCGCGAGCTGTGGACACTCACACCCAATGGCACCGCGGTGACCATCGGCAACTCCTGGGACAACGCGCCGGTCGCCCAGCTCTGGCCGGAGGACCTCCGCCTCGGCCGGCCGTGGAAGCCCACGGGCCGCGCCGCGCCGGGTGCGCCCTGTTGGCTGATGGCGAGTGCGCCGAGCGTGGGTCTCCCCACGCCGTTCGGCGGCGCGCTGCAGGTCGACCCGCTGGGCATGGCGGTCATCGGGACCACGGTCGCCGACCGCGCCAGCGCGTTCTCGTTCTCGGTCCCGATCCCCGGTCAAACGAGTCTCCGCGGCGCGTGCATCCACGCCCAGACGATCTTCGTCGCCGGCCCAGACGTGATGGCGACGCCCGGCCTCGAGCTCACCGTGGGCCAATAGTCCGGGGCGGATCGCGCTCTCGCGGGTCACGGGATCCGCAGCGCGAGGCCGTTGCTCGTCTCCCATCGCGTGCCGCCGGGGGCGACCGTGCCCGCCATGTACTGCGCATAGACCGGTCCACCACGAACCGCGACCGGGAGTGGCACGGTGAGGTACGCCTCGCCCATCGCGCCCACGACGACCGGCACCGGCGCCAGCAGGGTCGTCCGCACCGCGCAGCCGAGCGGCGGAACGGGCACCTGCACCGACCGGTCGCCGAACACGAGGAAGCCCACTGCGCCCGGCGCCCCCGCCGCCCGCAGGTCCAGCGAGCGGACGCGCGGCGGCAACGTCGGATCGTCCACGTCGACGTACCAACCCGTGAGCCTCGCGCCGCAGCCACTGCCGTAAGGCGCGAGCACGCCAGGCCCCGGCAAGAACTCGAGCACCAGATCCATCGTGGCAAACTGGCTCGTCGCGTCGACGGCGACTTGAACGCCGGCGGCGTCCACCGTCAGCGGCGCCTCGAAGTGAAACCCAGGGGCGCTCTGCGCGAAACCGCCCGAGCGGAACTCCGCCGTCCCGTCGGCCTCGACGTCCACCGAGACCGTGCCGTTGGGCACAAAGAAGAACGCCGGCGGCGCCTGCCGCACCACGACCCGCCCGGTGACCGGCGCCACCGCGGACCACGTCACGACCACATCGCCCGACGCCGTGGCGAGCCCAAGCACACAGCCGAGGCCCGGCGGGAATGCGGTGCAAGTGAGCTGGACGCGTGGCTGCGTTGGATTGGCGGTCACGGCGACCGCCACGCTCGCCGACGTGCTGCACGCGCCCGGACCCGCCGAACAGCCGACGCTGAGCCCAACCCCTGCCGTGAGATCCGTCCCCGGCGCCACGGACCGCGGCCCACCCGGACAAGCCGCGGACGCGCGCAGGCCACCGGCCGTGTGGACGGTCGTGGTGATTTGGCTCGCCACAGGAGGGGCGCAGCTACTCACCACGAACGCCAAGAAAACAAGGCGCCGGTAACGCGGCGCGACCGAGGGGTCTTGCGTCATGGCCATACTTCCCGAGCGAGGGAGTCTGGCGGACCGAACGCACAAAATGCAAAGGGCCGCCTGGCGCCGAACCCGAACCGCGCCGCTACGGATCCGGCGGTACGGCGTCGCGGCCCTGGGCGCGATCCGGCTGGCGCGCGTCCTCGCTCGGGCTGACGCCAAACTGCCGGCGGAACTCGCGACTGAACTGCGACGGGCTGGCGTAGCCAACCCGGTACGCGGCTTCGGCGGCGCCAATGCCCTCGTGCTGCATCAAGGCGCGGGCCTGGTAGAGCCGGACTTTCTTGAGGTAGCGCAACGGCGGGTCGCCAGTCGCCGCTTTGAAGTCGCGGCCGAACGCCGACGTCGACATGGAGGCCATCTCCGCCAGCGCCGCCACGTCGATGGATGCTGCCAACTCCTGATGCACGAAACGGACCACCTTGGCGATGCGCCAGCTCCGGTCGTCGCGGTACGCGGCGGCGCGCAGATGCGCGGCCTGCGGCCCGCGCAGCAGGCGGTAGAGGATCTCGCGCTCCACGCCCTCGGCCAACACCTTTTGGTCCAGGGGGTCACCGAGGACCCGCAGCATCCGCATCAAGGAATCGTGAAGATCCGGGTCGGTCGGCGAGACGCGGATCGCTCGCGGCGGCTCCTCGGTCGCGACGCCTGGCGCGACTTCGCGACACACCGCCATCGCCGCCAGCAGATCCCCAAGAATCACCGCATCGAGGTCGAGCAGCAGCGCCAAGTAGGGCCGATCCAGCGACGCCTCGGTGATCCGGCAGGAGAGCGGCAGCGCCATCGACAGCACGAGATACTGCGATGCGTCGTAGGTGTAGACCGCGTCGTTGCTCCGCGCCTCCTTCGCGCCCTGCACGACGACGCAGACGCACGCGTCGTAGACGACGGGCGTTGGTATCGTGGGCGCATCGGCCCGCACGAGCCGGAGCCGCGGGTGCCGTGTGGCGTGAACCCCCGCGGCCGGACATCGCGCCGCGAGGGCCGCCGCGAGTTCGGCGGCGCTTCCCGGGTCTGCCATGCGGGTCATCATGCCACGCGCCGCGGCCCCTAGAGAGCGTGTGGCCGAATCGGGCAAGAGACCGGCGGCATCAGGCGAGGGCACGCGGCGGCTTCGGCGTAGGTTGCGCCAACATGACATCCTCGCAACCCAATCCTCCCCTCCCGCGCCGGCGCCTCGGCCGCAGCGGGCTCGAAGTCTCGGCACTCGGGCTCGGCTGCATGGGCATGTCCGAGTTCTACGGCGCCAGCGACGAAGCGCAGTCGCTCGCGACGCTGCACCGCTCCATCGACCTGGGCGTGACGTTCTGGGACACCGCCGACATGTACGGCAGCGGCCGCAACGAGCAGCTGGTCGGCAAGGCCCTGGCCGGCCGCCGCGACGCCGTCGTCCTGGCCACCAAGTTTGGGGTCCAGCGCGCTGCGGACGGCGCCATGACCGGCGTCTGCGGGCGCCCCGACTACGTGCACGCCGCCTGCGACCAAAGCCTGCAGCGCCTCGGCGTCGACCACATCGACCTCTACTACCAGCACCGCGTGGACGCCACGGTGCCGATCGAGGACACCGTGGGCGCCATGGCCGAGCTGGTGCAAACCGGGAAGGTGCGGCACCTCGGCCTGTCCGAAGCGAGCGCCGCGACCCTCCAACGTGCCGTCGCCGTCCATCCGATCGCGGCGCTGCAATCCGAGCTCTCGCTATGGACGCGCGACCTCGAGCAGGAGGTCCTACCGACGTGCCGTCGCCTCGGCATCGGCTTCGTCGCCTATAGCCCGCTGGGCCGCGGGTTCCTCACCGGCGCGTTCCGCAAGCCCGACGACCTCGACGAGAACGATTGGCGACGGACCAACCCCCGGTTTGCGGCGGACAACTTCCAGCACAACCTGCGCCTCGTCGAGGCGGTGCGCGATCTGGCCGCCGCCAAGGACTGCACGCCGGCTCAGCTGGCGCTGGCCTGGGTGTTGACGCGCGGCGATGACGTCGTGCCGATCCCCGGGACCCGGAGCGCCGCCCGCATCGCCGAAAACGCCGCGGCCGCGCACGTGGCGCTGTCGGCGGCAGATCTAGCCACACTCGCGGCAGCCTGTCCGCCCGGCGCGGCGCGCGGCACGCGCTACCCGGAGGCGGCGAGGGCGGCGCTCGACGGCTAGGCGTGTTTGGCGTTGCCGAGGGAGGGTTGGGGCGAGCGAAGGAGGTTCGGGACCGCTGTGCTCATGGCGGTGTGGGGTACGGGGCGGGCCCGGTCGGCGCGGCGGGCGCGGCGGACGCACGCCGCGGTCGCGCGGGCGGGCGGTGGACCGAGGCTTCGGCGCAACGAACAGAGCGGGCCCTGCCGCTCGGCGCCCGAGGCCGAGCCCCCGCTGGTGTGGCGTCTCGTACTAGTGGTGTGATTCAGGCAGATGGGGCCTTATCCGCGAGACATCGGCGCCGGTCGCAAGGCGGGTCGCCGCAGGCATATTGGTGGATACGGCGAGGACGACCCAACGCTGCGAGCGGCGCTGAGGGCCGTGGATAAGGCCC
>JBCCGH010000325.1:0-5411 GCA_039029375.1 Planctomycetota bacterium
AGTCGGCGAGCCATGTGTGCCGCTCGCAAGGCGCTGTCGACGCAGGGCTTGTTGGTGGACAAGTCGAGGAGACGCAACGCCGCGAGCGGCGCAGAGGGCCGTCGACATATGTGACGAACTTCCGACACGCAACACTAGCGCTCTGACACCCCCACCAAGTCGGCGGGCACCTCGGTGACGTCGTCTTCCCGCAGCGCCTGCCAATGGGAGACGAGCCGAGCCAGCGTCTGCGGCTCCGTCTCCGCCAAATCGTGCGCCTCGGCCGGGTCGGCGTCGAGATCAAAGAGCTGGTGCTTGGGGGTCTCGCCGCGCCAGGTCGTAATGAGCTTCCAGCCGCCAGCACGCACGGCGGCGCTTTGGCGGAACGGCCAGTAGAGGACGCGGTGGACCAAGTCCGCGGGCTCGCCGCGCAGCGCGGCTCCAGCGTCGCGCCCATCGAGCCGCTCGGGCAGCACGGCCGGCTCCAACCCCACCAGGCCCGCGAGGGTCGGCAGCCAGTCGACGACGTGCAGCGGGGTCCGGACCCGCCGCGGCTCCAGCCGGCCGGGCCAAGCGATCAGCGCCGGGACCCGGATACCGCCTTCGTAAAGCTGCCCCTTCCGCCCCCGCAGCGGCGCGTTGCTCGCGGCGACCGGCGCCGGCGGCACCTCGCTGATGTAAGCGTTGCCGCCGCCCGGCAACCCGCCGTTGTCGGAGAAGAACACGACGATCGTGTTCTCTCGCTGCTCCGTGCGGTCCAGCGCCGCCAGAAAGGACCCGACCTTGTCGTCGAGCTGAGAGACGAACGCGGCGTAGCGCTGGAACGACTCGTTCGCCTGCGGATCTTCGTAGAACTCCGCGTCGCGGTACTCATCGAGGTACCGCTGGGGCGCGTCGATCGGGATGTGCACCGCGGTGAACGGCACGTAGACGAGCCACGGCTCCGACCGCGGCGTCTCGATCCACTCGAGCACCTGCGCCGCGACCAGCTCGGTGAGGTTGCCCTCCTCCTGCAGTGGCTCCAGGTCGCGATGCCACGTGTCCGCATAGGGCCCCTCGCGATACTGGTGGGTCCACGGGTCGCCGGCGCCGGTGAGTAAACCGTAGGAACGCGCGAACCCATAGTGGTTCGGCCCCCACTCCGGGCGTGACCCGAGGTGCCACTTGCCCGCGATCGCGGTGAAGTAGCCGCGCTCTCGCAGCACGCTCGCCAAGGTGGGCGTGCCGAGCGGCAGCGCCCGGCGGTTGGTCGGGCCCAGGGCGTGCGGCCCAAACCGGCTCGGATACCGCCCGGTCAGCAGGGCGGCGCGCGTCGGTGAGCACAGCGGCTGCACATAGTGCTGATCCAACTCAACAGCGCGCGCCGCTAGACCATCCAAGTGAGGCGTGCGGATGCGCGAGCCGTGATAGCCGACGTCGTTCCAGCCGAGGTCATCGGCGACAATCAACAGGATGTTGGGAGGGCGCTCGGGCAAGGCGCTGCGCTGGGCCGGCGCGGGGCCCATCACAAACGCACTACCGAGAGCCACCGCGACGAAGCGAGCGCGAAGCACCACCGCAGGATAACGGCTCACCCACCTGGAAGGTGCCGCACGCCGCTCGGACTCGGCGCGGCACGCGCTTCGCAACCTGCCGCACATCCCACTTGGGTGGCGCCGCGTCGAGTTCCACAGAAGCCCGCCATCGTCCGACCACGATTGGCTAGTCTCCTGCGGACCCCTTTCCGAGGAGGAGCTCGCATGTCTCGCACTCTCGTGTGCCTCATGGCGTTGGCCATGGCGCTGCCAGCGCAGCAGACACTCGTTGTTAGCCCGAGCGGGCCGTTCACCGAGATTGTCGCGGCGATCAATACCGCCAAGCCGGGCGACACCATTCTGGTCCGCGCCGGCCAGTATCAGAACTTCACGGTTAGCAAGCCGCTGCGCATTCTCGCGGACCCAGGCGTCACGCTTCAGGGGTCGCGCAGCGCGACGTTTCAAGTGCGCGACCTTCCGGCCGGAGCGCCGGTCGTGATCCGCGGTATTGCCCTGGCAGATGTGTCAGCGTTCTTCCCCGCGTCGATCATCCTGTCCGGCTGCGCCGGGCCAGTGCACCTCGAGAACATCACCATGACCGGCCGCTACGTGTTCACGCAGGTCTTCGACTGCGCGCAGGTGAGCCTGCACCGGAGCACTCTCGGCACCGTGCACACCAGCGACAGCAATGTGCTGTGTACCGACACGCAAGCCTTCGGGCTCGCCGCCTCATCCGTCGGCCCGGGCGACCCGGCGCTGCGCATCGACAACAGCCGCGTGGTCGTGGCGGGTGGCAACTTCCGAGGCGGCGACGGTCATCCGTTCGCCCCCACGCCCCCTGGACCGGGAATCCGGCTGGAGTCCGGCCGGCTCGTCCTGACCGGCGACGCCAGCACCGTGGTCGCCTCGGGCACGCCAACGACCGGCACCAGCATCGCGGTCTCGGCCATCGACTCGGCGGCCGGTGCGATCCTCCTCGACCCCGGTCCGACGCTCGTGCCTGGCGGCGGCGCCCCGCCCATTGCTGGCGGAGCCCTGGTGACCGCATCAGCGGTGCCGGCGCTCACGGTACACGTTGCGGCGCCAACGATGACCACCACGCTGCGCGGGCCCGGGGGCGATCATGCGTTCGTGCTAGCCTCGCCGATCGGCCCGCCGCTGCCGTTCCCGACCCTCGACCTGTGGGTCGGCGTTGGGCACATCGTCATCGGGCAGGGACCGATCCCGGCGACGGGCGTGCTGACGGGCAGTGTCAACCTGCCGCCACTCTTCCCCGGGACCACGTCGCCGGTCCAGGCCGTCGTGCTCTCCGGTGGGCAGCTCCAACTGTCCAACCCCGTCATGACCCGCTGGGACTGACGGGGCCGATGCGACGCCCCTGCTAGCGAATCTCGAAGCGATCGCTCAACGCGCTGGCGACGCGGACCTCGGGACCGTCGCCGGCCTCCTTCACCGTCACACGCAACCGCGCCGTGCTCGTGACCGTCCGCGGCACGGTCCACTGAAAGCGCCCGTTGTTCGGCAGGCCACTCGCCACCGTCGCCCAGGGCCCACCCACGCCCGCCGTCGACAGCTCGACGCGCACCGACGTCCGGTCCGTCGGGGCCGCGCTGAGCCAATCGACGAAGCGCACGCTGCCGCCCACCAAGACGCGCCGGGCGCTCGGCCGGAGTACGCGCACGCGCAACCGGTCGGGCTTGGACATCTCGCGGAACGCATAGAGACGATTCCGGCCGCCACCGAAGATGCCGCCGGTCGGCTCGTCTTGGACCAGCACCACGTCCAGCCAGCCGTTGTGATCGACGTCGCCATCCACGCGCAGCCACTCGACGGCACCCGAGCGCGGCGCTGCAAACTCGGCGGCGCGCACGAAGCGCAATCCATCGCGCTGCAAGAACAGCGCCCCTTGCCCACCGCCAAAGGCGACGACATCGACGCGTCCATCGCCGTTGCAGTCCTCGAGCTGGGCGGCACGGAACGGCCCGCCGGTGGGCAGCCCCTGGACCGCGAGACGCACCCAGGTGCCTTCGGTGCCCAGCGTGTAGAGCGCGATGCCGGCACTGCTCGCCGTGGCGAACTCCAGGTCGCCGTCGCCATTGACATCGCCCAGGGCCAAGCCAGCCAGCGCCGCAAACGACGGTAGCCCGGTGTCCGCGCGCGCAAAGTCGCCGGCGCCGTCCCCCATCCAAACGGTCCCCAGCTGGTGGCGCACCGCCAAGTCGACGTTGCCGTCGTTGTCGATGTCCACCATGCGGCAATTCATGCGGGAGTTGCTGCCGAGAAACCCAAACGTCCGCTGCCAGGAGCCATCGCCGCGATTGCGATACACGTGCACGCCGTCGCAGCAGCCAAACGCGTTGGCGCCGACGTCGAGGTCGCCGTCGTTGTCGATGTCGCCAAAGGCCGTGCCGCTCATCCCCCAGCTCTGTCCATCCTCGGCGAGACCGGCATCCCACGGCGTCCACGCCTGGCCCGTGCCGTCGCCGAGCGCGACCTCGAGGAGCTGGTCGCCGAACGCGGTGCGCGAATACGCGTGGTGCACGCCGTAGCCCACATCCATGAGCCCGTCGTCGTTGACGTCGCCGAGCGCCACGCCGCCGTAGCCGAAGTTGCCCTCCTGAAACACCGAGAAGGCCCCGCGACCATCGCCAAACCAAACCATCACACCGTGCTGCTGGGTGTTGACGAACGGCGAGCCGTGGTCGCCGACCGAGACCAGGTCGACGTGGCCATCGGCGTTCACATCGCCGAACTCCACCTCGATGTAGCCACCGTCGAGGCCCGGCTCGCCGAGCCCCGCCGAGGACTCGACGTAGCGTGGTGACCCCTCGGCGTCCCCGGCAACCGCTTGTGGTGACGCCCCGACCAGGGGGGCAGAGAGGGTGAGCAACAGCAACACGCGCATGGCACCTCCTGGCACCGAGCGTAGCCCCGAGCGCCGGCCCGTGCATGCACTGGCCCGGTGTTCGCGGGACGGGTGTTCACCGGCGGCGCGTCAAGCAGGCGGCGCTACGCGTCAAGCCGGCGGCGTGCCGACGCGCCCATGCCCTCGCCGCCGCCAGCGACGGCCGCATGCCTCACCGAGGCCAACGAGCGCGACCAAGGCCACCAGGCAGGTGAGCTCCAGGGCCAACATTTCCCAGCTCCAGAAGACCAGGCAACGGGAGCGCCAGTGTCGCAGCGGCGGGATGAGCGAGGTGTAAGCAATGAACACCAGACCGTTCAGCAACAGGTGTTTTTGCAACGTGCTCAATCTCGACCTCGCGACGCCGACCATCGCGGCCGGACGCTGGGCCCGGATCGACGCCGCCTGTCGCTGTGGCTTGCGCACCTTTGCGCTAAAAACCGTGCCCGTCGCCGCCGCCAGCACGCGACGATCGAGGCCCACATGAAGCTCACGCGGGACCAAGCCTGGGATCATCTGTGCAACTGGACCGAGACCGACTCCCTGCGCAAGCACGCGCGCGCCGTCGAGATCGTGATGCGGGCCGCCGCGCACCGCTACGGCGAGGGCGCCGCCGACGAGGAGACTTGGGGCGTCGCCGGCATGCTCCACGACGCCGATTATGAGCGCTGGCCCGACGACCACCCGGGTCGCATTGTCGCCTGGCTACGCGAGCGCGATGAGCCGGAACTCGCGCACGCCATCGCCGCGCACTACACCAAGTGGGGCCAGAGCTACGACACGCCGTTGGACCGCGCGCTCGTCGCCTGCGACGAGCTGACCGGTTTTATCGTGGCCTGCTGCCTAGTGGTGTGATTCAGGAATCTGGGGCCTTATCCACGGCCCTCAGCGCCGCTCGCAGCGTTGGGTCGTCCTCGCCGGAGTTTCGCCGGCGCGCACGAGCCCGTAGATCCGCCACACCTGGACGAAGGTCAGGGCCCCCGCGATAAGCGTCGCGGTCTCCCGCGTGTTCG
>JBCCGH010000326.1:0-5355 GCA_039029375.1 Planctomycetota bacterium
GACCAGAATCACCCCAAGACCAGAATCACCCCAAGACCAGAATCACCCCAAGACCAGAATCACCCCAAGACCAGAATCACCCCAAGACCAGAATCACCCCAAGACCAGAATCACCCCAAGACCCGGATGTTCAGGATGTTGGTCATCCCCTTGGTCCGGCTCGCCCCGAAAACCACCGCGATGTGATCGCCGGTGGCCGCCAGCTTCCGCTCCTGCAGGATCTGCTCCCCCTCGAGGGTCATCTCGTGGCTCGTGCGGGTGCGGCTGCAACGGAACGCGGCGACGCCCCACGTCAGCGATAGGCGCTGCACGATGTGCTGGAAGGGGGTGAACGCGACGATCCGCGTCGGCGTCCGCTCGCCTGCCGCGAGCTGGGCCGTGGCGCCGCTCTCGGTAAAGACCGCCATCACCTTGGCCTCGACCTCCAGGGCCGCGTAGGCCGCCGCCTTGACCGTCGCCTCAGTCACCGAAGACGTGCGTGCCGACCGCCGTCGGCGGCGGTGGTACTCCCAGTTCCGATACATGTCGGTCTCGGTGCGGCGCACGATCTGATTCATGGTGCGCACGACGCGGATCGGGTACTTCCCCGATGCGGTCTCGGCCGACAGCATCACTGCCGACGTGCCGTCGTAGATCGCGTTGGCGACGTCGGACGCCTCGGCCCTGGTCGGTCGGGGGTTGGTGATCATCGACTCCAGCATCTGGGTCGCGGTGATCACGGGTTTGCGGGCCTCACCGGCCAGCTGAATGATGCGCTTTTGCACCGCCGGCACCGCCGCGGGTCCCAGCTCCACGCCCATGTCGCCGCGCGCGATCATGAGCGCATCGGCGGCGCTGATGATCTCGGTCAGGTTGCTCACCGCCTCGGGGCGCTCGATCTTCGCGACGACCAAAGCCTCGGACGACGCATTGCGGATCAGGCGCTTGAGCCGCTTCACATCCTCGGCGGCGCGCACGAATGACAGGGCGATGAAATCGGCACCCGCGCCGAGGGCGCACTTGAGGTCGCGCCGATCCTTGGCGGAGAGCGACGCCGCCGACACCTGCGAACCCGGCAGATTGATGCCCTTGTACTGCTTGAGCAGGCCGCCGTGCACGACGCGCGCGCGGATCTCGTCCTGGGCGACTTCGAGCACGCGGAGCTCGATGTAGCCGTCGTCGAGCAGAATGCGCTCCCCCGTCGCGACATCCTTCGCCAAGCCGCGGTAGCTGGTCCCGAGCCGCACGGCCTCACCACGTCGGGCCGCATGGCCAACCACGCCGGGCGCCGTCGAGATGGTCAGGTGGGTCCCACGCCTGAGCCAGACGGGCTCGGCGTTCTCCAGCGGGCCGACCCGGATCTTTGGCCCCTGCAAATCGACCAAGATCCCAACCGACGTGCGGAGCCGCTTCGCCACGCCGCGCACGGTGCGAATGTCGCTGACGATCGTCGCGTGGTCGGCGTGGGCGGCGTTGAGGCGGAAGACGTTGGCCCCGGAACGGACCATCTGCTCAACCTGTTTGTCGCTGCGCGAGGCAGGCCCCAACGTCGCGACGATCTTCGTTCGATTCGGCAGAACCATGTTTCTCGATACGATGTCGCGGCCCTGCGCTCCCGCACTATCCGCCACTGCGCGCTGCTGATGACCGACCGGATTGCCAAACAGTATGTCACCGCCGAACAGCTTTTGGAGCATTCCTTCCGCCTCGGCATGCAGGTGCTCGACAGCGGCTTCCGCCCGAGCTTTATCGTCGGCGTCTGGCGTGGCGGCTCACCGGTGGGCATCGCCGTGCAGGAGCTGCTCGACTACTTCGGCGTGCACACGGACCACATCGCCGTCCGCACCTCGCTCTACCGCGGGCCGGAGGACCGGGCGGAGCGCATCCGCATCCACGGGATGCAATACCTGATCGACACGATCAACGCCGACGACGGCCTGCTGATCGTGGATGACGTCTACGACACGGGCCTGAGCGTGCAGGCTCTGCTCGAAGATCTGTCCACCCGGGCGCGGCGGAACACACCGCGCGACATCCGCATCGCGACCGCGTTCTTCAAGCCCAAGAACAACCAAACCGACCGATCGCCCGACTTCTACGTCGAGGAGTCCGGGCAGTGGCTGGTCTTTCCGCACGAACTGCGGGGCCTGACTCCCGATGAGATCTTGGACCACAAGGCCGGGCTCGCGCCCTTTGCCGCGCGCCTCCGGGGCTCGCCGCCGCCGGGGTGACCCACTCTTCCTGCACAGCGGTGCGGCTTGGAGCCGTCCGCGACCGTCCGCCGACGCGTGGCACAGCCGCGGGCCCTGCGCGATCCGCGCCCCTGGGCTACGCTACCCGCCACGGTGAACCGCATGCGCAGGCCAAAGGGAGAGCAGATCGAGCCGAGCAAGCCATCACAGCGGCGGATCGCCCCCCGAGCCGGCCCGGGCTGTCGCTGGCTCATCGCCCTCCTGGGGCTCGCAGCACCGGGACTGGCGCAAAAGACGCTCTGGCAAGTCGGCGGGAAAAGCGCGGCGATCTCCGCCGGCGACGTCAACTGCGATGCGTTTGACGATCTGATCGTCAGCGACGCGAGCCAGGGCCAGGTGCTGGTGCTCTCTGGCGCCGACGCGTCGACCCTGCTGCAGCTGAACGGGATTCAGCCAGGCGACGGATTCGGCACCGGCGTGGCGGGCGCCGGCGACGTCAATCACGACGGGTACGACGACGTGATCGTCGGCGCTCCGAACGACCGCGGCGCCCTCGGCGGCTACGTCCGGCTGTACTCCGGGTTCGACGGCAGCATCCTCGAGCACGTCGACGGGCCAGCCGGGGCCGAGTTCGGGTCCAGCGTGGCCGGTACCGGCGACGTCAACCAAGACGGCTTCGACGACTTTGCGATTGGCGCCCCGGGCAACGGTCGGTTCGGCGCCGCCATCGTCTACTCCGGCCTCCACCGCTGGGAGCTGTTCTCGTTCTTCGGCGGCGTGGGCAGCCGGTTTGGGCACGTGGTCGCCCCCGCCGGCGACGTCAACCAAGACGGCTTCGACGACATCTTTGTCGGCGCACCCGGGTCCGCCCTCGTCGGTGGCTCGGCCGTGGTGCTCTCTGGCGCGAGCGGAGCTCGCCTGTTGGCGCACGGCCCGGGCAACCCTGGGGAGCTGCTGGGGAGCGCCGTGGCGGCGGCTGGCGACGTGGACGGCGATGGAGCGCCGGACGTGATCATCGGCACGCCAGGGTCGCCGAATGGCACCGCCGAGGTCCTCTCGGGCCGCACGGGCGGGATCTTGCTGACGCTCAATGGCGACTCCCCCGGCGATCGCTTTGGCGCCGCCGTGGCCGGCGTCGGCGACCTCGACGGGGACGGGCGGGCCGATCTGGCGGTCGGTGCTCCTGAGGACACCGTGCGCGGCCCCGGCGCCGGTAGCGTGGCGTTGGTGAGCGGGGCCACCGGCACGGTCCTCCGCACGGTCTATGGACGGCTCGGCGAGGCGCTGGGCTCCACCGTTGGCAGCGCCGGCGACCTCAACGACGACGGCTATCGCGACGTCGTCATGCTCGCAGCGCAAGCGCGCTACGCGCGCGTCGTGACCTTGCTGCCGCACGAAGACCACCAGATCGCCACCACCATCGATGGTGCGGCGGCCGCCCGACTCGGCACGGCCGTGTGTCTCGCGGGCGACTATGACCGCGATGGCTTCGAAGACCTTGCGGTAGGCGCACCGTTCGATGGCACCGGCGGCCCGATGGCGGGCAGCGTCCGCATCTACAGCGGCCAAGACGGCAGCGAACTCGACGTCTTTGTCGGCGGCCCCGGAGACCGCCTGGGCGAGGCCGTCGCGACCGCGGGCGACTGGAATGACGACGGCGTGGCCGACTTGGCCCTGGCGGCGCCACTGGCGCCGGGGGTCGCCGGCGGCCACGGCGGCGGCTGGGTCCAAGTCATCTCCGGCGCCGATCGCTCCGTCCTGTGGGAGATCCGCGGCACCGGCGGCGACCGGCTCGGCGCCGCGCTCGCTGGCGTGGGCGACATCGACCACGACGGCGCCGACGACCTGTTGATCGGCGCGCCCCACGCCCGCGACAGCGGCGAGGCCATTCTGTACGGCGGCGGCGATGGCCGCGTGCTGTGGCAGTTGGTCGGCGACGCTGCCGGTGATCTGTTTGGCGCCGCGGTCGCGGGCGGCGGCGACGTCGATGACGACGGTACGGGCGACCTGATCATCGGTGCCTTCATGGCGTCGCGGTCCGGGCGCCCCGAACGCAGCGGCCTGGTCCGCCTTGTCTCCGGCGCGACCGGCGGCGTGCTACACTCGGTCTGGCCGGATCAGGACTGGGCCCAGGGCGGCCGCGCCGTCGCCAACCTCGGCGACGTCAATCGCGACGGGCACGCAGACTACGCCTATGGCGCGCCGCTCTACGACGTTGGTGGAACGGACGCGGGGCGCGTGACGGTCCTGTCGGGACGCGACCACGCCGTGCTCGCCGAGATCAACGGCGCCACCCCCGACGCGTGGTTCGGGTTTTCGCTGGGCGGGCTCGGCGATCTAGAAGCAGACGGCGTCTTTGAGCTCCTCGTCGGCGCGCCAGGCAACGCCGGGGCCGCCGGCGAGGCCAGCGTCTGGTCGCTGGAAGCCCCAGCGCGAAGGGTCGACCAGTTCACCGGTACGGCGGGCGCCCGCATGGGCTGGTCCGTCTCGCCCGCCGGGGACAGCAACGGCGACGGGCTGCCCGATTTCGCCTTCGGCGCGCGCGAGGCCGACGGCGGCGGCCCAGCCGCGGGCCGCGTGACGTGGGTCCAGAGCGTGGCGGACCGCGACCCGGGCAACTTCCTGGTCTACGGCTCGCCCTGCTCCGTCGTGACCCCACCCCTCCCCCGCATCACGGGCACTCTCCCGCGCATCGGCGCCAACTTCGACGTCACACTGGAGGGAGGCACCGCCTCGGCCTCCGTGTTCGTCCAGCTCCTGGTCGGCGGCGCCCCCTTGAAGGCCAGCCTCGGCAGCATCGGCGCCAACGGCTGCCTGCTGCTCATCCGGCCCTGGTTCGTCCTCCCGGTCCTGCGCTACGGCGATGTGGCGACGCTGACCATGCCCGTACCGGCCGTGGCCGCCTTCGTGGGCCGCGACACCTACTTTCAGTGGGCGTTCCCAGCGCCGGGCCACAACCCCATGGGGCTGCTGCTCAGCGCCGCCGCACGGGCCCGCATGGGCCGGCCCTAGTGGTGTGATTCAGAAATCTGGGGCATTCTCCGCGGCCCTCAACGCCGTTCGCAGCGTTGGGTCGTCCTCGCCGTATCCACGAATATGCCTGCGGCGACCCGCCTTGCGACCGGCGCCGATACCTCGCGGTTAGTGCCCCATCTGTCTGAATCACACCACTAGGCGGCACCCC
>JBCCGH010000327.1:0-5299 GCA_039029375.1 Planctomycetota bacterium
AGTTGGCCGATGCCGACGGCGACGGAGTGCAGGGGCCGCCCCGGAGCTCTTGAGCCCGAGGTGAAGCGAGCCCCGCCCACTCCCGCGGCGGGCTCGAAAGCCCCCAACGGCCAATCCGCCGTCCCCCTTGATCCCCCATCTCGATCCGGCGTGAGCCGGATCGACCAGCATCACGGCACCGGCCGCAGGAAGCCCACCGCCGCGGTCGCATCCCCCGAGCTCATCGCGCGCACCTCGATCGCGTCGTAGCCGCCATGCACGGCCGCGGCCGGCACGTCGAGCTCGCCGATGCAGAGCCCCAAACCCCGCAGCGCGTTGCTCGGCGTCTCGACCCGCACGGTCCCGTAGCTCAGGTTGCCGCGCCAGAACTCGATCCAGTACACATCCCAACTGTCGAGGCCCCACTGCAGGCGCGCGGCGTGCAGCGGCTCGGGATACTCGAGCCGCACGCCGCCACCGTAGACGAGGGTCGAACGCCCTTCGAACCAGTGCGCGGCCTCGGGCTGCGGCGCGACCAAGCGCTCGCCGTCGAGCGTGACGAGCGGCGGATCGCGGTAGACGTCCGCCACGAACGCGCGCAGCCCGTCGTCGAGGGCGCCGGTGTGCAGCCGCCAGATGGCCTGCCAACGGGCCGCCGAGAACAAGTCACCGCGCAGCACTTCGCGCAAGTTGTCGTAGTAGGCGGCGAGGCCCGGATGCTGCAGCTCGTTGGCGCCCGACCGCAGCGTTTCGAGGTAGCCCTCGGGGATGCGCCGCTCGATGTGGCCCACGCGCCACTGGCGCACGTTCGGCGCGGGCAGCCGGGCCAGTAGCGGATCGCAGATCCACACATCGACGGCGTGCAGCAGCGGGCCGCCAAGGTACGCCGCGCCCGCGGCGCGGATCACCATGACCAAGGGTTGACCGTCGCCCTCACGCCGCATGGCATCGGTCACGACGCCGGCCTGATACAGATCGCGGCTCGGCGACAGCAGGCCAAGCTGCGGGTAGTGCGAGCCCCGCTCGTCGGCAAAGCCGTCCTCGTCGAGGCGCATGTCGCCGTAGTCGGGTCCGCTGAGCAACGTCGCCGGCCGCGGCCCCAAGCCCGCCATCGCGATGAGCACGACGACGAGCGGCCCGCGCAGCTCCGGCGCGGCCGGCCACCCGCGACGGCCGAGCAGCGTCACGACGATGAGCAGCGGCGCGGTCAGCATGCGGCCGAGCATGAAGTCGCCCCCCACCTTCAGGAAGTAGCCGAGGTACAGCGCCGCGCCTAACAGCAGCGGCGCGCGACGGCGCGGCCCGGCCAACGTCGTCACGAAGAGACCGACGCCGAGCACGGCCGTCGTCAACGGCAGGTCTTGGCCGGTGCGCGCCAGGGCCCGCAGACCTTTGGCGACGGCGTCGGTCATCGCGATCCCGGTGCTGAGCGTCTTGGCGTACGCCGTGATCGGGATCGGGGTGCCGTAGTAAACAAAAGCGAACAGCAGCCACGCGGCGAGCGGGGTCATGCCAAGCGCGCCGACCCGGAGCGCGACGCGCCACGGTAGCTGCAAGGCCGTGACGACGAGACAGGGCCCGACCAGCAGGATGGTGTCG
Source organism: Planctomycetota bacterium (assembly GCA_039029375.1). Classification (GTDB taxonomy): domain Bacteria; phylum Planctomycetota; class UBA1135; order UBA1135; family UBA2386; genus JBCCGH01. The sequence continues at coordinate 1,579 of JBCCGH010000327.1, forward strand.
AGCCGGTTGACCGCCATCAGCGCGCCGAGAAGCGACAGGCGCAGCAGCTGGCGCCGCGCCACGGCGTCGCCTTCGCCTTCACCCTGCGCGAACCACAGCCAGACGAACACCGCGAGCAGCAGGTGGGTCAGCGGGTTCTCGAGCCCGGAGGTCGAGAAGTCGACGAAAGCGCGCGACAACGTCAGGCACAGCAGCGTGAGGCACGCGGTGCCGGCGTCACGGACGCCGGCCCAAGCCGTCACGACAACCGCCCCGATCGAGCACAGGGCGGCGAGCGCGAGCGTCGAGTAGTAGGGCTCGCCGCTCAGCGCGTTCACACCCGTGAGCAGCAGCATCCACAACGGGTGCGTGTAGGTCTGGACGCGCTCGGCGACGTTCCAGCGCGGCCCGTAGCCGTCGAGGAGGTGCGCGACGGTACGGAGCGTGATGAACGCGTCATCGCAGAGCCATGCCGTCCGGACAAGGGCGAAGACGAAGCAGGCCCGCAGGGCCCTGCGTGCGGCGTAACGGTGGAACACGGGCGGCGATCGCGGCGGCGGACCGCGCCGGCGCGGCGACCCTTCTAGAGAATGCGACGCCGAGACGCCAGCCCGCCGAGATTTGGCCGAGGGTCTCGAACGCTGGACCGACGGCACCCCGCCGGCCAGCGGTCAGCGGATCTCCCGCGAAACCCGGATCCCGATGATCTGGGTCCGCAGATCCGCTGGCACCGCCACCCGGGCCGAAGACCGCGCGACAAAGTCCGGCTCGCGATAGCTCCCGCCACGCGCCACGACTTTGCGCTGCGGCGGACCATCCGAAAGACCGCGAAGGCCGTCGCCAGCCCGGGCGGCCAGCCGTTCGTAGTACCAAAGCTCGTCCCGACACCACTCCTGGACGTTGCCGTGCAAATCGTGCAACCCGAACGGATTCGGCCGGAACGAGCCGACGGGCGCAGACCAGCGATGGCCGTCGAACACTCCCGCGGTCGGCACCAGCATGCCGGAGAAGGACTCCTTCGAGCCCTCGTCAGCGATGTTGGCGAAGCCGTTGAGGTCCACGGCGTCGTTGCCCGGACAGAAGACGGTCGACGTATCCGCCCGGCAGGCGTACTCCCACTGCGCTTCGGTCGGCAACCGCAGGCCCCAGCGCTGCGCCACGGACGCGGCGTCGAACCATGAGATTTCCGTGACCGGCTTGCGCGGCGACCTCTTGTCGTACGATCGGTCCGCTCCAGGCATCAGCCGGCGCATCTGCGCTTGGCTGACCTCGAACTTGCCAAACAGGAACGGCGCCAACTCGACCTCATGGGGCGGCACTTCCCAGATGAGCGCGCGGGGATCGACGTTTGGCGTGCCCATCGGATGGAGATCGTGCGGGAGCTCCGCCCCCATGCGGAACGTCCCACCGGGCAGCAGCACGAGCACCAGGCCTTCGTCGCCGTGGTCGCCGAGCTGCACGGCGCCGCGCCCGAGCGGAGTGCCCTCCCACGGCGGTGGTGCCCCGCTGAGCTCGTGGTAGAGCTCCCAGAACCCCGAGTCGCGGTCGATGCCGAGTGGCACCAGACCAGGGATCGGCGCAATCGCCAACCCGGCGTAGACCGAGTCGGGCCGCGCCACGTCCGCGACCAGGCGCTCCCACGCCGCCAGAAAGGCTGGCTCGCGGGCGGCGGCATCCAGCTGCTCGGCCGTCGCGAGGCGGCTCCTGACGTCGCCGACGGTGACGGTGTCCTTCACGGCCTCGGCCCGCGCAAAGAGCTCGAGGTCCCCCACCAGCGCCGACAACTGGGTGTGACGAAACGCCAGATCATCGCTCTCGAACAGCCACGAGTGCCGCCGCGCCACGACCGCCTCGAGGGAGGCGCGCTCGGCTTCCAGGCCCGGCCCCTCTCCCTCCGCCGCAGTCGGCAACAGCACCTCGATCGCGCGCAGACGCAGATACTGATCCGCGTAGTGCTCCCGATCCGCGGCGGCGCTCGCCTCGGGGTCGTCGACGCCGAGCGCGCGCAGCTCGGCCAACGCCGCCCGGTGCTCGTCCAAGCGCTCGAGCAACCGCTCGGCACGCCCGAGCCAGCCGCGAAAGTGCTCGGCCATCTTCGGTTCCGCCGGCCACAGCGCCTGTCCCTCATCGATGAGGCGCGCGAGCCGCCGCCGATCGGCCAGGCGCGTCCAGCGCGCGAGATTGTCCTCCGCGGTGCGTTGCTGATCCCTAGCCTCGAACGCGAACAGCAGCGCGACGATCGCGCCGACAATGGCGGTCGCCAACACCAGGCCCACGGCGGCGAACTGCACTCGGTAGCGCCGCAGCAGCTTGCGGGCGCGATAGGCGCGGCTCGGCACCTGCGCGAGCACGGGCTGGTGACGCAGGTAGCGCTCGAGATCCCGCTGCAAAGCGCCGGCGCTCTCGTAGCGCCGTTCCGGCTCATAGGCGAGCGCCTTCAAGACGATTGCGTCGAGGTCGCCGCGCAGTGACCGGCTCCACGTCCGTCGATCCGTGGTCGACGCCGCCTGCACAGTGCTCGCCACGCGGGCACTGGGCTTGGCCGGGTCCTCCATTTGCAGGCGATGCAGGCTCTCGATCGCAGCGCTCGAGACCTCACCCTCGAGTTGGAACGGCAGCGTGCCGGTGAGTGCCTGATACAACATCACACCGATCGCGTAGACGTCGCTGCGCGTGTCGACTCCGGCGACGTCGCCGCGGGCCTGCTCCGGCGACATGTAGGCCGGAGTCCCCAACAGCTGCCCGGGACGGGTCAACATGGTCAAGTCACCGGCAGAATCGCCCCGCAGCGAGCGCGCCAGGCCGAAGTCGATGATCTTCACCCGCGGTCGATCGGCATCGCCAAACACCAGGACGTTGCTCGGCTTCAGGTCCCGGTGGATGACGCCTTTCGAATGGGCGTGCTGCACGCCTTCGCACACGGCGGTGATCAGCCGGACCCGCGCCTCGACATCGAGCTCTTGGGCGTCGCAGAAGCCCGTGATCGGCTGCCCGTCCACGTACTCCATCACGAAGTACGGTTGTCCCCGCTCGCCCATCCCGGCGTCGTGGATCTTGGCGATGGCGTCGTGGTCGAGCATCGCCAGCGTTTGCCGCTCTTGCTCGAAACGGGCGAGGATCTCCCGGCTGTTCATGCCGAGCTTGATCACCTTCAGCGCAACCTGTCGCTGCACCGGCTCGGTCTGCTCGGCGAGGTAGACCTCACCCATCCCGCCTTCGCCCAGGATGCGCAACACCCGGTAGGGCCCCACGGCCTCAGGTCGCTGGTCCCGTAGACGCTCTTCGATCAGGTCCCGGCCGACGTTGCCCAGCGCGCGCTCGCCAAACACGGTGTGGAGCGACTGGCGGAGCAGTGATTCGAGCTCCCGGCGCAACCGTGGCGGCAACGCCTCACGGTCGAGGGCTCCCGCCAGCTGGCCCTGCGGCAAATCGACAAATCGCTCATACAGAGCTCGCAGCTGCTCCGTTTCAGCCGGGGTCAGCTCATCCATCGCACCCGGGCGTACCCTGACGTCGCCTGCCCGGCAAGCACCGCCAGAATCGGCGCGGACGCCACCGCCCTCTCAGAGCCTGTAACTAAATCCACGCTACAGGCTCTGATCCATGCTCCTGGCGCCGCTCCGCGTCGCGGAGAGCGCGTGACTTCGAAAAAGTCACACGCTCCTAGCGCGGGCGAGCGCTTCGCGCTCGCCCGACAACCCAAGCAAAGAGGCGGCCGCCCCGGGTATGACGAGGTAGTACC
>JBCCGH010000328.1:0-5214 GCA_039029375.1 Planctomycetota bacterium
ATATGTCGCTGGCCCTCTGCGCCGTTCGCGGCGTTGCGTCGCCTCAACTTGTCCACCGACAAGCCCTGCGGCGACAGCGCCTTGCGAACAACACAGATGCCTCACCGACATATGCACCGAACTTTTGAATCACCCCACTAGTCCCAAGCCTGGTGAGCGATACTGGTTCGTGCGAGACTCGACCGCCGCGCGCCCCTGCCGCGCCGAGCCCGTGATCGAGTTCCAAGCCGTCGACAAGACCTTCCTCGCGCCCGACGGCGCCGAGATCTTCGCCGTGCGCGGCCTGGACCTGACCGTCCGCGATGGTGAGACCCACTGCCTGATCGGCACCAGTGGCTGCGGCAAGACAACGACGCTGCGCATGGTCAACCGCCTCGAAGAGCCGACGCGGGGCCACATTCTCCTGGGCGGCGAGGACGTCGTCGCGGCCGATCCCTATCGCCTGCGCCGGCGCATCGGCTACGTGATCCAGACCGGCGGCCTGTTCCCCCACATGACGGTCGCCAAGAATGTCGGCGTCATGTGCGAGCTCGAAGGTTGGACCGCCGAGGCGACGGACGCCCGGGTTCGGGACCTGCTGCAGCTCGTGAACCTGCCAGCTGAGACATTCGGCACGCGCTACCCGGGCGAGCTGTCCGGTGGCCAGCGCCAACGCGTGGGCGTCGCCCGAGCCCTCGCGCTGGACCCGGACTACGTGCTGATGGACGAGCCGTTTGGCGCCCTCGACCCCATCACGCGTTCTCAGATCCACGAGGAATTCCAGCGGCTCCTCCGTGAGGTGCACAAGACCGTGCTGCTCGTCACGCATGATCTGCGCGAAGCGTTCCTGCTCGGCGACCGCGTCTCGGTGATGCACCGCGGGGAGCTGGTGCAAACCGGCACCGAGGCCGAGCTCACGGCCGCGCCAGCCAATGATTTCGTGGCCGACTTCTTGGCGAGCCATGCTGGCTCCGAGGGCGTGCATGGCTGAGCGGGACGCGCTGCTGCAACGCCTCGGCGCCGGCCTTCTGGCGCTGGGTGCCGCGATGGCCGCACCGGGGCAGGAACGGGTCGCGATCGGCGCCAAGAACTTCACCGAGTCCGGGGTCCTCGCCGAGATCATGGCGCAGACCATCGAGGCCCATACCGACGTCGCGGTCGAGCGACGGCTCAACCTCGGCGGCACGATGGTCTGCTGGGTGTCGCTGCAGACCGGCGAGATCGACATCTACGCCGAGTACACCGGAACCGCCTGGTCCATCGTCCTCAAAGAGCCCGGCAAGATCACCGATCCGCTGCGCGCCTTCCTGCACGTGCGGCGCCGCTACCTTGCCGAGCACGACATCCACTGGCTCGAGCCGTTTGGCCTCAACAACACCTATGCACTGGCCATGCTCGAGACCAAGGCCAGAGAGCTCGGGGTGCGCCGCATCTCGGACCTCGTCGCGCACCAGGACGCGGTCCGCGCCGGGTTCGGCATCGAGTTCAACAATCGCGAAGACGGCTACATGGGCCTGTCGGCAGCCTACGGGCTCGAGCTCGGCTCGGTGCGCGCGCTCGAGCACGGCCTCGCCTACGAGGCGATCCAGGCCGGGGCGATCGACTTGATGGACGCCTACAGCACGGACGGCAAGCTGCTGCGCTACCGCCTCCGCGTGCTGGAAGACGATCGACAGTTCTTCCCGCCCTACAACGCCGCCCCACTCATGCGTGCCGACACGCTGGCCGCGCATCCGGAGGTCGGCGAAGCGCTCGCGCTGCTGGCGTTCCGACTGCCCGACCACACCGCGCAGGCGCTCAACGACCTGGTCGAGACCCACGGGCAGTCGATGCCCGCGGTGGCGCGGGCGTTCCTCGAGGTCGAGGGCCTGGTGGAGGGCGAGCGCGCCGACGCGGCGACGGCGCGGACCCGACTGCTCGAGGCGATCGACGACCGCCCCGAGCCGGACCGCGCGCCGATCGCGAAGCCCGGTTTGTGGGACCGCCTCGCCGCTCGCGCCGACGACTCGGGCCGCCTCCTCCTCGAGCACCTGAGCCTCACCTTCGCCGCGGTGCTGCTCGCCGCTCTTCTGGCGATTCCGCTCGGCATTGCGATCACGAAACGGCCGCGCCTGCGCCAGGTCGCGCTCGGCGCCGCGGGCGTGGTGCAGACGATCCCGAGCCTGGCGTTGCTCGCTTTCATGATCCCGCTGCTGGGCCTCAACGTGCAAGCAGCGATCGCGGCGCTCCTGCTCTATGCGGTGCTGCCCATCCTCCGCAACACCTACACGGGCATCACCGAGGTCGATCCGGATCTCGTCGACGCCGCGCGCGGCATGGGCATGCGCCCCAGCCAGATCCTGCGCCGCGTGCAGCTGCCGCTCGCGTTGCGCACGATCATGGCCGGCATCCGCACGTCGACGGTCATCAGCATCGGGGTCGCGACGCTCGCCGCGTTCATCGGTGCCGGCGGCCTCGGCGAGCCCATCGTCGAGGGCCTCTACCTGAACGACGCCGGCCTCATCCTCGGCGGCGCGATCCCCGCCGCTGCGCTCGCCGTGCTGGCCGACCTGGGCCTCGGCTGGCTCGAGCGGGCACTCCAGCCCGGCGGCAGCCGGGCGGCCGGCTGACGCGTCCCGGCTAAACGTGCCCCGGCTAAACGTGCTGGTCAAACAGGATCGGGTTGCCGTCCGGATCCACGATCACGAAGCTCGCCGGCCCGGCAGTCGAGTCGTCCGCCTCGGTCTCGAACTTGATCCCCTGCTCCTTGAGGCGTCGTTGCAGGTCACGCACGTCGGTGAACTCCTCGGGGTGAGTGCCGTGGTTCGCCCAACCTGGGTTGAAGGTCATGATGTTCTTCTCAAACATCCCCTGGAACAGCCCAATCGTGGCCGCGCCGTTCTGCAGGATGATCCAGTTCTTCTCCGGCTCGCCGTGGATCCGCCGGAAGCCGAGCTTCTCGTAGAAGGCCCGCGAAGCGGCGAGGTCCTTGACGGTGAGACTGACGGAGAACGCACCCAGTTCCATATCGTGACCTTGAAGAGAGTCGTGGAGACGCGGCAACCCACCTGGCGCTACCCGATCCAGGATCGGCAGAGCCGCAATGGACATCGCCGCCGTGAGCAGCAAGAAACGTTGCATGCCCTGAACGGATAGCCCACCGCGCATCTCCCTGCTTGACAGATCTTGCGAATCCCTAGCGACGACCGGCGCGGCACTTCGGCCGACTATCTCCAGCGCATCAATCGCGCGTTGGACCACGTGCTGCAGCACCTCGACGGCCCTCTGCCACTCGCCGACGTGGCGGCGATCGCGTGCTTCTCACCGCACCATTTCCACCGCGTCTTTCGCGCCCTGGTCGGTGAAACGCTGCTGCAGTTCGTCAAACGGTGCCGGCTCGAGCGCGCGCTGACTCTGATGTCGCGGCCGTCGCCCCCGCCGCTGATCGAAGTCGCCATGGCGTGCGGATTCGCCTCGCCCTCAGACTTCTCCCGTGCTTTCAAACAACGCTACGGCACTGCCCCAAGCGCCTTCGACCTCGAGGCCTTTCGACGCGACCGCCGCGAGGAGTGGCAGAACGCCGTCGCCGACCCCGGGCATCGCCACCTGCTGGATCGACTTCCACCCGGCGCCAACCCCGACGGGTTCGTCGCCGATGTGCGCCTCCTGCCCCGGCGCCGTGTCGCCTACATCCGCGTCCTCAACTCCTTTCAGGCCGGATTGGTGCCGGCGGCGATCGGACGCCTGGTCGCGTGGGCCGAGGCCCGGGGGATCGCCGACGGCCAGTGGCTCGGCTACATGTGGGACGACCCCGAGCTGGTCGCGCCCGAGCAGTGTCGCTACGACGTCGGGCTGGTGGTGGAGGACGACGTCATGGTCGGCGGTGAAGTCGGTGCGTTGACGTTTCCGGCGATGACCGTCGCGCACGTAGAGGTGCGAGGTCCGATCGACGTCGAAGTGCGCGCGATCGAGTGGCTCTATCGCACGTGGCTGCCAAGCAGCGGTTACGTGCCTGCCGAGCACCCGGCGTTTGAGTCGTGGATCGGGCGCCCGCTCGCCCACGGCATGACCCACTTCGAAATCGACGCACAGCTGCCGATCGAGCCGGCGCGAGGTTGACGCCACGGACTCGGCACCACGGCAGGTTCCGCGTCCGGCGTGGCACCTGCGCTGCCGGGGGATTGCCGACGGTCGCCAGCCCAGCTCGGGGCGCTTATCTTCGCCGCGCCGAGAAAGTCCGTGGCGCTGCTTGTCGGCCCACTGCCCCACGGCCCGGCCCCCTCACCTTCGCTGCACACCGTGACCACCCTCCCTCGCCTCGCGGGGTGGACCCTTGCGTTCACCCTTTGCGCATTCCTCTCGTCGACGTCCCGCACCGCGGCGCAGGGGTCGGCGCTGACCCGCCGCACCGCCGACGCCCCTAGATCAGCCACCGCGCTACCGAGCGGCTTCGTCGACGAGTTCGTGACGGACACGAGCGGCGTCGCCGTCGGGCTCACCTTTGACGGCAACGGGCGGATGTACCTGTGGGAGCGCGGCGGCGTCGTGCGCGTCGTCGAACGCGGTTCGCTGCTGTCGCAGCCATTGATCGATCTCTCGGACGAGGTCGGTGACTGGCGCGACTTCGGGCTCCTCGGCTTCGCTCTCGATCCCAACTTCCTCCAGAACGGCTATCTCTACCTCTACTACGTTGTCGACCGGCATCACCTGCGCTTCGCCGGCACGCCGAGCTACAACCCGGGCACGAACGAATACCGCGACGCGACGATCGGGCGCATCACGCGCTATACCGCCGACCCCGGCACGGGCTTCACCACGGCGATCCCCAGTAGCCGCAAGGTCCTATTGGGCGAATCGGCGTTCAGCGGCGTACCCATCCTGCACCAATCGCACGGCACCGGCTCGCTGATGTTTGGCGAGGACGGCACGCTGCTCGCGACGAGCGGTGACGGGGCCAGCTACTCGTCCACCGACACCGGCAGTGCGAGCGAGACGTACTACGCACGAGCGCTCGCCGACGGGATCATCCGCCCGGAGGAGAACGTCGGCTCGTTCCGGTCGCAGATGCTCGGCTCGCTGAACGGCAAGGTGCTGCGGCTCGATCCGTTCACCGGTGACGGCGTCTCGAGCAATCCGTTCTATGACCCGGCCAACCCGCGATCACCCGAGTCGCGGACGTGGGCGCTCGGCCTGCGCAATCCCTTCCGCGCAGCTCTGGTCCCCGGCACCGGCCAAACCGATCCAGCCGCGGGCGAC
>JBCCGH010000329.1:0-5088 GCA_039029375.1 Planctomycetota bacterium
CAGGGCGGCGGGACCGCTCTGCTCATGGCGGCGGACGGACGCAGCGGGCTCGGCGTGCGCGCTGGGCGCGGCGGCCGCACGCTGCGGCCGCACGGGCCGGCAGTGGACGGGGTGCCGTCGGCGGAGGTGAAGTGACACGGGCCGGAGTCGGGGTTCCCGTGGATCGAGCGGAAGCCACCGTGGACGGTCGCGGCGGTAGACCGAGGCTTCGGGGGTGCGGCGTGCGTCCATCTCGAGCTTCGCCTCGGCGAAATGCACCGTACTCCCCTGGCCGGTGACCCGAGGTCGAGCCAACCTGTCGCTCTGGCTCGCCCTCGTGCGGTCCACCGGAGCCTCACTCACCAACAAGAGTAGCCTCCGGCGTGGTGGCCGAGATTGTCACGATTTCTGCGAGTCGTTGTCAGAGCCTGCCCCGCGCCGCCTACCCACCAGCAACGGAACCCCAAGACCCTTGCTGATGCGACCAACCCTGACCGCTCTTCTCCTCGCAACCGCGCTCGGCGCGCAGACCCCCATCGGCGGCGCGCTGTCCGACGGCAGCGGTGGCCCGCTGCTGACCGGTGTCGTCTACCACGCGACGGCCAACCTCTCGGTCTCCGCCGGCGAGACCCTGACGATCGAACCTGGCGCCATCGTCAAGTTGTCCGGCCGGACCTTCACGGTGAGCGGCACGCTGCTCGCCAACGGCACGGCCAGTCAACCCATCATCCTCACCTCCATCCACGACGACGAAGCCGGCGGCGACACCAACGGCAACGGCAGTGCAACCGTGCCGGCGGCCGCCGATTGGTGGGGCGTTCGCTTCAACGACGGCGCCGATGCCAGCTCGCTCAACTTCGTGACCGTGCGATACACCGGCGGCGGCGGCTGGGCCGCGGTCGACCTCACTAGCGCCGATATCACACTCCAAGACTGCGCGATCACCGATGCCAACGCTGGCGGGCTCGACCTCTCGATCAACAGCTTCCCGACCGTCCGCCGCTGCCATTTCGAGCGGTGCGCGAGCTCGGCGGCGATCAACAGCGTCCCGATCTCCGCGGTACCAAGCTTCACCGGCAACACCGTCGCCGACAACAGCGGCGGCAACTACCTGCGAGTCACCACCGGCACCGTGGCGGGTCCGACCGTGATTGGCCCCAACAACATTCCCGGTGGCGCGTTGCTCGTCGACTCCAACATCACCATCCGCGACCCCGACTCCCTCACGCTGCGAGCTGGTAGCGTCCTGAAGTTCAGGTCGCGAACGACGACCGTCACCGGCAACCTCTTCGCCAACGGCACCGCCGCGCGCCCCGTTGTGTTCACCTCGTTCTACGACGACGCCGCCGGCGGCGACACGAATGGCGATGGCAGTGCGACCGTGCCAGCCCCCAGCGACTGGTGGGGCATCCGGTTCAACGACGGCGCCGATGCCAGTGTGATGACCTCCACGATCGTCCGCTACACCGGCGGCGGCGGCTGGGCCGCGGTCGACCTCGCCGGCGCCGACGTGACGCTTGAGGACTGCACGATCACCGACGCGAACGCCGGCGGCCTCGACCTCTCGACCAACAGCTTCCCGACGGTCCGCCGCTGCCACTTCGAGCGATGCGCCAGCTCGGCCGCGATCAACAGTGCGCCGATCTCGGCGATCCCGGGACTCACCGACAACACTGTCGCCAACAACAGCGGTGGCAACTACGCGCGTGTCACCGCCGGCACCGTGGCGGGCCCGACCGTCATCGGCCCCACCAACATCCCCGGCGGCGCGTTGGTGTTCGGCGCCAACTTGAACGTGCCGACCGGCGAAGCCCTCACCCTGCTGGCAGGGACCGTTCTCAAGTTCAGCTCGCGGACGGTGACGGTCAACGGCCAGCTCGTGACCCAAGGCTTGGTGGCAATGACGTCGCTGAAGGACGACCTCTACGGTGGCGACACCAATGGCGACGGCGCGGTGACGGCACCGGGGCCAGGCGACTGGTGGGGCCTCCGCTACAACGCCGGGGCAACTGGCAGCCTCGGCCGACTGATCGTGCGCTATACCGGCGGCGGCGGTTGGCCCGGGATCCAATCGCTGTCAACGACTCTCACCCTCCGCGGCAGTCGCGTCGAGTTCGGCTCCGTCACCGGCTTCAAGCTCGATGAGGCCGCCAACGCCGATGACCTGACCGCCTTCGGGTGTTCAGGGGACGGCATCCAGCACGGCGGCTCGTTCACCCTGCGGCGCGCCACGAGCGCGTTCAACGGCCGAGACGGCATCGCCACCAGTGCCGGTTTCAGCGGGCAGGTGCGAAGCAGCCTCGCTTTTGGCAACGCGACCGCAGGGTTCTCCGGATTCGCCGCCGGCGAGGCCAACTACTGCAACGGGAGCGGGCTGCCCAGCGGCGTCGGGAACTTCAGCGCCGATCCCCTGTTTGTCAATCCGGGCGCCGGCGACCTCCGCTTGCGAATCAGCTCGCCCTGCATCGACGCGGGCGACCCGGCCGATCGGGCGCCCGGGCTCGATGCCGTGGGCTTGCCCCGCTTGCTGGACGGCGACCTCAACGGCAGCCAACGCATCGACGTGGGTGCCCACGAGTTCGGACACCTCACGCTGCTCACCTCCGGCACGGGCGAACCCGGCACCGACGTGATCCTCACCACCCTCGGCAGCGCCTCGATGGCGCCGATCTTCCTCTTCGTGGGTGTGGGTCCCCTGGCCGAGATCCCGCTGTTCAACTACGGCCCGCTCTTCGTGAACCTGGCCGGCCCCTTCGTCGTGGCCCCGTGGGTCGGTCCAGGCACCACGGTACCGCTACGCATTCCCGCCGGGGTTGCTCCCCCGCTTCAGCTCAACTTCCAGTTGGTCGGCTTGGCTGGCTCGGCGGCGGCCGGCAACACGTCGAACCCCACGACGGTGATGATCGAGTAGGTCGCGGGGCGGATCTCGCCCGATTCGGGCTTCGCCGGCCTCGCGCACTCCGTAGTGTCGTCGATGTGCTGTTCGAACGCGTCGAGGTGGCGGCGGAAGCAACGAGCACGAGCGGTGACAAGTACTCCGTCTGCATCGCGCGCCAGCCGAAAGCCAGGTTCGACGAGGTGTGGGAACAGCTGCGCGTGTACCGTTGAATGGCGGCCGTGCGTTACCCCACGTGAGCGCCCTTCACGGCATCGAGGCAAACGGTTCGAGTTCGTGGGTCTCGGCCGCCGCCTGCTCGAGCCAGATGCACACGTCCGGCAGATCGAGCACGGCGTCGCGATATGCCGCGGCCGCGCCGGTGAGCGGTACGGCGTAGGTACGGAAGCGGCTGGCCACCGGGGCGAAGAAGGCATCGGCCAGCGTGGGCGTGCCGAACAGCAGGGGGCCGCTGCCGCCGAACTCGCGGCGCGTGTCCTCCCAGAGGGCGGTGACGCGGGCGACTTCCGCGGCGACGTCAGGGCCTCGGTCGCGCGGCTCCCGTCGGGCTCGACAGTTCATCGGCATGATCGTGCGGATCGCGGTGAAGCCGGCGTGCATCTCGGCACACAGCGCGCGAGCCCGAGCCCGCGCGACTCGCGCCGCCGGCCAGAGCCCGCGGTCGGGGCTCAACTCGGCGACGTATTCGGCGATCGCCAGCGAGTCCCAGATCGCGACGTTGTCGTGCAGCAGCACCGGCACACGGCCCGCGGGACTGTGCTGCAGGCGCTGCTCGCGGTCGGCGTCCTCGTCCAGCCAAATGAGGCGCTCCTCGAACGGCAGACCGGCGAGCCGCAGCGCCAGCCAGGCGCGCATCGACCAGGACGAGAAGTTCTTGTTGCCCAGGACCAGAACGAGTGAGCTCATGCAACATCCTCCGCGGCGTTGTCCCGATCTTGCTCGAGCTGCCAGAGCGGCTCGACCGTCGTCGGGGTCGCGCCGAGGGTACGAGAGCCCGTCACCGATCGTGGCGAAGAAACCCGTTGGACGCAAACCCGGCGATCCCGGCCCCGCCACGCGCGCCGACCACGTCGAGGTCACCATCGCCATCGGCATCGACGTCGAGCAAACGTGCCGGCGACGAGAAGCCGGATGCACTCAGCGCGCTTGACTCATCTTCGAACGCGCCGCTGCCGTCGTTGAGCAGGAGTTCGCTGGCGCCGGCGCTGACCTTGGCCAACAGCAGGTCAACGTCGCCCGCCAGATCGCGTCGGTCCGCGTGTTGCCGGGAGGGAGATGCCCGACGGTCGCATCGTGGAACACGCCAGTGGGTTTGGATCAAACGCGCCCTCACGCTTCCGGATTCTCGCAAACCCTTCTGGCCGACACTCGGGAACGGCGCCCGCGCCGAGCGCTCCGCCGGGTCCGCACTCTCCGCATCCCAGGCGGGGGATTCCGTGACCCCGTCGCCGCCGGCATCGGCGAGACCCGCCGATCGCGCAGGACGGCGTCGCCCGGTCATTGCTCTCACAGGTGGCGTCGCAACAATCATCGCAATGGCCTACTCGCTCCTCGAGAAGACCGTGCTTGCCTTGTGCCTGGCCACGGTCTCGTCGTGCGGGGCAATCATCGGTCCATCCCATCTGTACGCGGCAGACGCGACCGAGACCCCGCTCTTCATTGGCGCACGGATCGACTGGCAAATGGTCGTCAACGCCGAGGAATCGTGCGCGTACATCCAGTCACACCCGGGGCGCTTCTTGTTTGCGCTCGACGCGCCGCCGAGCCTGGCGTTGGACCTTCTGCTGATGCCGATCGACCTCATCGTTTGGGCGCTGCAGGACGGAGAGGTAGAGAGCGGGGCTCGGCGGGACGGCGACCCGCCCAGCTCCGAGAGTGGGTGACGGATCAGGTCCTCCGCGGCGCGGTGCCAGAAGGATTTCTGGCCAACTCGCGACGGGTTTGCGGCACTGCCACGCTCGAACTTCCATGTCCCTCATGCCCATCTCTGCGAGCGTGTGACTTTTTCGAAGTCACGCGCTCTCCGCGACGCGGAGCGGCGCCAGGAGCATGGATCAGAGCCTGTAGCATCGATTTCGTTACAGGCTCTGGGAGCGTGTGACTTTTCGAAGTCACGCGCTCTCCGCGACGCGGAGCGGCGCCAGGAGCATGGATCAGAGCCTGTAGCATCGATTTCGTTACAGGCTCTGGGAGCGTGTGACTTTTTCGAAGTC
>JBCCGH010000330.1:0-4901 GCA_039029375.1 Planctomycetota bacterium
CAAGACCGGCCTGCCGCTCAATGATTGCCTGAAGATCATCTCCGAGGAATCAGCCGAGCCTGTTCGGGGGGAGTTCGTGGAAATCGTCGAACAGCAGAGTGTCGGCGTCCCCCTTGCCAAGGCATTTGAACGCATGTTCGATCGGATGCCTCTGCAGGAGGTCAACTTTTTCGCGATTGTGATCGCCATTCAGCAGCAAACCGGCGGTAATCTTGCGGAGGCGCTCGAAAACCTGTCCAAGGTTCTGCGTGACCGGCATCGCCTGGATGCAAAGGTGCAGGCATTTAGCGCCGAAGCAAAGACCTCAGCCCTGATCGTCGGCAGTCTGCCAATTTGCGTGATCGTCGCGCTGTCAATGCTGAACCCCAAATACATCATGCTGTTGTGGACCGAGGAGATCGGCAAGATGATGATCATGTGCAGCGCGGTGTGGATGCTGATCGGCGTGTTGGTCATGCGCAAGATGATCAACTTCGACTACTAACGACGGAGCGTGCGACGAGGCCATGTACGATTTTCTGTTACAGTTTCTCAACCCGCAATTCCTGATCATGGTTTTCACCGCGATCGCCGTATTCGCGACCGTTGCAAGTATTTCGATGGCCGCTCTGAGTGGGGATCGGCTGGCCTCGCGCATGAAGTATGTGGCGACCGAACGTGACAAGATGCGTGCCGAGCGTCTCGCGCAACTGGCGGAGGACAATCGCAACGCGCGGCTGAGAAATCAGCCCAAGGGTTTCATGAAACAGATCGTCGAGCAGCTCAATCTGCGGAAGCTGCTTGAGACGGACTCGACGCGTGAGCGCCTGAAAATGGCGGGTCTCCGCGGCCAGGCGCCGGTAGTGGCGTTCCTTTTCTTCCGCCTCATCATGCCATTCGTCGCGTTTGGCGGTACGTTGGCTTATCTCTTCCTCGTCGAGGATTACAAGCTGCCGCCGCTGCCGCGAATCGGCATCTCGATCGCTGCTGCATATGTCGGCTTCTACCTTCCGAACGTGTTCGTCAGCAACATGATCCAGCGCCGCCAGAAATCGATTAAGCGTGCGTTTCCGGATGCCCTTGATCTGCTTCTGATCTGCGTCCAGGCGGGCATGTCCATTGAGGCTGCCTTCAGCAAGGTCGCCAGTGAGGTCGGCACGCGCTCCATGGAACTTGCCGAGGAGCTCAGCCTGACGACGGCAGAACTATCCTATCTGCCCGATCGCCGTCAGGCGTTTGAAAACCTCGGCACTCGGACGGGCCTGCCGGGCGTGAAGGCCGTCTGCACCAGTCTAGTGCAAGCGGAACGCTACGGCACCGCAATCAGCACAGCCTTGTCCCAGTCGGCCCAGGCAGGCGTCGCGTTCACGAGCTGCCACGACGGGATCAGGTGCGACGCCACGGTGAACTGTAGCTGCCCGGTCTCCATCAGCTGATTGCGCCGAAAGATCTGCCGGGTGGTGAAGTCGATGTCGCCGTCGTTGTCCCAGTCCGCGGCGGAGATACCGAGGAACAGGCCGACGGCGTGGCTCGACACGGTCGTCGACGGCATCTCCGCGAACGAGCCGTCGCCGAGCGCTTCGTGGACGCGGACTCCTGACGTCAGCGTGGTCCAGGCACCGATCAGGTCTTGGTCGCCGTCCAGATCGGCGTCGAAGAACACGATGCCTTCCTCGAGCACCGAGCTGTACTGGATGCCCGTGTCGGCGCTCAGCAACGGGGTGAAGCGCGGCTTCCCCGGTACCGACTCGTTGAGGTAGAGGGTGCCGTTGCTGTACAGGTCGACGTCGCCATCACCGTCTGTGTCGAGCATCTGCGCGCCCTCTGGCCGCGCCGTGCCGATGGGATTGTCCAGGCCGGCGATCGCGGATTGCTCGGTGAATCGATACGCGCCGCCCGGGCCGGTCGGCCCCTCGTTGTAGTAGAAGTAGTTGCCAAGACCGCTGTAGGCCCACGCCGGATAGACGGGCAGGAAGAAGTCGAGCTCGCCGTCGCCGTCGACGTCGGCCCAGCAGATGGTCTCCGCGTCCGCTGCGCAGGCCTGCACGTCGAGCAAGTTGGGGTCGAGGGCGATGTCGAAGAAGGTGCCGACGGGGTCTTGGCGCAGCACATGGAGGCACTCGTCACCGCCGAACCCCTTGCGTGGCGCGGTCGCGAGGTCGGGCTTGCCGTCTTGGTTGTAGTCACCAAACGCCGAGCCGTAGCGGCGGCCCGTCGCCGGGAGCACGGCGTTGAGGTCGATCACGGGCCCCCAGTCGCGGCCACTCTGGTTGCGAATCAGGACCCCCTCCATGCAAGCGAACAGGTCCGGGTAGCCGTCGGCGTCGTAGTCCCCCCAGCTGACGCCGTTGGTCAGACCAAGCTCAAGGCCACCCGGCCAGGTCGCGCTGGTCCAGCCGGCCAAGGGCACGTCGATCCCGCGGACGGGCGCGGGCGCGCCGTCCGGGCGCGACGGGCGATAGGTGAAGGCCGTTCCCGCGGTTCCCCCGGCGGGGAGATCGTCGAGCTTCCAGGCGACGCGGCACACGTCCGCTCGCAGCGGCAACGGGACGGCCAGATCGTCGGGGAAGGACCAGCTGCGCGCGGCTCCATCCCACTCGCGGGTGTAGATGACGTTGCGGATTACCGCGCGGCCGAGGTTGGTGAGCGTGACGCCGCAGAGCAAGTAGTCTCCCTCGGCGTCGAAGCGCAGCACGGTCTCGATGCGCAGCGCGTCGCCGGCCATCGCCACACTCGTGATCTTCTGCGCGTCGCTCGTCACCGAGAGTACCCGTAGCGCGGGCCGATGGGCCCAGTCGGGTTGTCGCCCGTGGCCCGCGGCCTCGACGTGGCCGTTTGGGCCGTCGAACGCGACCCCACACCACTCGGTGACGGTGCCGTCGAGTTGCACGCGTGGACCACCGAAGGTCTCGATGCTTCGGTCGGCACTGACGATGACGCCGTGCGGACTGACGTCGACGGTCATCGACGCGTGATGGAGCTTAGTCTGGGCGCCAAGTGACGCGGTGGCGCTGACCGTCATGGTGACGAGGGCGGCGGCGAGACCGAGGCGAGACATGAACGCGACGCTACCTTGCCCCGCGGGAAACGCCATGCCCCGCGCCTTCGTCGGGTGCGGGGGACGCCACGGCTGGATTGCGGCGCCGACGTCGTTAGCATCGGCGCCAGGCGCTGCGGCAACCGCGATCCGCGCACACCGGTGACGGTGTCTCACCTCGACGCGCCACGAACTCGCCGTGGGCGAACTTCCCCTACTGCATTCCGTCCGGCGGCGCCGACGCCCATGGTGTGGCGCCTTACTTCTCTGCGCCGTTGCGACCGGACTCCGCGCGCAGGGCGAGGTCGAGCGCTTTGACCCGTATCGCAACCTCGGCCCGGATGGCACGACCGTCCTCAAGCCCACGTTGCCCGAGGACTTGCCGAACCCCGCGCGGTGGCGCTATACGCCCGGGGGACGCATCCTGCCCGGGAACATCTTCGAACGCTTCCTGGTGAGCTCGTTCGTCGCGCCGGTGTTTTTCCGCGAGGAGGACATCGGCGTGGGCGGTGGGATCGCGGTGACCGACCTCGACTTCAGGAATCAAGGGTGGCGCGAGCTGGTCAACGCGGTCGCCACGGCGTCGGAAGAAGGCCAACAGCGCTACCGCATCACCTGGCGACGGTGGCTTGAGCATCGGGCGATTCCCGAGGGGGGCATCATCCGTGACGAGCGGTCGACGTTGACGGCGGGAGTCGAGTACTCGCGAACCCTGACGCGGCGCTTCTACGGCTTTGGCAGCCGCACCGGCGAAGGCGACGAGACCAGCTACACCGAAGAGCTCACGGCACTGGCGCTCCAGCTGCGACGCAGCGTGCCGCTGCCCGGTGACGACCTGCTATTGGGTTTTCGCGTGGGCTTCGAGCATCACGGCCTGCAGCGCGGCCGCGTCTCCGATGTGCCGAGCTCGGACGACCTGTTCCCCAGCGTGTTCGCCGACGGCGATGGCGTCTCGCAACTGTGGCTGGCCGCCAGCGCCGCGATTGACACGCGCGACAGCATCGCTAATCCGTACTCGGGCTGGCGCTTGGGAGCCGGCATCGCCGGCGTGCCGGTGCAGTCCGACCTCGATGCCGGTGCGGTCATCTCGGTGGACGCGAGCGGCGCCATCCAAGTGCCGCCGCTGTTTCACGACGGCGGCGCTGCCGACGAGGATCATCCGCCCACCGACGTGATCGCGTTCGGCGGTTTTGTCTCGTCGACGACGGGCGATCTGCCGTGGTACAGCCTGCCGTCGCTCGGCGGCGACGACACGCTGCGCGGCTACATTCAGCGCCGCTTCACCGATCGCGTCGCGGCGCATGGCTCCGTCGAATACCGCTTCGCCATCGTGCCCCGCGGCGTGCGCTTCACCGACACGCTGCGCATCGAGCGCATCGGCATGGCGCTGTTCTACGACTTCGGCACGGTGTCGAGCCGACTCGGCAACCTCGACCGCGCCGCGTACCTCGACAGCTACGGTCTAGGGCTGCGCATCGGGTTCCAGCGTGAGGCGCTGTTTCGCGTCGACCTCGGGTTCTCCGAGGAGGACCGGCTGCTCACGGTGTCGTTCGGCAACGCGTTCTAGCCTCTAGCCGGCCGGCCCTATAGCAGGCTGTTGAAAAACCTCATGCAGTTTCTGCGGGTCGAAGTAGACGAACTTCGAAGCCTGGGGCCGTTCGGTAGGCGTTGGCGGGCATGGCGGCAGAATCGCCGACCGGGCTTGCGTTCCCCGTACCCGCACGTGAACGAGCCCGTGCCCGTTTGCGTGCCCGAACACGGGTCCCTGATGTTGCCCCGGTTTGGTGGACACCCAACCGGAGCTACGATGGCTCCACAGGCGGTGTTCATGGGCAAGTCGAGAAAGACCTACAGCGGTGAGTTCAAGCTGGAGGCGGTGAGGCTG
>JBCCGH010000331.1:0-4880 GCA_039029375.1 Planctomycetota bacterium
CTAGTGGTGTGATTCAGACAGATGGGGCATTAACCGCGAGGTATCGGCGCCGGTCGCAAGGCGGGTCGCCGCAGGCATATTCGTGGATACGGCGAGGACGACCCAACGCTGCGAACGGCGTTGAGGGCCGCGGAGAATGCCCCGGATTTCTGAATCACACCACTAGAGCGGGGACTCGGGCGTGGGAATCGGGCGGGAATCCGGCCCGAGAATCCGGCCCGAGAATCGGGCGCGGCCGTTCGTCGCGGGCAGAGCCCGTCGCCACCGGAGGCCGCGCGGCCCCAGCCGGGATTCAGGGCAGCTCGGATTCAGGGCAGCCGGATCAGGACGGGCGAGCAGCGGCACTCCGGGTCGTCGGTCGCGGTGACGAGCCAATAGTAGGAGCCGCCGGGCGCCAGGCCCTCGAGGGGCCCCGTCGGGGAAAAACGTGTAGTTTGGCCAACCTCGAGGGCGGTCAGCTCGCCCAGGGAGCGGTCCAGGAGGACCAGGCGCCAGGGCCGCGGGGCACCGCCCCAGCTCCATTCGAACTCGAGTTCGTCCCCGGCGGCCATTGTTCCCTTGGGGCGGAGCGGTGAAGGCAGAAGTTTGGCAGGCGGCGCAGCCGATGGCGTACTCGGATTCGCGGTCCGTGCGACTGGGTAGTCTGGGTCCGTCACGAGGCGGACCGCCATCAGCACCAGGAGGACACCGACCAGTCGGGTCCATTCGATCCTCAGTTTCCTCCCAGCCCGCATGATTCTCCTTCCGGCCGGTGATTCGTCCCAGCCCAGGGGTATATCGGTGACACGAATGCGCTCCCATCGACGATTTGTCGTCGCTGGCCTACTTGCCTTCCTGGCCGCCTGCGGCGGTGGGGGCGGTGGCTCCAGCCTCCCAGTTCCCACCATCGTCGCCGCAGCATTCGTTGGCTCCGGCGCGACGCCTGCGGCCGGCGAATTCCTCATCTTGCTGCTGTCGCAGGACGTGGAGCTGACTGGCGAATTGCTCGATGACAACGACGTTTCGTTGTCCAGCGGCACGCTCGGCAGCGTCTCGGCGATGCCCAGCTTGGTGAATGCGCGTTCCGTGCGCATCACGCTGGGGAGTGGAGTCAGCCTGTCGACCGGCGTCACCATCGCTTTTGCCCCGGACAACGACGCGGTGCGCAGCCCCGCCGGGCAGCTGGCCGACGGCGGGACCCCGGTCGGCATCACTGCGGGAGACGGGGATCTGCCGACGGTGTCGCTACTGACGTTGAGCGGCGTGCCCGAGGTGCTGAACGGCACCGGCGCGGCCGGCGGCACGCTGCAGGTGCCGCCGACGGGATTCACGATCGACGTGGAGCACACCGACGCGACCTCGGCGATCGACGGCGCTGCGACCTCAATCACCGCGAATGTCGCGGCGGGCGGCGTGGCTGCTGGCGGCGAATTGGCGTCGCTGTTCACCGCGAGTCCCGGCGCGGCGCAGAGCAACTTCACGGTGCCATCGAGCTTGTCGTTCCCCGAGGGCCCGGTCACGTTCTCGGTGGTCGTCGTGGACATCACCGGCATGAGCTCGACGCCCGTCAGCTTTGCCTGCAACGTGAAGAGCGCGCGCAATGATCTGCGGCCGCTCGAGTCGGGGCAGACTTGGTTCCTCGATACGTCGCGCGATCTGGAGTCCTACACCCACGTGGCGGCTTCCAATCCCATCTTGGTCACTGCAGGCGACAATGGTCGCCCCGACCTCGAGGACCTGTACTTCATCCTGGGGTTGTTTGGCAGCGACAGCGCCGTCAACGCCACGGTGCGCACGCAGATCCAGGACGCGGTCGTTGCCGATCTCGGGACGCTCTTCAGCGGCGTGAACGTCACGTTCACCTTCTCGTCGCCTGGCTCGTTTCCGTCGAGCGGCCGCGTCGCCTACTCCAGCGGCACGTTCTCGCAGATCTGCGTGACGGGTTCGGATTCTGGCGCGTTCGTCGGCGGCGCTTCGCAGTATCTGGTCCTCGGTCTGGCCCTGTTCGACCCGAACAACGCGTTCCAGGACGACGACTGCATCGAGGACTTCATGGGCTCCCGGCTGGGCGTGTTTATGCACACGCTGGCGAACGCCGGGTTGAGCTCGGCGTCTTCGAGCATGTTTCGCATGACGTATGACGATCTGACGCCGGGTGTGTCCGGATCGGTCGGCACGCCGATCGGTGACGATGCCCAGGATGCTGCGCGGCTGGCTGGCTCCGTGACGGACACGCGCGCGACCACGATCAGCAACGCGATCGCTCGCTTCGCTCGTGCGGTCTCCGTCATCGTCGCGCACGAATGCGGGCACTCCATGGGCCTCGTGCAGGACGGGGCCATGCCCCTTGGGCTCTATGGCGACAGCGGCAGCTTCCCCGGCTCGAGCTCGGGACACATCAACAACGACGATTCGCTCTTTCCCGGCGCGGCGCAGAACGTGATGAGCCCGCTCATCAGCTTCTCTGGCGCCGTCAACTCGGGGACCGGCTTCAACGGCCTCAACTTGGCCTACCTGCGCGAGCGGGTGCTCTACGGGAACTGACCATGAGAACGCTTTCAACGGTCACCGCCGCGTGCGCGGCGCTTTCGTTCGTCGCCGGCTCGGCTTGGGCGCAAGACGTCCGGCGCTCGGTCGCCGACGCGGCAGCGGTCCTCATCGGCACCTCGCGAGACGTCGAGCGGGTGAGCGAGAACTTGGTGATCCACCGGGTTGTGGTGGAGCGCGTGCTGCACGGCGATGTCGTCGAGGTCGTGTCGGTGGTCGACCTACCGACGCTCTCGCTCCACGTGCGCCCGCAGCGGGGGCAGCGCCGGCTGTTTTGCCTGGGGACGTTCGAGCGCCAGGCGCGCCGGCACGGGTTGCCGGACCGCTGGGCGCCGTATTACCGACTGAGCCCAGCGCCCGCGGCGCATCCGCTGGTCAATAGCAGCGAGACCTCGCAGGGTCTGCTCGATTTCGTACAGATCGTGCTGGACTCGGAGCGCGGGGCTGGCCCGCGCCCGGTCAACGACCGACTGTTGCCCCTCATCTTCGAGGGTCCAGCGGCGGTGCGCCTCGAGGCCGTGCATCTGCTCACACAACGGCGCGTGCTACTGGAGGCGCTGACGCCGCTGCAGCTCAGCCAGCTGCAGGCGCGCGCGGTGGGCGAGGTTGATGACGTCTCCTTCAAGGTGGCGCTCGCCGAGCTGCTGGCCGAACGGCGTTTGGAGGGGCTCGTCGACGCACTGTGTCTGTCGATCGATGCGGTCGAGGACCGTCGCTTCGCGGAGTCCCTCGGTCGCATCGCCAAGTTGATGCACGGCGAAGACGCCCTCGAGGTGCTACGCCCGCATCTCGAGCAGCGCCGCCGCGCCGACGCGCACGGCCGGCTGCTCATCGCGCTCGGCGCGACGTCGACCGAGAGGGCGCTGCGCGCGCTGCTGCGCATGCGGGCGTCGGACACCGGCGATCGCCAATGGGTCGACGCGGCCCTGCGCCTGCACGGCTCGCCCGAAGCGCTCGCCGTGCTCCGCGACGACGGTTAGCCGTGGCTCCGGAGCGACCGCGCCGGGACCCGCGCGCTGTAGGTCCCGGCCCACCCCTTACGGGTGGTTGGTCCAGATGATGATGCCGCCCGGCAGCGGGCCGGCGGTGGCGTCGGTCGCCATCGGGTCGAGCGCCCAAACGCGCCCGAGGAGCGGCTTGGGCGGGTCCTGCGGGATGTCCATCTGGACCGCGGAACTCACCGACACCTGGATGCCTGATTGGCTCGCGTCCGGGGCGACGGCCTGGGCGTAGATCGGCGCGCCGATGGCGCTGGACTGGTAGGGGAGGTCCAGCGACGTTTGGGTTACACCGAACACCGGATCGCTCGTGCCCATGGGGATGAGCGCCAGGGTGGCGTGCAGCGTGTCGCAGAGGCCAGGAACCGGCAGCCCGCGATCGATGGCGTCGATGAACATGAACGTCGGCGCGCCCGTGGGGCCGAACATGCTGTCCGCCTGCAGGCGGAACGTGCTGCCGTCGTTGAGGATGACCGGCCGCAGCGAGTGCGCGTTGGTAAAGCTACCCACCGTGCAGCCGGTGCTCAGCGTGGTGTTGACGCTGGGCATCGGGACCGGCGTGCCAAACGAAGCGCCGCGCACGGCGTACTCGAAGTCGAACGGGTACGGCTGCCCGGCACTGTCGTTGTTGTAGACCCGGAGCTCCCAGAGGAGATCGTGCCCGGACATCGTTGTGCCGGTGTAGTCCCAGAGCTGGTCGAACCAGACCGTGTTGGTGGCCGTCGCCGCCAGGCCTTGTGGCAGCACCCAGTCGTCGAACGACACGGTGATGCGGCTCACTACGACCGACTCGTTGGCGAGGTAGTTGCTGGCGAAGTTCGTGGAGATCGAGTCGATGTCAGATTCGGCGCACACGACTTCGAGCTCGACGTTGCGTGGCCCGGCGGCGGACGACGCCAACGCGCGGCCGTCGCGTCGGAACGCGATGCGGTTGGTGGCCAACAGCTGGCGCGAGTTGGTCGCGTCGATCTGCTGGTACCGCAGTTGTGGCACCGAACCCAGCAAGTCGTCGCTAAACGAGTTGCCCTCGACGAAGTCGTAGTCTTCGGGGCTGGTGGTGAAGTGATCGGCCTGTGCCGACAAAGGTGCCGCGGCCAAAAGCAGCGCGGCGGAGCCTAGGACATTGCGCATGGATGATCCTCAACCATTGACAGTATGCGGCGGCGCCCCCCGCGCCAAGGCGGGTAAGAGCCTAGCCCGGATCATGCACGGAGGTTTGCGTCCAGTGCGTGCAAGGGCCGCTGTGGCAAGGAAGACGAGCGACAGACCGCGGAGGCGGGGTGACGCCCCGCCGAGCAGTCTGTCGTTCGCCGGTACCAGCCGGCAGGCGCATCTGGCGCCTGTCTGACGCCGCCA
>JBCCGH010000332.1:0-4828 GCA_039029375.1 Planctomycetota bacterium
GCACACATGGCTCGCCGACTTACGCAACCAACTTCCGACACACAACACTAGTGGTGTGATTCAGAAATCTGGGGCATTCTCCGCGGCCCTCAACGCCGTTCGCAGCGTTGGGTCGTCCTCGCCGTATCCACGAATATGCCTGCGGCGACCCGCCTTGCGACCGGCGCCGATACCTCGCGGGTCATGCCCCAATCTGTCTGAATCACACCACTAGAGGCGATCGCGAAGAGCTCCAAGTTCACGGTCTTGACGATTGGCGGCAACGCCGAGGTCGCGTCCGACCTCGGTGCCGACGACAGCCAAGAGCGCCAAGTGATCAACCACCTCGAGAACGGCCCGACCGACAAGGGCTGCAAGATCTACGGGACGACGGTGTCGCCAAGCTGGAGCAACCACTGCAAGTAGCCGCCGGGATGAACGTGCTGAGCCGCGACAAGAACCGCCGGTTTGGCTCGGCTCAGTAGGTCTGCGCGAAGCGCAGGGCGCGCTGCGCCCGGGCCATCAGCGCATCGCGTTCCGGCCCCGGGTCCATCATCTCCGCCGCCACCGCGGCGTCGGCAAACCGGCCGCACCGCATCGCGACGGCGGCAGACGCCGGCAGCAACCGTGCGCGCTGCGCGGGGTCCTGCAACGGGTCGTCGTCCACGACCGACTCGATGAAGTCGTAGAGGTCGCGGTCGATGCGATAGAGCTCGAAACGCGTGTGCCCGTGGGTTGCCTCCCGCCCCGGCCGCTTCGCCAGCGACGCAAACGCCTCGACGCCTTGGCCGAAGTATTCGGCCTCGTTGTTCGCCGCGTAGTAGTCCAAGAAGTGCTGCCCGGCCTTGGCCGCCTCGTAGAGCGCGGTGATGCGCCGGCGATCCACGGGGCGAAACGCGTAGAGGTGAGCCTGGTGGGCGATCTCGTGCGACAGCGTGTCGAAGCCAAAGCGCGCGGCCTCGTCGAGGGCCTCGATCCCGGTCGCGGCACGTAGGCCGCCGATCCCTCGGACGTCGTCCCACACCCGACCGTCGAACGTGCGCTTGCCGCGCAGCGAAGCCCGCTCCGGAGCTTCGGTCGTGCGCTCGAGCTCGGTGAGCAAGTCGTGGCGCCCCCCCATGGCCACCAGCCGCGGCAGCCGGGTGGCGAACAGTGCCAGCGCCCGGGCGGCGACACGATGTCGTTCCGGACTCAGGTGCGGCAGAGCGGGCAGGAACCGCCGATGCTCGAGCCCGGAGGCCTCGGGGATCGGCAGCGCGGCCGCAAGCGCGGCGAACTCAGGCGCATCCGCGGCCATGCTGCGCCTCGCGAGGCGCTGCAGGAGCGCGTCGCCCAAGAGCCGATGCGCCACCGCATGCCGCGGGTGTTCGAGCACGACGGTATGAAACGCGAGAATGGCGCGGTCGAGGTCGCCGGCATGCAGCGCGGCCACGCCACTCTCCAGAGTGCGGGGCCGCGAGACCGCGGCGGGCTCGGTCAGCCCGGAGCCGAGGCGCACGTGCGCTTCGGCATGAAGAGGATCCAACTCCAGCACGCGGCGGTAGGCGTCCGCGGCGTCGTCGGAACGCTGCACGCGAAACAGCGCCGAAGCGTAGGCGGCCCAGAGCTCGGCGCCCGCGGCGTGCATCAACGACAGCGCGCGACGCGCGACGCGAACCGCGTCATCAAACCGGCGCAAGCGCAACAACGCACGGACCTCCAGAGCTGCCGCCCGCGGCGACGACGGGTGCTCGCGCCGCGCGGCCTGCGCGTAGAGCAGGGCCAAGTCGGCACGGCCCAGCTGCAGGTGCACTTCGCCCAAGCCAAGCAGCCCGTCGGCCTCACCCGGCCAGCGCTCGCGAAGGCCACGAAACGTCCGCTGCGCTGCGAGCAAGTCCTCGCCCCGCAGCAGCCGGCGCCCTTCACCCGCCCAACGATCCAGTGAAGCGCCGGACGATCCGGACGCGGCGGCGTCAGGTCCCGAGCCCTGCGCAGCCAGGCCGGCCACCAGCAGGGCGATGCCAAGGAGGCCGCGGCCCGCTCTGAGGGCTGCTGACGGGCTCAACGCCGCCAGCCCTCGACGCCGCGGCGCGGCGCCAGGAACATCGATCAGAGCCTGAATCGTCGATCGGTTACAGGCGCTGAGGGCGTGTGATTTCTTAGAAGTCACGCGCTCTCCGCGGCGCGGAGCGGCGCCAGGTGCATCGATCAGAGCCTGTAGCGTGGATGTTGTTACAGGCTCTGAGCCCTCGACGCGGCAGCATCATGCAGAAGCATACAAGGTGTCCTCTCCTGGATCGGGAACCGGGGCGGTCCCGCCGCACGGGTTCGCCGATCCGCCGCTGCGATGGAGGTTGCGGGCCACGGCTTCGGTCGGCGCCCGGGCCGACGGCACGGCGAACTCTAGTCGCGACCCAGCTGCAGGACCTCGAGACGCAGGACGTCGAGCTCGCGGATGCGGTCGACCTCGGGCTGCGACTTGCTGCCCTGGATGCCGATCTCGACGCCGTCGAACATCCGCAGGTCGTAGCGGCCGCTCGAGCACGCCACTAGGAACAGCGGCCGCCCGCCCTTCTCGAGGGTGTAGTAGTCCGGCCCGCGCGCCGCCTCGTGGTAGCGCAGCCAGCCAACTGCGTCGAAACGCGCCAGCGGATCGGCAACCTCGGGCTCGAGGATCTCGGCGGCGCGGTCCCGGGTCACCGGCTCCTCGGATGTGATCGCCAGCGCCCGAGCCAGCAGGCGCTGCCGCTTGATCTCTTCCTCCAGCACGAGGGCTTGGCCGTGCTCGATGCCGCCTTCCGGCAGCTCCGCCAACAGCTCGGTGAGCGCCCGCTGCACGCTGGAGAGATCCTGTTCATCGCTCGGCTTGAGTGCCTCATCGCGGAACCGCTGCGTCAGCTGAGCCAACTCGTCGCGGCTCGCGGCCAGCGCCGCCGCCTCGGCCTCGGCGCGGTCGCGGCTCGCCAACGCATCCTGCCAACGGCCGCGACGCACCTTCTCGAGCTCGGCCCAGCTCGCCCGCAGCCCGGCGTTGGAGCTGGGGAACGGCTGCACCTCGCCGCGGGCCAGGAAGGCCGGCGCATCCGGAAACAGCACCCGCCACCAGTCCCCTTCCTCGCTCAGGTAATAGAGCGGCGTGTCCTTGGGCAGGAGTAGTGCGGGCACCTCGGACGCGCGCGGCCGGTAGCGGAACGACACATTGTCGCCCGTGGTCCGGACGATGCCGTCCGCGGGCGCGCTGGCGAACTTCTTGTGCACATAGCCCGTGAACCCCAGCGGCAGGAGCACCGGTAAGTAGTCCCCCTGCGCCGAGCCGACCCGCACGACTTGCCCCTGCACGAGGCGGTCCTCGAAGACCGGCGAGCGCGGCCCAGGGAAGCATCGCGGCTGCACCTCCTCGACGACCACCTTCGCAAAACGCGGCGCCGCGCTCACTCCGGCCTTGGGACGCTCCCCCGGGGATGTGGCACCCGGCTGTGCGGCGCCCGGCCGAGCCGCGCCCGGGCCGTTTGGGTTGGGCGCTGCGGGGGCGGCGGTCCCGGTGGCCGGGTTGCCAGACCGCGGATTCCCGGACGGTGGATTGCCAGACGGTGGATTGCCAGACGGGGGGGTCGAGTTCGTGACGGGTTGGGCGACGGCTGCCGCGGCGAGAGCCGCTACAACCGCCGGGGCCAGAACGGCCGCGCGCAGTGCATCCATGGAGTCCTCCCAGTTGGTGAAACGCCCATCGGCGCCCGTCCCGCGTGACCGATGCGCGGGCCGGGGCCCGATCCTGCCGATGGTAATCAGGGGCCGACGCCGGCACAACGCCGCGGCGGAGGCCTTTCGCTCCGCGCCACCCTGAGGTCAACTCTCCACATGATGTCCGGCCTTCGCTCCGCCCTGTGGCTCGTCGCGCTCGCCGCGGCGCCAGGCTGCACGTACCTCAGCGGCGATACTCACGTAGTCGTGACCAGCACTCCGGCCGGGGCCGAGATCCTGGTGGACGGGGAGGAGACGGGTCGCACGACGCCGGCCAAGCTCGACATGGGCGAGTTTTCCGGCGGCGAGCACGAGATCTCGCTGCGCAAGGTCGGCTTCGACTCCGAGGTGCGGCAGGTCTTCTACTACCGCCAACTGTATTCCTCGCGTTGGATCGACGGGGCGACCGACGTCTCGATCCCGACGTTCCCGCTGTTCTGGACGCTCGGCGACTTCTTCACGCCATTCGGCTATCGCTGGCTGTACGTCCCACACGAGCTCCACGTCGTGCTGTACGACGAAGGGACCTCGCCCGTTTCGGCGGAACGGCCGCAACCCAAACCCGCCAGCTCCGCGCCGCTCTGATCCGGCGCGCGGACCGACTCGCCCGGCGCCGGATCGGTGGCCCCGCCGCTACCCCTCGCCCCGCGCGAGCCGCAGACAGCGCCACGAGCCGAACGAGGCCGTGACCACGAGGACCACGCCGAACGTCGCCAGGCTCGGCGTGAACGTGGCGTCCGGAAACATGACGAGGACAAAGGCGGCGACCGTGGCGCCGATGCCCACGATCGCGCAACAAACGTAGAAGCCGACCTGATACGGCGACCAGCTCGGCACGTCCGGCGGCTCGGAGGGACCGCGGTCGGGCATAGCCGCGGCATGCTACCGCGCAGGGGGCGGCCGCGGCTAGCAGGCGGCGACTTCTCGATGCAGGTCGGCTGGCGAAACCGCCGGTGAATCGGTGAGATTCGCCGACGCCGGCCGGCCGCCTAGTGTTGTGTGTCGGAAGTTGGTTGCGTAAGTCGGCGAGCCATGTGTGCCGCTCGCAAGGCGCTGTCGACGCAGGGCTTGTTGGTGGACAAGTCGAGGAGACGCAACGCCGCGAGCGGCGCAGAGGGCCGTCGACATA
>JBCCGH010000333.1:0-4773 GCA_039029375.1 Planctomycetota bacterium
AGCTGAACCGTCGCGGTCTCAGGTAGGTCGGCGCGCAAGTTGCGGTTGAGGCGCTGCGCGTGTCGGCCCATCTTGCGGAACTTCCTTGCGGTGTTGTTCTTCGTCATCCCGACGAGGCGAGCGGTTTGGCGCAGGCCCGTGCCGCTGCAGAGCTGGAAGAAGACTTTGGCGTTACACGCCGGCTTGTGGTCGCCGTAGTCGAAGCGGAACGTCTACCTCGAGAAGGTCCGGCGGCACACGCGGCAGCGAAACCGGGGTATCGGTCGCGATCGGCAGAGCGGCTTGTAGGCGCCATGCCCGTGGGCGAAGCCAGGCTCGGGCCGAGCGTGCATAGTGCATTTGGGATAGGGGCATCGGGGCGGTCGAAACACGAGCGGGAGGTCTCCGAGGAGCCGCTCGGTGACACCATGCCAACGAAGGTCCTCGAAAGCTCCGTGCCCCGCGAACGCTTACGGTGACGCGGCTCTTCGGCGTTTCCGGCCTGCGGCCCGACGAGTCCCACACGAAAAGGGGTCAGTTCACGACGTAGCGGCTCAGTGGAACCAGCGGGCGGCTTCGCCGCCAAGCTGCCCCCGGCAGCTTGGCATGAAGGCCATGGGCCAGAGGGCCCGAGCGCGGTCAAGGCTCGCTCGAAGAGCGACGAGTGCCGCGCGAAGCGCGGTGCGAGCCCCGGCCTTGACGGCGTTCGGGCCCTCTGGCACTCCGCGCACCCCCCCTCCGGACCCGGAAGCGGGCTCGAAGGGCCCCGGCGGCTGATCCGCCAGCTCCCTTCAACCCAATCATCGATCCGGCGTGAGCCGGATCGATCAGCATCACAGCATCACGGCCGCAGCCGAATCGTGAGCGGCGTGCTCAGGTGGATCGTCGAGCTGGTCGGCCCCGGGACCACGTTCACCGCTTGGAAGGTCAGGCAGAAGTCGGCGGGCAGCAGGCCCACCGGCCAGGTGAACTGCTGGGTGCCGTCGGCGCCCGCCGGCGGCAAGGCGAACGAGTTCGCGATGGGCAGGATCAGGTCCGGGAAGCACGGGTTCAGCCACGGCGCCATGGTCGGGATGCCGCCGACCGGGCACGCGATCAGCGAGTCCGACAGGAGCATGAACAGCGGCGCACCAGGCACTGCGCCACCCACGTCGACCGTCATGGTGTCGCCCGAGAACACGAACGGCGTCGGGGTCTCCGTGGTGAAGCGACAGACGGGCGCGGAGACGTGCAGACCGTTGAGGGTGTTGGCGACCGGGAACAGCCCGAGGCGGCTGCCGTTGCTTAGCACCGGCGAACCGAGCGGCGCGCCGTTGAGCCGGGCGACGGTGCCACCGAAGTGGGTGCTGACGACGCCAGCGCCGGTGAGCTTCTCACCGGAGAACATGAGGTGCGGGAACCGGCCGCAGCTTGAGCTGAACATCGGCGGCAGGCCCGCCTTGAAGTCCAGCGACAGACCGTCGAGGTCGCCGATCTCGCGTACGGGACCGCCGTCCTGATCGGCGATGCCCGAAGCCACGACCCAGGCGCCGACTTCGCTCTCGCTCGCGACCAGGGCGCCGCGGCCGAGGACGGCACCGAGGCCGTCGAAGCCGAGGACCTGGACGGCAATGATCGCGCCGTCTTCGACCATGACGCGGCTGGAGGTGCCGCTGCACCAGACGTCCATCTCGTGATCATCCTCGAGCGAGAGGTAGATCATGCCCTCGGGCCCGGGGCCCGGCAGCGGGCCGGAGCTCGGGGTCGGGTCGTAGGCGACCGCGTCGACGTTGAGGCGCGGTTCGGCGATGTTGAACACCGCGTCCACGCGCTGCTCGTTGAGGAACGGCTCGAACTGGCCCATGAACCCGATGCGGACGACGTCGCCCATCTGCGCGGTGCTATAGCCACTGAGCGCGCTGGTTGTGTCGGCGCTCGGCGAAACGTAGATCTCGCGGCTCGTCGGGCCGGTGCTGGACGGTCGCGCCATGATCGCGTCGATGCGCGTCCACAATGTGGCCTCGTAGTTGACCGCGTCCAGGTCGTGGTCGCCGACCATCGCCAGGAAGGCGTCGTGCGGCGTGTGCTTCTCGGCGGTGAAGCCGAGGGCCGGCTCGGGCGTCACGACCATGACGTCCTGCGGCTCGACGCGGTGTAGCGCGTCGGTGAGCGGGGCGCGCGTCGCCTCGCCACGGCGGGTGGTGAACAGCAGATCTTGGGTTTGGGCCGTCGCCGTGGCGGCGCTCAGCGCGCCCGCGGCAAGACCCAGCATCAGCACAGTGTCTTTCATCTTTGCGTGTTTCTCCTTTGGCCATTCGTCGGCCGCCGCTCACACCCGCCGCCGGGTCGGCGCGTCACGCAGAACGCGGATTCTTCTTCTCGCGGCCACCGGCGCGGGCGCGCTATGGTTTCGCCATGGGCGTGCGCGCTGATCCGCGCCGCGCGGTGGTGACCGCGGCGGCGCCAGTCAGGCTGAGTCTGATGCTGAGTGTGACGGTGCTGAGCTTGGCGCTGTTGGGGTGCCAGGCCGCGTCACGGCCAGCGCGCCCCGACGTGGCGCTGGACCCGTCGCAACAGGAGGAGCTCGTCGCGGCCGAGGCGCTCTACCGCGAGCGGGATCCAGCGTTTGCCGAAGTGCGCGATCGGTTGGCCGCCGAGCCGCGGACCGCCTGGTGGCTCACCCGGCTGATGCTTTACGACCTGGTTCGCAGTGTGGACGCCGTGGAGGCGACGGACAACACGTTCCTCGGCGCCGTGGCGACCGGCCAGGCCAACCCGCTGGCCGGCGAGCCGCTCGAGCATCTGCAGCAGATCGGCGCCGCCGCGGTGCCGGCGATCGTCGACGATATGCTGCGCAGCCCGTACGCCGACCGGCGCCGGCTCGGTGCGGACGTGCTCGTGCAGCTCGGGCCCGACTCGATCGCGCCGCTGGTACCTCTCCTCGGTGATCCCGAGGACAAGGTGCGCCGGGAGGTCGTGCGGGTGGCCGGCGCGGTCGTCGCTCCCGCGGCCACGGCGCTCCTCGAGCAAGCCGTTCAGGACCGCGCCTTTGTGGTGCGGGCGGCGGCGTTCGCAGGCTTGGCGGCGCGCGGCGCCCCCCAGGCCGATCGCCTGCGGCGGGGGCTAGCCGAGGAGGCCGACCCCTATGTGCGCCGCGTGATTGCCCGCGGTCTCGGGGCCTTGGCCGATCGGCCGACCGCGGCGGCGCTGATCGACTACTACGCCGACGCGTTGGACCGCCAGGACTATGAGGGTGTGCGCGTCGCCGATGGCAGCCTGCGCCGCATCTCAGGCGTGGCGACAGCCCGTGACCTGGCGTTTTGGCGGGCCTGGCTCGCCTCATGGCCTGGCCCCCAGGAGCGTTGATGGCAGAGCGTTGGAAGATCACCAAGGACCGCGCGCAGTGCGAGGAGCCCGGCTGCCCGCTGCGCCGCTCAGATGACTATTGGGCGGTGCTGGAGTTGCCGTCGTGCTTGCGGCGCGACTTCTGCCAGCGCTGCTTCCGCGAGCGTTCCAGCGCCGAGGGTGAGCCGCCGCTGTTTTGGCGCGGCAAGCGCAAGCCCAAGGACCAGAAGGGGCCCACCCTTGATTTGCCTTCGCTGCGCCAGCTGTTTGACCGCCTCGGCGATGACGCCGCGATGGACGGCACCGACACGGATGAAGCGCGCGAGACCGTGCGCGGCCTGCGCTACCTCGTCGCGCTGCTGCTGCTGCGCAAGCGCGTGCTGACCATGGTGGACCCGACGACCCCCGAGCAGGAGGCCGCGGACTTGGTCGTCGTCGACCCGAAGGTCGAAGGCATGGAGCCGGTGTCCTTGCTCGCGCCCGAGCTCGACGACGAGCGGCTCGGCAAACTACGCGACGAGCTGTTGGGAGCGGTCGGCAGCTGACGCGCGACCGCCGCGCGTCACGGGTTGCGCCAGGACACGAGCCAGGTCAGCGGCGCGCCGGCACGCTCCATCTCGCGCGCCGGCAACACCAGCGTGCAGCGTCGCCCTTCGGTGGCCGCGCCACCGCCGCGTGGTGACGGTGTCACCTGGTTGCCCATCACCTCGCCCGGGACCTCGATCTCGAGGCCGACGGTGGTCGTCGCCGAGCGCAGGTCGCCGTTTGGATCGAACGCGCGCTGGGCGGCGGCGCGCTCATCGGGTCGCGGCAGCAGTGTCGTGAGCCAGCCGGCGTCGGCGCCGCGCGGAAGCTCGACCCGCACGTAAGCGAACCCAGCCTCGGTCGTGCCAGCGGCGAAGGACAGGTCGGCGAGGCGCAGGTCGGCCACGTTGGAGAACGTCCCCCGCGCACATGACAGAGTCGCCCGCTCCTCCCAGGTGACGTTCAGCACGGCGTTCTCGAGGCCGTCGGCGGTCGCTGGCGCGGTTAAGCTCGCCGCGCTGACCGTGCCGGAGAGATCGGCCGCAAGGGCCAGACGCAGGCCGGCGACAGGAGCTTCGCCGCAGGACGGCAGGCCCAGCAGCCCGGCGAGCAGCGCGACCGGCGCGATCCACCCGGTCGCGCCGGGGCTCTTCGGGGGGCGCCCGATGTTCGAACGGGTCGGTGACATGGGCGGAGGATAGGCGACACCGGGCCAAGTGGCGCTCCGGATGGCAGAATATGCCGCGGGCTCTGGCCCCCTTGCTCGATGCGTTCCACCTTCCTTCTCCTCGGCGCCTTGCTGGCGATCGCCCTCGTGTGGCTGATGCTGTTGCGCGGGCGCCCCGATCTGCCGGGGCTCGTTGATCCCGCGGTGCCGAGCGCCGGCGTCGACGATCCCAACCAACTGCGGTGGCAACTTCGGTGGCGGCATCAATGGTTCGTCCC
>JBCCGH010000334.1:0-4742 GCA_039029375.1 Planctomycetota bacterium
AGTTCGGCGGGCGCGACCGGTTCGGCAGGTGTGTGCGAAGCTCCGTTCGACGCGCTGACCGAGACTTTTGGCGGCGCGGACTTTGGCTGTCGACCGTACCCGCACGTGAACGAGCCCGTGCCCGTTTACGTGCGGGTACGGGGAACGCAAGCCCGGTCGGCGATTCTGCCGCCATGTCCGCCAACGCCTACCGAACGGCCCCAGGCTTCGAAGTTCGTCTACTTCGACCCGCAGAAACTGCATGAGGTTTTTCAGCAGCCTGTTAAGCGCGCACTGCACGTCGTGTCCGGCGATGGCGAGGTCGAGGTGGCCGTCACCGTTGAAGTCGTCGGTCGCGATCCGGTCCGTAGTGCCCGGGATGAAGAGGATGAGCGCCGGCGACGGACCCGTTCCATTCGAGCGGCCGCGAAGGCGGTGTCGCGGTCTTCGACGGCGCTTGTGTGGAGAACGACTCGAACCTCAACTCACCATTGACCACGCCGTGGCGCATCAGCGTGGCGTTCTACAAAGACGACGGCGAGTAGATCGCCCTCTTCCGCGGGTTCGAACTCGGCGCCCCTCGCGATCCCCTCGGCCGCTGGCTGAGTGCCAGCCCGCAGGCCGTGCGCAATGCCCTGAAGGTCGCGCGCGCCACCTATGCGCCGCGTCGAGTCAGCGACGTCCCGGCGGCGCCCCGTTCCCGGTGGCGTCCGGCGCCAGTGGTCCCGGCAAGGGGCCGTCGCCCGAGGTCACCGAGGCGTCGCGTGTTGGCTCGCAGAACTGGACCATGGACTTGATCATGGGGACCAGGTCGCTGATGGGGCCCTTGCGCTTGCCGGTCGGTGGCACTTGGGGCGACCATACCTGCGCTGTGCCGGCGTCCAGCTCCAAGGCTTGTGACGCGATGACGCGCCCGTCGACCGGGTCGATAACCCGCGCGGCCGTCATCCCCGGAGGGATGGTGGGGACCTTGAACTGTCCTTCTTCGTCGGTCCAGGCGACGCGCGTCAGAAACCGGCCTTCGCGGAAGAGGTGCGGTCGCGGGTTGGTGAGGATCACGAGCCCTGGGGCGCCCGTGCCGCCGGGCAGGGTGACCCGGCCGGAGAGCTGGGCTCCGGCCGAGAGAGTCAGCGCGACGGTCGCGGCCGTCGGTGCCGAGAGGGTGACGACTTGGCGGTCGATCGCGCCCTGCGCATCGATCGCGGCCACTGAGTAGTCGCCGGCTGGGAGGTCTTCGGCGTGGAACGCACCCTGTGCGTCGGTGCGCGCGAGGCGCACCACGTCGACGCGGCGGCGGGGTGCCAAGCGCACGAGGGCGTCGGCGGCCGGGCGCCCGCGTGGATCCCAGACGTGACCGCTGATGGTGCCAGGCGCTGGCTCGAGTTCTAGGCGGGCTCGGTTCGGCTCGGTGGTGGACAGGTTCAACGTTGTGCGCGGAGAGACGCCGATCCCCGGGGCCAGGGCCCACAGGACGATCCGCGCGTCCGAGGCCGAGATCGTGAACGTCCCATCGGGCCCGCTGCGCGCGCACGGCGCGCTCGGGTTGGCCCCGGAGTGAAAGAAGACCTGTGCTCCTGCGACGGGCTGACCGCGTGGGTCGAGCACGTCGCCACGGAGGACCGTGGATCGGGCCACGGTCACGGTCGCGGCGGCCCGGGCCGGATCGACGGAGAGCGTCTGCCAGCTGCCTCGGCCGAGCAAGACGCGGACGGTCGGCGCCTCCACGGGAGGGAAGTACGCAATACCATCGGCGTCGGTGTTGCGGATCACGAGCTGCTCGTACGTGGCGCGCACGGTGTGCGGAAACGCCGGCAGCAGCGGCTGCAGGCCGACGAGCATCCGCGGGATGGGGGTGCCGTCGGGCCGGATGAGATGCACGGCGAAGCGCGACGACGACTCTTCGCGGGGGCTGGCGCCGGAACGTGCCCCGGCGACCGCTCGACGCGGGGTGGGTGGTGTCGTCGGCTCGGCCGGATCCGGCGCGTCCGGGCGCTCGGTCGGAGCTGCGGCTGCTGGCGTGTCGGCGGGGGTGTTCACGCCGGCGCGGCGGCCGAAGAGCATGCCGACCACGACGGCGGCCGCGACCACCGCTCCGCCCCAGAGCGCGCGGCGGGTGCCGACCGCCGGGCGCGTCGGGGCGCCCGGGCCGGCGTCTGGCGCGGCGGTCTGGGCGCGCACCAATGCCGGCAAGCCGAAGACTCCGAACAGGGCCATGCTCAGGCCGGTCGGGAGCGCCTTGCGCAGCCAGTCGAGCCCCCGCGAGAGCTGTGTGCGGACCGTGCTGGGGGCGCGCCCGAGACGCGCCGCGATCTGTGGCGTGGTGAGCTGCTCCTCGTAGTGCAGGCGCAGCACCGCGCCATAGGGCTCGGGCACTCCGCGCAGCGCCTCGCGCAGGGTCTCGGTCGTCTCCATGAGCTCGACCGGCTCGGTGGGGCTCTCCACCTCGCGCGCCTCCAAATGACGCGGATCGAGCTGTCGGCGGGCTTCGCGCCGGCGCTGCCCCATGGCCTTGCGGAACATGATGCCGCAGAGCCAGTTCACCAGGTCCTGTTGGTGGTCGAACCGCGGCGCACTCTGCAACGCCGCCAAGTAGGTCTCCTGCAGCACGTCGTCGAGATCGCGCGGGCTCACGCCGATCCGTCGGGCGGCGAGGGTCAGGGCCGGCGCGGTCCGCTGAAAGACGTGGCGGAACGCCTCGGCGTTCCCGCGCACGCGGAAGTCGACGAACAGGTCTTCGTTGGACTGGGGCTCAGGCATGCCGGGGCGTGAGGGGCGCGACGCGACCGCAATCTACCTCCTTGTGCGCGACTTGCTTCGTGCGCTTCGCGCCCTCTGGGATGGGGCCGCCCCCGCGGGGATTTCTTGGGACACTTGCCTCATGGCAGGCGAAATGTCGGGTTCTACGCTGATCTCGCCAGGTGCCCGTGGCGACGAGCGGTCGCCGCCACGCCGACCAGGCTCGGCATCGTCGGCATCGTGAAGCGCAACGGGAAGCGGCCAAAAGCGTTGACCGTGCCGGTCGCAATGAGGCCGTTGAAGAAGCTGCCGCCGCGGAGCAAGCGACGCGCGGTGTCATCGGGGTCGGTCGCCACGCGTAGACCGTCGTCGGTAGTGGTCGTTGTGGGAGCGGCGCCGCGCCTACTCGAACGTGACGCGCAGCCCTTGAGTCAGCGTGAACGTCCCAGCGCCGCCGGTGTCGCCCAACGCCGCCTGCAGGAACAGGTCGGCAGGCTGGATGCCCCCGGGTAGCGGTAGCTGTAGCTGGAGGTTGCCATCGCCCGCGGCGACGCCGTCGAGCAGCAGGGGGAGCGAAGCCGGAATCAGCGGCAGGTTCTGCAGCGTGCAGCCCGACGGGAAGGTGAACGATCCCGTGCCGGCTCCGAAGAGCAGTGCGCCGGCCGCGCCGCCGGCGCCGTTGGTGACGGCGATCGACAGATTGCCGCCGCTCGCGGCGCAGCCTTGGCCCCACAGGCCCGGGACGAAGCCACCGCTGCCGGCGCAGCCGGTACCGTAGATCCGAAACCGCCCGCCGCAGTCGGGCTCGAGGACGAACGGTCGCAGTCCACCGTTGAAGCCTTCGCCGATGATGCGGCCGTCGTTGCTGATCGAATGGGCATTGGCCAGCACCCAGCCCGTGCCGGACGGGATGAGGTCGTTCAGGTCCTCCATCGCGCCGTCGCGGTAGATGAACGCGTGCACGCCGCCGACGGCAACGGTCGAGGTCCCGACGATGGTGCCGTGGTCGTTGATGTCGCGCGCATAGCTCTGCTGCCCGGCCAGGACGCCGAGACTGATGATCTCGCCGTGGTCCCACACGCACGCCGTTTCGAGCTGCACGCCGCCGGGGATGAAGTCGGCCGAGCCGACGATGACGCCGAACTCGTTGATCGCGCGCGCGGTGCTGCAGCGCCCGAGCATGATCGATGGGTCGTGCAGGTCGACCATCGCGCCTTGGTCCCAGAAGAACGCGTGGTCGACGCCGAGGGCGGCCTCCGAGCAACCGACCACCTGGCCGCGCTCGTTCATGTCAAACGGCTCGGTGTTGCCCGTCCCGGTGAGCGCGCCGATATCTTGAAGCAGGCCTTCGTCGAGCACGAAGGCGCGGAGCGCCGAGATGCTGGCGTCGCGAGCCTCGCCGAGGATCTGGCCGCGCTCGTTGATGCGCATCGCCTTCAGCAGTTCCAGGGTCGCGCCGCCCGTCACCAGGTCGGCGAGCCGGACGGCGCCACTGCCGTCCCACAGAGCTGCCTCGGCGTCGATGCGCAGCAGGGTGCCGAGGGGCACCACGTCGTCGGACTCGCCGACGACAATGCCGGTGTTGCTGACGTCGTTGGCCGTCCCGGCTTCGTGATCGGCGAGGAGGGGCAGGACGGTTGTGCCACCGAGCCCGTCCCAGACGACCGGAAAGGTGCCGGCCCCGGCGGCCGGCACGCCGAGCCCCGCGGCCATGCCGAGCTCATTGATGCGGAACGCGGCCCCGAGCGACAACGTGCCGCCGGAGTCGAGGTCGGCGACGGCGTAGTCCTGAGCCATGAGCGGAGAGCTCAGCCCGGTCGCCGCGAGGAGTGTGAAGGTCCAAAGAAAGCGCGTCTGGTTCATGCTGCGTCCTCTTTCTCGAGCGGGTCATCCGACCCGAGGCAGGACCCACAATCTAGTGGTGTGATTCAGGAATCTGGGGCCTTATCCACGGCAATGGCGTAGTAGACGACCAGCAGGCTCAACAGTGGCGTCACGCTCGATCCCAGATGGGGGCGCAGAACCAT
>JBCCGH010000335.1:0-4541 GCA_039029375.1 Planctomycetota bacterium
CGCCCGTGGGACTGCCGGGCGAGCGGAATCCGCCGGTTTTGGTCGCGGCACCGTACGTCCTCACTCGCGAACGCGGGGCAATTTGCAATCATCGCCGACGTCGATCGGCTAGCGCGTCGCCATGCAAGTTCCCCCAGTGCTCTCCGTTGCTCTCGCCGTGTCCCTCGGGCTGGGCAGCTGCGCCTCGCCGGTGCGGCTGAACCACCGACCCGTTGGCTTCTGGGCGGCCGCGGAGCGAGGGCGGCTGCCGACAGCCGCGACCGCGAGCCCCGCGCACCAAGAGCCCCGGCCCCCTCAAGAACCGGCCCCAGCCCAGGGAGACCCAGCTCCGGCCCGGGGTCGCGGGGAGCGCACTGCGCGAGCTCCAGCGCCGCATCTGAGCCTCGACCTCTTCGGCGGCTACGGCCTGAGCCTCGGGAACTCTCGGGACTGGACCGGGCTCCGCATCAACTTCCGAGACCGCGGCGCCGGGCACCTGCGCGGTGTGAATCTCACCCTCTGGGCCCCGGCCGACCACGCCGTCGAGCGCATAGACGGCCTGGCGCTGGGCGTCGCCCCGGTCGCCGACCATCTGCGCGGCGTGGCCCTCGGCGCGTTGGCCTCGGTCACCGAGGACGCGTCCGAGGGCATCGGGCTGGCGGGCCTCGCCGTGGTCTCCTCGGGGAACCTCTCCGGCATCCATGCCGCTGGCCTCGCCGCGGTCGCGGAGCGCGACATGGACGGTCTGCAGCTCGCCGGCCTCGCCGTCGTGAGCGAAGGGAACGTCAGCGGTTTGAGTGCGGGCGGCGTCGCCATGGTGGCCGAGGGCGATGCGACGGGTGTTCAGCTGGGTGGACTGGCGACCGTGACGGAGGGGGCGATGTCCGGCGTCAACCTGGCCGGGCTCGCCGCCGTGGCCGAAGGCTCGATCTCCGGCATCACCGCGAGTGGCCTCGCAGCCGTCGCCGAAGACGAGTTGGACGGCGTTGCCGGAGCCGGCCTCGCCGCGATTGGCAGCCAGCACGTGACCGGCGTCGCCATCGCCGGCCTGCACGTCGGTGACGGTGGTGAGGAGCTCTTTGACCTCAACCTCACGGGCGCCCTCGAGAATCCCAGCACGTCTGCGTGCGGCATCCTCGTCGCCGGCTTCGGCGTACAGGCCGGCACGATCGAAGGCCTCTCGATCGCCGGAATCTTCAACCGCGCCGAGGACTTCACCGGCGTTGGGCTCAGCGCCTGCAACGCAGTCAGCGGCACCCAGACCGGCCTGACCGTCGGCATCTTCAACCACGCCGAAGACCTGCGCGGGGTGCAGATTGGCCTCCTGAACCACGTGCCTAGCAACCCGTGGTGGGCGCGCTGGCTGCCACTGGTCAACGTGCGCACCTGACCGGGGCCGCCGGGCCGGCCACGCAACATCGTTGGAGGGCGATTCTCTGACGAGGGCACCACTCGAAACGGACCACTGGCACAATGGAGGGGCCAAACAGAAGGAATCCGTCATGCGCGTTCTGTGCCTCGCGACCCTGCTCGTCGCCAGCTCCCTGCTGCCCGCCCAAGGTGTGACGTGGGTCGTCGATCAGGCTGGCGGCCCCGGTAGCCAGTTCACCCAGATCGCGCCTGCGGTCACGGCTGCCGCCAACGGCGACATCATCGTGATTCGGTCGGGGACCTACTTCGGGTTTGCGACGAGCAAGGCGCTCACGCTGCTGGGGGAAGGCGACGTGGTCATCGTCGTTGGCCCGGGGCTGCCGTTCCCGCCGGGGCCGCCCCCCGTAAGCATCAGCAATCTGCCCGCCGGGACCGCTTTCGTCGCCCACAACCTGCGCATCGAGTACTGGAATTTCCGCAACGGCCTGGAGCTCCGCGACAACCAGGGCCGCGTGCATCTGCAAGACGTCAGCGTCAACCTGATCGCGGTTCCCCAGGAGTCCGGCGCGGCGGCGTCGATCACGCGCTGCGACGCCGTCACCTGGAATGGTGGCCATTTGAACGGCCGCCCCTGCGTGCTCGCCAATCAAAGCGTGCTCGCCTTCTCCTCGCTGCGCGTTGAAGGCAGCGACTCGTGCGGCTCCGCCCGGTGCGCGTCGATCGGCGCCGAGGAGGGGATGCTGCTGTCGAGCTGCACCGTGCAGCTGTCGCGCTGCGAGGTGACCGGCGGCAGCGGCGTGGGCTTGTTTACACCCCTTGCTCGGGGTCGACCGGCGATCAGCGCGAATCACTCGGCGCTGACGGTCAGCGGCGACGATACGACCACCGTCGCCGCCGGCGACTCCGGATACGGCGTCACCACGCCCGTCCCGGCGATCCTCACGACCGGGGGTCGCGTCGACCTGGACACGGCCGTGCCGATCATGGGCTCCCTCGGTGGCGCTGAGGTCGCCGGCACCGCGACGGTCACCCGACGGCGCATCGTGTCCGTCGTGGCAACGGGCGGCGGGTTGGGCGACAGCCTCGACGTCGAAGTCGTGTCGCCCGCCGGCGACGTGGTCAACCTGGTGATCAGCCTGCCGATCGCGCCGGTCGCGGTGCCGCCTGGCCTCGTCTTCCTCGACCCACGCCTCATCGTACCACTCTTCGTCGGCTCGCAGAGCGCGACCGGACGCCTAGAGCTGGGGGTGCCGATCCCCACGATCGAAGCGCTGAGGGGCGCGACCGTCGCCCTGCAAGCGGCCAACGTCTATGCCGCCACTGGTTTGGTCGAGTTCTCCAACCCAGCCGTCGCCGTGCTGCACGACGTGTAGCACAGCCAATGCGGTGGTTTTGGTCGCGGCTCGGTACGCTCGGACCGTCCCGCATCCCGCGCGAAGGAACCCTGTGAACGCAGCCGAGCTCTTTGTCCGCTGTCTCGAAGCCGAGGGAGTCGATTACATCTTCGGCCTCCCCGGCGAAGAGAACGCCCATTTCATGATGGCGCTGGAGAACGCGCCGTCGATCCGCTTCGTCCTCACCCGTCACGAACAGGGCGCCGCCTTCATGGCGGACGTCTATGGCCGCCTCACCGGCAAGCCCGGCGTCTGCCTAGCCACCCTCGGTCCGGGCGCCTGCAATCTGATCACCGGGGTCGCCGACGCCAACATGGACCGCGCGCCGCTGGTCGCCATCACCGGCCAGGCCGCGGTCCAGCGCCAGCACAAGGAGAGCCACCAGGCGATGGACGTGGTCGGCATGTTCCAACCGGTCACCAAGTGGGCGACCCCCATCCTCGCACCCTCTGTGATCCCCGAGGTCGTCGCCAAGGCCTTCCGGCTC
Organism: Planctomycetota bacterium; assembly: GCA_039029375.1. Taxonomy (GTDB): domain Bacteria; phylum Planctomycetota; class UBA1135; order UBA1135; family UBA2386; genus JBCCGH01. The sequence goes on from JBCCGH010000335.1 coordinate 3,232, forward strand.
GCCACCACCGAGAAGCCTGGCGCCTGCCACGTCGAGCTCGCCGAGGACATCGCGGCTGCGGCGGCCGAGGGCACCCCGGCCCCGAGCCAACGGGTCCGCCGTCCGGTCCCGGACGACAAGATCCTGGAGCAAGCCGCCGCGATGATCCACGCGGCCAAGCGCCCGGTGATCCTCGCCGGCAACGGCTGCGTGCGGAAACGGGCGAGCGCGCAGCTCCAGCGCTTCGTCCAAGCCACCGGCATCGGCGTCATCTCGACCTTCATGGGCAAAGGCGCGATCCCGCGCTCCTCGCCGCACTGCCTGTTCACCATCGGCCTACAGGCCAAGGACCTGGTCGCCTGCGCGATCGACGCCGCCGACCTCATCATCGCGCTCGGCTACGACCTGGTCGAGTACCACCCCAAGCTGTGGAACGCCGCCGCGGACAAACCGATCCTGCACGCCGACTTCCTGCCGGCGGAGATCGATCGACACTATCGACCCGACGTCGAAGTCGTCGGTGACCTCGCCCACACGCTCTGGATGCTCAACGAACGATTCGCGGATGCGGCGCCACTCGAGCTCAGCCAGCAAGGCGCTGTGCGCCGCGAGATGCTCGCCGAGTTTGCCGCGCACGCCGAAGACGACACCGAAGGGTCCCTCCGGCCGCAGAAGGTCCTGTGGGACGTGCGCGAGGCGCTGGGCCCCGATGACCTGCTGTTGTCCGACGTCGGCGCGCACAAGATGTGGATCGCGCGCTACTACCAGTGCGACGCGCCCAACACCTGCTTGATCCCCAACGGCTTCTGCTCGATGGGCTTCGCGCTCCCCGGCGCGATCGCCGCCAAGCTCGTCGCGCCCGACCGCCGCGTGCTGGCGATCTGCGGCGACGGCGGCTTTCTGATGAACGTCCAGGAGCTGGAGACCGCCAAGCGGCTCGGCCTCAACCCGGTGTTGATGGTCTGGGAGGACCGCGAGTACGGGCTGATCGCGTGGAAGCAGGACAACGAGTTCGGCCGCCACACGGCGCTGACCTTCGACAACCCCGATTTCGTGGCGCTTGCCGAGTCGTTCGGCTGCCGCGGCATCCGCGTGGACAACGCGCGCGACCTGGCCGGGGCGCTGGCCGAGGCCTTCGCCAGCGACGTGCCGGTGGTGCTATCGCTGCCGATCGACTACTCCGAGAACGCCAAGCTCACCGAACGGCTCGGCAACATCCCCTGCCCGATCTAGGCAGCCGTCCCGATCGAGCCCCCCCCCCCCCCGCCCGCCCTGGCCCCCCATGCGGCAGCCCCACAACCCGTTATTATTTGGCAGCGAGGGGCCGACCC
>JBCCGH010000336.1:0-4521 GCA_039029375.1 Planctomycetota bacterium
ACAGATGGCACCCGTCCGGCCACCGCTCGCTGCGTCGCACCTCCTCGACGTATCCACCAATATGCCTGCGTCGGTGCTTCTTGCGAGCAGCGTCCGGTCACGCACCCTCTGCACAGGAATTTCTGATCCAGGACACTAGAGGGCCGGCCGACATGCCATTCGCGCAGCGAGCGGCACCCTGAACTCGAATCTCGGCTCACGAGAGCCTCGTTGAATCCACTGATTCAGCTGCGTTCTCGCGCACCGACCTGCGAGCCCAGGCCACCACTCGCCACGCCAAGCGCTTTCCGGCCGGACCTCTAGTTGAGGGGCCGAGCCACTAATCTTGCGCCATGGCTTGGATCCGCACTGTGCCGCCGGCAGACGCCGAAGGCCCGCTCGCCCGCATCTACGCCGACGCCGTGCGCCGAGCCGGGCGCGTCTACGGAATCTTGCGCTTGATGTCCTCCGAGCCACGCATCCTGCAGGCTTCGATGGGCCTCTACACCGCGACCACGACGCACCCGCGGTCACCGTTGCCCCGCTGGTTTCGCGAGCTGATTGCGGTCACGGTGTCGCGCCTCAACCACTGTCACTATTGAACGGAGGCTCATCTTGGCGACCTCCGTGCTGAGGCGCCGGCCGAGTTGCGTGATGCCCTGACCGCCGAAGACCCCAGACCAGCGCTGTCGCCGCTGCAGTGTGCCTTGCTGGATTACGTCGAGAAGCTCACGCTTGCGCCGAGCGAGTGCCGGCAGGAGGACGTCCAGGCGCTGCGAGCGGCCGGCGGGAGCAACGTTGAGATCCACGCGACGGTGCAGGTCGCGGCCTACTTCAACTACATCAACCGCGTCGCCGACGCGCTCGGGGTGGACCTGGAACCCGACATGCCACGCGACGCGTGACCGGTCGGTGCGGTCCCCGTAGACCAACGCCAGCTCCAGCGGTGCCGTCGCGTGGCGCGCTCGTAGAGCGCCGACAGCCGCGCCCACTCCTGCCGCCGCGCGCGCCGCTCGAGGCCCATGCCGGCGAGAAAGCGCAGGAAGTCAGAGGCGCTCGGTGTCGTGGCCAGGCGGGCGGCGTGGCGTTCGAGGTAGCGGGCCATACGCAGCAGCATGCGGTCCTGCTCCGCTTCGCTGAGCGCTCCGCCCAAGCGCGCCCGGTCGAGGTCCAACGCGCGGACGACGACACCGCTGGCCGTGAGGCAGGCCAGCAGATTGTCGGGATGCAGGTCGCGGTGGCGCAGTCCGGCCCCGAACACGAGCCGCACCACGCGCCCCGCTTCGCGGATGGCCCCGCGCCGCTGCGCGGGGTGAGCCGCGAGGAACGCCGGGAGTGGCGCCGCACCCGGGACCAGGCGCGTCAGCAGCCGTTGGCGATACAGGGGGCCGGCGCGGCGCCACACCGCGGCGATCGGCTCCACCGCGGGTACGCCCAGACGCCGGAGCTCGGCCAAGATGGTCAGCTCGTGGGCGGCGCGGCCGCGGTCCAGGAATGCGTCGGGCAGCCAACGCCGGAGCGCGCCCCCGCGGCGGAGCCCGCGCGCGACCGCGCGGTCGCCGTCAGGCAGGGCGACGACGCGAACCGCCCCGCGCCCAGGTGCGCCGGGCAGAGGATCTCCCTCCTGCCACCAGCGCGTGAGGGGCACCCCGGCCCACTCCTCGCGCACGACCCCACCGTCCCGACCGCCGTCGAGGCGGCGAAAGCCCTCGGGTACCGGCACGTCCGCCACGCAACAGATCATAGTCGCGGTGGTACGGCGTGGATAACCTCCCGATCGGCCCCGCTCGCAACGACCCGCCTTGCCCGCCCTTCCTGAGCATGCCTCGATCCTGCTCATTCGCTTGTCGGCGATGGGCGATGTTTTGTTCGCACTGGAGACGCTGGCGTCACTCAAGAACGAGCGCCCGGACCTGCGGGTCGACTTTCTGGTCGAGGATCGCTTCGCGGCGGTGTTGCGCGGGCACACCCTGCTGGAGGACGTGCTCGAGTATCCGCGGCGCCGCCTCGTCGCCGCGCCCGCGGCGATTCGTCGCCTCCGCCGGAAGCGCTACGACGCGGTGCTCGACCTCCACGGCAACCTGAAGAGCGCGGTGCACGCGCGCTTGGCGCGCACCGGACGGCGGCTGGGCTACGGCGCCTCGATCGCCCGTGAAGGCGCGCAGCGCTTCTACACCGAGGTCGTGGACGTGCCCGAGCCTCGCCCCCACCGCGCCGACCAAGGCTACCACCTCCTCCGCGCGCTCGGCCTCCGCGCCGCGCCGGCGGCCGCCGCCCTGCCGCCACTGCCAGACGCCGCCGGGCCCCGGCTGGAAGTGATCCTGCACCCCGGAACGAGCGCGTTCGCCGCGTTCAAGCGCTGGCCGTTGCCCGCGTTTGGCACCTTGGCGGCGCGACTCTGCGCCCGCGGGCTCGGCGTCGGCGTCAGTGTCGGACCCGGCGAGCACGGGCTCGCCGCGGAGCTCCGTGTTGAGGCGCCACAACTCCACGTCGTCGACGGCGCCGCGCTCGGCATCTTGGGGCTCGCCGCGGCGTTTCGCCGCGCGCGGGTCGTCGTCGCGGCGGACACCGGGCCACTCCACCTGGCGGCGGCGGCGGACACCTCGGTGGTCGCCTTGTTTGGTCCCAAAGAGCCGGCGTGGTACGGCCCGCGCGGCCCGGAGCACCGCGTGCTGTATCACGACGTACCGTGCCGGCCCTGTCGGCGCCGCACCTGCCCCTCACCACAGTGCATGCTCGGCCTCGAGGTCGAGCCAGTGTTGAGCGAGGTCCTGGAGCTGCTGCAGCGGTCCGCCCGTCCCACCGACCCCCTGCCGTCGTGACGCCCACACCGGTCACCGTCATCCGTCACCCGAAAGAGCGCATTGCCAAGTGCTCACTGCGCTTCTTGCACGATCGCCCCGAGTTCACGTTCTTGAAGGCACGCCCGGGGTTCACGTTCGACGCCACCGGCTATCTGCTGCTGGCCGTCGACGCGCCGGTGTTGACGGCCGCCGATGCGGGCGTGCCGCTGCTGTTGTTGGACAGCACCTGGCGGTACTTGCCGCAGCTCAAGGCGGCGCTGCGCGGTGAGCCGGCGGCACGGCGCGCACTGCCGCCCGGGATCCGGACGGCCTATCCGCGCACCAGCCGGCTCGTGCCCGATCCCGAGCACGGCCTCGCCTCCGTGGAGGCGCTGTACGCCGCCAAGCGGCTCCTCGGCGAAGACGACCCTTCGCTACTCGACGGCTATCACTGGCGCGACGAGTTCCTCGCCCAGTTCGCGGCGTCCTGACCCGGTCGTCACGACGAGGGGGCGCGGCGCGGGCCGCGGAAGCCATGTACCGCCTGCCCAACGAACGACCGAGGGAACCCCTCGAGGCCCGGGAACCCTAGCGCGAGGTCGCGCCCGCCGGCGGGGATGCACGCGGTGCCAAACAGCCAGTCCCACACGCTGAGGCTGAGCCCGTAGTTGACCCCGTAGCGGTGGCCTCCCGGCAAGTCGCGGGCGTGGTGCCAGATGTGCATCTCAGCGTGATTGAGCAGGTAGCGCAGCGGGCCCATCGGAACGCGCACATTCGCGTGATTCAGATGGCCGATGCCGAGCGCCACCAGGTGCGCCACGAGGAAGTCGTCGATCCCAAAACCAATCAAGGCGAGCGGCACGTACTCCAGGGTCCGGTAGACGACCGTCTCCATCCAATGAAAGCGCAGGTGCGCCGCGAACCCCATCTGCACCACCGAGTGGTGCACTTTGTGGAACTCCCACAGCCAGGGCACCCGGTGCAGGAGCCGATGGACGTGCCAGTGCACGAAGTCGCGAAAGACGAACAGGGTCAGGACCTGCAGCCAAGGCGCCCAGCTGCCGACCTCGACGGCGACGAGGTTGTCGATGCCGATCGCCGCCAAAGCGTCCCGGAACGCGCGAACCGCCACTTCCGAGGCCCCCGCGTAGCCGACAAGCGAGAACACGAAGAAGTTGAAGAACATGTAGAAGCCGTCGAGCCAGAAGTCGCGTCGAAGACGCGGCTGCTCGCGACGCCACGGGACGAGCAGCTCCAGCGCGTAGACCAGCGCCGAGAGCCCGAGCAACCAGTAGACGTAGTTGCCCCAATGTGGATGGCTCACCTCATAGGCGAGGTAGCGGGCGTAGCCTCGAGTCGACTCCAGGAAGAGTGCGAGGTAGTCGGTTTCGCCGCTGGGCATTGGTGGGCCCATCGTAGATGGCACCGCGCTGCCGAACGACTCCGGGTGCCACCCTAATGTCCGGGCTCCCCTACATCGCCGAGCCAGCGGCCGCAGGCCGCCTGGCGCCCCCGCGGGGGGCGCGGCGAGCGCGAGCGCGCGTCCTGCTTGAAGGACTCGGGCGCCCGACTAGTCCTCGAACAAGCTTAACCCCGGGGTCGCGCGGCAAGAATCCGAGAAGGCAGACCGCTTCCGCGCCAGCGTTGGGTGGCTGGCGTTGGCGGCGGCCGGCGATGTGGTTTGAGTGGAGCTGGCTCCCGTGACTCTTGTGGATCCGCGCGGACCAGGGCATCCGTACCCCGGCTTCAACTGGCGACG
>JBCCGH010000337.1:0-4294 GCA_039029375.1 Planctomycetota bacterium
CCCCAGCGCCATGATCAACCCCATGTGCGACCCGACCCCCCGGGGGGCGGGGGCGGCGACGACCACGCCGGCGACGCCGACGACTCCTCGGTGGACGACATCGACGGCGACGCCGACGACTCCTCGGTGGACGACATCGACGGCGACGGCAGCGACGCCTCTCCCGACGGCAGCCCTGGCCCGCCGTCAGCAGCCGAAAGCGACCCCGACGACGACGCCGAGCACCTCCGTGCCATGGCGGCGGCCGAACGGGCACGCCGGCTCACGCGCGCGCGAATGGCAGCTCCCGTGCCTACCAGCCGCACACGCGCAACAACCGCGGCGCCGACGACCGGCGTTGCCCACCCTCCAGCCCCCGACGAAGGCCCACTGTGGACTATCGTGACCCGTGCTCGCTCGCGAGCGGCCGCGCGCATCGGCCGCCCACCACCTTTTTGAGCGCACGCACCCAGGCTCAGGTTGGGCATACTGCAGGAGGCGCAGCTATGCCTGCTCCCCCTGGGCCAGGGCGCGCGTGCGAGCAGGGAGCACGAGGAGCGCGGACACACGCGGTCGCAGCGCGCGACCGGTATAACGCGCAGCAACATCAACAACACCGACCTAGGGAGGCGCCTGTCAGGCGACGACGCGCCGAGGAGCTCAGGTTTCTAACCTGGAACGTGTGCAATCTCAGCACCGGCATCGTGGACACAATCCTGACGGCGCTACGAGGGCGTCGGCTCGCACAGCTGGACACGGGTGAGGTGGACGCGAGTGACTATGACTTCGTTTGCGTTCAGGACACAAGAAGCGGAAACCGGACCACGCGGGTACCAGCACTGCCACTCGAGCCACGGGCAGAGATCCGCACGCAGCTACGCCGAGGCGCACGCCGCGCCCGTGCGGCTGGCAACAGCGGCAGCCGAGCACGGGCTGCCGACTGGTTCGACAACGCCGCCATCGTGCATGGCCCGCACCAGCCCAACTCAGGTACCGCCCTGCTCATCGGCCCAGCCTTCGCCGGGCGCGTTGTCGCCACATCGGCGGACAGCTCGAGGCTCGCCGCTGCGCTGGTCCGATTGCCGGGCGCCGGCGATGGGGCGCAAGGACGACAGCCATCCCTTTTGGCGGTCGCTTCGGTGTACCTGCCGCCACAGCACCAGACAGAGGCTCACCAACGCGCGATTGCCGCCGCCACCATCGCTGACCTTCTGGTTCTGCGCGAGCGGTGGCACGACGCTCGCCACTGGGCCATCCTGGGCGACCTCAACGACGACGACAGCGCGCGCGACGGCGCCAACGCGGCTGCAGGCGTCGACGTCGCCGAGCTGGCGGCCATCGCCGCCGCGGCCGCCGTCGCCGCCACGCCCGCAACAGAGACACGGCTCCGCCAGCGGCTCGCCGACACCGTAGCCGCGGCACTGCGGCAGAGGGGCGACACACTGCACCTACTTCGGGTCACGTTCAACGCCACCGACGGCTTCCGCGATGCCTTCCCCGACGTACAGGCTTCACCGGGACACACACGTCAACCGTATCTGCGACGGCCACGCGGCGACGCTGCTGCGGCAGCTGACGACTTTGGTGCTGCCCGCCAGCAACGACCGTCGCGACTCGACTACGGCCTCTTTGGCGCGCGCGGTCGCGAGACAGCTGCGTGGAGCCGCGGTCAAGTCGGCGCGACACGCCTGCAGACGCCCGCCACCATGTCCGATCACCTTCCGCTGGCCTTTGTGTTCGACGCGCGCGCGCTGTTCCCTCACTGGCCGTCGCTGCATCAGTGGCGGGCGGCGCAAGACGAACGGTACGACGGCGCGTGGGCGATCGAGCCGCCGCTGCACGCTGCCCCCGGCTGGCTCGACACCACGAGCGCCGAGCACACGGCGGCAGAGGCAGCGGTACGCGCCTCCTTTGAGGCCGCCGAGGGAGCCGCCGACCTTTTGCGCACGGCCTGCGCCACCACGCAGGATGCGCTACGTGATGAGGCGGAGCCAGAGGCGGCGCGCGCCGTCGCAAACCGCCTGTACAGCCTTCTGCAACGCGGCGCGAGCGAGGCACACGCAGCGGCCAGCGGCCGCCGCCACCGGCCCGTGGTCAACGCAGGCCGACACCACACGCGCAAGCCGACTACACCTGCCGCGGCCGCCCTCGAGAGGCAAGAGGCACAGCTACAAGACGAGGCGCGCCGTCTGCTACACCGTCTCCATGAGCTGGGCACGCACGTGCTCGACGCAGACCGCGCAGATGACGGGCTCGTGCTGCGGCTGGCCCGCGCAGAGAGCAAGGCAACAGCGGACGCGCTCGACGACGTGTACCAGCGCGCGGCGAGGGCGGGCTTCGCCCGGTTCCAGGAGGACATGCGAGCATGGCACAACGGGGAGACACAACACGGACTCCGTCGATTCTTCGCCACCCTGCGCACCGGCGGCGGCAGACGCACGGCCTGGCCACGCGACGTCGAGCCGACAGTGATGGCAGCCAACCTCCACCTGCCGCCCCAGGATGCTCGACATGGCAAGGCGCAACTCGTCACAGGCGTGCAGGCGACGCGCGCAGCCGTGCGCGACCACTTCCGTCACATCTACCGACCGACAGAAGAGGAGGCCGACGAGGAGCTGCTCGACGAGGTCTACGCGCGCCGGCGTGTCCCGGAGGCGCGCGAGCCGACGACGACGGGCACTGCACCTTTCACCGCAGCGGAAGTCGTCGAGGTGCTGCGTGAGGCGACAGCGAAGACCGGCGGCTGGTCGAAGTCAACTGGACCCGACGGCGTCGCCACGGGCCTGTGGCTCGTTATCGCCGACATGCCTGCGCCGACGGGCACCGGGGCTCACATGACTGTGGCGGACTGGCTCGCGACGCTGTTCAACCTGTGCCGAGCAGCGGGAGTTGTCCCAGATGCGTGGAAGCGGGCCACGCTGTGCCTCATCCCTAAGGCGGGCCAAACGGACACGGTCAGCGTCGCACCCGACTTGCGCAAACTGCGGTCCATCTCCCTGCTCTCGACGGCGTACAAGTGCTTCGAGCGCCTGCTGATGCGGCGCGCGGGCAACCGCCTTAAGGCGGCGCTGGAGGCAGAGCAGGGCGTGGTCACGGGCGCCGTGCGAGGCGGAGTGTCGACTATTGTCGCGGCGCTGCTTGACACGGTCGACACGACCCTCGAGGCGACGCGGCGCGCGGGCCCACCCAAGCGCAGCGCGCGGCGCGACTTGACAGACGACGAGCTGCTGGAGATGGAGGCCGAGAGCGACGCGCCGGAAGCGCTGGGCGTGTTGTCGGTGGACTTCATGAAGGCCTTTGACCGCGTGCCACACACGGCGCTGCCACGAGCGCTTCGACGCATCGGGGCACCTGCCTGGCTCGTGCGGCTCGTCGCCGACGCGCACACAGGCCTCGAGGCGACGGTGCGACTGCCTGGCGTCGGCAAGGCGCAGGCGACGGACACCTTCGCTGTTGGCGCCGGGGTACGGCAAGGCTCGGTGTGGGGCCCGCTGCTTTTCGCGATAGTGCTCGATCCGCTGGTGGCAGCGGCACGTGAGGCGTCGTGCGAGCACGACGGGTACCTTGCGGCCAACCGACTACCTGGTGTGCTTGCGTATGCCGACGACGTGTCACTGCTGGCCACGTCGGCACGGTCGATGCAGGCGATGGTGGAGCAGCTGCGGCGCTTCTCGGACGCCACCGGGATGGCCGTGAACGAGTCGAAGTGCTCGTTGGCTATTTTCGCCGACACTGCGGCGCGGCGTGCCCGCTCGCTCGGCCTGCAGACGGCGGACAACGACCACGCCGTGGTCGGGCACATGCGCGTGCCGGTGGCCACCGAGTTCAGGTACCTCGGCTACCGTCTGTCCACCAACAGGAAGACGGACAAGCAGGCGCAGGAGGTGCGCCTGGAGGTGCAACGACGCCTAGCGCAGATGGCGCGCTTCGGGCTGCGCCACGAGCAGTGGCTCACAGCGTACAACATGTGGGTACGACCGTACATTGCTTTCCATGGACGTGTGTGGGCGCTGGCGGAAACGTCGGACCTCGGCGAACATCTTGACAAGGCGGTGCGCAAGGTCGCGCGCCGTGCGCTGGGCATGCCGCGGGGCGCCACCAACGCGGCGCTGCACAGCGACCTGGGTATGGGCGTGATCCCGCCGAGTGACACGCTGCGACGGGCCGCGCTGGCTCAGCTGGTGACCACGCTCAACGAGCCGTCTGCGTTTGGCCGCCTCGCCCGGGACCGGTGGGGAGAGGTGAGCGACCGGCTCGGGATGGCCTCTGCACAGGGCGCATTAGCCGTGCCACGACTGGCGGCGACACAAGGCCA
>JBCCGH010000338.1:0-4217 GCA_039029375.1 Planctomycetota bacterium
CCTGTGGCGCGCGAGCCACAGGACGGCGCCGGAGCGCCAGAGATGGGGAAGGTCAGTCACTCGTGGTACCACTTTCTGCTCCTTGCACGGGGTTCCGCGGCACTGGGTTCGACTGCGCCCGCCGATATGCCCACGAAACAGCGGCGTCTCTGCGACAACGCTTCGGTCCGCGATCAGCGCGGGCCCTTGGCCCCCAGCCGGTCGCGCAGCACCTTCGACCGCCGTTCGCTCAGCGGAATCTCGGTCCCTCCCGCATCGCCGAGCACCGGCACGAGCAACCGAACGGCGGATCGGGCAACACGGCTTCGAGCTCGCGCACCGGCGAATGAGATCGCCCGCGCAGCCCCTCGACGACGGCCAGCTCATCCATGCCGGGCACCTGGACGGCGAGGACGGCGAGGGTGACACGTCCGCCAGAGTCAGCGGCCCGCCATCTTGCGGGCCCTCGCCAAGACGTGTTCCGCAATCAGATAGCCGAGCCCGGCCTTCTCGATGCGGAGGATCAGATGGTCCTTTGTCGTCGTGAGCGCCTTCGCCGCGTCTTCCAAGCTCCAACGCGCGGCGGCGAGCTCGCTGAGTAGATAGGCGCGGCGGGATTGACCCGCGGACAGCCGAAAGGTCTTCAGATACTGGAGCGTGCCATCGTCGCTGACGATAGCCTCGCCGATGTGGTTCTCGGTGCCGCGCGCGAGCTCGGTGATGAAGCGCTGCATGCTGAACGGATTCATGCGATAAACCGACTCGGTGCGCAGATCGCGGTCGAACAGGTCAAGCGTCAACGAGCCGAGCGCGTCTTCCCAGCCCTCGCGTAGGTCGACGACGAGCGCCCGCAGGTCGTCGATCAACTTCGGGACCGGATCCTTCTCGTCGGGCGCGAAGCGACCGACGTCCGCGTAGCTGATCGAGTAGCGGTTGATCAGCTCGCCGAAGAAGTCCTTCAGCAACGTGCGATGCAACGCGCGATAGTCATCGGGATGCGGGACGACAAAGGCGGTGGCCAGCGCATCGGCGACGCAGATCAGCACTCCGCACTGCCCCTCGTGGATCTCGAAGACGCGGAGCGCATCCTCCAAGCCGTGGATGGCTGCTCCACCGAACACCATCTCCCAACGCGGATCGAGCCCACCGGACAGCGCGCGGCGCGAGTATTCCTCGAAAGCTACGTCCGGACCACCGAAGTGCAGCGCGAGGAAACCCTCCATCGCGAGGTGGAGCGGGAGGAAGCGGAGGCGGTTCTTGCCGTACTCCCGCTTGGCCATTCGAGACATCACCCGCGCGGTGAACGGCCCGACCGAGAGACGCTTGCCGTCCTTGCGGAACAGCTGCGCACCGCAGGTGGCCGCCGGAGTGCCGTCCTTGGTCCACTGCACAACCATGCCGTGAGGGGCGTAGCTGGCGTAATTGATGTTCGGAACCGGCGACGCGGGGTCGTGACCACCCAGGTCGACCACAGCGAGATCCTCGTCGTAGCCACGCCGGGTCAGGCGAAGGTCTTGGCGGGGGTTCGCTCGGACCAGAGGCACAAGGCGGACGCCACCCCACACCTGAGACGGAGCGATACGAAGGCCGCTGCGCGTGAGAAGACCGCGATCGATGGTGGCCAGGAGGTCAGGCTTCTCGTTCACGACTCGCCCTCCTCTTCGAGACCCGCGATCAAGCGCTGCGAACGGCGCGCCAGCGCAGCATCGAGCTCCTCAAAGTTCGCTGATCCGTCGACAAAGCGCGCGAAGTCCAGCATGGTCGGCAGATCCTCGGCATCGCGCACGCCAACGCACGGGATCGACGGCCCGAGAGTCCGCGGCTCGAAGTTCTGGGCATCAAACACCGGATTGACGTGCACAATGGCTTGCCCCGTCGGCGCGAGCTTCGACTGCCGGTATGCCTTCACGACGCGATCCACGGTTCCCGGAGGGTCATTCTCGAACCCGTCGGAGAGAATGACGACGAGGTCCGCACCCCACTCGAGCGCGTCGAGGAGCGGGGTCGCCAGGTCGGTCTGGCCGCGGGGCGAGACCATCAGCTCGTCCTCGCAGCCGCCGGTCCAGAACGCGCGGTACTCCCCCGCGGCCTGACGAAGCAGCGCGCTGGCGGCGACCGCGATGCCGAGCGGGCGGCGGCGCTTCTCCGTCGAGCCGGAGCTTGAGTAGCTGCGGTCGAGAACGGCGGCGACGCGGCGACCCTTGGCACCGATTGTGGTCTCGGCGCGCGAGAGGGCACGGAACGCGGCCCCATCGATCGCGCGCTCGAGCTCGTCCCGACGAGCCTCGCGCCGCTCGGCGTCGAGCGACAGGACGTAGAGTACGAGCCGGGTCAGGCGCGTGCGCGACAGATCGATCTCCGGCGCCTTGCCTCCGGCGCGCTCGGCGCTTGCCTGCAGGCGCAATCGCTCGCCGGCGGTGAGCCGCGGCTCGATGTTCTTCAGGAACGCAGCACGCGGGACGCCGTGCTTCTCGGCGAAGCCCTCGGCGACGGTCAGCGGCAGGTCGTAGATCGCACGTGCGCTGAAGTGCGCCTCGCGGTAGCGATCGAAGAGCTCGGTCTCGAACTTCTTCTGCTTCTTGTAGTCGAAGAGGAACGTCCCGGTCTCGTCCCCGAACGAAAGGTGCGCGTGGCGGGCAGCGTGCTTGAGCTTGTTGCGATACTTGACAGCATCGAAGGCCGGGGCGGGGCGGGAACGGACCCAGTCGCGGATCGCGGCGCGCGTGCGGCGGTTGTTGACGCGGTGGCGACGCAGCGTGCGGAACAACCGCAGCACCCGCTGCGGCGGCAAGCCGCGCAACGCAGCGCGTATGAGCGCGCCCTCCTCGGCGGCGAAGTCGACCGGGGTGTCCTTTCCGGTCCGAAGCAGACACGAAACAATCGTCGCCTGATTGAAATGGTTAATGCCGGCCGCGAGACAGCGCGCGTAGAGGCGGCGGTAGTTCCCGAGCACGTAGCTGTGCAAGAACCCGATGGAAACAGCCTGCCCACGGGCGTCGCTGTAGTGCTCCGCCTGGTTGGTGCAAGCGAAGCAGGCGTTGATGAACAGCGCCAGATCTTCGCGGGCGACGCGCTTCTGTGCTCGGGTCTCCTCCATCGTGCGACGAAAGCAAGCGCCGCCCGGGGAGCGGAGGCACGACTAGCATTCGATGCTCCAGAGGCAAAGGCCGGAAGTCGCACAGAAGTCCCACGGACGGCGGGCAGGACTGTATCGCAGCCCACTCCGTTCGGGCTAGCTTAGCCCGTGGAGGACCAACACGGCCGCAGGACCCGCGATCAGCGCGGACCCTTGGGGCCCAGCCGTTCGCGCAGCACCTTCGACTGCCGTTCGCTCGGCGCAATCTCGGTCGCTCCCGCGTCGCCGAGCACCAGCACGAAGCAGCCGCGAAAGCCGTGCTGGATCTCCTGCACGCGATCCAAGTTGACGAGCGCCCCACGCCGCGCCCGAAAAAACGGCGGATCAGGCAGCACCGCTTCGAGCTCGCGCACCGGCTGGTCTGCGCGCAGCACTTCGACCGCGGTGTGCACGTGCACCAGGCTCCCCTCGGCGCTCGCGCAAACGATGTCCTCCGGCCGCAGCATCTTCAGGCCGCCACGGGTGCGGACGACCAAGCGTTCGCCGGCCACCGTATCGCGGCGCTGCAGAGCATCGGCAATCCGGGTGAGCTCGCTCTCGACGCAATGGCTCTGGGCAAGCTGACGACAGCGTGCGACGGCGGTGGCGAGCCGCTCGCGATCGATCGGCTTGAGCAAGTAGGACACCGCGTGGGCATCGAACGCCGCCCTGGCGTGCTCTTCGTAAGCGGTGGCGAACACGATCAGTGGGGGCTGCGGTCGCCCGCGGAGCGCCTCGACGACGGCCAACCCATCCATGCCGGGCATCTGGACATCGAGGAAGACGAGGTCGGGACGCAGCGCCTCGATGGCCTTGAGCGCCACCGGGAGGCTGGCAGCGTTGATCCCGCGGCCTCGGGTGAATCTGACGACCTACGCGCCCATCACGCGCTTCGCGCGCGAGGGTCCCCGCTACGGAGTCTCTGCGCCGGCGGCGTCCGGGCGAGAGTTGGTGGTCCCCGAGGAGGAGCCCGGAGAGGACGGGGCCTCCGAGGAGGCTCGAGGTGATGGTGATGGTGCGACGGCGACGACGCGGCGGCGTCGGTACTCGGGGGCGGAGTTGATGAACCGGGTGTTTGAGACGGATGTGCTGCGGTGCCCAGCGTGCGGTGGGGTGCGCAAGG
>JBCCGH010000339.1:0-4096 GCA_039029375.1 Planctomycetota bacterium
GACGATCTCCTGCACGACGATCTCCTGCACGACGATCTCCTGCACGACGATCTCCTGCACGACGATCTCCTGCACGACGATCTCCTGCACGACGATCTCCTGCACGACGATCTCCTGCACGACAGCGACGTCGCGGAGGCAATTCGTCGACCGCTTGCTCGAACACGCGAACGGCAGCTTCGAACCCCTACGCCTTACGAATCGCGCGGTGGTTTCTCGATCGCGGACGGGCTCGATCCGCTGACTCGAGCCTCTCTTGGACCGTTGGAATTCGAGCTACGGTCGTGTTCGCGTAGCATGCCTCGAAGTGCATGGTAGTCGTCGTCGAAGCTGGCTTGCTCGTACTGGAGCCCGCCGAACATCGCGAGCTTCTGGCAACTCCCACAGGCGGAGTGCAGGTCTCCACTTACTAGTCCCGAGCGAATTCGAGCAAGCTCGGGGTGATGGAACAGCGTGCGAAGGTCTCCATCGGTGTGCAGATTGCCGAGATTGGGTCGACCGATGCCGCAGCACGGGGCAACGGTGCCATCGAGCGAAACGAACAGTTCGCGCCACGGATAGTGGCAATGATACTTGTGCTCCGTTGGCCGGGGCGGATACCGGACCATGCGGCCCTGCCGCTGGACATGGTGCGAGACATTCTCGTCCGAGCCGAAAAGTCGCGGCGCTTCGAGTCCGATCCCCAGCCGTCGAGCCTCAGCCGCAGCGGCAACCAATGCCGCGTCCGTGCGCTCGGGCTCCAGTCCTGGTCGCTGTCGGCGCCAATACTCGTTGAGTGACTGAACGTGTCCCACAACCAGCGCATCGACGCCGCAATCCGCCGCGAGCCGTACCATCGCGGGCAACTCGTGCACCCACGGTAAGGACAGTGTCGAGTTGATGAGGACGGTTGGACGGATTGCCTCCGTGAGTGATGCGCGCCACTCGCGAACCAGGTGCAACCGCGCAACGACATCGTGGAGCTTTGCTGGTTTGCGGAGTACGTCGAAGGTCTCCGGGCTCGCGCCGTCCATCGACACGATCAGCTCGTTGAGCACTCCGGCGAGCGGCGCCAAGCTCGCTTCGTCAAGATAGGTGCCGTTGGTGTACGTCTCGATGCACACGCCGTACTCCCGACAGAGTTCGACGAACTCGGGCCAGAACGGGTACATCATTGGCTCGCCCGCGATCGTTGGACAAACGGCGTGGATGTGTGGGAATACTTCCGATGCAAATTGTGTGAGAGTGTCCAGGCCGACGTGCAGGATGCGGGTTGGATCGTTCTTTCTCGCCCACGCGCGCGGCGGTGTGAACGGGCATGAGGGACACTCGAGGTTGCAGTCGGCCGTCAAGTCGAGATGCAGCTTCAGCGGGTAGGCATTGAACGTAGGGCGCCCCTCGATCTCGGCAGCGGTCAACGCTTCCAAGTTTGCCCGGCGAAGAGGCGTAGCACGCGCTTCGGATTCCATTGTGCGACGCTTTTTGGGTCGATGTACACCGCGGCGAAGTGTTGCGGCAGACCGCCGACTATAGCTCGATGCGCGACTTGCCGTCGAGGCGCTGGCCGGGAACCAGGTCTACCTGCTTGCCAGCCTCATCGCCGATGCGCTTGCAGATGCGAGCAGATCCGCCATCGGTACGACGCGAACACACCGATCCGTGCCTGCCTCTGGCTGGTGGAGCGCGTCGGTTCGCTACGCAAGAGTCTCGTGCAGCGCGCAGCGCGGCTCACCCGCCGGCCGTCTGGTCTTGTCACTCGCGCGTTGCCCCACAGTCGAGCACGATCGCGGCGCTGGTCTGCGGCGCGGCCGGTCGCTGCGGCGAGATCGACCACAGCAGCACAACTGTGACGACTGTGGTAGGCTGCGCAGTCTAGAGGACTGCGTCGTGTTGAAAGAGCAGCGCATCGACTGGGATCCGGCAACGGGCGTCGTGAATACGCCGCCGCAGCAGGTATTCCTCGAGCTTACGACGCGCTGCAACTTGGCATGCTTGCATTGTTCGAAGGACTACGGCTTGCCCGAGGCCGGGAACAAACAGGAGCTCGACCCGGCGATCATCGAGCGGCTAATGCCGTGGCTCGAACGAGCTCGCTTCGTCAATCTAAACGTCGTCGGGGAGCCGATGCTCGCGCGGTCGTTCGGCGACGTGACGCGGCGGCTGGCGCAAGCTGGCGTCGACGTGTCCTTCAACACCAACGGACTTCTGCTTTCGGAGAAGCGCGCCGAGAACCTCGTGCGGGATGGAGTGCAGTCGGTCGCGGTCTCGTTCGACGGCACTTCTTTCAACATGCCGTTGCGCGGTGTCGGGTGGGAGACGGTGCGCGACGGTCTCGTGAATCTCGACGAAGCCAAGCGTCGGCTCGGTTCCGATCTGCCCCATCTGGCGCTCGCCTACACCCTCATGAGGAGCAACCTGTCAGAGCTCGTGCCGCTGTTGGACGACGTGTTGCCTCGCGTTCGTCTGCATGCGGTGCACATCCAGCCGCTGGTCGTTTTCTATGAGACTCTGCGCGGTGAGAACATCTACGAGGCCACGGCGGTCGACGAGTGCGTCGAACGCGCCCGAGCTTTGTGCACTTCCCACGGAACCGAACTCGTGCTGTTCCGCTCACAATTCTCGCAGGACGAACGGTCCGCCGACCTCACCGAGCAGATCCGTGAGCTCGGACCGTTCTCCCCAGAGTTGGGCTGCACCGATCCGTTCCACGAGATCAAGGTACGCGCTGACGGAAGTCTCGACGCGTGCTCGTTCGGTCGGAGAGTCGACGTCAACCTCGCTGAGCGTGACCTCGGGGAGATCTGGAACGGTCCGTGGTACCGCCAGCTCCGGCTGGCACTCGCAGCGGGCCGCTACGAGGGGATTTGCGCGAAGTGCCCCTGCATCCATGGCGGTGCCATGAATCAGCTCACTCCTCTCCGTCCCGGTGTGCACCACAGCAAGGCTGCACGTTTGAGCGACGTAGCCGGTCCGTCCACAGCTCGCGAGCGATGAGACCATGCTCGAAGGTGCTGTCGCCTCTCACTTCCGAGTCTCGGCACCCCGCTTCGCTCCAGGCGATACCGTGAGAGCCTCATGACGTCGCACCGCGTGTTGGTGACAGGCGCGTCGGGTTTGGTGGGCCGTGCCGCGGCCACGGCGCTGGCAGCAGCAGGGCATGCGGTCCGGTTGATGCGGCACCACTCGTCGGTACCGGAGGGCTTCGAGATAATAGATGCCGGCCTGGAGGATCAGACTGCGCTGAGGGAAGCGCTCGACGAAATCGAAGTCGTCGTCCACGCCGCGGCGGTGATCGGGGGAGACGAGTCAACGCTGGAGCGGGTGAACGTGCGAGGGTCGGAGAACCTGTTCCGCCTTTCGTTGGCGCAGAACGTGGATCGTGTCGTGTTTGTTAGCACGGCCGGAGTCTATTCCGGTCAGGACCTGATCGACATGGACGAAGACCATGCGCTCGAACCGCCTGATCCGTACACGAAGTCCAAGCTCGAAGGCGAGCGCATCGGTCGGGCATTGCTAGGCGATTCGTTGACCATCCTCCGACCCGTCATGATCTACCGCTCGGGTCCCTGTCCGCTGCTGGACTTCATCGGCCGGCTCCTTACCGGTGGTGCACCGATGCCACACAACGGCGGTGCCGATACGCCAGTCGACATGGTGCACACCGCGGACCTCTCGCAGGCCATCTGCTCGGCGGTTCGGGGCCGCGGCGCGGGCGGCGTCTACAACGTTGCTGGACCAGGCGCGGTCGACTTCCGCGCTGCGATGGAACAGTGCGCCGAGATCGTCAAGACGCCGCCGAACTGGATGCCCGCGGACTCCGGCGCGCCGTTCGATTCGACAGCGCACATGGTTGCCGTGGCGCCTCGCACCGTGAGCATCGCGCGCGCGCGGCGCGATTTGGGTTACGAACCGATTCGCAATTGGGGAGAGCAAATCGCGCGGCTCGATTCGACGGCATTCGGAAGCTACCACTAGCCCTCGAACAAGCTTAACCCCGGGGTCGCGCGGCAAGAATCCGCGAAGGCAGACCGCTTCCGCGCCAGCGTTGGGTGGCTGGCGTTGGCGGCGGCCGGCGATGTGGTTTGAGTGGAGCTGGCTCCCGTGACTCTTGTGGATC
>JBCCGH010000340.1:0-4041 GCA_039029375.1 Planctomycetota bacterium
ACCAGGTCACGGCAAAGGGGGCTCGTCTCACGACCTCCCTCTTCGCCGCGCGCAAGTCCTCGATCCAGCAACTACTTGAGGCGGCGGCATGAAATCGAGCGCTTCGCGCGAGCAATCTCAGAAGTCGTAGCTCAGTAGATCGGCGCGCCAACGGTCACCGCGGCCCCATCCGACGTCGTCAGGCCCAGCGCGCTTGCTCCCGGATCCACCACGACCCACGAATGGAAGAAGGCGCTCGCGGCCAGGGTGCCAAAGGCCGGCAGCGCGATCGAGACCGACGCCTCACCGCGCGCGTCGGTCGTCACTCCAAACGAGAGGTCCGTGGAGGTGTGCAGAAAGCAACCCGGCGCGCCCCCCAATGGCGCCAGCAACAAAGGCAACGGCAGGCCGGCGAACGACGTCGCCGAGACGCCGAGCAGGAGCCCGGCGGGCAGCATCGGCCCCGCGGACTTCAAGCCGACGACGTAGGAGCCCCCTGGCCGCGGCTCGCCGCTCGCGGTGATGAAGGGCATGCCGGCGGTACCGGCACACGTCACGCCGCCGAAGCTGCGCACGGAGCCCTGCAGCTTGCGAGCCCGCACGAGCTCATCGCTGAGCACCTGATAGCGCTGCAGCTCGGCGGGCGTCGCGCCAGCCTCAAGGAGGTTGATGCGTTCGAGCGGGTCGGCCATCAGGTCGTAGAGCTCGTCGCTAGTCCCCACCGGTCGGTACCAGCGAATCAGCTTGAACGCGTCGTCGCGAATCGCCGCACTGCCATAGGCCGTGACCACATCGCCCACGAACTCCTCAGCCAGCACAAACTGCCGCAATGGCGCCTGCAGCGGGTCGCGCAGGTACGGGGCCATGCTGCGGCTATCCGACACGATGATTGGAACGGTCGGCGCCACTCCACACAGCTCCGCAACGGTCGCGAACACATCGGTGATCTCGACGAGCGCGGCCTCCTCCCGCCCCGGGCTCGCGACCGCGGGCCCGGCGACGACCAGCGGGACGTTCACGCCGCCCTCGTAGGGCGTGCCCTTGGCGTGGGTCGGCGCAAGAGGCCACTGGGTGACGGGACCGGGAGTCCCATTGTCACTGAGGAAGACGACGTTGGTCCGCTGCATCACGCCCGCCGGCAAGCTCGCAAGCACCCGGCCGAGCTCGGAGTCCAGGGCCTCAACTGCCGCTCGATAGAACGGGGTCGGCGTCACCATGGGCTCGAGTCCGGTCAAGTTCTGCGTGTGCAGGTGCGCCGGCGGCTCGTGATAGGGCTCGTGCGGCGCGCCA
Organism: Planctomycetota bacterium; assembly: GCA_039029375.1. Taxonomy (GTDB): domain Bacteria; phylum Planctomycetota; class UBA1135; order UBA1135; family UBA2386; genus JBCCGH01. The sequence goes on from JBCCGH010000340.1 coordinate 1,270, forward strand.
AAGGCCAAGTGACAAACCCACGGCTCCGGCGCTGTCGCCAGCCAGTCAATGGCGTCGTCCGCGATCTGCGACGTCTGATACGCCGTCGACGTCGCCGTCGCCCCGTTGACGGTGCGCGGCCAGCGGTAGTACTGGCTCCAGCCATACAGAAACCCCGAGAAGTGCGACCAACCGGCTCGATTCGGCCCTAGGGCGCCGCCGTTCCGCGCGTCGCCGAGGTGCCACTTGCCGATCGCCGCGTGCGCGTAGCCAGAGCCGGCCTGATCCAACAGCTCGGGGATGGTCATCTCCTCCAAGCCGAGCACGTTCTCCCGCGGTCCGGCAGTCTCCGGCGGCGTGATGAACTTGCCGACCCCGGTGCGGAAGGCGCGGCGGCCAGTCATCAGATTGGCGCGGCTGGGCGAGCAGAGCGGGTTGGCCCAGGCATTGCGAAAGAGCACGCCGCGCGCTGCCAAGGCGTCGATGTTGGGGGTCGGCGGCGGCGCCAGGCTCTCCGCATAGGCGTTGATGTTGTCGACGCCGAGATCGTCGGCGATCACAATCAACACGTTGTCTTGGGCGCGAACGGGGGACGCGAGGCCAAGCGCGATCACCAAAGCCACGGGGCCCGCGCGCAGAGCCAGTGGCATGGGGGCAAGCTCCTGCGAGAGTCGCCTCGCAATGCTAGCCCGACGCCGTAGATGCGAAAAGTGCGCACCGCCGGCCGCGGTGAACGCCGGGTCATCGCAGCGTCAGCGCGCAGGGGTTACCCGCCACCGCGAGCACAGCCGCCGGGAGCACAGCCGCCGGGAGCACGACGTGGGCATGGTGCAGTGCCAGCCCCTGCGCCGATGACGGCAGCACCGCGGGACCGACGCTCCATTGCGCAATGGCACCGCCCATCGCATCGAGCATTCCCACCCCGCCGACCACCAACGGGTTCGGCTGCGCGAGCGTGAAGCTCGTGTAAGCATCGGGGTTGAGGGGCACCGCGGCACCAGCAAGAGGGAACCCCGGCGCGGTGCCGCTGGAGGACCCAAGAAGCACGAACGGCTGGCCAGCATGCGCTGGCCCGGCGGCGATGCGCAGCGTTTGCCGGCCGCCCACCGCAAGCCCGATTTCCGTCACGTCGACGGTCAACGTCGGTGGCGCGATCGGAGCGTGGTACGCGGCCAGGTCGAACACCGCGCCGCCACTCGAGGTCGGGTGCCGCGGATCGGCCGTCGCCGCCAGCGCCGCGTCCAGATCGCGCGTCATCTGCACGAGGACCGCGGCGTAGGCCGGGTCATCGACGACGTTCACCATCTGATGCGGGTCGACGCCGAGATCGTAGAGCTCGGCGGCGGGACGCCGCCCGAAGGCCAGGTCGAACAGCGGCGCGACCGTGGGATCCATCGACCGGTCCACCATGAACGACTTGGTTGGCGACTCGTCCACGCTGGCGTAGGCGTAGCCGTTGTAGCCCTGCAGGGGATCCGGAATCCCCACCGGCCAACGGCTGGGCTCGAGGTTGCGCACGTAGAGGAACCCGTCGGTACGCAACCCGCGCATCGGGTAGCCGACCGGCACGCAGCGCTGCTGCGGAACGTGGCGCTCGCGGGCAAGCAGCACCCGATCCCGCGACGGGTCGACGCGGCCCGCCGCGCTAGAAGTCCAGACGCCGAGCATGCTGCGCGCGGTCATCCCCGCGGGGACCGCGAGGCCGGCGGCCTCCAGCAAGGTCGGCGCCAGATCGGCGAGGTGCACGAAGTCCGACACGACGCGACCAGCGGGAACTTGCGCGGGCCAACGCACCGCCAATGGCACCCGCGTGCCCGCATCGTAGAGCTCGGTCTTGCAGCGCGGGAACGGCATGCCGTTGTCGCTGGTCACGACCACGATGGTGTCGTCCAGCAACCCGCGGGCGTCGAGTTCGGCCAGCGCCGCGGCGACCGTGCGATCGAACAGCTGGACTGAGGCGTAGTAGTCCGCCAGATCGCGACGCACGACGTCGTGATCGGGCAGGATCGGCGGGACGGTCACCTGCTCGGGGTCCAAGCCACTGAGCACGCCGAAGCCAAACGGGTAGGGCCGGTGCGGCAGCTCGCTGCCGAGCCAATAACAAAACGGCCGTCCGGCGGCATCGTCGAGGAACTCGGCTAGGCTCGCGAACTCGGGGCCCGCCGGGTTATAGGCTCGCCCCCCGGCGGTGACCCAGCCCGGCCCCCATCCCTTGACCTCATGGCCAACGGCATAGCCAGCGTCGTTGAGAAGGTCGGCGTAAGTGGCAACGCCGGCCGACAACGTCGACCACAGATTGGCGCCCTCGCCAAGGCGCCAGATATGCTGGCCGGTCAGGAGGGCGGCGCGGGACGGCGTGCAGGACGGAGCATTCGCGAACGCGTGGGTCAACAGCAACCCTTCGCTGGCGACGCGGTCGAACGCCGGCGTCTGCACAACCACGTCGCCCAGCGCGCCTGCGTGCGGCCATGACCAATCGTCGGCCATACACAACAGGATGTTGGGGGTCCCCTGCGCCGGCGTGGATGCGACACCCAGCAAGCACCCCATCAGCGCTGTCGCTACGCGCCGTTGACTCATTGCGCGGATTGTGACGGGCGCGCCGACCGCCGCCAAGGGGCCGCGGGGTTTCGACGCACGCGCGTGAAGACGCGCGGCTAGTGTCCTGGATCAGAAATTCCTGTGCAGAGGGTGCGTGACCGGACGCTGCTCGCAAGAAGCACCGACGCAGGCATATTGGTGGATACGTCGAGGAGGTGCGACGCAGCGAGCGGTGGCCGGACGGGTGCCATC
>JBCCGH010000341.1:0-4024 GCA_039029375.1 Planctomycetota bacterium
CGCGGCCGGCAGCGGGGGTGCGGGGTCCGGCGCCGGGCTGATTCGGTCCCCGCGGCGTGACGGGGCGGCGTGGGGCCGTGACCGCGGCGTCGGTGGCGACGGCGCGGCCGCCGGCCGCGCGATCTCCGCCGCCCCGGCGAGGCCCCGCGGTGGCCGCGGCAGCGGTGACCGGCGCCAGGACGCGACCGCCGCGAGCAGGGCCCCGACCGCCGCGAACGCCGCGACGGCGCGCCGCGGTGGCCGTCGCCGCACGATCAGCGGGCCACCTGGAACGATCCCGACTGCCCCTCGACGGTGTTGGTCAGGGTGCCGGAGACGTTGCCCGCCAGGTCGAAGGTGCCGGCGAAGTCCGTGGCCTCGAGGTCGGTGCCGAGCAGGCGCGCACCGGTCGCCGTCGTGCCGACCAGCACCGCGATCGACTCCGCGACCGGCGGCACCGTGACGTTGCCGGCGCTGTCGAGGATCAGGGTGACTGGATCGGTCATCCCGCCGATCGTGGCAGAGCCGCTGTACGTGCCCATGATCTGTTGCAGGGTCGAGCCATCGATGCTGACGTCGATGGACTCGACCTGAGTGCCCGTGAAGGTGCCACTCTCGCCCGACGACGAGTTGCTCCATGTTCCGTTGATCGCGCCGTCCCCGGTGGTCCCGCTGAACGTCGCGCCGGTGGAGACGCTACCGAACACGCTCGAGCCGTCGCTCGCCGTGGTGCCGGTGTAGTTGAAGAGTTCCTGTGACTCGACGCCCCAACCGAGCAGGCGGCCGTTGCGGTCCATCACGAACGAGAACGTGCCGGAGGCGTTGCCGGTGAACGTGCCGCGGTAGCGTCCGGCGAGTCGGGCCAGAAGGGTGCCGCGGAAGTGGCTCCGCGCCGCGGTGGTGGTGACCAGCGTGCCGGCCCCGGCGGCGCTGAGCGCGGCGGTGACGGTGGCGTCGGCTTCGAACGCCGCGACGGATTGCGCGAAGTTCAATGAGCTGGCCTGGAGCGCGGTGCGCACGGCGTCTGCGAGCACGATCCCGTTGCTCGGGTCGCGGTCGCTGTCGAGCGTCTGTAGCAGGCGCAGGATGTTGGTGACCGTGGCGTCGTTCTCGTCGGCGGCGCCGGCGACGAGAGACACCGGGGTGATCGACGCCGCGCCCGGGGCTGAGCCGAGCACGGTGCCGCCGATCGAGAACTCGACCGTGCTGCCCGCCGGATACGTGAACGTGCCCGCCGCGTCCGTCGTGCCGGATTCGGTCCCCGAGCTGAAGGAGAGACCTTGCACCGGGCTGTCGAGGAAGACGCCGCTGGCGGTCGACGAGCCGCCGCCGCTGCCGCCGCACGCGAAGGTTATGGCGAGAAGGAGCCAAGCGGCCGTGCCGAGGGAGATGTGGCTGTTCATGATGAGGTGAGACCGCGAGCCGCGGCTCCCCCCCGTCGCGTCCGTTGTCGCCTGCCCGTTCAGCAAATCGCTAGAATTCGGCGCCCACCATGCACGACCCCGCTGGCCGAACACGCGCCACGAGCACCCCGCCCGATCTCCCCTCGGTGCCCGTGTCGCGCCAGGAACTGCCCGACTGGAACGACGACTCCCTACGGGAGCTCGTGCCGGAGATCTACGATGAGCTGCGGCGCCTCGCGGCCCGGCATCTGCGCCGGGAGCGTGCCGACCACACCCTGCAGACGACCGCGTTGGCGCACGAGGCGTTCTTGCGGCTGCGGACCCAGCGGCGCCTCGACGTCGGCGACCGGGCGCACTTCCTGGCGTTGGCGGCGCGCTTGATTCGGCGGATCTTGGTCGACCACGCCCGAGCGCGGCGCCGGTCCGGCCGGGGCGATGCCCCGCCGGCCGTGGCCCTCGACGGCGCGGCGCTGGCCGCCGAGCGTGGCTTCGACGCCCTTGAGCTGTCCGACTTGCTGGACCGCTTGGCGACGGTGGACCCGCTGCAGGCCCGGGTCGTCGAGCTGCGTGTGTTTGCCGGTCTGTCGTTTGAGGAAGTGGGGCGGGCTGCCGGTGTGTCGACCGGCACTGCGCACAAGGAGTGGCGCATGGCGCGCGCCTGGCTGTTGGTGCGGTTGGAGCGCGACCGCCGTTGAGCGAGCGCGTGCGGCACGAGCGTGCCAAGCGCGTGTTCTTCGCGCTGGGCGACGTGCCGGCGGCCGAGCGGGACCGCGCGCTCGACCAGCTGTGCGAGGGTGACGCCCGCTTGCGGCGGGACGTCGCCCTGCTGCTCGAGTACGACGCGCGGCCGAGCGCGCCACTGGACCACCCGCCGCTGCGGGACCACTTGCGGCTCGACCCAAACGCGCCGGCGTCGCCCGCGCGGATCGGCGGCTACCGCATCCTCGAGAAGCTGGGAGAGGGTGGCATGGGCGTGGTGTATCGCGCCTTGCAAGACCAGCCGTGCCGCGAGGTCGCGCTCAAGGTGCTGCGCTCGCCGCTGCCGGCGACGGAGGACATCGATCGGTTCCGCCGCGAGGTCGAGGTTCTGGGGCGCCTGGCGCATCCCGGAATCGCGCAGGTCCTGCAGGCCGGGACGCACGACGTCGGGGCCGGGGCGCTGCCGTTCTTTGCCATGGAGCTGGTGCGCGGTCTGCCGTTGCGCGACTACCTCGCGCAGGCGCGACCGTCGCGGCGCCAGCGGCTTCGCCTGGTGGTGGCGATGTGCGATGCGGTCGAGCACGCGCACGCGCTCGGCATCGTGCACCGCGATTTGAAGCCCGCCAACGTTCTGGTCGAGGCCGATGGTCGCCCGCGCGTGATCGACTTTGGCGTGGCTCGCGTCCTCGATCCGACGCAGGATGTCGATGCCGCGCCGACGCGCACTGGCATGCTCGTCGGGACGCGCGCGTTCATGAGCCCGGAGCAGTTGCTCGGCCGCGCGCCCGATGCCCGGGCCGATGTCTACGCTCTCGGCTTGCTGCTGTGGGAGGTCCTGCTCGGCGCCCCACCCTACGACTTGCGCGATCGCGGCACGGACGAAGTGATCCGCGTCGTGTGCCGCGAGCCGTTGCCACGGGCGCCGCTGCGCCGGGCCGGCATCCCACGCGACTTGTGCGCGATCCTGGCCGTCGCGTTGGCCAAGGAGCGGATCGACCGCTATCCGTCCGCCGGCGCGCTCGCCGCCGATCTGCGCCGCCACCTCGAGGACCGGCCGGTGTCGGTGCGCGGCGCGAGCCCGTGGCTGCGCCTCGGCAAGTGGACGCGCCGTCACCCGGTGCGCGCGATGGGGTTGGCCGCGGTGGCGAGCGTCGTGTTGGCGGCCCTGGGCCTGGGGCTGAGCACGGCCGCGGCCGGCGTGAGGGCCGCGCGCGACGCGAGCGCCGCCTGGCGTGCGGGCGACCTCGCGGCGGTGCAGCGCTGGCTGACCGATGCGCCGGCCTGGAGCACTTGGTTGGGCGATCCCGCGTTGGTGGCCCTGCGGCGCGGCGAGAGCGCGGCGCCGACCGAAGCGTTGCCGGCGGCCGCGGTGTTGGCGCAGCTCCGCGCCGAGGGGGCGGCTGCGGCCGGGCTGGTGGCGAGCCGCTACCTGGAGCGCGATGGCCTCCATGCGCACCCGGTGCTCCTGCGGTTCTTAGCGCGTGGACTCGATGGGGCGCGCGGGCCGACCGAGCTCGACCGCGATGATGCCCTGCGCCTGTTAGCGCGGTTGCTGTTTGAGCGCCCCGACGTCGACGCGGTGGCTCATGTCGCCAGCGTGCCGGTGCGCGCGCGCCTCGATGGCCTTGCCTACGACGCTCTCGATCACGGCGCGCGTCTCCAGGCGTTGGCGGCGTGGGCCGGCTGCGGGAACCCGGCGAGCCTGCCCGCGCAGCTGTCCTGGTGCGAGCGGGCGGCGGCGGATGCCGCGCTCGCGCCGGCGCAGCGTCACGAGGAGGCTGAGACGAACCTCCTCCAGAGAACTTTCAGCGCGACCCGGCCACCGGCCACGCCGTACTCGAAGAGACACACGTCTACGACGCGCACTGCCAGTACGTCGCCGGGGGCATTCGCTACCAGATCCCGTGCCAGGCCGAGTACGACGTCAAGCTCGACGGCAACAA
>JBCCGH010000342.1:0-3961 GCA_039029375.1 Planctomycetota bacterium
CCGGAAGCCACCGCACGATCAGGCGCGGGATGCGCGGAGGTGTCGTCGAACGGCTGCTGCCACGAAGTCGAATCGGTCATCGGTCTGTGTCCTTCCGGTGCGGCGACCGGCGAGGAGGAGACCGACGACTTTCAACAGGGGTTTCTGGACTTGCGTGTCACAGAGTTTCGGCGGGGACGACAACCCAGCGAATTGTCCGAGCACCGCGCTCCAGTTCCACATGGTGCGCGTCCACTTCTTCTCGACGCGCCTCAGCGCCAAGAACAGGATCTTGGTCACGGCCTCGTCGTTCGGGAAGCGTCCGCAGTAGTGCAGCAGCTTCCGGATGCTGGAGTCGAGCGCCTCGATCTGATTGGTCGTGTAGATGACGCGGCGGATCTCTGGAGGAAAGTCCAGGAAGGGCACGACGCGCTTCCAGTTGTTCCTCCACGAACTCGAGCTCCTCTCATGGCGCCGACCCCACTTGTCCTCGAAGGCGCTCAGCGCGGCCTTAGCGTCCTCGGCTCGCGGCGGTGTAGATCGGCTTGAGATCCCTAACGATGACTCGCTCTTGGGAAGCGTCGCGCGGTGACTTGATTGCTCACGCCCGGCGTCATGGATCTGCGCGACGACGCGCACGGAGCGCCGCTGCCGTGTCCGATCGCGGAGTGCAACCACATCGGTCCAGGTCATCTGCTCGGCCTTGGCACGCTTCTTGATTGCGCGCTCGCTCCAGAAGAGCCTCTGTATCGGTCGGAGCACGACCGCGGCTGCTTCTGTTCCAGCATCCAGCGCATCACGGAGCTTGCGATGTACGTGCACCCAACTTGCGACAGGCTAAGCCATGGTCATGGAGGATGTGATGTAGAGGCTAACTGCAAAGCTGAAACCTTGTCAGTGATCCAGGGGGTTCGACTCCCTCCCGGTAGAGGCGAGCAGCCAGCCGGAAACGAGTCTTGCATGTGCCGCGGCAACGCGGGGCGTGAAGAGTAGACATTGGGTACCGAAGCCGTGGGATTGAGCCTCGACATCATGTAAACTCTCGAGTCCGGCCGGGGTCTTGCGGCAGATCCTGGTTCGGGCGCTGGCCTCGTTCTACCGGCGCCGGGTGCCGCGTTCGGAGCGGACGCGTACTGGGTGCGTGGCGTTCACGCAGCGGTTTGACGCGGCGCTGCGGCTGAATGTGCACTTCCGCACGCTGTGGCCGGACGGCGTGTTTGAGTTTCGGTCGTGGGGTGAGAGTGCGGAGTTCCACCGTGCGCCGGAGGCGAGTGGGGAGGAGGTGGAGGGGCTGTGCCACGCTTACCCACAGGCAGCATAAGCTGACTCCTCCCGGGAATAGGGTCCGACTCAGCAAGCACGTCGCGAGGAGCCCTGGCGTGGCTGGCGGGCATCATCGTGAACAACGGCATCGTTCTCCTCGACTGCATCTCCCGCCTGCGCCCCGAGATGGGCCGCGAAGCCGCATCCTCGAAGGCACCCGCCGCCGTCTCCGCCCGATCATCATGAGGGCGACCACCGCGATCGTGGGCCTCCTGCCCATGGCGATCTTCGGCGAGTCGGGCAACGGCCTCGGCGACGTCAGCATGTCGATTGCCGTCAGCGTCGGCCTCGCGCTCTGCACCGTCTTCACCGCCTTCGTTGTGCCGCCGTCCTACACGCTGATAGACGACTTCACCCAGTGGCTCCGCACGGTGTGGACCCGCGCCCTCGCCTGATGCGTGCGGGGCCGCGACCAAACTCCACCGCCCAATCAGAGGATCGTCGCGATGGGGACGACGTCAGCGTAGAGCACATTCGGGCCCGCGGGCGGCGCCGATGGACCGACACCAGGAAACGCGAGGTAGGCGTTCACAGCGTCGACCTCGAGCGCGAAGTACTCGCCGAGCCACGGCCCCGACCCGTTGCTAGGCGGCAAGTAGCTAGTGTTGGAGACGCGATAGTCCCCCGAGAAGGACACCACCGGCGAACCCGCGCCGGAGGTCGTCTCCATCGCGCGGATGATGTAGACGTCCCAGCCGACCCCGCCCCGGTTGTCCCACCAGGCGATGACCAAGTCACCATTGGGCTGGATGGCCATCTGGGGCATGATCTGCGCCGCAACCGGCGGCGCTGCTATCCCGGATGGCGGCGTGGTCGGCACCAGCACTGGTGGCACCCAGGATGAACCACCATCGTGCGAGCGCACCAGATACAGGTCCGGATCCGACGTGACATTCGACGCAGCATAGACCACGTAGAGCCGCGAAGGGTCCGTCGGGTGCGCTGCCGGAATGGCGGCCCCGTTCTGATACCCGGCCCACGGCGATGTGCCCGGGAACACCGGCGAAGCGACCACCGCAGGCGGGTACATGTAGGAGCCGATGATTCGGTCCTGGGCGAAGTTGTAGCCCCCATCCACCGAGGTATCCATCATGAGTGCGCAGGGCAGCGGCGCCAAGGGGGTCATCGCCGGCGCCCGCAAGCTGACGTTGAGGTCCTGCCAGAACACGTGGATCTTCCCCGCAGCATCGATGACGACGTGAGGGCTGTGTGCCCTGGGCAGCAGCGCCGAGACTCCGAGCTCGGTCATCGACAGCGCCGGCGAGAAGGTTGCGCCGAAGTCCGTCGACACCGAAACGAAGGCGTCGGCAAACCCAGTGGCCGCCGTTCCGCGGTCCTTGATCCACGTGGCGACGACAGCCTCCTGCGTGGGGACATGGGGCGAGACCACAAACCCCGACGTGATGTCGCAACGGTCGTTGAACCGGTACAGGGGCCCGGTCCCGGCCGGATCCTGCGCCAAGGGGACAGGGGGCAACCACGCTGCGCCAGTGTATTTGCTCACACACATCGCTGACGCCGAGCCCGGCCCGGCGACGGTGGCAATGAAGGCCATGTACGAGTCCCCAAGACTGTCCGAGGTCAAGGCGGGGTCAAACGTGTAGAGGTATGGGGGAGGGATCGGCGGGGTTGGCACCGCCATCGGAGCCAGGCCCCCACTCGCCAGCTCCGCGCCCCAAACCGTCTGCATCACCGAGAGCGGCAGGGGATTGCTGATGAAACCGACGACGAACTGACCAGGTGGCAAGGTTAAGGCTGGCTCGTTGTCGACGCCTATTTGATTCGCGATCACGACATCAGGCATACCAACGGACTGGCTCTCGACGGGCGTGGACACTGAGGCCACGGCAGCCACGACGGAAAGGGCGTAACGCATGGAGAACACCTAGGAGGAAGCGGGCACGAAGCGATGCGAGTCGAAGGTGACTCGCCCGTGACCGTTGGGAACCACGCTGGGGCCCCCTCGGCCGGTTAGGCGCACGCACCGCGACAACCCGGAACCAAAATGCACTCCCGGAAGCAGCATTCTTCGTTCGCCGACCTCGTCACAGGACCCGGGGAGGGGAGCGACGGGTTCTCGTGCGGTGAAGAGGCCTAACCGGCGAGACCACGCATCACCTCATCGGTTCGTTCTCTGGGGGCTCGCCGCCGCCTCGCGCGGATCCAGGACGTCGCGCAGGTGTAGGCGGCGAGTCTCACCCGCGCGCAGCACGATGCGCCGGCGCAGCTCTTGCCCGGTCGCGGTCTGCAACGCCAACGATCATTGCTCGCCGACAGCTCGAGCCGATCGCCGAACCGACCGCGCGCCACTGCGTCGTGCGCCGCATCCGCGATCGTGCACTCGGGCCACGCGGGCGCGAACGATGCCGCCAATCCGTCCGCCAGCTCACTCGTGGCGCCGAACGCCACGAGCAGCCGGGATCGCGCGCAGCTGCGCGACCCAGCGCGGGCACGCGATGTCAAAGCCAACGACGACCAGCTCGGCCGCGCCCAGCGCGCGCTAGGCCCGAGCCGCCTCCATCGAATCCCGTTTCTGTTGGTTTGCGCCCATCGTCACCTTGCCTGCATGAACGAGGGAATCGCCTGGAGCGAGTTTTCGGACATCGCCATTGGTCCCTCACGCTGTCCCCCCCCCCCCCGACGGGCGAATGATGCCCGG
>JBCCGH010000343.1:0-3784 GCA_039029375.1 Planctomycetota bacterium
CCTCAAGGCCGTGGGCATGACCCCCGGGCAGCTCCGTGCCACGGTGCTGTGCGCTGTCGGTCTGCAGGCGACGCTCGGCATTGCCGTCGGCACTTTGGCCTGGCCCTGGCTCGGGGGGCCGCTGATGTCCGGCCTCTTCTCGGGCCTCGGGCTCGTCGATTTTCCCCTGCGTTTCAGCCTGGTCGGCGCGCTGGCCCTGGCGCCCGCCATCCTCGCGTTCTGCCTGCTGGCGGGCTGGCTGCCGTCGGCGAAGCTGGCGCGCATTCGCGCTCGCGGCCTGGTCATCGAATGAAAGCTCGCACACACATCCGAGGCCTCCTGCCCCTGCTGGCGCTCGCCTGTGGGCTGCTCGCGAGCCCCGTCGCGGCCGTCCATCCGGAGAGGCTCGAGCGTCTCGATGCCTTCCTCCGCCAGCACCTGGAGCGCGTTCCGATTCCGGGCTTCTCCGTGGTTCTGGTGGAAGGCTCGGAGACCGTGTTTGCACGCGGCTACGGACGCGAGAGCCCCGGTGGTCCACTGCTCCGCGCGGACACGCCGCTCGCCGTGGGCTCTCTCACCAAGTCGTTCACTGCACTGTGTGTGCTGCGTCTGGTCGAGCGCGGCGAGCTCGATCTCGAGGAGGTGGTCACGACCTATCTGCCCTGGTTTCGCACCGCCGACAGCCGCCAGGACGAACTGACGCTCCGCACCCTCCTCCACAATACGTCCGGTCTGCCGAGTCTCGACCGCTGGCTGTTCAGCCGCGACCGATCGCACGAGTCTTTGCAGGCTGCCCTGCGCGGCCTGGCCGCGGTTCCACCCCTTCGCACGCCGCGGACCTTCCCGCGCAGGCGCACCGCGTGGTGGCCGCTGCCCTTGTAGCGACCGACGACCAGGAGCCGACTGCCTTTGAACAGATCGGGCGTGCGGCGCGGGAAGACGTCGAAGCCGGTGATGCCGTCGCAGAGGATCTCGACGTCGGTCATCACGGGGTGACTGACCTTGGCGAGCAGCGCGCCGGTCTTGACCTCGATGCTCTCGTCCTCTCGCACGTAGTCGCGATCGCCGCGGCCCTCCTCGGCGAGCTTGTCCAGGAGGCGTGTGTTGACGTCGTTGCCGACGCCGAACGCGAAGACCCGGGCGCCGTGGCTGTTGCGCTGTCGCGCCGCGGCGAGCAGCTGCTCGATGTCCGTGTTGCCGACCGTGGGGAGCCCGTCCGTCAAGAACAGCAGGATCGACACCGCGTCGCCGCCGTCGCTACCCCCTGGCGCCGCGGGCGGCTGCAGGGCCGCGCGCAGGGCGTCTTCGATGTTGGTGCCGCCGCGCGCTTCGATCGCGTCGACTTTGGCCAGGGCGACCTCGCGGTGGGCCTCGTCGGCGGCCATCGGTTGGGCAAAGAACGGGCGCGCCTCGGTCGAGAACGGCACCACGTTGAAGCGGTCGCTGGGCCGCAGCGAGCGGATGAAGAAGCGCAACGCGTCGCGCGCCTGCGCGATCTTCGGCCCTTTCATCGAGCCCGATGTGTCGAGCACGAACGTGATCTCCTTCCTGATGCGGTCTGTGTCCGCCCACTCTTGCTTGGGCGAGAGGAGCATCAAGAACGTGCCCGCGCCGTGGCTGCTGGCGCGGTGAGTGAGCAGGTGTAGCCCGAACTCCTCCTCCGATAGCCCGTAGAACACCGCCGGGTCGCGCTCGGGCAGCCGCCCGCTCGCGCCTTCGTACGAGACGCGCGCCTCGTGCTCACCGATCGTGCGAATCGCGACGCCGGGCAGCGGTGAGTAGACGTTGCGCAGTGGCGTGGTCGAACGCACGTGGACCTCGAGGCTCATCCGCTCGGGCGCCATGCCGCCGCCGCCCGCCGCGCGCAGCGGGTAGCTCCACGCGTGCAGCGCGCCAGTGGCCGGCAGCACCTGGCGGTAGCGCACCAGGACCGGGACCTCGCCGTGCGCCGGGATCGGGAAGATCCGCGCCCGCAGGCAGCCCGAGCCCGTGTACTCGAGCAGTCCCGGGTCGCGCTGCTGGCGGACGATCTGCTCGTAGATGCGCCGGGCCTTGTTGGCGTCGAGGATTTCACCGGCGGTCTCGACCCCGCCGACCGTCATCGTGAAGCGGTCCGCGGCTGCGCCGTTGGGGAGTGGGAGGATCCAGGTGCCCTCGGCGACGCGGGGACCGTCGTTGCGAAAGACCTGGCGCAGCTCCGTCGTGGCGACGCCGTCCACGATCTCGGCCTTGACGCGGAGCTCGGTCACGCGCACCAGGGGGCGGTGTGGCCGGCGTGGTGCTTGGTGGTGCGGGCGTGGCCGGGGGTTGGCCGGCTGGGGGTTGGCCGGTTGGGGGCCGAGGTAGAGGCCCTGGCCGGCGCTCGGCGCGGTCAGAGCGAACAGGAGCAGGATGGCCGAAACGGCGCGCGGCGCGTGCATCGAGAGCCTCTCGTGGATTCGAAGGTCGGGTCGCAGTGGAAATGGCGCGCCCGGACGATGTTGCGTCGCCGCGGTTCCCGCGGCGTGAGGTTCTGCCAAGTCCTGGCGACCCGCCGGCCGCGCGCTAGCCTACGCCGACTCTGGAGACACCCATGCCATCGAAGATCGCCTGGTACTATCACCGCAAGGGTTGAACGAGCTGCGGCCGCGCCGACGCCTATTTGGGCGAGCGCGGCATCGCCACCGGTACGGTGGTGAACGCAGCCAAGGACCGCCTCGGGCCGGATGAGGCGCTGGAGCTGGTGCGCCAGCACAGCACGCTCGTCGTGGCCAAGGGGAAGAAGGTGCTGACCTTCAACCTGAAGAAGGACGACGTCGAGGACGACGACATCCTGGGAGTCATCATCGGGCCGTCGGGGTGGCTCCGCGCGCCCACCTGGACGCGGGGGAAGACGGTCGTCGTTGGCTTCAACGAGGACGCCTACGACGAGGTGCTCGGCTGAACGGGGCCGGAGAGCCCCGGACGCTCGAGGGCTCATGCCACTGCGGTGCCGTGCGGTTTGCGGTGCGCTCGGCGCATCCGTATCCGTTCAACCTGTGCTACTGCACCGCCTGCCGCAAGACGGCGGGTGGTGGGGGCTACGCGATCAACCTGAGCGGCGAGTTCGCGAGCCTGCGGGTTGAAGGGCAGGCGCACGTGACGGTCTACGAGCCCCGGCACGTGGATGAGCACGATGGCAAGGTGAGCCCACAGCAGCGGGCGTTTTGTCGCGCGTGCGGCTCGGCGCTGTGGGTCTATGACCCGCGCTGGCCGGAGCTGGTCCATCCGCATGCGTCGGCCATCGACTCCGAGCTGCCGCAGCCACCCGAGCGGACCCACCTGATGCTCGACTTCAAGGCGGGATGGGTGCCGGTGGACCTGATCGCCGCGCCCGGGGATCGCCAGTTTGGGCGCTATCCGGACGAGTCGATTGCGGCCTGGCACGCGCGGCTGGGCCTTGGGGAGGGGCCCGGGGAGGGGGGCTGAGTTGGCGCCGGTGGCCATCATCCCTGGCGCCTCTTGATCCTCCGCGCCAGCGGGTTACGGTGCTCCGCCCGGTCGGGTGAATAGCTCGGCCGCGATCCCCGATAGCTCAGCTGGTAGAGCAACTGACTGTTAATCAGTGGGTCGCAAGTTCGAGTCTTGCTCGGGGAGCCAATCTAAACGGCCGCGCCAAAGGCGCGGCCGTTTTGCTTGGCGCCCCGCGCAAGCCTCGGGTGTGCCTCGGCCACCGCTGGCGCGGCGGTCTCGGCAACAGCGAGTCAAGGAGGCGTTGTCGGGCGGTTGTGCCGTTGGGCGGATCCGCTGGCGCCCCGCGCAAGCGTCGGGTGTGCCTGGGCCACCG
>JBCCGH010000344.1:0-3728 GCA_039029375.1 Planctomycetota bacterium
CGCTTGAGCGCCTCGGCACGCAGCGTGCGCTCCGGCACCACGGAGCGCCGCTCGAATACGTGCGACAACGCCAGCGACACCGCCTCGGTTGGCCGTGCGTCATCTTCGGGAATGGCATCGCCGCCGATCCGTCCTGCCAGCCGGTCAAGCTCGGCCCGTTCGCCATCATCAAGCCGCTCACGCCACATGCTGCGCACCTGCGCCGGTGTGTAGCGCGTCGCCTTGGCCTCGCGGGTCCTGGCGCCAAGCTGGTCCTTGTCAGCCCCGTCCGTGATGCCCTGCTCCCGGGCCGCCTGCTCGATCTCGGCAGTCCGGCGTGAAAACTTGTTCCGCGCCACCTCGCCGACACCGGCAAGCTCCCAGCCGTGCCGGGTGCGTTCGATCGGCAGGCCCAGCTCGGCCAGGTTCCTCGACAGCCGCGAATGAAACAGCGCCTCGAAATATGGCGCGTCGCGCTTGAGCCCGCTGAAGTCTGCGGCCTTCCAGCGCTGCTCTTGCGCATCCCATGTGGCGTTGAAGGCAAAGGCATGGATGTGCAGGTGCGGGTCCGGCACGCCGCCCACCGGCCGCGCCGTGCTGTGCAGATACTCGCCCCACGCCAGATTGCCGGTCGTTCGCACATCGTTGCTTCCCTGCCTGCGCACCCGTGTTAGCACTTCGCCCTCCAACTCCTGCATGGTGGCAACCACGGCCTCCCGGAACGCCTCGGCGAGGCGTTCGTCGCCGGTGAGCGCATAGAGCAGCGACAGGCTCTTGGGTGCGTTGAACGTGAAGTCATAGCCGACACGCCGGCCCTCCTTCTGCCGGGCCGTCAGCGTTTTGCCGCTGCCCGGGTCGCGATTGTCGCATAGCGCCTCCCAGTCTTCCTTGTCGATCGTGCCGGCCAGCCCCAGCCGCTCGGCACCCTTGCCGCGCCAAGTGCCCGGCTGCTCTTCCGCATAATAATCGGCCGTGGCATAGTAGCTTTTCGCTCCCGCCGGCGTCCGGTTGACGATGATGCGCAGCATGGGGCGACCGCCTGACTATACGCAGCATGCCTGCGAATATTTTCGTGGGCGGGCACGGCCACGCAAGCGTCATGCCATTGTTATTGCGAGCCGCCATGGCCGCCATGATTGGCATGTCAGTCGCCCCGCGACGTATCGATCCCGCTGGCCAGGCTCCCTCCCCTTTTGATCTTGTCGCACCCTGGCGACCTGACCCGGGCACGCTAAGTCCGGCGCCGGGCCGCGCAAGCTGCAGGGCCGCTTTCCGAAGGCGGAAGCCTTCGGCCCTTCGCTTGCCCGGACGCTGACGCTCCCGGCTGGCCGGCCTTGGATCACGTGCCGTCAGGCCGCGATGGTGCGGCCGCACAACAACGAGAAGGAGACCATTTATGTCCAACAAGAAACCGATCACCACCCTCAGGGACGGTTCACTCAAAGCCACCATCTGGCGCAATAGCGGCCGCAAGGGTGACTACCTCAGCGCCCGCCTGACCCGCTCCTGGCGCGACGATGACGGCAACTGGCACGACAGCGACCGGCTACAGCGCAGCGAGCTTCTCGCCGCCGCCCAGCTGCTAACCCGCGCATACGACGAGCTGGCTCGCCTGCAGGCCGAGGTGCGAGCCGAAGCCCAGCCCAACGACGGGAGGCAAGCATGATCAGACGGAATCGGGCCCGTATCCGC
The DNA here is from genome assembly GCA_039029375.1 of Planctomycetota bacterium. Lineage (GTDB taxonomy): Bacteria > Planctomycetota > UBA1135 > UBA1135 > UBA2386 > JBCCGH01. Next base: position 1,672 of record JBCCGH010000344.1, read on the forward strand.
CGGGCCCGGGCCGCCTTGCAGCACTACTTGCTGCCGCCGGATGCCCAGAGCCAGGAGGCACTCGATGCCGCTACCGTCGCACTGCTGATCGATCTGCGTCATCTATGCGGCAGCGAAGACCTCGAGCATCTGGACGTCGTCGCCTACGGCCGCTACCTGGACGAGACCGAGTCCGGAGGCCACTCATGACGGCCTGCGACTTGCGGCAGCGCATCACGCTGCCGCAGGCACCGCGCAACGCCAGCCCGGTGCCGTGGCTGACCAGCGTCCACTCCACAACCAACCGTGGGCCGTGGGGCCACTCCTCCTACCGCGGCAACTGCGACGGCTACCTGATCAAGGATCTGCTGCAATACTTCCAGCCGCGCCGCGTCCTCGACCCAATGACCGGCGGCGGCACCTGCCGCGACGTGTGCCGCGATCTCGGCATCCCGTGCGTCAGCTTCGACCTGAAGGCCGGTCAGGACGCTGGTGATCCAGCGAGTTACGCCGACATCGCCCCAGTCGACTTCGTGTGGCTCCACCCGCCGTACTGGCGGATGATCCGCTACTCCGGAGATGCACGCTGCCTGTCGAACGCGCCCGACCTGGATAGCTTCCTCGCCCGGCTACGAAACCTGCTGCAGCTGTGCCGCAGCCGGCTGACCTCTAGCGGTCACATCGCCGTGCTGATCGGCGGCTATGCCGACCGCCAGGAGCGCCGGCACATCCCGTTGCCGGCCCTGTCCACTGCCGCGGCGATGCAGGCCGGGCTGTGGCCCGCCTGCACCGACATCGTGCGCTTCCAGCACGGCAATACCTCGTCGCGCAGCTCCTACCACAGCAGCTTCATACCGGGGCTCCACGACGTCTGCACCGTCTACACTCCGCGTGATCGTTCCGCTTTACAAACGGCGCCCACTGAAGCATCATGCCAGGCGAAGGAAGGAGGTGCCCATGACCGGCAGCACCGTTGATCTCGCGTCGCTGTCTGCGACCGAGAAGCTCCTACTGGCGCAACAGCTCCTCGACGCCGTGCTAGCCGAGACAGCGCCGCTGACGCTCGAGCAACTCACAGACGTACATCGGCGAGCCGCCGCCATCGATGGCGGCCAGGACGCCTGCGAAGCCTGGGAGGTGGCGCGCGCCCGGCTGCTTCCGCCGGCGTGACCCGGATCATGCTCGCCCCAGCGGCGGCGTCAGAGATCGCCGATGCCGCGTGCGCCTACGAGGCCACAAGCCCCGGCATGGGAAGACAGTTCCTGGCGGAACTCGACCGCGCCATCGATGGCGTCCGCGCCCACCCGTTCGCAGCGATCGCGCCGGGTTGCCGGCGCTGCATGCTGCGCCGTTTCGCCTACGCGGCGATCTACCGTGTAGTCGGCAGTGACGCGCAGCTCCTGGCGCTGCTTGCAAAGCGACCCGGCCATGGGACTCACATGACAAGTTGACACGCCTGCGTGACCTGCTATTTTGGCAATGACGGGGTGTGGAAACCCATAACGGCACCATAGCGCGCGTGCTCACAACCGCGCACTCTCCCATCTGCTGAGAGGGCGTGGAAATACAAGACCGCAAGGGAATACCGCGCACGCCGCGTTATGGCGTTTCCATCCTCTCGGCACCAGCCGACTCCTCGTCACGACGAAGAAGGAGATCGGCATGCGCCAGAACGAACCCACCGAAATCAACGCCCGGATCGCGCGCCGTTTGCGCGCAGCCCGGACGGCACGACGCGTAACGCGCCCGCAGCTTGCCCGACGCTCCGGGTTAAGCGCCCGCACGATCGAACGCTGTGAGCATGAGCGTCACCGCCTCACCGCCGACGAGCTGCAGCAGTTGGCCGCCGCATTGCAGCTATCTGTCGACCATTTCGTCGGCGCCTGCATGCTGTGCGGCAACGCGTAGCCGCCGCCCCGCAGAACAGCCGGGGCTCCTCACTTCCCTTGCAAGCGATCGGCCAGCCAGCCGACGGCAGCCCCGCCGGCACCACCGATCGCCACCGCGCCAGCCGCCATCAGCACCACCGGTGCCGAAGCCAGCGCTGCTACGGTTGCCCCGGCGGCCAACGCCGCCTC
>JBCCGH010000345.1:0-3663 GCA_039029375.1 Planctomycetota bacterium
CCGCGGAGGCGGGGTGACGCCCCGTCGAGCAGTCCGTCGCTCGCCGGCATCAGCCGGCAGGCGCCTCTGGCGCCTGTCTGACGCTGCCAGAGCGGCTCTGGCGCGTGCTGGGCGTGAAGACTCGCGCATGATCCGGGCTAGTGTAGTGCGTCAGACAGATGCGCCATTCTCCGAGTGACGAGGGCGGTTGTCGCAAGGCGCTGCGCCGCAGGCATATTGGTGGATACGTCGAGGACGCAGCAACGCTGCGACCACCGTTCGTGGCCTCGGAGAATGGCACAGATTTCTGACGCACTACACTAGCATCGAGGACTTGAGGAATGACGCAACCTGCTTCGGTCGTCGTGATGGCGTTGACCATCACGGTGGCACTCGCCTGTCTAACGGCGTCGAGCGCGCTGGCCCAAGAGGGCAACGCCGACCGCCTCCCCGTGCGCAAGGTCGTGCTCTACAAGCACGGCATCGGCTCGTTTGAGCGTCGCGGCACCGTGGACGGCAACGTCGTTGTGCCGCTGTCGTTTGCCACGGCGCAGATGAAGGACGTGCTCAAGTCGCTGTTCGCGGTCGACCTCGGCGGCGGCCACGTGTCGACCGCGGTGTATGACTCGCAGGATCCCATCGCCAAGCAGCTGGAGGACATTCCGTATCGGGTGCCTGGCGAGCCGGCTCTCAAGGGGTTGCTGGCACAGCTACAGGGCGTGCGGGTCGCGGTTAAAGTCGGCATGCGCGAGGCGCGAGGACGGGTCCTGGGCACCGAGCCCGAGCAGCGCCAGGTCGGCGACGCGGTCGTCACGTCGCACCGTGTGGTGCTGTTGCGCGACGACGGCGGCATCGAGACGCTGCCGCTGTTGGATGCCGAGGCGGTCGAGGTGCTCGACGCCGAGGTGCGCAGCGACCTCGGCAGGATGATGGAGGTGCTGGGCAAGGCGCGGCACGCCGATCGGAAGACCCTGCAGCTGCGGGCCCAGGGCGAGGGCCCGCGCGAGCTACGTGTCGGCTACATCCTCGAGACGCCGGTCTGGAAGACGAGCTACCGGCTGCTGCTCGACGACGCCGGGCCACCGGTCTTGCAGGGCTGGGCCATCGTCGAGAATCGGACCGACGAGGATTGGAACGACGTGGAGCTGACCTTCGTCGCCGGCAGCCCGATGTCGTTCGTCATGGATCTCTACACGTCGTACTACCCGCCGCGACCGGTGCTCGACGTCAACCAGGGCAACGCCACCGTGGCGCCGCCCGAGGCCGAAGCGGCCGAGGGCGAGTCGCAGTTCGACAGCGGCCGGTTCGGCGCCCGCGTGCGTGGCATGGCCGCGGGGCCGTCGTCGCCGGCTCCGCGTGGCCCGGCCGACGTGGTGCCTTCTCGGGCCGAGCTGCAGTCGTCGTTCGTCGCCGCGGCCGAAGGTGCCGAAGTCGGCGAGCTGTTCGCCTACACCGCGGCGGCGCCGGTCACGATCGAGCGCAATCGCGCCGCGCTGGTGCCGATCCTGCAAGCCGATCTCGGGGACAGCCCGCGCGTGCTGGTGTATCGCCAGAGCGTCTCTACGCACCCGAGCCACGCGGTCTACCTGCGCAACTCCACGGACCTGACGCTGGAGCTGGGCCCGGTCACCGTGTTCGAGGCCGGGACCTGCGCGGGCGAGGCCTTGTTGCCACGGACCCTCAAGGCGGGCATGCGGTCGATGTTGCCCTACGCGTTGGATACCGCGGTCGAGGTCGAGCCACACGGTTCGTCTGGCGGCCGACCGGTGACGCGCGGCGTGCTGGCGCGCGGGGTGCTCACCTTGCAGCGGACGCAGAGGCGCGAGACGCGCTACGAAGTACGCAACAAGTCCGGCGAGGCGCGCACGCTTTACATTGACCATCCGGCGGCGGGGGGTGACTTCCGCCTGGTGCAGCCGGCCAAGGCCCACGACGAGCTGCCGGGCCTGCTCCGCTTCGAGGTCGCGTTGGCCGCCGACGGCGATGCCGAGCTCCTCGTGCGCGAGGTGCGTCCGATCAGCACCCAGATCCAGATCCAGTCGCAGAGCGTGGATCAGGTCAAGTTCTACGCCGAGCAGCCGTACTTGAGCGACGCGGCCCGCGCGTTCCTCCGCGAGGCCGCGGGCGTGATGGACCAACTGGCCAAGGTCGAGGCGCGCAGCGAGGAGCTGAGCGCTGAGCGCAAGCGGCTGTCGGCGGACCAGCAGACGGTGCGACAGAATCTGCAAGTGCTGCGCGACGGGCCGCAGGAGCGGGCGCTGCGCGACAAGTACGTGGCGCGGCTGACCCAGGCCATCGAGCGCACCGATGCGATCGACGAGGAGCTGCGGGGAGCGACCGCGCAGCGGGCCGAGCTCGAGGCACGTCTCACCGGCATGCTGCGTTCCTTCGCGGAGAAGGTATGACCCGAGGCTCGTTTTGGTCGCTGCTGGCGGCGCTCGTGATGCTCGTGTTGGGTGGCTGCGCCAGCGGCCCGCCGCGGGCGCGGGCGCCGGTCTGGACCCCGCAGCAGAGTGGCGTCGACGCCAGCCTGCGCGGCGTGTGTGCGGTGGATGACGCGGTCGCGTGGGCGAGCGGCTCGGCGGGCACCGTGCTGCGCACGCAGGATGGCGGCGCGCATTGGCAGCGACTGACGGTCGCGGGCGCCTTGGACCTCGACTTTCGCGACGTGCACGCGACGTCGGCGGAGCGGGCCTGGCTGCTGACGGCGGGGACCCCAGCTCGGGTCTATCGGACCGACGACGGCGGGAGCTCGTGGCACGTGCAGCACGAGGAGTCGAGCCCCGCGGCGTTCTTCGATGCGTTTGCATGGTGGGACGACCGGGCCGGGCTCGCGTTTAGTGACCCAGTCGATGGGGCGTTCCTGGTCTTGCGCACCGCGGACGGCGGTGCGACTTGGACGCGCGCGTCGTCCCTGCCCGTGCCGCGGCTGGGCGAGGCGGGCTTCGCCGCGAGCGGCACCTGCGTGGCCGTCGGCGACCACGGGCGGGCTTGGATCGGCACGGGCGGCACGGTGGCGCGGGTGCTGCGCTCAACCGATCGCGGCGCGACTTGGCAGGCGGCGGCGACGCCGCTGCAACAGGGCGAGGCCTCCCAGGGTGTGTTCTCGATCGCCTTTGTCGACGCGAATCGTGGCGTTGCGGTGGGTGGCGACTACACAGCGGCCGACTCACGCGTTGGCACGGCGGCATGGACCGACGACGGCGGTCACACGTGGCGCGCCGCGGCGACGCCGCCCTGGGGGTACCGATCCTGCGTTGTCCCCGTGCCCAGCGCCGGCGGCGTGTGGATCTCGGTCGGTCCCAACGGCATCGACCGCTCCTTGGATGACGGCGAGCACTGGCAGGCCCTCGGCGCGGCCGGCCACCACGCATTGGCGCTCGCGCCGAGCGGCGCCGTCGGGTGGGCGGTTGGCGCCGCCGGGCGCATCACGCGCCTGGACGGGCCTGGGGCCCGGTAGGCCAGTGGCCGACTCGCGGCAGCCAAGCATCAAGGGGCCGCGCCGCGGTCGGCGCTTCAACGTCGCCGCGTTGCTGGGCGTCGCGGTTGGCATGGTGGCGCTGGTGTGGGCGCTGCTCCGGCAAATATTCCCCATCCGGACCATCCTCCAGGGCCGGGATGTCGTACGGTGCAAAGAAACTGGGCGGCCCACCGCGATCGCAACCACCCTTGTTCAACTCGTAG
>JBCCGH010000346.1:0-3492 GCA_039029375.1 Planctomycetota bacterium
AACGAACAGGAGAAAGGAGGGACCGCGCCCGCACCGAAGCAGCGGGGTCGTGCTTCCCTCGTTTCTCTGTGGTTGGACGGGCCGCGGTCGGCTGGGACCTGCGGTGGGGCCCTCTTGGGGACAAAGGACGAGGCCGGGGGCCGACGCTCTCGTTCGGTGGGCCGCTCGACAGGCTCTTGAGGTCCGCGACGGCTCTCGGCGAGCCCTCCCGGCGGACCTCGAGCGCTCCGCAACGTCGATCGAGCTGCCGCAGTCGGATCTGGGGCACGGCGCGGCCGCTCGCGTCGCCGACGGCGCGCGTGACGTCTACATCGCCTGTCGGACCGGGCGAGCTCGCGGACCGGCGCGGACCGGCGGAAGCATCAGCCGCTCCACCCGGTCCGATCCGCACGACCGGCACAGCCGCGGATCCACGCCCGTCAGCGCCACGAGGACTTCGATCGCCTCGACGACCTCGTCCTCCTCCTGCGGCGCCGAGCCCCCAAGGCACGCCCGCGCCGCCGGCAGCAGCCGCCGGACCGACGACGGCGCGTACAGCCCGTAGTGACGGATCTTCCGGAAGCCCGACGGCAGCACATGCAGCGCGAAGCGCGCCAGGAAGCGTGCGTCGTCCAGCCGCAGGACCTTCCGGTCTCGCGTCCGAAACGTCAGCCCCGTCCTGTCGACGCGCACCACCCGACGGTCTGAGATCGCGACGCGGTGGGTGTAGGCGCCGAGGTAGCGCACGAGGTGCTCGACCTTGCCGAACGGCTGCTTGGCGTAGACGACCCACTTGCGGCGACGGAGCCTGCGAAACAGCACGCCGCGCGTAAGTCCCGCGGGCAGGACCAACCCGTCGTCGACGGCCGAAGACAAGCCCCGCAGCATCTCGCCCCGAAACATCGCCGCCATCCGGCGCACCGGGAACAGGTAGCCACCCCGAGTCGGTCGCCAGGTCCCGTCGTCCTGCAGCGCACCCGCCGTCACGATGCAGTGCACGTGCGGATGCAGCAGAAGTTCCCGCGTCCACGTGTGCAGCACCATCGTGATCCCCAGCCGTCCGCCGAGGACCTCGCGGCCGAGCGTCTTCAGGACCGTCGACGCCGCCCGAAAGAGCTCGCCGTAGAGCACCCGAGGGGCCGAGACCGCGAGCGCCCGGAGCGGCGAGGGCAGCGTGAAGACCACGTGGAAGTGCCCCGTCGGCAGCATCCGACGCTCGCGGCGGCCGATCCACTCCGCCTGCGGAAGGGCGCGGCACGTCGGGCAGTGGCGGTCGCGGCACGAGTGGTAGCGCGGCTCCTCATGGCCGCAATCGCCGCACCGCACCCGGTGTCCACCGAGCAGCGCGGTCCGGCACGCCGCCGCCCGAAACAGCGCACGCTCCTGCTCCGGCGAGAAGCGACGCACCGACGTCACGACCGGCACAGACCGACGAAACACGTCCGCGAGACGGAGCCCACGGGCGCCGCCGCACGACGTCACCGGCTACCCCTCGGCCTCCAGCACGTCCAGCGGGCTGCTGAGCACCCGCACGTGCCCCGTCGACACATGCGCATACCGAGCCGTCGTCCGCGGCGACGTGTGCCCCAGCAGACGGGCGATCACCAGCGTAGACACGCCGTCTTCCATCAGGTGCGTCGCGAACGAGTGCCGCAGGCTGTGAAACGTCGGGCGTCCGGCGATCCCCGCCCTGGCGGCGGCCTTCTTGAACGCGCGCTGTGCGGTCCGCATCGACAGGTGCCGCCGCGGGTCCGGTCCCGGGAACAAGTACGGCCCCGACGGCCGCGTCGCGGACCAGACCCGCCGGAGGTGCAGCAGCAAGCTCTTGGGCAGCAGGGTCTCGCGGTCCTTGCCGCCCTTGGCGTCGCGGATGAACAGGACCCCGCGGCTGGACTGGATGCCGTCGATGCGCAGTCCGACCGCCTCGGAGACGCGCAGGCCCGCGCCGTAGCCGAGCCGGAACAGCGCCTCGTGCCGCAGATTGGTCGTGCCGCGGAGCAGCGCGCGGACCTCGTCGCGCGAGAGCACCCGAGGCAGTGTCCTCTTCTGCTTCGGAGCCGAGACCCCTGCAGTCACCTGCGGCCACCGAAGCGTCCGCTCATAGAACCACCGCAGCATCGCCAGGTACTGCCTCTGGCGTGACGGCCCCACACGCCGGTCACGCACCAAATGCACCATGAACCGGTGCACCGCGTCGCCATCCCCGGGCGAGGGCGGGCGGCCCAGCCACTCGAGGTACCTGCCCACACACTCCAGGTACGTCTTCACCGTGCGAGGCCGAAGACGCCGCACCAGCAGCTGCTCTCGAAGTCGGTCCAGCAAACTCTCCATCGTCGTCACCTCCGGCACCGACCGACGGGTCGGTGCTCCGGAGGGGGTACCCGATCTCCTCAGGACGACGGGGCGCGACGAATCCTCAGAAACCCGCGAAGCGGCTCAGTCCAACGGAGCACTTCCGACGCCCCATCCACGCGCCCGGATCGGCACGACCTGCCCCGGTTCAACGTCGTGGACACCCTCGACGTCCCCATGCCGGGACGCCATGTCCCCCATCCGCGCCGTGGGCGCCTCTACCTCACCCCAAAACGCCCCCCTCGCCTCGCTCAGCGCTGGTGCACCACACACGGCGCCGTCGGCCGGGCACAGCAACCCAGGAACCAGCCTTCGTCGCGCTCGCGGTCGAGCAGCGCGTCCGCCGCGGGCTGGTCGACGTCCCCGAACTCGAGCTTCATCAGGCACGACCCGCAGCCCCCGCCGCCGCACGACCAGGCCATGGGCACGTCGTGCTCCAGCGCCGCGTCGAGGAACGTCTGCCCCGGCTGCACCACGACCTGCCGGTCCACGCCGCCGATCCGGTACACGACCGGCTGCGGCGTCCCCGTCACGGCGACGGGCGGCCGAGCCGCGGGGGTGAATCGCTCCTCGGTGATGCGCTCGCGGGCCACGCCGCGGTCGAGCAGCAGGCGCTTCGCGCCCTCCATCATCGGTCCGGGCCCACACAGCCCGTAGCGCACGCCGTCCTCGTCGGGGACCTCGTCCAGGAGCCCGGCGAGGGTCTCGCGGTCGAGGCGCCCGACCCCTCCGTCCCACCCCACGGGGGGCTGCTCCAGCACGTGGCGCACCGTCACCCGAGGGACCTCGTCTGCGAGGCGGTCGAGGGCGTCGCGGAACAGGATCGACGCGGCGTCCCGATTCCCCAGGAGCAGCGTGACGCGCGTGCCCGGGGTGTCCCGCACCGCGGTCCGCAGCATCGACAGCAAGGGCGTGAGCCCGCTGCCCCCGCCGATGAGGACCAGGTGGTCCGGCGCGGCGGTCGGCTCGAAGGTGAAGCGCCCCGCGGGGGGCAGCGAGTGCAGACGCATCCCGGCGGCGGCGTGGTCGTTCAGGTGGTTCGAGACGCGCCCGCCCGGGACCCGCTTGATGGTCACGGCGTGGGCGCCTCCGCCCGGGGCGGTGCACAGCGAATAGGAGCGACGAAGCTCCTCGCCGCCGACCGCGACCAGCAGCGTCAGG
>JBCCGH010000347.1:0-3489 GCA_039029375.1 Planctomycetota bacterium
ACGCCCAGCACGCGCCAGAGCCGCTCTGGCAGCGTCAGACAGGCGCCAGAGGCGCCTGCCGGCTGATGCCGGCGAGCGACAGACTGCTCGACGGGGCGTCACCCCGCCTCCGCGGTCGGTCGCTCGTCTTCCTTGCCACAACGGTCCTCTCACGCACTGGACGCCAACCCTTGTGCATGATCCCGGCTAGCCCCAGGCGCCCGGAGGGGGGGCATCGCGGCGCCCGCGGCGATTTTCTGGGACGGGCCGCCGGGACACGCCAGATCCAACGCTCCGTGGTCCAAACTAGGAGCCCCATGCCGTCCCCGAACGTCACCGCCCTCTGCACCCTGGCTCTCAGCGCCGCCCTCCTGCCGGCCCAGCCGGTCGGCCCCGCGCCGCGCTGGGTGGAGAGCCCGTCCCCCGCGCCGCGGTTGGCAGCGGCCTTCGCCTACGACACGGCCCGGGATCGCGTGGTCATGTTCGGCGGAGTGCCGCCGTTTGGTGATCCGCTGGCGGACACTTGGGAATGGGACGGTCGCGCGTGGCAGCGGCACCTGCCCGCGGTGGCGCCGTCGGGGCGGAGCGGCCATGCGATGGCCTACGACCCGGTGCGGCGCCGCGTGGTGCTGTTTGGCGGCAACCACTTCGATACGTGGGAGTGGGACGGCGGAGAGTGGAGCCAGCGCGCTGGCACGGGTCAGTTCGGCCCGGGACGCCGAACGGACCACCACATGGTCTGGGATCCGGTGTCGCAGAGCGTGCTGCTGATCGGCGGCGGATTCTGGGCCGACCGCGACGTCTGGTCGTGGGATGGGGTGGCGTGGGCCCAACACGTGGCCCCGCGGGGCCTCGGCCCCGTCATGAGTCGGCTTGGCGGCGTGGCCCTCGACCCGATGCGACAACGGCTCGTGGTGTTGGCCGACCGGGAGACTTGGGAGTGGGACGGTGCGGCCTGGCTGTTGCGCAGCTCGCTGTCCGGACCGGCCGCGCGGTTGGATGGGGGCATGGCCTGGGACGCGCGCCTGCAGCGGGTGGCGTTGTTTGGCGGCTATGACCCGAGCGCGGACCAGCACCTGAACGACCTGTGGCACTGGGACGGGACCGCGTGGCAGGAGTGGATCGGACCCCCTGGCCCGGCGCCGCGCGCTGGCGCGATGACTTTTGACGCCCGCCGCGAGCGGTACCTCGTCTTCGGCGGCCGCGGCGACTTCGCCACGTTGTTGGACACCGCCAAATCGGATGCGTGGGCTTGGGATATGGGCGGTTGGACGGAGCTCTACGACGCCACGCATCCGCCCTCTCGGGGCGACACGGCGTTGGCCTACGACACCGCGCGCGGCCGCGCGGTGCTGTTCGGCGGTCGCGGCCCCAACGAGGTCGGGGACACGTGGGAATGGGACGGCCAGCGCTGGTTTGAGCAGCGCCCGGCATCGGCCCCCTCACCGCGGATGGGTCACAGCTTGGCGTTCGACGCGATGCGTGGCCGCACCGTGCTGTTTGGTGGCGGCTCGGGGAGTGCGGAGACCTGGGCTTGGGATGGCAGCACGTGGCAGCTCCGCCAACCGCCCGTGAGCCCGCCGGGTCGGGCGCGCAGCGCCATGGTGTATGACGCGGCGCGCCAGCGCCTGGTGCTGTTTGGCGGCGCGACGGCGCTCGGCTTGCAGAACGACACTTGGGTGTGGGATGGGACGACTTGGAGTGAGCTGCAGCCGTTGGCGCGGCCAACGGTTCGGGCTCTGCACGCGATGGCCTACGACGTCGCTCGCGACCGCGTGGTCCTGTTCGGCGGCACGTTCCCCTCGGCCCGCAACGACACCTGGGAGTTTGACGGCACGACGTGGTTGCAGCGGGCCCCCGCCACCACTCCGCCCGCCCGGTTTAGCCACGCGATGGCCTACGACGCGCGCCGCGGCCGCGTCGTGCTCCATGGTGGCCAGTCGCCGTCCCGGCTCGGGGACACGTGGGAATGGGACGGCACAGATTGGTCTCCCACCGCCCCCGATCGGCTCCCGCGCACGGGCCACGGCATGGCCTACGACACCGCGCGCGCGCAGATTGTGGTTCTGGGCGGGGCTTCGGGGTCGCCGCCGTACGCACCGGGAACCGACCTGTACGGCGGGTTGGTGAACCCGACGAGCGTGGCCGTGGGCGTTGGGTGTGGGGTCGGCGCTCCGCCGCGGCTGACGGCGACGCGCCCGTTCTTGGGCAACCCGGCACTGCGTGCCGAAGTGGCGGACGCCGCCGAGTCGGCGCCGTTCGCACTGGGCGTCGCTGGGCAGTTCGTGACCGTGCCGCTCGGAAGCAGCGGCTGCTCGTGGTACCTGGGCGGGCCGCTCGGGTTCTTGCCGGGCGCGACCGGCCCGGCTGGTTTTGGCGCGATCGGCTTGGCGCTGCCTGCGGACCCGGCGCTCGCGGGCGTCCAGGTGTGGCTGCAAGCCGCGGTGCTGGACCTTCAGGGGCCGTTCTTTCGTACGGCGCTCACCGCCGCGCGCGAGCTGACGTTGGGGGGCTGAGGGAGCGACCCGTGACGAACGAGGGTGGCCCCCGACCCGGCGAGCGTCGAATCGGCCGGCACCACCGCAATCACCGCACCTGCAGCACCACCACTTTGAGATACCGCGTCTGCTGGCATTCCAGCGCGATGGGGTGATCCGGCCCGGCTCCGCCGATCCATAGTAGGCGTGCGTCGCGACGTGCCTGTGCGGCCGCGTCGCGAAGCGCGGCGAGGAACGCGCCCTCGGTGACGGCGCCGGAGCACGAGCAGGTGACGACGATCCCGCCGCTGGCAACGCGCTCGAGGCCGAGCCGGTTGAGGTCCTGATAGCGGCGCATTGCCGCCTCGACCTCACTGCGGCCGTCGGCCCACTTGGGCGGATCGAGGACGACTAGGTCGAACGCGCCGGGCTTGGTGTCACGCAGCACGTCGAACGCGTCGCCGTGCTGGGCGTCGACTTTCGTCTTGTTGCGGGCGGCATTGGCCTTGGCCCTGGCCACCTCGGTCTCGTCGAGATCGACGGCGACCACGCGGCGCGCGGCGCCGGCGGCGGCCGCCAGCGCGAAGCCGCCGGCGTGGCAGAACAAGTCGAGGACCGTCCGGCCCTGCGCCAGCGCCCGGACTCGTTGCCGTGCGTCGCGCTGGTCGGCGAAGAATCCGGTCTTGTGGCCGACGCCCGGGGTCACGGCGAACCGCACGCCGTGCTCGACGACCTCGGTCTCGACCGGCTCCGGCCGCGGCGGCCGCTCGATGCCTTCGCGTTTGTGGCCATCGTCGTCGACCGTGAGGACGAGGCGATGGCCGGGAAAACGCTGGAGCAGCGCAAGCCGGCTGGGTAGGAGGCCCGAAGCGACTGCCTCTGCATATTTTTACAATTCTTCATAATGTTTCGTAGGAAACGCAACCACCGGATCTACAGAAGCAGGTTTAGCCATTACAAACGCAGTACCCTGTCGTACACCTAACGTGTCCTCACCCCGTGCAGCGGGGGAAGGATCCGCGGTCACAAACTA
>JBCCGH010000348.1:0-3488 GCA_039029375.1 Planctomycetota bacterium
CTGCACCCCAGGACATTTCGAAGGGAGGGAGTTACGCCCTGGGTGGGTCAGCTTTCGATTGGCAGCCTGGGTCAGTTTTGGCTTGGCGTTCGCACCCCAGGAGGATGCGGGAGATGTCGAGGGGATCGACATGCTGACGGCGGATGCAGTGCTGTGCCGGTATGCGGCGCGCCCTGCGGTGGTGCCGGAGCGGATGAGGTTGAGCGCGGACGGTCGGAAAGTGGTGTATCGGTTCAAGCGGCGTTGGCGCGATGGTTCGACGCACGTGGTGCTGGATCCGTTGACGTTGATCGGGAGGCTAGCAGCGTTGATCCCGCGGCCTCGGCTGAATCTGACGACCTACGCGCCCATCACGCGCTTCGCGCGCGATGGGTCCCCGCTACGGAGTCTTTGCGCCGGCGGCGTCCGGGCGAGAGTTGGTGGTCCCCGAGGAGGAGCCCGGAGAGGACGGGGCCTCCGAGGAGGCTCGAGGTGAGGGTGATGGTGCGACGGCGACGACGCGGCGGCGTCGGTACTCGTGGGTGGAGTTGATGAAGCGGGTGTTTGAGACGGATGTGCTGCGTTGCCCAGCGTGCGGTGGGGTGCGCAAGGTGCTGGCGTCCGTGATGGAGGCGGCGGCGGCGAGGCGTGTGCTAGCGCATCTGGGGAAGCCTCTCGAGGCGCCGGTCGTGGCGCCGGCCCGTGGGCCGCCCGACGTGTTGCCGTTCGGGTAGGGGGGCAGCAGGGGCGACGGCCAGGGAGTGGACGGGGTCCGTACCCATTTCGGAGGTAAGGGCGGATTGCCTGGGTCGGTTGCGCTTTGCGTGCTCCGACACGCCAGTGCTCCTCGCGACGCCTTCGCTGAGTCGGATCCTACTCCCGGGAGGAGTCAGCTTATGCTGCCTGTGGCGCAACAACCTCCGACGACGCCTGGGCGCGGTCGGGTACCCGCCTGACCCCGGCCGGCGCGCATCCTTCGCCTCGCGGTGAGACACCGCCGCCGCGCCGAGGGAACTACAGACGATGCGCGTCCTCGAACTCTGGCGCCGGCCGCTCGGCGGCGCGATCTTCGTCATTGTGTGCTGTACCGCGACCGCCCAACAATGGTCGTTGCGCCGGGGATGGGCGCCGCGCATCTGGTTTGGCGCCGCCGCCGACTGGGCCCGCCAACGCGTCGTGGTGACCGGCGGATTCGCCAGCTCGACGATCCTCGCCGGAGGCACGGTCGAGTGGGACGGAACCCATTGGGTGCATCGCACGGGCGTCGAACCCGCTTGGTCACAGAGTGCCGCCATGACCTACGACTCCGCGCGCCGCAGAGTGGTCGCTGTCCTGCCAGAACCCGCGCCCGAGACGTGGGAATGGGACGGCGTCGAGTGGCGCCAAGTCGCCTTGGGCGCGACTCCCCTCTCTCGCCGACCCGGGCTTGCCTATGACCCCTTGCGGGAACGCGTCGTGCTGTATACGAGCTCGGGGGGAGGTCAGACCGAGACCTGGGAGTGGGACGGTCGCAGCTGGGCGCTTATCGCAACTCCAGAGGCGCCGGAAGCGCGGTTCTGGCCCGAGATGTTCTGGGACGGGGTCCGGCAACGCGTCGCGCTTATCGCCGGGGAAGGCCGGAGCTTTCCCTATCAACTGCGAGATCACTGGGAGTGGGATGGCCAACGCTGGACCCGACTGAGCGCTTCCATCCCGCCCGAGGTCCGCGTCGACGCCGGCGTCGCCTACGACCCGGTGCGAGGTCGCACCGTCTTGTACGGCGGCACACCCTTTCCCCTTGGGCTACTTGACGCAGCCTCTCGGCGACACTTGGGAATGGGACGGCACCTCGTGGACGCTGCTAGAACCTGCGCGCACTCCCGGCCCAAGGGCGCGACACGAGCTGGTCTACGACCCTACCAGTCGCCGCGTGCTGCTGCTCGGCGGCACCCAAACCACGTGGGATCTGCGCAACGACACCTGGGCCTGGGACGGCACTTCTTGGGCCGAGGTACGCAGCGGTGGCGGGCCGAGGTCCGGCGGGTTCGCGCCGCTCGCATACGACGAGACACGCGACCGCGTCGTGCTGTTCGGTGGCCTGGCTGCCACTCGTCGCCGGCCCTATCAATGGCCCACCCCGGTCCTCGACAGCACGTGGGAATGGGACGGGGTGCGTTGGCATGACCGCGCACCAACCAACTCACCACCGGCACGCTTTCGCCACGGCACGGCGTACGACGCCGCCCGCGACCAAGTGCTCGTCTTCGGCGGCAGCGCCGGCGCCGACAGCGTCGTCGCGTGGTTTCATGGCCGGCCCACCGCAACGCCAACGAACGACCTTTGGGCTTGGGACGGCATTGGCGGGTGGACCGAGCTGCGGCCTACGGGGACGCGGCCCGCACCGCGCCACACGCCGGCGATGGCATACGACACGCAACGTCAGACCCTGTTCTTGTTTGGCGGCGACGGCGGCGTGCGGGGCTCGCGCACGCAGATGTTCGACGACCTTTGGGAATGGGACGGCACCGTCTGGCAGCTGCGGTCTTCGGCGTCCGGCCCAGCGGCACGCCGCGCCACCGCCATGGCCTACGACCCGACGCGCCGGCGCCTCGTGCTCTTTGGCGGACACACGGCGACCTCGCCGGTCACGGACGACACGTGGGAGTGGGATGGTTCGAGGTGGCTGCAGCGGACGCCCGCGACCCGGCCGCCACCGCGCCGCCTCCACGCCATGGCCTACGACACCGCGTTGGGGGCGATGGTGATGCATGGCGGCCTGGATGCCGCCGGCGTGTTCGGCCTGGGCCCGATCCGCGACGACGCGTGGGCGTGGGACGGGACCGACTGGCGAATGCTGTCGCCCACCGGGCCGACCGCGCACGCCCACGGCTGGGTGTTCGACACTCGCCGCCAGGTGCACGTGGCGCACCTCGGCATAGCGCAACGGACACGCCGCCCCGGCCCCGACAGCGCCGTCAGCCTGTTTGCCGCGCGCGATACGCTTGCGACCGTGGCTGCGGCCGGCGCGGGATGTGCGGTGCACCCGCCCGCCCCGGCGTTGAGCGCCATTGGCTTGCCGGCCCTCGGTCGCAGCAGCTTCGCGCTGGAAGTCATCGGCGCCCCCAGTCAAGCCCTCGGCGCTTCGCTCTGGTCGCTCGGCTTGGGCAGCGTGCCCCTCGGCCCGTGCACGCTCTGGCTCGATCCCGCGACTCTGGTGTTGGTGGCGCCGTTCTCCACCGACCCCGCGGGCAACGCTCGGTTCGCGCTGCCGATTCCGACGACGACGAGCCTGATCGGTCAGTTCCTCGGCGTGCAGGCGGGCGTGCAGGCACCGAGCGGCGCCTTCGCCGGGTCGGTGCTGACCAATGCGCAGGGGCTAACGCTCGGCTACTAGTGTTGTGTGTCGGAAGTTGGTTGCGTAAGTCGGCGAGCCATGTGTGCCGCTCGCAAGGCGCTGTCGACGCAGGGCTTGTTGGTGGACAAGTCGAGGAGACGCAACGCCGCGAGCGGCGCAGAGGGCCGTCGACATA
>JBCCGH010000349.1:0-3449 GCA_039029375.1 Planctomycetota bacterium
ATGTCGACGGCCCTCTGCGCCGCTCGCGGCGTTGCGTCTCCTCGACTTGTCCACCAACAAGCCCTGCGTCGACAGCGCCTTGCGAGCGGCACACATGGCTCGCCGACTTACGCAACCAACTTCCGACACACAACACTAGCGCGATCGTGCGTCGCCCGGCGCGGCGCCATCACGAGCGGGGGGCGTCGGAGCGTCGACCGGGGCGGCCTGCCCCCGCGCCACGTCGGCGACGAGGTCGTAGACGACGTCGAAGCGCTGCCACAGATCGACACACGCGGCGCGTTCCTCGCGCGAGAGCTCGGCCAGCGCTGGCTCCCGCAGGGCGTCTAGGGGCCGGTCACGCCAGCTGCGCAGGAACCCCGCGACCGCGCGCGCGGACTCGGGTCGGCGCGCGGCCTCGTGGAGCGAGACCCGCAAGCTCCGGAGCAGACAATCCCGTGCCACGGCGCGCAGCCGTTGCCGCTCGGACGCCGTGACCGCGCTCGCCATCTGCGCCACGGCAAGGCTCGCCACGTGAACGAGGTACACCCGCCGTCGATCAACCCTTGGGGCACCCAGGGCGACGGCGCGCTCGTGCTCGACGAGCGCCTCCGCCGGCGCCCCCCGCGCCTCCAGCGTCTCCGCCAGAAAGGCGAGGATGCGGTCATTGGTGGGATCCACGCGCACGGCGTCGCGCAGAATCCGCTCGGCGCGGTGGTTGTCGCGACTGGTGAGCCGCACGTTGCGCGCAAAGAACGCGGCATAGGACGCCGAGTCTGGAACCAGAGCCGCGGCGCGCTCATGGTGCTCGGTCGCCTTCTCCGGCTCGCCGCCCATCTCCAGCAGCAGGGCCGAGAGCACGTGGCCGCGCGCCTTCTGCTCGCCCTCACTCAACTCAATGAAGCGTTGCAGGCACACCAGGGCCTCATCGCGGCGCCCGAGCTCCTGCAGCGCGCTGCCCAGCGCCATGTGGGCCCGGGCGATGCTGGGGTCCAGGGCAATCGCCCGCCGCGCGGCTCGGACCGCCAGCTCGTTCTCCAGGAGGACCTCAAACGTGATCGCCAGATCAGCCAAGACCTCGGGGTCGTCGGGCCGCAGCACCAGCGCCGAACGGAGGGCCTGCAGCGCCATGCGGCGGTCCAGCTCCTCGCGGGTCTCCAACAGCATTTGTGCCAGCCGCCGGTGCATCCAGAAGTCCTGCGGGTGTAGCAACGGCCCCAGTCGCACGACGCGGTCCGCGGCATCATCCTCGCCGGCGGTGCGCAGCGACTCGGTCAAGCTCGACAGCACCGGCGCCGACAGATCCAGCACCACGTCCGACTCGGCGATTTCACGGAGCGTCGCCGTGTCCGCACCAAGGAACGCCGCGCGGATGCGACGCCGCACCGCGTCCTCGTCGGCGCCGTCGGCGACGCGCGCCAGCTGCTGCGCCCGAGCAGCCTCGCGACCGTGCTGCGCCACCGTGACCCGCAACCAATCGTCCAGCGCCACCATCAGCGGTTGCCGAAACTCATGCTCCGCCAAGCGCGCGGCGCACTGCGCCTCGTCGCCCTCAAAGTCAAAGCCCAGCCGCGCGAACCCGGCGGCAAAGGCCGCCCCCAGCCGCTCGAAGTCGTCGGGGCTGGGGTCGTCGCGGAGTCGCTCGAGCTCGGTCACGACGGCCACGCCCTCGTGCAGCGCCGTGTGCGCACGCCGCCGCTCCGGCCGCGTGGCCGGCTCCTCGATCAGGTCGTCCACTCCGCGCAACGCGTCGACACCCCGCCGCCAAGCCTGCTCGGCAAACGCCGCCCGGGCCCGTGCGTGGGCCGCATCGATGCGCGCGTTGTGCTGGCGAGCGCGCTGCTCGGCGGCGTGGAGGGTGCGCACGCCAAAGCCCGAAGCCGCCACGGTCACCATGAGCAGCAACCCCGCGGCGATCGCCAGGTCCGGCCGGCGCCGCGCGCGCCGCGCCAGGCGACCGAGCCAACGCACCGGGCGGGCCGCCGTCGGCACGCCCGCGCCAAACCGCGCCAGGTCGTCGGCAAACGCCGCGGCCGTCGGGTAGCGCTGGGCGGGCTGCACGGCCATCGCCGTCTCCACCACTGCTGCCAGATCCCGCGGCACCTCGCGCCGGACCGAGCGCAGGGGCACGACGTCGCCGGCGCGGATCCGCGACAGCACGGTATCCAGCGCGCCGCGGCCGAATGGATACGACCGCGTGAGCAGCTCATAGAGCAACACGCCAGCGGCGTAGATGTCGCTCCACGCCCCCACTCGGGACGGGTCGTCGAGCAGCTCCGGTGCCATGAACTGCGGCGTCCCGAGCAGCTCGGTCGAACGCGTCAGCGACGCCGCGTCCTCGGTACGCGCCAGCCCAAAGTCGAGCAACCGCACCCGCCCGTCGACGTCTACCATCACGTTGCTCGGCTTGAGGTCGCGATGGACCACACCGTGCGCGTGCGCATACTGCAGCGCGTCGAGCACCTGCCGCAACAACTCGCACGCCGCCTCGACGTCGCTGAGCGCGGCCTGGCCGAGCGCTTCGCCGAGCGTGCGCGCGCCGGCGCCGACATCGGCGAGCACCTGATCGAGTGGCGCGCCCTCAACCAGCTCCATCACCAGGATGGGCTGCCCCTCGTGCTCGACGAGGCGGTGCAGCGTGACGATGCCGGGGTGGTTGAGGCGCGCGATCGCCTGCGCCTCGCGGCCCAGGCGCACCCGGTCGCGCTCGGTGAGCACGGCCCCGAGCAGCGGCACCTTGAGGGCCACGTCGCGGTCGAGGCGTGGCTCGCGCGCGCGATAGACGCGGCCATAGCCGCCCTGCCCGAGCGCGCCGACCACGACATAGCCCGCGAGCTTCGGCGCCTCGCCGGCACCGCCCACCGGCTCGATCGCGCGCAGCAGGTGGTCCGCCGCCCCCAGACTGCGCAGGCGTCGCCCCAGCGCCGCGGTAGCGCGCGCGCCGCGATCGGCGCCGAAGGCCTGCCGCGCCTCCCGGTCGACCGCCGTCAGGTAGCGTTCGATCTCGGCCTCGCTCGCCGTCTCGCCGTTCTGCTGGAAGGCGACGACCTGGCTCTCGAGCCAGGTCTCGGGGATCGAGCCACTGGCGCTGGATTCTGGGATCGACATCGGGTCGGCGCCCCAATTTAAGGGGTGCCGCGACACGACGCCCGCGCCTCCCGTTCGAGGGGCGCACGCCCAGCAAGACCCCGACTCCCCTGGCGTTGGGGTTTGGCGTGACAGGGTGCCACAGCGCCCGACGCGGGTCTCGTCCGTAACAAGCGAACTGAAGGAGAGCGATTCTCAGGCGTGCGTGCTGCGACGCCGCGTCATCGGCCGACGGAAGCGCCGCAGCCGCGCGGACGCAGGCCGCGGGTCGCGGGTCGCGGGTCGCGGGTCGCGGGTCGCGGGTCGCGGGTCGCGGGTCGCGGGTCGCGGGTCGCGGGTCGCGGGTCGCGGGCGGAGGGGGCTGGGTGTGAGTGATGGCGAGG
>JBCCGH010000350.1:0-3370 GCA_039029375.1 Planctomycetota bacterium
AGTCGGCGAGCCATGTGTGCCGCTCGCAAGGCGCTGTCGACGCAGGGCTTGTTGGTGGACAAGTCGAGGAGACGCAACGCCGCGAGCGGCGCAGAGGGCCGTCGACATATGTGACGAACTTCCGACACGCAACACTAGCCACGCGACCCCAAGCTGGCCACGGGGAGCGCGCCCCGGCAAGCTAGCGCGCATGTCCTACCCCGTCACGCTCATCAACGGCGACGGCATCGGCCCGGAAGTCACGCAGGCGGCGCGCCGCGTGGTGGACGCGACCGGGGTCGAGATCGCCTGGGACGAGCGCGAGGCCGGCGGCGAGTTGATCGGCCGGCACGGCACGCCACTCCCGCAAGAAACGGTCGACGCCATCATGCGCGCGAGAGTCGCGCTGAAGGGTCCGATCACGACACCGATCGGGTCCGGCTTTCGCTCGGTGAACGTCGCGCTACGCAAGACGCTCGACCTCTTCGCCAACTACCGCCCCGCCCGCTCGCTCCCAGGGGTACCCTCGCGCTACGAAGACGTCGACGTGATCGTCGTGCGCGAGAACACCGAAGGCCTCTACAGCGGCCTGGAGCACATCGTCATCCCAGGCGTCGTCGAGAGTCTGCGTGTCATCACCGAGCGCGGCTCCGAGCGCATCCTGCGCTTCGCCTTCGAGACCGCTCGGAAGCTCGGCCGGCGCAAAGTCACCGCGGTGCACAAGGCCAACATCTTGAAGTTGAGCGACGGGCTCTTCCTCGAGGTCGCGCGACGCATCGCCCGCGGTTTCCCCGACATCGAGTTCGAGGAGGCCATTGTCGACGCCACCGCCATGCGGCTCGTCCTCGAGCCCAACCAGTTCGACGTCCTGGTCATGGAGAACCTGTTCGGGGACATCGTCTCCGACCTGACCAGCGGCTTGGTCGGCGGCCTCGGCATGGCGCCCAGCGCCAACCTCGGCCTCGACTTCGCGGTGTTTGAGGCCGTGCACGGCTCCGCACCCGACATCGCCGGCCGGGGGCTGGCGAACCCCACGGCGTTGATCCTCTCGGCAGCCCTGATGCTCGATCACCTCGACGAACAGGCCGCCGGCAATCGCGTGCGCGCGGCCATCGAGACCGTGTATCGCGACGGCAAAGACCTCACCGGCGACGTCGGCGGGAAGGCGACCACCGACCAGTTCACGGACGCGGTCATCGCCCGGCTGGACTGATCACCACCACCCTCATGTCGCCGTTCCAGCGGATCAACTGCGCGCTGGGTGACATCACCCGCGAGGCCGTCGATGCGATCGTCAATGCCGCCAACGAGCAGCTGCGCGGCGGCGGTGGCGTCGACGGTGCGATCCATCGGGCCGCCGGCCCAGGCTTGCTGGATGAGTGCCGCAGCCGCTACCCGGACGGCTGCCCGACCGGCGAGGCACGCATCACCGCCGGGTACAGACTGCCCGCCAAGCACGTGATCCACACCGTCGGCCCGGTCTACGGTGACGGCCACTCCGGCGAGGCCGACGCCTTGTCCTCGTGCTACCGCTCCAGCGTGGCGCTGGCGGTTGCGCACGACTGCACGAGTCTGGCGTTCCCCGCCATCTCGTGTGGGGTCTACGGCTATCCCGCCGCGGACGCGGCCGAGGTGGCGCTGACCGCACTGGGGCAGGCGCTCGAGGCGCATCCATCGATCGTCGATGTGCGCCTCGTGCTGTTCGGGGACGAGCTACTCGACATCTTCTCACGCGCCCTGACGCAGCGGCGGCCCTGAGCGGATCCGCCGGTGCTCGCGACCACCACGCTCCGCCGTCCGGAGCTCGAAGGCCACGTCGCGCTGGTCATGGTCCAGCTCTGCTTTGGGCTGTTCCCGCTCTTTGGCAAGTGGGCGTTCACGGCGTTCGAGCCCAGCGCGGTCGCCGGGTGGCGGGTGCTCGCGGGCGCCGCGGCGTTCTTCACCCTGGCCTTGGCCGTGCACGGCAAACGGACCTGGCCCGCTGTGGCCGACTTCCCGCGCCTGGCCGCCTGCGCCCTGCTAGGCGTCGCTCTCAATCAAGTGCTGTATCTGCACGGCCTACAGCGCACCACCGCCGTAAACGCCGGACTGCTGATGATGCTGATTCCGGTATTCACGTTCACCATTGCAGTCTGGGCCCGGCAAGAGCGCTACGTGCCGCGCAGGGGTGCTGGCATCCTCATCGCCTTTCTCGGCACGACCATGCTCATGCTCGACAAGGGTCCAAGCGTCGAGCGGGGCCAGATGTTTGGCAACCTGCTGATCGCTGCCAACACCCTCTCCTACTCGCTCTTTCTGGTCCTCTCTCGACCACTCATGCGTCGCTACCCGCCCCTGGTCATGATCGCGTGGGCGTACGTGCTGTCGCTGTGGACCGTCCCCGTGCTGGCCCACGACGCCGTTTGGGCGCCACCCGCGGCGGACCGAGCGGCCTGGCTGTCCTTGGGCCTGATCCTGCTGTTCCCGACGATCCTGGGCTATCTGTTCAATCTCTTCGCGCTGGCTCGCGTGACCGCCTCGACGACCGCCGTTTACATCTTTATCCAGCCCCTGATCAGCGGCGTCGCCGGCGTCGCTTGGCTCGGCGAGACAGTACGCAGCTCGACCTTGGTCGCGGCCTCCGTGATCGTGCTGGGCCTCTGGCTCGTCACGGGCTTGCGCCGCCGCTGATGGCAGGGCCCGGCGCCGCTTCGGCAGGGCTATACTCCTGACACTCGCGAGGTGTCCTGCAAGGGTGTGACGCAATCGAAGTCGGCGACTATCCACAGCTCGGAATGCTGCGTGCTCTCGCTACCGTCGTACTTTGCGCAACGGCGTCCTGCCGCGCGGACTTCGCCACCCAAATTTGCAACACGGCGGCCGAACCGGCGATCTCCGTCCGTTTGACGGACGCCACAAGCGGCAATCCGATCTCCGGCGCGACCGTGTTCATCATCGAGCGCGACGCCGTCGAAATCGGGCATGAGTCCAGCCCGGGCCAATACGACGGAGCGTTCGAGCGCGCGGGGACGTTTCGCGTCGAGATCGAGGCGCCCGGCTATGTCGCGCACCAGGTCGACGATGTGACCGCGCCCGAGCAACGCTGTGGCCCAGAGACTCAGATCCTAGAGATCCAGCTGCGCCGCATCTTCGAGACCCTCCCCGCCGTGATCGTCGTCACGGATGATCAAGGGTCGGCGACGTGGCGCCAAGCGTGGCTCCGTCGCGATGACGGCGCGAGCGAAGGCATCGAGCCGGCGCTCGACGTTCGCTAGTGGTGTGATTCAGACAGATGGGGCATTAACCGCGAGGTATCGGCGCCGGTCGCAAGGCGGGTCGCCGCAGGCATATTCGTGGATACGGCGAGGACGACCCAACGCTGCGAACGGCGTTGAGGGCCGCGGAGAACCAC
>JBCCGH010000351.1:0-3322 GCA_039029375.1 Planctomycetota bacterium
CCTTATCCACGGCCCTCAGCGCCGCTCGCAGCGTTGGGTCGTCCTCGCCGTATCCACCAATATGCCTGCGGCGACCCGCCTTGCGACCGGCGCCGATGTCTCGCGGATAAGGCCCCATCTGCCTGAATCACACCACTAGTGGCGGGCGCCGATCGGCGACCGTGGCGTTCGTTCAGGATCACGCCGGCGAGGGGCGCCCGGGGTGAAGTTGCCGGCAAGGCTCGCTTCTGCGGCTGGGCGGTGGCTGGCGCGTTGGAGCCCCGCAGCGACGGCTGGCTATAGAACGACGCAAGCGTCGCCGACGCGTAGCACGCCGCCGATGCGGACGGTGCCGAACACACCGCCCCGCCGTTGTGGTCGGAGTGCCGCACACAGGCCGACCCGGTTGCCGTCATCGAGCAGCTCGCACGGCCGTGTTTCACCGAGAATGTCGAGCGTCACCGCGCCGACGCGCAGCGACCGACCGATGGCGGCGCCGAGGTCCACGCCGCGCAGCAGCAGGTTGGCCCGCCGCGCCGCGGGGTCGACGGCGCGGCCGAGGTCGGCGCAGGCCAGGTCCCAGGCTTCGCGCGAGAGCAAAGTCACCTGGCGGCGACCGCCGACGGCGTGATCGCCCTCGAGGCCAACCCCGGCCGAAGCGGTGGCCGTCATCACCTCACGCACGGGTAGGCGCGCCGCGGGTCGAAGCCAGATCGTCTCGAGAACCATGCCGAGTCGACGCGCAACCATAGTGGGTGACGCATCGCAACGTCATCCCCGTGCCTGCCGTTTGGTCTCGGCCCGGTCGTCGGGGACAAGGCGAAGCTCGGGGGGCGGCAGGTCCTGCGTGCGCCAGTGGATGCCGGCGGCCAGGACCATCACCGCGGCCGCTCCGAGCCCGAGGTAGAACCACTCGGTGAACTCGAGGGGGAGAGATCGGAGATCACCCGGACCCTTGATGAGCTGCATCACGGGCGTGGTCGTGGCAACGGCGGCGACGAAGGCACAGCCGGTGGCGAGGGCGCGGCGGGGTTCGGGGTCGCGCGGGCCGGTGCGCTCAATCACGACGAGCAGCGCGACGAGCGCAGCCGCCACCAGCGTCGCCAGGCCAGGCGGCGTGAGATACGCCGGGATCTCGCCACGGATGCCAAACAGATCGTGGGACCGCACCCGGCGCCAGGGCAACAAACAGAGCGCCGCCGTTGCGAGCGCGGCCGCGAGCGTGGCGAGTGACCATGCGGAGCGAAGCGGGCGCGGCGTGTCAGTCATGACGCTGGTGATCATCGACGATGCGGGCTGCCGGGTCACTCAGCGAGCGCCGCATGTGCGAAGGGAGTCGCCGGTTTCTTTGCAGATGTCGGAAACGGCCGGGGCTCGCCGGGGCAAGACCTTCATGCGCAGCAGGTGTTCGATACCAGCGCCGTTACACGTTGCGCGTGATCGACTAGATCTTCGAGCAGTATCGCGAGGCCTCGCGGGAACCTGAGTCAAGGAGAGCAACATGCCACAGACTTCGCTCCAGTGGCGTGGTGCGACCTCGCACGGGCCGCACCTTCGCCTGCCCATCCGGCTCGCTGACCCGCGAGCCGCGACCCTTCTCTTCCTCTTGCCCGCGCTCGCCGTGACCGCGTTGCCGGGCGCCGCGCAGGGTTCGCCGTTCCGCTCGATCAGCGGCGCCGGCAACAACCGCGACCACCCCGAGTGGGGGCGCGCCGGCGTGGCGCTGCAGCGCCTCACGACCGTCGCTTACGCCGACGGTCATGAGGCGCCGGCGGGGCCGACGCGCCGCAGTGCACGTGCCGTGAGCAACGCGGTGTGCGCGCAAGACCGGGCCATGCCCGAGCCTGCACAAACGTCGGACTTCCTTTGGCAGTGGGGCCAGTTCTTGGACCACGACCTCGGTCTTACGGAACCTGCGGACCCGCTGGAGCCGTTGCCGATCGCGGTGCCGCTGGGGGATCCGTTCTTTGACCCCCGCGGCACCGGGACGGCGGTCATCGCCTTCGATCGTTCGGAGCATGACCACTTTGCGACCGGGCCAGTGCGACAGCAGGTCAATCAGATCACGGCCTACATCGATGCGTCGAACGTCTACGGCTCCGATCAAGTCCGAGCCCGGGCGTTGCGCGGGCTGCATGGATTCCTCAAGACCAGCCCCGGGGCGCTGCTACCGTTCAACGTCTACGGTCTGCCCAATGCGCCGGACCCCAATGACCCGTCGTTCTTCTTGGCCGGTGATGTCCGGGCCAATGAGCAGGTTGGCCTCACGGCCCTCCACACGTTGTTCGTGCGCGAGCACAACCGTTTGGCGTCGCTGCTCCACGCGATCGGCGTCGGCTCGGAACTGACATATGAGGTGGCCCGCGCCTTGGTCGGCGCGGAGATGCAGGCCATCACCTACAACGAGTTCTTGCCGGCGTTGCTGGGGCGAGGCGCGATCGCGCCGTACCGCGGCTACCGGCCGGGCGTCGACGCCGGGATCCAGAACGCGTTCTCGGCGGCGGCGTATCGGCTGGGTCACAGCATGTTGTCGGGAGTGCTGCAGCGCCTGGGGCCAAACGGGCAGCCCATTGCCGCGGGACCGATCGCGCTGCGCGATGCCTTCTTTGCGCCGCAGGAGACGATCGCGCACGGCATTGAGCCGGTCCTGCGCGGCCTGGCAGCGCAGCAGCATCAAGCGATCGATCCCTTTATCGTCGACGACGTGCGCAACTTCCTGTTCGGTCCGCCCGGCGCCGGTGGCTTCGATCTCGCCGCGCTCAACATCCAGCGCGGCCGCGACCACGGTTTGCCGAGCTACAACCAGGCGCGCATCGACTACGGGATGGCGCCGGCGGATACGTTCGCGGAGGTCTCGTCCGACCCCGAGGTGCAGCAGCGGTTGGCGCGGGCGTTTGCCGCGCCGGACGACATCGATCTGTGGGTCGGTGGCCTCGCTGAGGACCGCGCCTCGGGCTCAATGGTGGGCGAGCTGTTCCTCGCGATCCTGCGCGATCAGTTCGTGCGGCTGCGGGATGGTGATCGCTACTGGTATCAGAACGCGCTGCCGCCCGCCTTTGTCGCGTACGTGGACAGCTTGTCGTTGGCGGACATCGTCCGGCTGAACACGACGATTGGCGGGGAACTGCCGGATGACGTGTTTCGGGTGACTGCGCCTTAGCGTGTTTGCGCGGGCTGGGTTCGGCGACTAGCCCAATCATGCGCGAGTCTTCACGCCCAGCACGCGCCAGAGCCGCTCTGGCAGCGTCAGACAGGCGCCAGAGGCGCCTGCCGGCTGATGCCGGCGAGCGACAGACTGCTCGACGGGGCGTCACCCCGCCTCCGCGGTCGGTCGCTCGTCTTC
>JBCCGH010000352.1:0-3281 GCA_039029375.1 Planctomycetota bacterium
CTCGCAGCAGGTTATAGGTGAGGACGGACAGGAGGAGGACACTGGTGACGAGGTCGATCCCCGCACGCGAAACCGGGTCAGGCCCCGGTGATCTTTGAGGTCGCCGTTGATCGTCTCGATCGTTGACGCCCGCTGCTTGTAGAGCTCCTTGGCTTCATCGGTGTCCATCCTCTTCTTCCAGGCCGCGACCTGCGGTGAGTCGACGCGCTGCCGCTGCTCGGGATCGCGCGTCTTCGGGTTGACCGGCCGCGGTGCGTAGATCGTGATCTCCTGGTCCGTCACCGCTTCGATGCTCTTCTTCTTGGCGTAGTCACCGTCTACGAGATAGCGCTCGGGCTTGGCGCCAAGGCGCTCGTGAATCTCCTCCAGGGTTGGCTCCACCTGCCCATGTCGCCGCCCGAGTTCGACGCGCGCGAGGCGATGATGAGCCGCGAATCCACGTCGGTCGCGAGCTGGCAGTTGTAGGCGGGCGGCCGGGGCCGGCCTCCACGGATCCGACCCCGTCGTAGAACGCCCTCAGGTCCAGCTGTTCGGTGGCCTGCCACAGCGTCCGCGCGCGATGGTCGGCCGGGATGAGCTCGTCCAGGCTCCGCGACTCCAACGGCAGCTGCCGCCGGTCGGCGCGCACCAACCTCGGCTTTCCTCCTCGGGCCGCCCGCTCTTCTTCGCTCCGCCGGATGAGTCAGGCTCGGGACGGAGGTCTCCGCCGAACAAGCTCCCTGCCGCCATGCCCCTCCTACGTCGCTCCGCGCCGTTCGCTGGGGGCGCGGGGGGTCTAGTTACAGCCTGTCAGAGCCTGTAGCGAAATCCACGCTACAGGCTTTCTTCGATGCTGCTGGCGCCGCTCCGCGGCGCGTTCGGGCTTGTCACTTCAAGAAGTAGCAAGCCCTCAGGGCTACGGGGTGATGCGGGTCAGGCCGAGGCTGGAGGTGCGACAGGCCGCGGGTTCGGCGAATTGGGTGACCACGTCCATGCCGAGGAGGGCCGGGGGAGGCACCAAGGAGAGCGTGAGGCTGCCGGATGGGTCGGCGAACAGCGGGACGGCGATGGGCGGGTCGACGCCGATCCAGGCCGGGCAGGCGGCGATGTAGCGTGGGAGGCTGCCGGTGCCGGCAAGGAGCAGGAGGGCGGCGCTGGGGGCGGCGCCGTCTACGCCGACGGAGCTGGGCACGCCGACTTGGCCCGGCGTCAGTCGGCGTTGGTGGAGTGCGCGGTCGGGGTAGTACTCGAGGAAGGTGGCGCCGTTGAGGCCACCGCTGCCCGAGCCGACGAGCAGGCCTTTGAAGGCGCCGGTCTGAGCGTCGTACTGCCGCACGGTGTCGGTCGCGTCGCTGCAGACGAGGAGGTCGCCGGTGTCGGGGCGGAACACCATCCCGGTCGGGCGCTGGCTGGTGGCGAACTCGTCGATGAACGTGCCGTCGAGGGAGTAGCGCAGAATGCGGTTGCTCGCCCACGAGGACACATAGAGTCGGCCGTCGCTATGGAAGCGCAGCATGCGCGGGCGGCTGAGGCCGCCGGAGCCGGCGGGGATGAAGTCGCCGAGCCAGGCGCCGGTCGTGCCGTCGAAGCGCAGCACGGCGTCGGTGTTGAAGCTGGGCACGTAGAGATGGCCGTCAGGGCCGAACGTCATGCCGGCGTCGGGACCGTTCAGGCCGCCGCGGCTGCTGGCGACAAACACGTCGAGGTAGGCGCCGGTCGCGCCGTCGTAGCGCAGGACGGAGTCGCCGGCGAAGTCGCCAACGTACATCTTGCCGTCGGTGCCGAAGATCGCGGACGTGGGGTTCTGCAGGCCGCCGGTCTCGTCGCCGGGCGTGGCTGGGTCGTCGAAGACGAAGCGGCTGCGGGCGCCGGTGGTGGCGTCGAAGCGGATGATGCGGCCGTTCTTCTCGGCGGGGACAAAGAGGTCGCCGTTGGGGCCGTAGCGCATGGATTGCGCGCCGGCGACCGCGCCGACCGCGCCCGTCGAGGCGAAGCTGGTCTCGTCGTACCGGTGGACGGCGTTGCTGTTGTAGCCGGCCACGAGAAGGCCGGGCGTCGTCTGCGCGGTCGCTCCGGACAGAGCGGTGGCGCCCAGGAGGAGAAGGGGCAGGAGGTGTCGCACAGCGGAAGGGTAGTCCGGGCCTTCCGCTCGTGGCCGACGCGAATGACCCTGGCGATCGGCCTCAGGGCAGCGTGGCGAGGCCATGCACGAAGAAGATGTCGAGCCCATCCGCGCCGTCGGGCGGCTCATAGCTCCACAGCATCCTTCCGTTCTCCAGGCTGTGGACGCCGTCCGGCATCCCAAAGCGTTGCAAGATCTGGCGTGGCGATCGGAGCCGCACGCTGCGCCGGGCGTTTTCGTAGACGCGCTCGTCCTCGCTGTTGGCTGCTGCCGCCAGCTGTCGGACTTGTTCCCACCGCGTGGCCGGCGGCGCGCCCGCGGGCAGGATCGCCCCGGTGCCGGCGCCGCTTGCACCCGTCCACGCCGCGGCCTGCAATTGCGCCTCCAGCGAGGCGATCCGGGCGGCGAGCTCTTCTTCAGCGACGGGCCGTCGCGTCAGTGCGCGCGTCGCCGGCTCGGGCTCGGCGGGCGCGGTCGAGGCGACCAAGCCCGTAGGTCGCGCCGCAAACGTCTGGCGCAGGCGGTCGACCGCCTCGGTGAGTTGTCGCAGAGTGGCTTGGTGCGCACCGTCCGCAGCGGGTGCCGATGCGGCCACCCGTGGCCCGGCGAGTAGGAGCCCCAGCAACAGGCCGGCGCCGAGCCCGAGCGCGACGAGAACGAGCACGCTGTTTCGCTGCATGATCTCACCTGGCGACCCAGTGTGTCATGCCCCACCGCCCGCGCAAGAGCGCGCGCCATGCGGCTCGAGGACCCGACCCGCCGACCCGCCGACCCGCCGTCTCCCATTCAACCGCCATCGCGATCCCGCGTGAGCCGCCCCACTAGTGGTGTGATTCAGACAGATGGGGCATTCCCCGCGAGGTATCGGCGCCGGTCGCAAGGCGAGTCGCCGCAGGCATATTCGTGGATACGGCGAGGACGACCCAACGCTGCGAACGGCGTTGAGGGCCGCGGAGACGGCCCCAGAGTTCTGAATCACACCACTAGTGTTGTGTGTCGGAAGTTGGTTGCGTAAGTCGGCGAGCCATGTGTGCCGCTCGCAAGGCGCTGTCGACGCAGGGCTTGTTGGTGGAAAAGTCGCGGAGACGCAACACGCGCCCACTCGACGCCAGCGTCGAGTGGGTCCCCGCTGCGAGCGGCGCAGAGGGCCGTCGACATATGTGACGACCTTCCGACACGC
>JBCCGH010000353.1:0-3118 GCA_039029375.1 Planctomycetota bacterium
CGGAGGCGGGGTGACGCCCCGTCGAGCAGTCTGTCGCTCGCCGGCATCAGCCGGCAGGCGCCTCTGGCGCCTGTCTGACGCTGCCAGAGCGGCTCTGGCGCGTGCTGGGCGTGAAGACTCGTGCATGATCCGGGCTAGGGCGGCCTCAGGATAGGGCCGCCCCGGGATCGCGCCGCCTCGGGCGCCGACCGCACCGGGCCCATGCCAACTACCGGCCGCTCGGCTACGATCCCCAAAGCGCCTGCCCGGCCTTCACGCCTGATCCATCCACCCATGCGCGTAACCCGCCTCTCCCTCGCCGCGCTCGCGGCGTCCCTCTCCCTTACCCTCGCCGCCACGGCACAGGTCTCCCGCAACGCCACCCTTCTCGGCCGCTTGGACCCATCGTCCTCCTACAGCGACTGCTGGGGCTACGTCGCGCCCGACGGCCGTGAGTATGCGCTCCTTTGCGCCACGCCGGGCGTCTACGTCATCGACTGCTCCGACCCGGCCAACCCGGTCAACCGGGGCTTCTTCAGCACCCCGAGCTCGAGCGCCCGCGACATCCGGACGTACCGCAACTACATGTACGCGACGTCGGAGGGCAGCGGCGGCGTGCAGATCATCGATCTTGCCGATCCCGACAACCCGCGCCTGGTCGGCACGAGGCTGCAGAGCGCCTGGCGCAACTGCCACAACGTGTCCATCGACACCGCGACCGGCACCCTCTACGCCTGCGGCACAGACCGCGGCATGGTCATCGCCGACCTGAGCGCCGATCCCGAGAACCCAACGCGCCTCACCAGCTACTCCAGCAACTACGTGCACGACGCGCAGGTGCTCGACGGCATCGCTTACGTGTCCGAGATCTTTAGTGGCCGCCTGCGGCTGCTCGACGTGACCAGCCTGCCCAGCTTCACGTCGATGTCGACCCAGTCGATCTCGGTGAGCCACAACGCCTGGCCGACGCGCGACAACGAGTATGTCGTCACGACCAGTGAGACCAGCGGCGGCTTCCTGAACATCGTCGACGTCAGCGACAAGCGCTTGCCGCGCAACATTGCCTCGTGGCGAACCCGTGCAAGTGCGACCATCCACAATGCGTTCGTCCTCGACCGCGTCGCGCACATGTCGTACTACGGTGACGGCTACCAAGCCGTGGACATCAGCGACGCTCCGAACCCCAACCGGGTCGCGTTCTACGACACGGCCAGCGCCTGGGGCTGCTATCCCTTCCAGCCGTCCGGCACGATCTACATCAGCGACATCCGCAACGGCCTCTACGTCATCGACTCGAAGGCGGCGATGCGTCGCTACGGCGACGGCGTCGGCTCGGGCGGTCGCCCCGCCCCCACCATCCACGGCTATGGCGCCGCCTACGCCGGCAACAACAACTTCGCCCTCGAGCTCGACGGCGCCGCGCCCGGCACCCAGGCGGTGCTGCTCGTCGGCGTCGCCTCGGCGAGCGTGACGTTCCGCGGTCTACCGATCCTGGTCGACCCCACGCAGCCGACGCTCATCGCGCTCGCGACCGCGGACGGCGCCGGCAACGCGCGCGTGGCGCTGCCGATCCCGGCGACCACGCCGGACGCGACGCTCTACGCGCAGTGGTTCGCGGTCGACGCCGGTGGGCCGTTTGGCTTCACCGCCACCGAGGGGATCGAGTTCGAGACGTTCCAGCCCTGAGGGCCAGCCCTGAGGGCCGGCGCTAGCCGCCGCAAGCGGCTAGCCGCCGACGACCTCGAGGCCGGGCGTCAATGCGATGCCCGCAAACGCGCGGGCGGGGTCGGCGATCCCGTACGGGAACACGATCTGCTGCCCGATGAGCGCCGCGCTCTGGGGCAGCGTGATCGCGGCGCGGCCCGAGCCGTCCGTCGCGGTCGGCAACGCGACCAATGGGGGCGCGAGCCGCAAACCGCAGCCGCCGCCGAGCGGCAGCCGGGCGCGGTCGACGCCAACCAGCAACGCCGCCGCCGCGCTCGGCCGAGCCGCGGTCGCGACGATGTCGTAGGGCGCCGCCGCGCTCACCCGCGGCTCGCCGACGAGGCCAATCTCGGGCTCCACGCCGCCGGTCCCCGCGCAGCCGAGCCCGTAGACCTCGGCGGCGTAGTCGCCGAGGGTGCTCAGGTCCACGCTCCACAGCTCGGCGCCGAGCAGCCCGTCATCGGCCGTGAACAGCACCTGCCGACCGAGCCGGATGAAGCCCTGCGGATCGGAGTCGACGATGCCGATGTCGGCGACCGGTTGCGTGCCCGCCGCGGTGCCGTCGGTGCCCCACAGTTCGATCCCGAGCACGTCGTCACCGGCAAAGAGCAGTCGCGTCGCGCCTGGCCGCGCCATCGGCGACGGTGTGGGCGAAGTCCCGTTGGGGTCGAACGTGGCGATCGACTGCGTGCCCACCGTGGTGCCATCGGTCGCCCACAGCACGTCGGCCCCCGTCGCGTCCGTGACCCAGAACGTCAGGGTGCTGGCGATCGCCGGCGCCAAGCCGCCCGCGAACGACGGCGTCCGGAGGACCTCCCGCGTGCCCGCCGCCGTCCCGTCGGTCGCCCAGAGCGCCCGGCCGATTGGGTCCTGGCCGAAGAACAGCAACTCGCCGCCGAGCGCGGCGAGTGCGGTCGGAAACGAGCTTTGGGAACCGGGCTGCAGGTCGATGACCAGCGCCGTACCGGCCGGCGTGCCATCGCTCCGCCACAGCTCCTGGCCGTTGACGCCGTCGTCCACCGACACGTAGATCGGATCGCCGAGACCCGCGTACCAGGTTGAGTACCAAGCGGGTGTCGATTCCGGCCCGGGCCGAAACTCGCCCGCCAAGTGCGTCCCGCCGCCGTCCCATCGGTGACGAAGAGCTCGTAGCCCGTCGCCTCGGTGCGGGCGCGGAAGAACAGCTGGTCGTCCCACCTGCGGCGACAGCGCCTTGCGAACAACCCAGATACCTCACCGACATATGCACCGAGCTCTTGCGACGACCCACTAGTGTTGCGTGTCGGAAGTTCGCCACATATGTCGACGGCCCTCTGCGCCGCTCGCGGCGTTGCGTCTCCTCGACTTGTCCACCAACAAGCCCTGCGTCGACAGCGCCTTGCGAGCGGCACACATGGCTCGCCGACTTACGCAACCAACTTCCGACACACAACAC
>JBCCGH010000354.1:0-3047 GCA_039029375.1 Planctomycetota bacterium
ACTTCAGGACGATGCGTGCACGCAACACCATCGACTGTGAAGAGCTTCGCCGGCGGACCACTGCCTTGAGCTGTTCGCCTTCCTGGTCGGTGAGTTCCAGCTTTGCCTTCGGGCGGCCCACGGCCTTCGTTCTAACTGCCATGCTGGCATGTACGATCGCCGCGCCCTCGCGTTTGCACTAATTCAAGATACTTCGGTAACGCAACACTAGCGGAGGGCCGACCCAACGACTTCGCGGCAGACCCTGGCAGCGGCGTCTTCGTGGCCAGAATCCCGCAGTAGGATACGCTCCGCATCGAGGACAGTTGTCTGACAACTGTTGTCAGGTTACAAGATCACCATGCGGGCCAACACCCAGCCACCCAACACCCAGCCACCCAGCACCCAGCCACTCAGCACCCAGCCACCCAGCACCCAGCAACTCAGCACACAGCTACTCCGCGCCGACCGCCGCCCCCTGGCCCACCAGCTGCGCGACCGACTGGTGCAGTTCTTCGCGGAACGCGATCTACAGCCGGGCGCACGGCTGCCGACCGAAGCGGAGATTGCCACCACCTTCGGAGTTGGGCGATCGACCGCACGCGAGTCACTGCGGCTGCTCGAGCAGGAAGGCGTGGTGCGCGCCGCGCGAGGCGTCGGGCGTTTCTTGACGGGGCGGGCACAGCTCGACCGTCCCCTGACGGCGCTGGAAGGGGTCTCGGAGATGGCCGCGCAACAGGGCCTGCGCATCAGGAATACCGTCGTTGCCTTGACGCTCGAGGACCTCGACGCGCAGCGTCGCAAACGGTTGGGCATGGCGCGTGATGAGCGGGCCGTGCGGCTGGAGCGCGCGCGCTACCGCGGCAAGGAGCTGCTGGTCTACTCCATCGATGTCTTTCCGGCCTCCCTCGTACCCGACCCACTCCAAGCGGATTGGACTCACTCGCTGTTTCAAGTCTTCGAGGCGAGCGGTCATCGCCTCGATTCCGCACTCTGTGACGTGCAAGCGAGTCATCTACCCAGGGCGGCCGCTCGGCTGTTCGAAATTCGCGCGAGCGAGCCGTGGCTGCGTCTCCTCCAGGAGCACCGCACCGCGGATGGCGTGCCGCGGCTGCTCTCGGACGACTACCATCGCGGGAGTCGATTCAGCTTCAGCCTGATCCGATCGCGATGACCGCCAGCCTGAACGCCGTGTGGCGCGCCTACCAGTCGGGCGCGGTCGGAGAACTGGATCGAGCGGCGGTCGATGTGCCATCGATGCTGTACGCCGGCATCCTTGGGCTCGCCGCGCAACAAGCAGCGGCGTGGGCCTGGATCCAGGCCGCCGGTGCCAGCGCGACCCCACGGCGGCTGCCGGCCCTCGTCGCCGAGTGTCGCGTCGACGCCGATCGCTCACTCTACGAGACACACCCCGAGGCCTTTCGGGCCTTCGTCGAGGGCGGGACCAACCCCCGCCTCTACACAGCCGTGCACGACGTCGTCGCCGCGCACACGGCCGCCGCGGGCACGATCCTCGATATCGGGTCGGGCGATGGCCGCGTGGTCGAAGCCGTGTTGCAGCGACGCGAAGCGCCGCCGTCCCGCGTGGATATCGTCGAACCGTCACCACTGCTCCACCGCTGCGCGCAGCGGTTGCGATTCCTGGGCGATCGCGCGCGGTTGCACGGAGAGACGATCGGTCGCTTTCTACCGCGGATGACGACTTCCGGCCGCTGGGACGTCGTACAGTCGACGTTCTGCTTGCACAGCATCCCACCATCAGAACGCGTGGCCATCCTCAGCCAGGTGAGCAGAGTCACCGACCTGGTGTTGATCGTCGAGTTCGATGTACCCCAGTTCCCCAGCGATCTCGGGCCCGAGCGATTCGGTTACTACTGCGATCGGTATGAAGTCGGGATCGCTGAATACCTCGGCGACGCCAACGCCGCCGTTCAGGGGTTCCTGATCCCGACGTTCCTGCGCTCCCTCCTCACGGAGCGCAGCATGTGGGAGCAGAGCGGTGCAGATTGGGCGGCGGACCTGACGCAGGCGGGCTTCTCGACCGAAGTCGTGCCGGTCTATGACTACTGGTGGGCCCCCGCGATCCTCGTGATCGGGAGGGCTCGGTCGTGAGCCCCGCGCCCGAGCCCTTCGACCTAGCGAACGCGTTGTCCTTCGCCCGCGCGCTAGCCAGTATCGCCGAGCTGGAGATTCTCCCTCGCTTCCAATCGTGTGCGGCAACGCGCAAGAGCGACGGGACGGAGGTCACGGAGGCCGATGTCTTGGCCGAGCGAGCGATGCGCCGCGCCATCGCCGCGCAATACCCCGATCACTCGGTGCTGGGCGAAGAAGACGGTGTGAGCGGGCCTCGCGAGGCCGAGTACCAGTGGATCCTGGACCCGATCGACGGCACGTCGTGGTTCGTGCTTGGCGTTCCCATCTTCGGCACCCTGATCGCCCTCGCGCGTCGCGATCAACCAGTGGTCGGCGTGATTCACTTTCCGGCTCTCGGCCAAACGGTCTCGGCCGCCCGCGGGCTCGGGTGCTGGTTTCGGTCCGGCCATGGCAAGCCGACCCGCGTTCATGTGCGCCCCCCTACCGCGCTTGCCCAGGCTTCGGTGTCGGCGTCAGGCATCCACGGATCGGACCTCCGGTCCGACGCGGGCCCAGCCTGGTGCCTGAGCTCCATCATCCGCAACTGCGCGCAAATGCGGTTTCACGGCGACTGCTACCAGCACGCTCTGGTGTGCCGCGGGGAGATCGACGCGGCCGTGGACACCATCATGCAACCCTGGGACAGCGCGGCGCTGATCCCCTGCGTGGAAGAGGCAGGCGGCGTGGCCTCGACGCTCTCGGGCGACCGCACTGGAGTGCCCGACGGCGGGAGTTTCTTGAGCTCGAGCGGTGCCGAGCTCCACGAGGAGATCGTGTGCGCGCTGCGGCCGCGGGCCTAGTGTCCTGGATCCGAAGTTCCTGCACAGATGGCACCCGTCCGGCCACCGCTCGCTGCGTCGCACCTCCTCGACGTATCCACCAATATGCCTGCGTCGGTGCTTCTTGCGAGCAGCGTCCGGTCACGCACCCTCTGC
>JBCCGH010000355.1:0-2993 GCA_039029375.1 Planctomycetota bacterium
CCGCTCGCTGCGTCGCACCTCCTCGACGTATCCACCAATATGCCTGCGTCGGTGCTTCTTGCGAGCAGCGTCCGGTCACGCACCCTCTGCACAGGAATTTCTGATCCAGGACACTAGAGGCTCCGGCGCTACCTCAGCGGAGTGGCATCACCACCGCCAGGCTCCGCAGCTTGGCGCGCACGATCCGCCGCACGTCTTCCCCGAGGCTGCGGTACAGAGAGCTGTTCGGCGAAGTCGAGCGCCATACTAGGGCGTGGTCGCGATGCATCTCCTCCCCATCGAGCGTCTTGACGACGAGGTCCCGCGCGTCCCGGATCTCCGACGCGACGTAGAACGCGGGGAGAAACGAGATGCCCATTCCCATCGCGACCATGTGACGGAGCGTGTCGAGGCTCGTCCCCTCGAAGTCCCGCAACACGTGGGCTCCCAGGCTGTCACACAGCCGCTCGACCTGCCACCGGAACAAGTGGTGCTCCTCGAGCGTCAGCACGGCCTCGCCAGCGAGCTCGCTGGGCGCGACCTGACGTTGATCGGCCAGGCGATGGTCCGCGGCGACCACGAGCCGGAGGTGCTCGCGAAACAGCGGCAGGACGGTCAGCATGTCCGACTCGACTGGCAGCGCGGTCAGCACCACGTCGTGCTCGCCGCCGGCGAGCGCGGTCTCCAGCTCGCGCGGCGCGCTCTCGCGCACGTAGAGCTTGAGGGCGGCATACTTGCGATGCACCTCGGGGAGGACGTGTGGCAGCAAGTACGGCCCCAACGTCGGAGTCACGCCGAGACGATGGGTACCTGTCGGCCCGCGGGTCATCGACTCCGCGCCATCGATGAAACCGCGATACTCCTCCACCACACGGCGGGCACTGGCCAGGAGCTCGCGCCCCGCGGGCGTTAGCGTCGATCCCGGCCGCCCCCGCTCGAGCAGCCTCAGACCGAGACAGCGCTCGAGCGCGGCAATCTGATTCGAGAGCGTCGGTTGGCTCAGGCCCAGCCGGGCCGCTGTCCGACGAAAACTGACACTCTCTGCGACTGCGATGAACGACTCGAGCTGGCGCAAACTCGGTTTTGATGTGGGCCGGGCCATGATAGCATTATTCGATCACAAGAAGTTTCTTTCTTATCATCGATCTATCATGGATTCGACCTACTGAGTGACGCTAGCCAGCCACGTCTCGCCCATGAAGATCTTCCAGAACCTGCGGCAGGACCTGCCTGCAAGCATCGTCGTCCTGTTCGTCGCGGTCCCGCTGTGCCTTGGCATCGCTTTGGCGAGCGGCGCGCCGGCGATCTCCGGACTAATCGCCGGAGTGATCGGCGGCATCGTTGTCGGCTCCATGAGCGGCTCGCACACGGGCGTCTCTGGCCCGGCGGCCGGCCTCGCGGTCCTGGTGCTCAGCATGATCGAGCGCCTCGGCAGCCTGGAGGCGTTCTTCTTGGCCGTGGTGCTCGCCGGCGTCATCCAGATCGCGCTGGGCGTCGCCCGCGCCGGCGTGCTGGGCTACTTCTTCCCGTCCGCGGTGATCAAGGGGATGCTCGCCGGCATCGGCATCATCATCGTTCTCAAGCAAATCCCACACGCGTTCGGGTATGACGCCGACCCCGAGGGCGAGCTGCAGTTCATGCAGCCCGATGGTGAGACGACCTTCTCGGAGCTGGCCCGCATCTTCAGTGCGATCGAGCCCTCCGCGGTCATCGTTGCCGCGGTCTCGCTCGCCATTCTGATCTTCTGGGAGCGGATGCGGAGCACTGGCCTGGCGGTCTTCCGCTGGGTGCAGGGCCCTCTGGTCGCCGTCGTCTTTGGCATCCTCTACCAGCTGGCGACACGAGAGATGGCGCCGGAGTGGGCCCTGTCGAGCAGTCATCTGGTCAAAGTCCCGGTCGCCGACAGCCTCTCCGGCCTGGGCGAGATGCTGCGGACACCGGACTGGTCGCAGATCTGGCGCGGCGAGGTGTACATCGCCGCGATCACGATCGCTGTGGTCGCCAGCCTGGAAACCCTGCTCTGCGTCGAGGCCACCGACAAGCTGGATCCACACAAGCGCGTCACCCCGACGAACCGAGAGCTGTTCGCGCAGGGCGCGGGCAACGTCGCCTCCGGCCTGATCGGTGGCTTGCCGATCACGCAGGTCATCGTCCGCAGCTCTGCCAACATCCAATCCGGGGCCCGCACCAAGCTCAGCGCCATCCTGCACGGCGTCCTGCTGCTCATCTTCGTGGTGGCGTTGCCCCAGGTGCTGAACTTGGTCCCACTCGCGGTCCTGGCCAGCATCCTGTTCGTGGTCGGCTACAAGCTGGCGAAGCCGTCGCTGTTCCGCGACCTCTATCGAATGGGCTACGCCCAGTTCGTGCCGTTCGTCGTCACGGTCCTAGGCATCGTCTTCACCGACCTGCTGACCGGCATCGGAATCGGCATGGCCGTCGCGATCCTCGTCATCCTGCGCCGCAACTACCTCAACTCGCACTTCCTTCACATCGCCGACGACGGCGGCGACAACCAACGACCGCGGATTCGCATGCAGCTCTCGGAAGAGGTCACGTTCCTCAACAAGGGCGCGATCATCAAAGAGCTGGCGGCGGTGCAGAGCGGCACCCACGTCACCTTCGACTTCAGCCGCTCTGTGGCCCTCGATGACGACGTGAAGGAAGTGATCGACGAGTTCCGCGCCACCGCCGAGGAGCGCGGCATCTCCACCAGGGTCATCGAGCCGGGCTCGCAACCTCGCGACCGGAAGACCGACCGCAGGGACCCACCCGACGACGCGGGCGAAGTGCGCGAGATGGCGGACGCCGCGCAACGCTGACGTACGGACGGCCTGCTAACCGGCCGTTGAACAAGCGGCGTGCGGCCGCTCGCGGCCGCCGATGGGCCAAAAGTTCAGATTGATCGCGCCAACTTCGGCAAACCGCAGTGTTCGGGCGCCGAAGTGGCTGAGTGCGATTAGCAACGCGCCGATGGCGCTGACAGCGCGCTGCAGCAGCCCCACGAGCGCCTGTGC
>JBCCGH010000356.1:0-2987 GCA_039029375.1 Planctomycetota bacterium
AATCACGCCGATCGCGTACACGTCGGTCCGCGTGTCGATCGCCGCTGCGTCCCCCCGCGCCTGCTCCGGCGCCATGTACTCCGGCGTCCCCAGCAGCTGCCCCTGCCGCGTCAGCAGCGTCGGCTCGCCGGGACCGTCGCCCTCCCCCATCGTCCGCGCCAGGCCGAAGTCGATGATCTTCACCCGCGGCCGCCCGTGGCTCATCGTCGCCAGGATGTTCCCGGGCTTCAGGTCACGATGCAGCACGCCGCGTTGGTGCGCGTGCTGCACCCCTTCGCAAACCTGTACGACCAGCTCCACCCGCTCCTGCACCGACAGCTCGTGCTCGGCGCAGAACTCCGCGACCGCGACGCCGCCCTCCACGTACTCCATCACGAAGTACGGCTGGCCCTGCGCCGTCACGCCGCCGTCGAACACCCGGGCGATCGACTCGTGGCTCATCACCGCCAGCGCCTGCCGCTCGAGCTCGAAACGAGCCAGCACCTCGCGGCTCCCCATCCCCAGCTTGATCACCTTCAGCGCCACACGCCGTTGCACCGGCTCCCGCTGCTCGGCAAGGTACACCTCGCCCATCCCGCCCTCGCCCAGCAGCTCCACGATCTCGTACGGGCCGATCGCTTCCGGCCGCCCGTCGGCGTCCAGCTTGCCCGCGAGCTCTTCGCTCAGCTGGCCCAAGCGCTCCTCGCCGAACGCCTCGTGCACGGATTGCCCGAACAGTGCGGCCAGCTCGGCGCGCACCGCCGCGGGGACCGCGCCGTCCCGCAGCGCCGCCTCGCGCTCTGCGGCCGGCAGCTCCGCGAGCCCCTCAAACAGCACCCGCACCTGCTCTCGTTCGTGGGGAGTCAAATCCGGCATCGTCGCTACTCGTCAACCCGCCGCTGCAGCGGCCGCGCCATCCGCACCCCACAAGTCGGAAACCGGCTGCCGGCCGCCTGCCTGTCGCGCCGGGCCGAGCGCAGTATGGCCGCGGCCGAGCGATAGTCGCCGCCGCGGACCACTCCCTGGACGCGGGGCGGGCCAATCCAAAACCCGCGGAAGCCGTCTCCCGAGCGCAGCTTCATGCCATAGCCGTAGAGCTCGTCGCGGCACCACTCCGACGCGTTCCCGTGCATGTCCAGCAGGCCGAACGCGTTGGGCTGGAAGACGCCGACGGGCGAATGGTAGGCATAGCCGTCGACCACCCCGGGCGTGCACCCCGTCGTGTACAGCCACTCCGAGCCTTCATCGCGAAGGTTGGCAAAGCCCTGCAGCGAGGTCGGCTCGTCGCCGCAGTGCCAGACGCTCGCCGCGCCGGCGCGGCAGGCGTACTCCCACTGCGCCTCGGTAGGGAGCTCGAGATCCCAACGCCGGGCGGCGGCGTCGCACTCGGGCCAGGAGACGTCCGTCACCGGATGGCGCGCCGTGAACTCGCCCACCCCCATCGGGTAGTAGGACGGCTTGCGGCCGGTCAGGCGCAGCCACTGTCCTTGCGTGACTTCGTGCTTGCCGATCAGGAAGGCCGCGAGCTCCACGGTGTGCACCGGCACTTCCCAGGTGTGGGCATGCGGATCGACGTTCGGTGCACCAACCGGCCGCCCCGGTCCCGGGGGGTCGGCCCCCATGCGAAACGACCCGGCCGGAAGCAGCACCAGCACGATGCCCTCGTCGCCGGCCTCGGCGAGGACCGCGCGACCGCGGCCGAGCGATTCGCCGTCCCAGGTCGGCGCGGCGCCGCTGCGCGTGTGGTGGAGCTCCCACAGGCCGGAGTCCCGATCGACGCCGAGCGGCACCAGGCCGGGGATCGGCGCCGGCGTGACCTCGAGGCCACGGTAACGCGAATCCGGCCGGACGACGTCGGCGCGCAGCGCGTCCCATGCCGCCACGAACTCCGGGCGCTGCGAGTCAGTGAGCAGCTGTTCGGCTTGCGCCAGCCGCTGCGTCACGTCCGGCACCGTCGCTAGGCGCTCCGAGCGCTCGGCCGTCGCGAACAACTCCAGGTCGTCGACCAGCTCCTGCAGCCGCCCGTGGCGAAACGCCAGGTCGTTGCTCGCGAACAGCCACGTATGGCGCTGCGCCACGGTCGCGCGCAGTTCCTCCCGTTCGCGCAGAAGTGCTTCCCGTGCGCTTTCGGTGTCGATCGGCAGCCGCAGCTCGATCTCGGCGAGACGCAGATGCTCGCGGCGGTAGAACGCGCGGTCGGCGGCCTGGGTGGCCACCGGGTCGTCGATGGCCTGTGCCCGCAGTTCACGCAGCGCCGCCCGATGGCCGTCGAGCCGCGCCGCCAACACCTGCGCCCGCGCGAGCCAATCGCGCAGCGCCGGCAGTCGCTCCGGCGTCGCCGGCCACAGCCCCGCCGCCTCCTGCGACAGCTGCTCGAGCCGCCGCCGATCCGCCAACCGCGTCCACCGCGCCAGGCTCGACTCGGCCTCGTTTTTCTGCGCCGTCGCCTCCACCGCGAACGCCGTCGCCACGATGGCGCCAACCAGCACCGTCGCGAAGATCATGCCCGCGGCCGCGAACTGCAGCCGGTGGCGCCGCACCAGCTTGCGCAGCCGATACAGCTGGCTCGGCGGCTGCGCCTGCACCGGCTCGTGCCGCAGATACCGCTCCAGGTCGCGCCGCAGCTCCCCGCACCCCTCGTACCGCCGCTGCGGATCCACCTCCAGAGCCTTCAGCGTGATCGCGTCCAGGTCGCCGCGCACCAGCCGGTGCAGCCGGCTCGCCGAACCATCGCGCGCCCTGCGCGGCCGCGCCAACCGCGCGCTCGGCCGCTGCGGCGTCTGCTCGTGCAGCCGCTGCAGCGCCACCACCGTCGTCTCTTCTGCAGCTAGCGAATACGGCCGCGCTCCCGTCAGCAGCTCGTACAGAATCACGCCGATCGCGTACACGTCGGTCCGCGTGTCGATCGCCGCTGCGTCCCCCCGCGCCTGCTCCGGCGCCATGTACTCCGGCGTCCCCAGCAGCTGCCCCTGCCGCGTCAGCAGCGTCGGCTCGCCGGGACCGTCGCC
>JBCCGH010000357.1:0-2807 GCA_039029375.1 Planctomycetota bacterium
CCGGTCGCTGAGGTCCGGTCGCTGAGGTCCGGTCGCTGAGGTCCGGTCGCTGAGGTCCGGTCGCTGTGGTCCGGGCTGGGGCGGGGCCCCGTAGCGCGGACGGGTTTCGCCGATTTTTTGTCGCCTGGGTTTGGGACTGCCGCTCGGTCCTCCGCTTCAGGGGTTGTCCGGCGGGCACCAGGAGCTCGCCGCAACGTCAAACCATCAACCCCCTGACACCAATGACCACCTCCTCGCACT
This sequence comes from Planctomycetota bacterium, assembly GCA_039029375.1. Classification (GTDB taxonomy): domain Bacteria; phylum Planctomycetota; class UBA1135; order UBA1135; family UBA2386; genus JBCCGH01. Next base: position 241 of record JBCCGH010000357.1, read on the forward strand.
TCGGTTTTGCTCGCCTGTTGGCGCCGACCGCCCTCGTCGCGCTCAGCGCCCTGGCGCCGGCACAGACGCCGTTCAACATCGGCCACGCCGGCCTCGTCTATCCGACCACCTACCCGACGAGCCCCAAGTTCGACCGTGAGGCCGACGTCGCCTACGACGCGACCACCGGCAACTACCTCGTGGCGTGGGAAGTGAAGACCGAGCTGTACACGCCGAGCGGGCAGACGTTCATCCGCGACGCCTACTCGATCCGTTTCCAGCGAGTGAACAGCTTCGGCCTCTTGCTCGGGTCCACGGTCGACATTGCCAACCCGTTCCTGGACCGGTCTCGGCCGCGTGTCGCCAATCTGAACCAGACGAACCAATTCCTGATCGTCTGGGAGCAGTCCTCCAACAACGGTGACATCTACGGCTGCACCGTGGACGCCGCCTCCGGCGCGTTCTCGGCCCCGGTCCCGATCGCCAACACCTCGGCCCTCGAAGACCAGGCCGCGGTCGCCGGTGAGGCGACGACGTTTGACAACGACGCGCTCGTCGTCTGGCGCAATCAGTCGGCAAGCCAGATCCGTGGCAGCGAAGTCTCCGCCGCCGGGCCGGGTGTCCCGCCCTCGGTCATGCCGTCGGTCAGCGTCGCCTTCGGCAGCAACGTGCGCCAGCCGTCCATCGCCGCGGCGGGTGACCTCGCCGGTCGCCTGCTGGTCGCTTGGGCCGAGGACGACGGCTCGCGCGGCGAGATCTGGGGGCGCCTCATGGACCGCAGCGCCACTTTCCTGAACTCCGCGTTCCCGATCTACGAGGGCCGCGACGCCGCGCGGCCCGCCGTCACTGGCGAAGGCACCCTGTGGGTTGTCGCGTTCCAGCACCGTGAGGTGGCTTCGGCCAACTTCGACATCGCCGCGCAGGTCGTGCGTTTCGACCCGGTCGCCCGTGAGGAGTATCTGATCGGTGGCACCTCGACCGTCGAGGCCACGCCGGGTCAGAACGAGACCCGGCCTAGCGTCGCCTGGCTCGGCGAGTCGGTGGTGGTCAACTGGCAAGAAGCCAACGGCGCGGTCTCCCACATTCGGGGCAAGACCATTGATCCGCACAGCTGCCTCCGGTGCCAGCCGGGCTTCGCCGTCGACAACGGCACCACCGCGACGTGGCCGGCGATCGCCAGCGAGATGACCAGCCAGCTCGGCAGCCTCAGCAACGGCTCGCTGCAGGTGTTCACGCAGGACAACCTGGTCTGCGGCGCGCTGTTCCGCGGCAAGGACGGCCTGGTGATCGACGTCGGCGGCGGGTGTGGCCAGGGCGGCCTGCCGGATGCCACCTGCGCGGTTTCGCCGAACGTGGCCTTCCGCCTGCGCGTCTTGCACTCGCAGCCGAACCAGCCCGCGGTCTTGTTCCTGAGCGCCGGGCGCATCGATGCCCCCCTGACGCCCACCTGCACGCTGATCCCCGACCCGCTCCTCGGCGTGGTCCTGACCAGCCTCACCTCGGCGCGCGGCAACACCAGCCAGCCGGTGCGGATTCCCGACAACCCGGCCCTCGTCGGCGCTCGCGTCTTTGTCCAGTGGGCCATCGCCGGCGGCTCCGGCTACCTGGGCTTCGATTTGTCCAACACCCTGAGCGTCCGTATCGGCTAGGGCTGGGTCGCTTGGAAGGATGGCCTTGGCGGGCGGGTTTGCCTGCCGGGTCGGTTCACGCGAGCCTCGCTGAATCCGCGGATTCAGCGGGGCTCTTTGCGTTACGCCCCATCGCTGCGTCTCGCGGCTCGAGCCCGAGTGCGGACGCCGCGCGTGCCGTTTCCGGACGCCCACCATCCTTACGTGGAAACTTGTCCACGCGGCGAAAACCACGAATCGCCCCTCTAGGGTTCGGTGTGCACACGCTTCAGACATCCTCGGCACGGAGGACGATGATCTCCATGTCGCCTTGGGATCTCCGGTGATCAACACTGGCGACCTCGAGGCACTCCCGGCCGACGTGCTCGACTTGGACGGCGACGGCGACACGGCCGAGGCGTTGCCGTTCGACCTCGATGCGCACGCGCGCGATGACGGCGCCGGTGTCGACATGGGAGCCTTCGAGTTCACCAAGCAGTGGCAGGACCTCGGCAGTGCGCTGCCTGGCACCCTCGGGCCGCCGTTGCTGGAGGGGTTCGGCAACCTGTTCAGCGGGTCCGCTTACGAGCTGCGGGTGAGCCGCTTCCTGACCGGAACTCCAGGCGCCTTGGTGCTCGGCCTGCAGCAGTCGCCGCAACCGATCTTGGGAGGCGTGCTCGTACCCACGCCGGACCTGGTGATCCCGATCGTCCTGCCCGACGACCCGACCTCGATCCGCGGCACGTTGCCGGCCGTCGCGCCCGGCCTGTCCCTGGTCTTTCAGCTGTGGCTGACGGATCCGGCCGCCGCGTTCGGGGCCTCGGCGACCAACGCAGTCGTCGGCGTCACCGTCTAGTCCGGCGGTACGGTGCCGGGGGGAAAAAAAAACGCCAAAGGGGCGGCCCGCCGGGGGGCCCCGAGAGGGGGGGGTGGTTGGGGGGGCCCGTACCGGGAGAGTTACTCGGCTAGGCGCGGCCCCCC
>JBCCGH010000358.1:0-2792 GCA_039029375.1 Planctomycetota bacterium
CAGAGGGTGCGTGACCGGACGCTGCTCGCAAGAAGCACCGACGCAGGCATATTGGTGGATACGTCGAGGAGGTGCGACGCAGCGAGCGGTGGCCGGACGGGTGCCATCTGTGCAGGAACTTCGGATCCAGGACACTAGCGTGGGCTGGGCGCGGGTGTGTGCTGCCGGGTGACTCGCCCACACCCGAGCATCGAGGCGCCGTAGTAGGGGTTGCGGACGGTGGCGTCGCGCTGCAGCCACGACGCGCCGTCGTCGAAGGCCATTGGGCAGTGCACTTCGAAGTATGTGTCCGGGACGTGATGGCTGGCCTGTTCTTCGCGGGCGATCAATGCGTTCGACAGCTCGCGAAACGCCTCGCGCAGGGCGCTGATGTCGGTTGCCTTGGCGGCGCCCGCAGCCGCATCGCCTAGCGCCACGTCGCTGCTCTCGTTCGGGGCCGCCGGCGCGGCCGCGGCGAGGGCGCGCGCGGCGTCCGTGCTGGTCTGCCAGTCGTCGCCGGCGAGCGCGTCTTGGAGCGCGAAATAGAGCGTATAGATCTTCGCCCAATCCGGCGTGCTCGCGACGTCGGCGGGCGGCGCTTCGTCGACCGTTGCCGTTGCCGCCGGCGCGTGGGCTGATGGTGCTGAGGTTGTCGGCGCGGGAGGGTCCGCCGCCACCGGCCCAGACGTCACCGGCCCAGACGCCACCGGCCCAGGACCCGGCGTGGCGTCGGCCCCAGGGTTGCGGCCTGGGTGCCGTCGTTCGACCGTGCCGCAGCGCAGCATGCTCGCGCCGAAGAAGGGGTTGGCGATGACATCGCCCTCCTGCAGCCAGCTGGCGCCGTGGCCCCCGGCTGCCATCGGGCAGTGCGCTTCGGCAAGCACGTGGGCGCCGGGATGACCGAACGACGTCTCTAGCTCGAGGATCACCCGCGACAGGACGCGGAAGCCGTCGCGGAGCCGTGCCAGATCGGCGTCGGGGGTGACCCGCCGCAGCACCTCGGTGGCGCGCTGGCGCCGCTGGGTCCAGTGCGCGCGGCCATTGCGACGGAGGCTCGCGTCGTCCACCGCCTGGATGGCGATGAGAAGGCCGCGGAGCGCGGTGCGGGCGGCTCGGGCGTCGTCATCGGCCAGGGCTCGTTGGGTGGCCAGGTAGTCCTGGAAGACGGGCCCGAGGTTCGCGCGAAACGCGGCCGCCCGGGCCCCGAGCCAAGCCTCTTCGCCCTCCATGCTCATCATGCTCGGCTTGGCGCGGAGCTGGAGTTCGCTGTCGAGCTTGAAGGCGCCCTCGATCACGACGCGCTCGCCTTCGCGGAGGCCGGCGAGCACGATGTAGTCCGGGCCCGCGCGGGGTCCCAGCACGACCTCGCGCCCCTCGAACTTCGGCTCGCTATCGGTCCCAGTGGCGACGTAGACGAGAGCGCGGCGTCCCGTGCGAAGCACGGCCGCGGCTGGCACGGTCAGGGGTTGTTGGCCTTGATCGGCGCCGGCGTAGCCCAAGCTGGCCGCCGACACCAAGTCCATGCCGCAGAGCTCGCACACGCCCGGACGGTCGTGGATGACTTCGGGGTGCATCGGGCCGATCCATTTGCCGGTGAGGCGTGGGTCGAGCACTGCACCGCTCGCGCCGAGGCGGGCGCTGACGTAGGCCCTCGCGAACATCCCGGGCTTCAATCGGCCCTGCGCGTTGTCCAGAGTGACCCGGAGCGAGACCGTGCGCGTCTGGCGGTCGACGGTTGGGTTGATCCACGACACCCAGCCGCGGAACTCCTCGCCGGGATATGCATCGGCCGCGACGGTGACTTCTTGTCCATAGCGGATCCAAGGCAGGTCCTGCTCGTAGGCCTGCAGGAGAAGCCAGAGGCGGTCGAGCTCGGCGACGCGGCAGATCTCCGCTCCGGCGGCAACGTAGTCGCCTTCTTCGACGACACGATCGATCACCACCCCGGATGCGGGGGCGCGAATGAGGACGTGGTCCTCGGCGCGGTCCTGTTGCTCGACCTTGGCGATCTGCGCCGGGGAGAGTCCGAGCAGCCGCAGTTTGTGGCGGGCGACCTCGACGACGCGCGCGTCGCTTTGCTGCAAGAACTCACTGGTGCCCTCGTTCGGCTGCGTGAGCTTGCGGCGACCGGCCAGGAGCTCCTGCTGCGCAGTAAGCAGCTCGGGGCTGTACAGCCGCACGAGGTGGTCGCCCTCCTGCACGTGGATGCCCGTGAAGTCGAGGTACATGCGTTCCACCCACCCCGACACTCGTGCCGAGATGCCGCGGACGCGGGTCTCGTCGAAGGCGATCGCGCCGGCCATCCGAATGCGGAGGTCGACGTCGCGCCGCTTCGCGCGGTCGAGCCGAATGCCCGCCAGGGCTGCCGTGTCGTGGGTCAGCTGCAGGACAGGCTGGTGACCCGTGCCGTCGTCCTTGAGCGGCACGAGGTCCATCCCGCACGCTGGGCATGGCACGTTGTCCGGCAGCCGGACCTGCGGATGCATGGGGCAGGTCCACAGCGTGCTGCTCCCCCCGGTGGGTTTGGGCGCCGCTTGGTCATTGTGGCCACGCGCCATCCAGCCGATCGACGCTCCCATCCCGAGCAGAGTTACCCCCGTCGGGACCCACCACCATCTCGCCATGGGAGTCTCCTCGGCCGCGGCAGCGCGGCGACTCGACCGGGGTCGGCGCTAGTGGTGTGATTCAGAAATCTGGGGCATTCTCCGCGGCCCTCAACGCCGTTCGCAGCGTTGGGTCGTCCTCGCCGTATCCACGAAGATGCCTGCGGCGACCCGCCTTGCGACCGGCGCCGATACCTCGCGGGTAATGCC
>JBCCGH010000359.1:0-2784 GCA_039029375.1 Planctomycetota bacterium
CAGACCGCGGAGGCGGGGTGACGCCCCGCCGAGCAGTCTGTCGTTCGCCGGTACCAGCCGGCAGGCGCATCTGGCGCCTGTCTGACGCCGCCAGAGCGGCTCTGGCGCGTGCTGGGCGTGAAGATTCGGGCATGATCCGGGTGAGTGGGAGGAGCCGTCGGTCGGCGGCGGACGAGATCGTCGCGCAAGATCGCGGCGATCGCGAGCTGGCGGGGGTGATTTCGGCCGGTGCTCGAGGTTTGGGTGTAACGGACCGTCACTGCGTCACGTGACGAGGTGGCCGTTGGCCTGAAGCGCCCGCTGGGGCGCGCCGCGCGCCTCCCAACGTTCACTAGGAGCACCCCATGAACACTGTCACGCTGCCGCTCGGCCGGCGCTCTCCCTGGCTCGCTTGGACGCGCACGGCCGCCACCATGATCATCGCCTCGGCTCCCTGGGTGCCCGCCCAGGAGGACATCGCTTGGGCCTACATCTCGCCCGCGCAGTCCAAGCAAGTCGGCACCATCACGCCGGCGCCGTCTTATCAGCATTCCTCGGTCGGTCGGTCGCTCACCGTGCGGCGGCTCGAGACCGGCCACTACTTGGTCACGGTGCCGCGCAGCGCTCATGGATACGGCGTGCCCCAAGTGAGTGCCTACGGCGGGTCCCACACGATGGTCGTGTCCGGCCGCTCGCACGATCCTCTCAGTGCGCCGCCGACCGTGTCCATCCGCGTCGACGCCTACGACCCAAGCGGCGCCAGGGTCGACGGCGGGTTCACGATCTACTACCGAGACGGCGGCGACGACGAGGACCGTGAGGCCTACGTCTACTCCATTTGTGGCAGCTGCCCGAGCGCATGGGGCTGGGGTCCGTATTCATGGAACGGGAGACGAGGCTTCTCCCGCGTCGTGCGGACGGGCGTCGGTCAGTATCGGATCACGATCCCCGGGCTTGGCTTGCGAACGGTCAAGGGCGGTCACGTTCAGGTGACCCCGCACGCGCACCAGCTGCGACGCGCGCAAGTCGTCCGCTGGGGTTCTTCGGGCCGCGATCTCGTGGTGCACGTGCAGTGCACGGGCGCCGCGGGCCACCCAACCGACGGCGAGTTCTACCTCAGCTACAACGAGCGCGCCCTCCGTTCGGGACCGGCCTGCAGTGGCGCCAGCGGCTACACGTGGGCGGCCCAGCCCCTCGCCGGTGGCTACCTGCCGTACGCGTTCTACTCCGACCGGATTGGCGGGTACTCGACGCGGCCCAACGCGATTCAGCGCACGGGCATTGGCGCCTACGTCGTCAACTTCCCCGAGCTGATCGCGGCGGGCAGCTCGACCGCGCAGGTGACGACCTATGGGAGCGATGGCACGTATGCAGTCATCCAAGGCTGGCAGGGCGATGGTGCGGGCGGCACGCTCGTGCGGGTGCAGGTGTATGACGCCAACGGACGCCCCGCGGACGCAAAGTTCAATCTGCTCTACCTGACCACCGGGCCGATCTTCTGCTGAGCACACCAGGAGCCAACGCACGCTGCCATCGGGCCACAACGCCAACGGCCGCGTCTGGGTGGGCAGCGCCGTGCCCCCTCGGTTCAGGTGCACGGCGTCGCCGGGTTGCAACGTGCCCCGGGGCAAGGGTACGCCGCTGCGCAGCGCCGTGTCGAGGAGGGCGACGCGGGCCGGCTCGCGCAGCTCCAGGATCGCCAGCGCGGGGGCCTCACGATCGCGGGTGAGCCCCGGCGGCTGCTGCAGCTTTCGCGTCGACGCGCCGGCAAAGGCGCCGTCACACCCAAGGGTCAACAGCCCCAAGAGCAGGGTCGGGCAGGTGGCCTTCATGGAATCTCGTGGCCGGGGGGCAAGGTAGCTTCTTCACCATCACTCGCGGCGCCAGGGCCGCCGTCGGCCGGGCGGCGCATGCGAATCCGGTGGTTATGGTCGCGGCACCGTACGGCCGCTTCCCCGACTGGCGCTATCCGCCTTCGGTTGCCTCCCAATAGTCCATGGGCAGGGTCGCCCGCTCGGCCCCCACCGCAAAGTCCGGCAGGGACCTCGCGACCCGTATCAGGCAGTCCCTCGGGTCCAACTCCGATCCCCAGTAATGCTCATGGCTAATATAGACCACCGCTCCCTTCTTACTTCGAGCATCCAGGGCAATCACATCGCCGTTGGGACACGCTCCAATCTCCGCAAGGCCAGCCGATACGTATTTCGGGTCCTTCTCGGTCCGCCTGATGATCGCCGTCGTGTGAAAGAGCGGTCCGTATTGCCTTATTCCACCGTCGAGCCTCTGGGTTACCCAGCAAGCCTCGAAACAGCGCAACGCCTCCTCCGGGATCCCGAACTGTCGCGCCCAGGCCATGAACTTCGCACTCGCGGGCCCCGTCCGACTCTCCTTGGAGAGGATCTCACAGTACCTCCTTATCGTGGCCATCTCTCTAGCCGGGATCATGCACGAGGGTTGGCGTCCAGTGCGTGAGAGGACCGCTGTGGCAAGGAAGACGAGCGACCGACCGCGGAGGCGGGGTGACGCCCCGTCGAGCAGTCTGTCGCTCGCCGGCATCAGCCGGCAGGAGCCTCTGGCGCCTGTCTGACGCTGCCAGAGCGGCTCTGGCGCGTGCTGGGCGTGAAGACTCGTGCATGATCCGGGCTAGTGTCCTGGATCAGAAATCCCTGTGCAGAGGGTGCGTGACCGGACGCTGCTCGCAAGAAGCACCGACGCAGGCATATTGGTGGATACGTCGAGGAGGTGCGACGCAGCGAGCGGTGGCCGGACGGGTGCCATCTGTGCAGGAACTTCGGATCCAGGACA
>JBCCGH010000360.1:0-2724 GCA_039029375.1 Planctomycetota bacterium
GGCCTTATCCGCGAGACATCGGCGCCGGTCGCAAGGCGGGTCGCCGCAGGCATATTGGTGGATACGGCGAGGACGACCCAACGCTGCGAGCGGCGCTGAGGGCCGTGGATAAGGCCCCAGATTCCTGAGTCACACCACTAGATCCCCGCGCACCCACAAAAACACGCGCGTTGACTACCGGCACGGGCTGGCGTGGCCCATACTGGGAGGTTTGACCACGTTGGCGGCTACGACGATGTCTGGGAGCTCGATGTCTGGGAGCTCGATGTCTGGGAGCTCGATGTCTGGGAGCTCGAGGGGATGGCTCGCGCTGCACAGGGAGCGTGCCCGTCCGAAGCCAGTGTTCGGCCGATGAGCGATCGACTCGATCACGATACCCGGTTGGTCCTCGAGCGCGCGCGCGACGCCGCGGCCGGGTGGGGCGAGACCGCGGTGGCCTCCGAGCACCTGTTGCTCGGGCTGCTCGCCGACCCCGCCCTGGTCGACCTCTTCTTTCGGCTGGGCGTGACGCGCGCCGACGTCCACCGCGCCATTGGCCTGCGCGTACATCCGGCCGCGCTGCCGGCCATCGATCGCGATCTGCCGCTCGGCATGGATGCCACGGATGCTCTGCGCGCGGCGCTCGAAGAGGCCGACGGCTTTGGGCACGCGACGATCCGCACGGGACACCTGCTGCTGGGGCTGGTGCGAGAGTCGGAAGGTGTGGCCGGTCGCGTGCTCGAGGCGTTTGGCGCCACGGTCGATGGTTTGCGCCACGAGGTGCTCGAGTACTGGGCGGAGACCGAACAGGACGAGAGCGGCGAAGCTGGTGACGCTGGCGAAGCGGGCGCGGCGTGACGGAAGTCGATGCCACCAGCTGGCTATCGACCGGGCACTAGATCGTCGAGACCGGTCATCTCCCACCGAATCAGCGACAATGGGATCACTCCCGTCGCGTTCAGCGCGCCAAAGAAGTCCCGCAGGACGAACGGTTCGCCGCGTTCCTCCATCTGGCGACTGACGTCGGCGACCAACCGCTCGAGCAAATACTTCCCGGTGACGTAGCTCGTGCCGTAGCCGGGCTGCCGCAGGTACAGGTGCTGTTCGAACTGCAGGAGCTCTGGCTCGGTCTTCATCCAGCCGCGCGGCGTCCACTTGACGTGCACAGACCCGGCCTCCGCCATGGTCATCTCATTGGCGTGGGCATAGAGCGAGCCAAGCCCGCGGGCCGCGCGCTGCGCGAGCATGATCCACACGATTTCCCGCGAGCGCGGACGGTCGTCGTAGAGCCCTGCGTGCAGGAACATCTCCTCCACGCCGGTCGCGGTGCCTTCGGCGCGGCTATCGAAGATGTTGTAGAGCAGCGGCCCCCGCCGGATCGCGCTTTCGTGTGGCGTGTCGCGCATCTGCGCCAGGTCCCACCAGTGGTAGAAGTGGGTGTAGAGCGGAGCTGGGTCGAAGTGCGCGCAGATCCAGAAGAAGTTGCGGCGCTCGGCCGGCACGAACGTGCCCAGGTGTTCGCGGAGCGCTGGCTCCATGTTGGGCAGCACCGGCATGACCTCGTGTTCGTCGAGGAACGTCATGAGCCGCGTCGCCGCGGCGTCGGCGCGACGGTCATACTCGGCGGGCGTTGCGGCGGCGACCATGGGCGGCAGGTCGCGGTTGCGATGCTCCTCGAGGCGTAGCGACGACCAGGCGCGGTCGAGCTCGCGCTGCAGTAGCCGCACCTCGTCTTCCCAGGTCAACGGCACCAGGTGCACGTTCTGTAGGTACCAGGTGTATTGCTCCTTGCCGAGGCCCGATGGCCCGGTCTTGTGCGCCGCCTGCTCTTCGAGCCAGGCGACGAACTCGACCGTGGCGAGCCGGGCCGCTTCGATGGCCCCGCGCAGCTCGTCACTCGCGCCGTCCGCCACGCGCTTGGCCAGGCGCTCGAGCTCTTCCGCTTGGTCGCGGATCGTCTCAATGCCGGCGACCCAAAGATCGCGCGCATTGCCGGTGAGGTTCTCGCGGGCCTGCTCCAGTAGCGGCGGGATGACCTGCAAATCGCCGACCAGCCGCGCCGCTTCCCCGTCGTCGAGCGGCAACCGGTAGGTCCACAGCTCGCACAGCGCGTGGTTCGTGGGGCCCTCGTGGGCTGGGACGTCGCTCTGGTAGGTCCAGACGGACTGGTAGAAGGCCGGGTCGCGCACCCAGGGCTTCAGCACGCGGCAGTTGAAGTCGAAGCCGTTGAGCTCGGCGCGCAGGACGTGCCAGTCTACTTGCTGCGGGATCGGCCAGCCACTTGCGTCGATCGCTTGCAGGCGCGCCGCAAAGGAACGCCACTCGGCGTGCGCGGCGGTCATCCTGGCGGCCGTGTAGTCCGGTGCACCATTGAGTAGCGGTGGGCGTTCGAAGGCGCGCCACTCCTCAAACAGCGTCACCAGCTCGGCGTAAGTGCTGCTCGATTGAGCTTGCAGCGCTGGACCGAGACCGAGGACAGCCACGAACGTAAGGCACAGGGGACGAGGTGCGGCCATGGGCGACCTTCCTACCACGGCTTGCGCCGGCGGCGGAGCGTTCGTTGCAAGCCGAGGAATCTCGCCTTGCGGCGGTCGGGCCTCTAGCATCTAGTGTTGCGTGTCGGAAGTTCGTCACATATGTCGACGGCCCTCTGCGCCGCTCGCAGCGGGGACCCACTCGACGCTGGCGTCGAGTGGGCGCGTGTTGCGTCTCCTCGACTTGTCCACCAACAAGCCCTGCGTCGAC
>JBCCGH010000361.1:0-2695 GCA_039029375.1 Planctomycetota bacterium
CGCGGATAAGGCCCCATCTGCCTGAATCACACCACTAGCGATCCGCACGACGTGAACGAACACCTCGCTGTGCAATTCGACCGGCAAGCGCTGCCGGACCCTGGTCAGAGACGAGTGGTCCGTCCGATCGGATAACCCCAGCCCGAGGAACTCCTGCAGCGAACGGCTGTCCGAGCAGCGCCACGCGATCCCTCGCTGCGAGTCGATGCCTTCGAAGTAGCCCACCAGCCTGCTCGGTGCTCGCTACGCATGCCGAAGGACATGTGGTGATCCTCCGATCGACCTACGTGCCTCGCCACTGTGCTGTTGGTGCTGACCGAGACTTTTGGCGGCGCGGACTTTGGCTGTCGACCGTACCCGCACGTGAACGAGCCCGTGCCCGTTTGCGTGCCCGAACACGCGGCCCGCTGCAAAGCAGCTCAAACCGGCGAAGACGCCCGCATCACCATCTTCGTCAACATCGAGACGACCCTGCGGAGCATCTCGTCACCCTCATCCAGCACGGATACGTCACCGATTCCCAGCGCTCGACAGACGTCGAGGATCGCAGCAGCCTCGGTCGCGGAGCGACGGCCCATTCGGTAGAAGCGGGCCTTCTCACCTGGACTAAATTCGCCAGCTCCCTCGGCTGTGTTGAGGCAGATCGAGGTAGATGCTCGACGGAGTTGATCTGCCAGAGGAGCTCGGCCTGGCGAAAACTGGGAGGCAAGTTGGTCTGCATGAACGACGAACTCGATGCCCAACCGGTAGGCATCGAGTTGCCGGTGGTCGAAGTCTCTCATCGAGAACCTGTGCACAGGAATCTCCGAGGGTCACGCACACCCTCGAGAATCCTGCTGTGTGCGGCGGGACCCGTGTTCGGGCACGCAAACGGGCACGGGCTCGTTCACGTGCGGGTACGGGGAACGCAAGCCCGGTCGGCGATTCTGCCGCCATGTCCGCCAACGCCTACCGAACGGCCCCAGGCTTCGAAGCTCGTCTACTTCGACCCGCAGAAACTGCATGAGGTTTTTCAACAGCCGCCCAGCGCAGGCGGTCGGCGCGTCCCGGTCGAAGACGAGGGGGCGATCGGAAGCCCTGCCCCCTCTTGGGCAACACCGCTTTCTTGGCCGGACCTCAGTTCTGCGACGCGCCGAACACGGCGCGGAGCAGATCGTCGCGTTGGCCTGCGCGCAGCCTCGCCACGGCCGGGGAGAGCTCATTGAGCGCTAGCTCGCTCGCCTCGCCGGCGAGCTTGTTCCACAGTTCCTTGGCTACCTCGGCGTCGGCCTCGACCATCGACGCGAACCTCTCGAAGCCAATCTCCGTCTCTCCCTTCATGGCACGATCCACCAGGATGCACCATCGGAACCGGTGCACGCGACCCGCGACGCGGGACTGCACCCGGAGGAAAGTCTCTTCGGCGAGGGAGATCTGACCATCCTGGTTGGAGTCTTCGCGACGGAAGTGACCGCGACCGTGGCCGTCCAAGCCATGCTCGTCGAACTCGCCAAACTTCGGCACCTGGCCGACCGCGTATTCCTTCTTCGTCAGGATGCCGTCGCCGTCGGTATCGAGCGAGGTGCGACTCTCCATCCCTGCCGTGAACGCCGCGCGAATCGCTGCCATCACGTTCTTCGGCATGACCCGGCCACTCTGCTCGGGATCGAGAGCACCAACGAACTCGAGGTCCGCGGCAACGGTGCGGCTCCCCTCGCGACCAGAGCCAACGCCGGTCCGACGAAGCGCCGCAACCAACTCGGCCATCGGCACCGCGCCGTCCTCGCCCGTCATCGGCCGCAGCGTCTCCTGCATGCCGCGGGCCAGCGGCTTGCTCGCATTGGTCGCGAGATCTTCCCAGCTCTTCTCCGCCGACGCCTCGGCGGCCTCCGTCTGAGCCGGCATCACGATGCCGGTCAACGCGATGGCGATCGCCAAGTCTCGAATGAACTTCATGTCACTGCTCCTTCTGGATGACCGCAGCGGCGCGGATGTGTGTTGCGGCGCGCGGCACCTCGACCAGCGCGTCGAGGGAAACCGAACGATTCGCAGCGTTGGCTTGCGGATCGACGACCAGCGCAGCGTCGACGCTGCTGCAGGTCGCGTGGTTGCACATCTGACCGCGAACCACGACCTGGATTTCAGCGGCCGGGTCCGCAACGCGCACGGCGAACGTTGCCGTCTCGCGAAAGCCCCACGTAAACCACTGCAGCTCGGGCTGTGACAGGTCGCTCGGTTCGCTCTGAAACCATGGGGGGACGACCGTGCAGCCGCTCACTTCGAAGCTCGTCGGCAACTCCGAGCCCAGCGATTCTCGACCCGCGAGCGCGGCCTCGGCCCGCGCCGGGTTGTCCATCGCATAGGTGTGCCAGCCGTTGCGATGCGTCGCCTCGACGACGAGGTAGCCGCCCTGGAGCCGCGCGCGATAGGACACGCAGACCTCACCGTCGCGGGCGACGTCGACGGGCGCCGTCCAGCCCGCCGCAACGGCCGCCATGGCGTCGACGGCGGCCGGCACGGCCTCGCCGCCTGGCCGCTGCGGCCCGGGGGCGAGATGACAGCCTGCCGCGCCGCCCAGCACGACGAGCCAAAGCAACGCGGTGGGCCAAAGCCACGCGGTGGGCCAAAGCCACGCGGTGGGCCAAAGCCACGCGGTGGGCCAAAGCCACGCGGTGGGCCAAAGCCACGCGGTGGGCCAAAGCCACGCGGTGGGCCA
>JBCCGH010000362.1:0-2652 GCA_039029375.1 Planctomycetota bacterium
CCGCGGAGGCGGGGTGGCGCCCCGTCGAGCAGTCTGTCGCTCGCCGGCATCAGCCGGCAGGCGCCTCTGGCGCCTGTCTGACGCTGCCAGAGCGGCTCTGGCGCGTGCTGGGCGTGAAGACTCGCGCATGATCCGGGCTAGGGCAGGCGAGGATGAAGAGCGAGGCGACGAGCCTTCGACGACACGAGGACACGGCAACTCCTTTTGTTCCGCCTGGGGTCGGAGCGTACCGAGAGAGCGCGCGCTGTCGAGGCGCGCATGATGCAGCGGCCCGGGTGCCGTTTGCGCTCACTCCGCCGGCCGCTGGCTCCGCGCGTAGCCCCAAGCGACGAGCAGCAATACGCCGCCGAGCACGCCGCTGACCAGCACGCGGATCGGCGTGTCGACCTGACTCAGGTCGTGCACGGCGACCTTGAGCGCGATGCCGCCAAACGCGACGAGAGCGGCCCAGCGGAGCGCCGCGTTCTGCGTGCGGAAGCCGGCGACCGACACGGCGAGAGCGAAGGCGAGGGAATACAGACTCGTGGCGACCGCGCGGGGCCCAAACGACCACGGCGCCACGAAGTCGAGCAGCTCGAAGAGGCCGGCGACATAGGTGCCGACGAGCGCGACGACGCCGAGCGCGGTGCGTTCGATCTTATTGTCATTCGCCAAACTCCGGCGCGCGGCGACCGTCAGCGCAACCAGCAACGCAATGGCGCCGAAGCGGGCATTCCAAAGTAACGTGGCGCCGCTGGCCAGCAGCGGGTCCGACGCCGGACGGATGAGCTGCTCGACGAAGTGCAGCGTCCACATGACGAGTAGCAGCACGAAGACGACGGTCGACGCGTTGGTCAGCAGTCGGCTCCGCCGTCGCGCCCCGAGGGTCGTGGCGAACGCGGCGAGCAGCGCGGTGGAGGACACCGCGAGTGCCATCGCGTCGGGGCCCGCGAACACGACGACGAACCACGATCCGCTGGCGAGCGCGCCGATCCCGAGGCCGGCCAGCCAGGCCACCGGGGAGTGTCCAAGGACCAAGAGCAGGAGCGGCGGCGCGACGGTCAACGGCCACTGCAACAACGCGGCGACGGTGGTGAGGTTCTCGATCGCGAAGGCGCCGATGATGGTCAAAGCGCCTGCGACCGCGGCGCCTTGCTCGGCGACGCGGGTCCAGCGGCGCACCACAAACAACAACAACGCCGCGGCCGGCAGCGCGGCGAGGTAGGCCAGCTCTTGCGCGCGTTCGCCGGTCCCGAGGCCCGGCACCAGCCAGCGCGCGACGCCGATCGGCAGCACCAGCGAGCCGACCCGGGCGAGCCAGGCGCCGGTGTTGATGTCGCGTTGCGCGAGCGAGCCACCGAGTAGCAGCCACGCGCCCGCCGCCGGCAGCCCGAACCACCGGGCCGTATCGGGCCGGGAGAGAATCGCGAGGGTCGCGACGATGCCTCCGGCGAAGAGCAGCGCGGCTCGCAGCGTCCCGACGTCCCGACTGGCCGCCACACGCAGCAACTCGGGGCCCGCCAGGAGCAGCCAGACGACGGCGATGTGGATGCCGAACGATGTCGCCGAGCCGGGCCCGCGATCGAGGTACCAGCCGATGACCAGCGCGGTCGTCGCGGCCACCGAGAGCGCCCGCGCCGCGCGCCAGCCAAAGCGGTGCTCGGTCCAGGAGCCCCACGTGTGCAGTGCGAGCAGGAGCGCGAAGAACGCGGTGGGTGTCGGTGACGGCGCGCCCACCAGCACGGGCGCGGCGTAGGCGAGGGCCAGTGCGACCGTGGCCATGACCTGGTCGCGCAGGCGCCACGCCAAGTACTGCCCCAGCGCCGAGCTGCCGAGGAGAGCCGCGACCGCAACCGGCGACGAGATGACGTCGTAGCGCAGATAGGCGAGCGTGCCGGCGAGATAGGTGAGCGCCGTGCCGGCGCCCCAAAGCAGCGCGATGTAGCGTGTGACCACGCGATGCCGCAGCACGGCGCCGGCGGAGATGAGGCCTGCACCGAGGAGGTAGACGACGATCGTGCGGGCGCCGGGTCCCAGGCGCGCCCAGCCGAGTTGGCCAAAGTAGGCCGCCGCGACGACGACCGCCGCGACGCCGACCCAGCCGAGCACGGTGAGACCGACCAGACGTTCGTAATCGACTGCGGCTTCGGGCTGACGGCGCTTGCGCTGGCGGAGCTTGATCGGTGGGGTGACAGGCGCGCGAGGGCCGAGCCCGGGTGACGGTGCGCGCAGCGTGGGGGTTGGCGGTGCAGCCCGCTCCGTCGTGGGAGGCTTCGTCAGGCGCTCCGCCTCGAGGCGCGCGACTCGCGCCTCAAGCGCGGCGATGCGCGCGCGGAGCTCGTCGTGGTTTGGCTGCGACTCCCGAGACATGACGGGGCCAGTATGCGCGGTTTGGCCGGCAGACGCCCGGTACTTACTACTCGCACGACAAGCTGACGCGCCCTAGGCACTCGAGGCTGACTCAAGCTCTCGTGGTGCGCTGCGCGCTTTGTACCCCGGGCGCCCCGTCGGCTGCGCCTCGCACCGCTCGCTTCGCCGAGGTCGGGCGCTGGTTGGGCCAAGTGGTCAGAGGGCACGCGAACTACTACGGCGTGCCCCTGAACAGCCGGGCCCTGTGGCGGTTTCACCGTGCGGTAACTCAACTGTGGTACCGCTCGTTGCGTCGTCGCAGCC
>JBCCGH010000363.1:0-2389 GCA_039029375.1 Planctomycetota bacterium
ATGGCACCCGTCCGGCCACCGCTCGCTGCGTCGCACCTCCTCGACGTATCCACCAATATGCCTGCGTCGGTGCTTCTTGCGAGCAGCGTCCGGTCACGCACCCTCTGCACAGGAATTTCTGATCCAGGACACTAGTGGGTCACGTGCAGGGCGAGGGCATTGGTTGCCCAGGTCCTCTGCGTTGGATCCAGCGTCAGGAACTGCAGTATGCCGGTCTCGCCAACGGCCCCCGCCGTTGGGATCGTCAGGGTCAACGGGAAGGCAGGGGTCATGGTATCGATCTCCGCAGGGCGCCAGTCGCGCCGGGCACCGAGCATCGCAAGAGGCGAAGGTCGCGGCTCGCCGCGCCGACTCCCCAAGCACGATCGCTAGCCGTGCATGAGGCGCCGTCAGGCGCGGCCGGGCCGCTGGATCAGTTGCTGCGGCACCACCTCAATCCGCTCCTGGGATCGCGCCAGTAGGTTGTCTGTGACGGCCGGCCGCAGCCATCGACACAGGTCCCGCGGACCGGATCGAAAATGGGCATCGCGACTTGGACATCCCCGTGGTCACACTTGACGAGCACGAAACCAGTGTCCGCCGATGCGGCGAACATCCGCCCGAGCTCGTCGGGGAGCTGGCTTTGCCGAAGCTTCTCGATGTCGACGAGGCGCGTCGCGTAGGGGGCCAGCGTGACAGTCGCAACGTAGTCCCCCATCTCGGGACTGCGCTCGTAGTCGAACAGGATCCTGGCCGACTGTTGGTCCTCCGATAGGTTGCGCAGAATGACGAGCGTGTTGCGCTCCTCGGCGAGATCGAACTCCACCCACTTGACGCCAGGTTGGCTCCTTTCGGTCGGGGCAGGAACTGCCACCCCCGGCGGCGCCTCGAACGGCGCATAGAACGAATACTGATACGGGGTTGGCGCGTTGCGGGAGACACTGAGTGCTTCTGCCACGAGACCTCCCGTGCTCGACCGCAGGGACAGCCCCACATGCGCTGGCCGCTCGGAGATGCCGCCAAGGTCGAGGATGCGAACCTCCCCGGCGTCCAACCGCGTCGTCGACGTGCGCCGCGCTCCGGCGGTATCCACGAGATCAACCTCAACGTCCGCGACAGCCTCTGAGGGGTTGGCGAGGAGCAGCACCGGCTCGAACGCCGGGCCGACGGGGAAGCCAAGGCTCGCGTCCCCCGGCCCGACCGGCACTCCCGCCGAGTGCAGGAGGGTGTGCCCTCCCGGCCGAGGCGGCCGCGCCATGAAGTGCTCGGAGAACCCCGCGCCTTCGTCAACCATCAGCGTCATTGCCTGCAGAACGTGGCGATCGTTCGAAGCGGTCCACCGGACGGCACCGGCCGTTGCCTGCGCATCGGGAAGCGTCAAGAGTCGCGCTTGGTGCGGCGCCAGTGTCACCGGCGCCTCGGCGCGCCACGCCCCGCCATGCAGCGACTCCATCCGCACCTGGACGCTTTCGTCGGAGGTGTTCTGCACAACAAACGTCACGTGAGTGGCTGCCGTCGGTTTCCACCAGAGTGACTGAAGCTGCATGGCTGGATCCATGATCCCCACCTCCGAGCCCATCACGAGACTCTTGTCTGGAGCGGAGCTTTCGATCCAACCCCACGAACTTCGCGTCTCGATCTCGATCGATCCCCAGACGCTGCCCGGTCGAGAACCGTCCCCCCATCGCCCGCCAACGCCGGAGCCGCTCCCCGGCCCAAGGGGAATATCTAGGTGCGCCGAAGCCGGCACGACGACGGTGCCAAGCTCCACCACGAGGCTGCCACCGAGACGCAATCGAACCGTGACTCGATCGGGCAGGAAGTCGGTGTTGTTGAGTCGCAGGGTCGCGCGGGTTTCCACGTCGACGTAGAAGTACGCGCCGTGCACGAGCCTCGGTCCGGCGACGTCAACACCAGTGACGTCCTGACCGCTCGATGCCGATGCAACCAATGCGGCCGCCAAAGCCGCTGATAGACGAGACCTGTCGAGCTTCATGTCGTTCCCGTGAGGAAGGTTGGGGTTGAACACTCGGCAGGTCGGAAGCCACCCGAGTGCTTGCCGGGCTTCCGCACCGGGCCGCTCGAGCAGTTCAAAGGACTCCATAATTCCCGATGTCGCGCGTTGGCTCGAACGGGTGGCTGCCCGGCGCCAACGCCGGTCAAGCGGCACCGTTGGCAAACGCAAGCGCGCCGACGCGGCGCGCGGCCCGCTCGTCGACGGGTCACCTCGGCGGACGCTGGGCCGCAGCCCCGCGAAAATGCCGCCGGCGGGCGACTAGTGTTGTGTGTCGGAAGTTGGTTGCGTAAGTCGGCGAGCCATGTGTGCCGCTCGCAAGGCGCTGTCGACGCAGGGCTTGTTGGTGGACAAGTCGAGGAGACGCAACGCCGCGAGCGGCGCAGAGGGCCGTCG
>JBCCGH010000364.1:0-2363 GCA_039029375.1 Planctomycetota bacterium
GCGCCTCTGGCGCCTGTCTGACGCTGCCAGAGCGGCTCTGGCGCGTGCTGGGCGTGAAGACTCGTGCATGATCCGGGCTAGTCTCCGTCTGACCACCGCCACCTCGTCGCCGGCAAGTCAGGGGCCCTGGGTGCAAGAGACGGTGGTTATGGTCGCGGCACCGTACGGCCGCTTTCCGCCCAGACGACCGCCTGGGCGGCGACGATGCCCACGGGCCCCCTGGTGATCGACGGGGCGCCGTGCAGCTGGTAGCCCATATCGAGGGCCGCACTCACGCGCTCGCAGAACGTCTGGTCGTCGGGGCCTGTCAGGAGGCGGTAGCGCGGCAGCCCGTCGGGTGGTGAGGTCGAAACGCGTGCGTCGGCAACCGCAGTGCCCATCACTTTGACTTTGCCGCCGAACGGCAGCGCGGCCGCTTGATAGACGGTGCGGGCCGGCCGGCGAGCCGGGGCAAAGTACTCGGCGAAGAGCTCGTCGACGATGCCGCGGTTCTGCAGATCGGCGAAGGCGACGTCGACGAACACCAAGTCATCGCGGGCGAACCCCGCCGCGCGAAGGACGCGGAACACATGGCCGAACGCGCGCTCAGCCTCCTCACGGAACGTGCCTTCGACGTAGCTCCCGTGCGCGTCGACGGACAGCTGGCCGCTGACATAGCAGGTGGACCCGACCACGACCGCGTGACTGATCGGGCTCGACCAAGCCGGCAGGCCGTCCCCCGCGGTAATGAACGTGCGATGCGTCATGAAGAGCCAACCAAGCACGCCGAGGGGGCCGCGTCGACCCCCCGCAGCGCCTGGGTCTCGGGGCGGCCGGTGCTGCAGCCGTGAACCGCTGGGACAAACGTGCCACCATGGTGGGGTGACCGTTTCCCACGCCAAGAGCCTCACGGGGCCCAGCACTGAGCTACAGCCCCTCTACCCGGCCATCGAGCCGTTTGACACCGGACACCTCGCGGTCTCCGAGCATCACCGCGTCTACTACGAGCAATCCGGCAACCCGAACGGCAAGCCGGTCGTGTTCTTGCACGGCGGGCCGGGCGGCGGCGCCAGCGCCGAGTACCGGCGCTTCTTTGATCCGGCGGCCTATCGGATCGTGCTCTTCGACCAACGCGGCTGCGGCCGCAGCACGCCCTACGCCAGCCTGCAGGACAACACCACCTGGCATCTAGTCAGCGACATCGAGCAGCTCCGCAAGCACCTCGGCATCGAGCGCTGGCAGGTGTTCGGAGGCTCGTGGGGCAGCACGTTGGCGCTGAGCTACGCGCAGCGGCATCCCGAGCCGGTCACGGAGCTGGTCCTCCGCGGCATCTTCATGCTGCGGCGGTCCGAGCTCGCTTGGTTCTATCAGGAAGGGGCGAGCCATCTGTTCCCCGACGCCTGGGAGCACTACCTGTCGCCGATCCCCGCGGTCGAACGCGGCGACCTCATGAGTGCGTACTACCGGCGGCTGACCAGCGACGACGAACAAGTACGCGTCGAGGCCGCCCGCGCCTGGTCGATCTGGGAGGGCTCGACCTCGCTGCTCTACCAAAGCAAAGAGAAGATCGCCGAGACCGGAGCCGACGACTTCGCCGTGGCGTTCGCGCGCATCGAGTGCCACTACTTCGTGCACGGCGGCTTCTTCGAGCGCGAGGACCAGCTCCTGGCGGACGTCGACCGCGTGCGCCACATCCCGACCGTCATCGTGCAAGGCCGCTACGACGTCGTCTGCCCGGCGCGTTCGGCGTGGGACCTGCATCGCCGGTGGCCCGAGAGCGAGCTGATCATCGTCGACGATGCCGGCCACTCGGCGTTCGAGCCCGGCATCTGCAGCGAGCTGGTCAAGGGGACGAACCGCTTCCGCAGCTGACCGAGAGGCGGACACGGGTCCGCTTCCGTCATTCCGGCGGCGCCAGCTGCAGCAGGTCGTGCGTCGCGGTCGCGCCTTCGCGGGCGAAGCCGAAGCGCGCGTACCAAGCGCGGGCGCCGCTCTGCTTCAGCACCTGTAAACGCACCGGTTTGGCCTGGGCGTGCGCCGCGCGCGCGATGTCCTGCAACAGCCTCGAACCGACTCCGCGCCGCTGCCATTCGGGCAAGATCTGAATCTCTCGCGCCAGACCACGTCGTCCGCCTCCTCGACCTAAACCGCGCCCATCGGCTCGCCGTCCATCTCGACCACTTCGAACTGCGCCTCGGCACCCTTTTGGTCAAAGTAGCGGCGTTGCCAGGCGTCGTCCCAGGCGCCGAACTGCCGGATGACAACCTCGCGATACGCCTGACAGTTGAGCGTCCACAAGACGTCATGGCCGGCGCTGGTCGCGGTACGTCTGGTGTACGGAAGCGGACGTACGGTGCCGCGACAAAAACCACCGGATCCACGCC
>JBCCGH010000365.1:0-2323 GCA_039029375.1 Planctomycetota bacterium
CACCGCTCGCTGCGTCGCACCTCCTCGACGTATCCACCAATATGCCTGCGTCGGTGCTTCTTGCGAGCAGCGTCCGGTCACGCACCCTCTGCACAGGAATTTCTGATCCAGGACACTAGGAGGGGAAGGCAAAGCGCGGCAATTGCGTTCTTCATCATGATCTCCTCATCGAGGTCACCGGTCTGAACCCGATCGCGTCGCCCGGGCGGCAACGCGGCGCATCGTTTTCCTGTCGGGGCATTGCTCTGAAAGACAGCAGAGAAGGGCGCCGCCGGCGGCGGGGGCGAATCCGGCAGTTTTTGTCGCGGCTCCGTACGATTGGTTTGCCGCGTTGGGCCGGGAACCGGGTTTGGCCTGCAGAACCACTTTCTGGAGGCCTTGAACCAATGTGTGATTTGTCCAACGGCGCCCCGCAGCGAGCGCATTCCCCGACCTGCCGGCTGGCGAGCCTGGCGATGGTCTCGGCCGCCCTGGCCCTGCCGGCGGCCCACGCGGCGGCCCAGCTGCAGGTGGCCGACGTGCTGCCCGGGCCGAGGTCGTCCGCCCCCACGGGCTTCGCGGCCCTGGACGACACGACGGTCCTCTTCATCGCCGATGACGGCAGTGTCGGCTACGAGCTCTGGCGCACCGATGGCACCACGGCGGGCACGACGCGCGTGAAGGACATCTACCCCGGCTCGCAGGGGTCTCGCGTCAGCTCGGGCTGGGCCATGGCCTCGCAGGGCCGGGTGTTCTTCGAGGCCAGCGACGGCGCGAACGGACCGGAGCTGTGGGTCAGCGATGGCACCGCGACAGGCACGGTGCTGGTCAAGGACATCGCGCCGGGGCCGCAGGGGTCGCGGCCGACAGGCGTCGCGCTGATGAACGGGTTGCTCTATTTCGTCGCCACCGAACCCACGATGGGCCAAGAACTCTGGGTCACGGACGGCACCGCCGCCGGGACCCAGCTCGTGAAGGACATTCATCCGGGCACGGCGAGCTCCTCGCCGCGCGACTTCGCCGAGGTGAACGGACGCCTCTTCTTCGTGGCCGACGACGGCACGCACGGCGG
Organism: Planctomycetota bacterium; assembly: GCA_039029375.1. Classification (GTDB taxonomy): domain Bacteria; phylum Planctomycetota; class UBA1135; order UBA1135; family UBA2386; genus JBCCGH01. The sequence goes on from JBCCGH010000365.1 coordinate 1,052, forward strand.
CGAGGTCTGGGTGACCGATGGGACAGCGGCGGGAACGCAGCTCCATCTGGATGTCGCCATGGGTCCAGCGACCTCGTACGCGCGTGAGCTCACGTCGTTCAATGGCCAGCTTTGGTTCCACGCGACCGACGGCGTCATCGGTCACGAGCTCTGGACCTGGGGAACCGGCGGCGTGCTGGAGTTCACCAGTTTCGCGGACATCGCGCCGGGTTCGGCGTCGTCGTTTCCCCACCGCCTGACCGTGGCGGGCGGCCAGCTTTTCTTCTCGGCGAACGATGGAGCCAGCGGTACGGAGCTTTGGGTCACGGATGGTTCGACCGCCAATGTCCGGATCGTGCGTGACCTCAACCTGGGTGCGACCTCTTCGCACCCTAGCCGTCTAACCGAATTCAACGGCGCCCTGTGTTTCGCGGCGGAGGACGGGACGGGCGGGGGCCACCAGCTGTGGATCACCGACGGCTCGAGCGCGGGCACGCAGAAGCTCCACGACGTCAATCTCGGTCGCTCGCCCCCGCTCGGGATCCCGGACGGCCTCGCCCCCATGGGCGGCAAGCTCTTCTTTGCCGGCGATGATGGCGTCAGCGGCTTTGAGCTGTGGGTAACGGACGGTACGGCCGGCGGCACGCGCCTCGTCCGCGACATTCTCCCGGGGCGTTCGGGCAGCGTGTCCACCCGCTCAGTGGGCTATGCGGCCAACGACCGGCTGTTCTTCACCGCCGACGATGGCGTCACCGGTTCAGAGCCGTGGGTGATCCACGCCGCCGACCTCGCCGACTGCCGATCGCGCAACGTGCTCGGCAACCCCACGGGCTACACCTGCTCGACGCCCCCCGTGCTGGGTGCCAGCTGGCAAAGCGACGTGGCGATGACGAGCCGCACCGTGAGCACGATCGTCGGCCTGGCGGCGCTGCCCGACCCGGGCACGCGGTTCCTCGGCGGACACCTCTTGATTGGTCTCGGCGGCCCGACCGCGTTCATGGCCAACGGCACCGGCGCGTTCAGCCTGCCGATCCCCGACCAAAGCGTGCTGCTCGGGGCGCCGATGTTCACGCAGGCATTCCGGCTCGAGCTTCTGGCGGCAGGGGGGACCGATTTGGAGATGTTGAACGCCCAGGATCTCACGCTGGGGCGCTAGTGGTGTGATTCAGGCAGATGGGGCCTTATCCGCGAGACATCGGCGCCGGTCGCAAGGCGGGTCGCCGCAGGCATATTGCTGGATACGGCGAGGACGACCCAACGCTGCGAGCGGCGCTGAGGGCCGTGGATAAGGCC
>JBCCGH010000366.1:0-2252 GCA_039029375.1 Planctomycetota bacterium
CCGGCCTCCACGTTGAGTTTCGTCGGCAAGGGATCCGCGTGGCGGTGCCTGGCGAGCGCGGGGAGCCGCGCGTGGTGCGGATGGCCTTTGCGGGGGCGTTTCGCGGGACGCGACCGGCCGGCGCGGCATCGCTCGGCGCGGCCGCGGCGGCGTCGCCTGCGGTCGTCGGTCCGGATCGTGTGGTCTATCGGCGCTCGGGCGTGCGCGAGGAATACGAGGTCCGCGACGACGGGATCGAGCAGTTGTTTGTGTTCGACGCGCTCCCCGAGGGCCGCGGCGATTTGGTCGTGGCGCTGCGCGTGACGACGGAGCTCGTGCCCGACGTTGTGGGGACTCCGGTCGACGAGCTCGTGTTGCGGCCAGTTGACGGTGCGGGGGGCGTGCGCATTGGCGCTATCACGGGCATTGACGCGAACGGCGAGCGCGCAGTCGGGCGGATGATCTACGCCGACGGAATGCTCGAGCTCTCGTTGCCCGCGGCATTTGTGGATCGCGCGGCCATGCCGCTGGTGCTGGATCCGCTGATCGGGCCCGTCTTCGGCACCGCCTCGTGGTATGGATACGGCGTTGCGGCGGCGATGGATGCCGCGTACAGCGCGGCGCAGGGATTCTTCATGCTGGCATGGACAGCCACCAGCGATCGCTGCTATCCCGGTTGCTACGCGGCGTCGTACCGCGTCTGGACGAGCGCCCAGCGTATCAATCGCGTCACCGGGGTGGAGATCGGGGGCGAAGCGTGCATTGAGTGCGATCTGTTTCGTTACTCGCACGGCGTCCGAGTGGCGGCCGTCGACGGGGCGGGAGCCTTCCTGTTCGCCTGGTGGGAGGGACGGTTCGTCGTGGGAGCGTTGGAGGCGCAGAGCGGCCAGTACCCTGGTCGAGCCTACCTCCCGCTTTGGGCCGACAGTTGGGACGTCGGTGGCGATGTCGCCGGCAAGCCGAGCGGGACCCTCGTGTTGACGACCCAGGGCGATGCGTGTGCTTTCCCCGTTGACTGCAGCGGACGCACACCGGTCGTCGGCCGACAACTTACCCTCGCACAAGGGGGAGATGGTCCTCCTGGCTTGGAGCCCGCTGCGGTTGGCATTCGAGTCTCCTCCAACGCGGGCCGCGTTGGGCGTTACCTCGTGGTTTGGCGGCAAGCCGGTGATCTGTTCGGCGCGGTGGTAGATCCCAGTCTCCGCCTCCTGGCCCGGAGCCGGGTAGCCCGCGGTGTCGTCTCCGGTGCCGACAGCTTCGACGTTGACGGTGACGGCACCACTTGGCTCGTGGCCTACACCGTCGACAGGACGGCATCGCGCGACGTGGCGGCTGTGTCGGTCACGTGGAATGCGACGACGCGTGGGCTCGACATCAGCACGCCGTTCATGATCGCGGCATCACCGGTTCGTGAAGAGAGTCCGGTGGTGGCGTTCGCGGACGACGCGTACCTGGTGGGCTATGTGCGCCCCCGATCCTCCTCGCTCGTTGCCGTCGATCCGCTGACCGGAGCGTTCTGTGAACAGAGCACTGTCCCCGGCGTTCAGGCCCTTGCGGCGGAGACGGGCGGCGACCATGCGATCCTCGGGTGGGGCGGCTCGTCCACCGTCTCGCATCAGATGTTCCTCGTCGCCGACGGCGTGACCCGCGACCTCGGCGGCGGCTGCGGCCACGGCGGTGAAGCGCGCGCGGCGTGTGCGGTGCGCGCCAACCGCGCGTTTGAGCTACGGCTGCGCGGCGCACCGCCGGGCGTGCCCGCCATTGTTGCCGTGGGACCCCGTGGCACCGGAATCGGCTGCGGCCCCTGTCAGCTGGTTCCCGATCCGGCGGCCACGGCCTGGGTGCCGGCGGGCGTCACCTCGGGCGCGGGGCGTGCGGCGCTCCAGGCGCCCATACCCACCGTCGCCAGTGTCGTTGGCTCCTCGTTCGTGCAGCAGTGGCTCCTCTGGTCGGGGACCGCCTGTCACGGGGCCTTCGCGCTATCCAACGCGCTCGAGGTGCGGGTGCAGTAGTGCCGGCCGCGTCGGCAGTAGGTATGGCGGATGCCTTGGGCGTTTCCTTGAAACGTTGTGCCGGCGCCACGGCATGGGAGTGAAGTCGCCGTCTCCGCTCGACGAGGTCGCTTCGTCCCATGCAGATCGCCCTGCCCGCGTATGCGGTTCTCGCTGTCCCGTTCGTCGCCGCTGCGGCCTCCGCGCAGCCGCTCCAGGCGTTCCCGGATCACGTGTTGGCCCACGCGCCCGGCCTCCACGTTGAGTTTCGTCGGCAAGGGA
>JBCCGH010000367.1:0-2245 GCA_039029375.1 Planctomycetota bacterium
AGTCGGCGAGCCATGTGTGCCGCTCGCAAGGCGCTGTCGACGCAGGGCTTGTTGGTGGACAAGTCGAGGAGACGCAACGCCGCGAGCGGCGCAGAGGGCCGTCGACATATGTGACGAACTTCCGACACGCAACACTAGTACGGCGGACAGCGTCGAGAGTCGCTGACCCGAGCAACTCTCCGCCGCTCCACCCAGACACTCGGAGCTCTCTGGGTCGTCGCCCAGTTCAGCTCGGATCTGACGGGTCATGTTCCTGTAGAGTCGGTCCTGTCGGCTCCCGACCCACGCATCGTTTCTACTCGGTGTGCGCCGTGGCCGAGCCAGAGGATCAAATCCAGCACACCGTCTGCCACACGCGCATAGAGCCCGGGCGGATCGACACTCATCACCCAGGCAAGACACCATTTGTTGTCCTCTCCCCGACCTCTCCGGCAGATCAACCAACCATCACCATGATCCACGACCTCGTCATCAAAAACGGCCTCATCGTGGATGGCACTGGTAACGACCCGTTCGAGGGAACCGTCGCCGTGGACGGCGATCGGATCTCTGCCATCGGTCCGATCGACGCTTCTGGCACCGAAGAGATCTCTGCTGACGGCAGGATCGTTACCCCCGGGTTCATCGACTTGCACACGCATCTCGACGCGCAAGTGGCCTGGGAGCCGTTGCTCACTCCGTCTTCTTGGCATGGCGTCACGACGGTGCTCATTGGCAACTGCGGTGTGACGTTTGCCCCTTGCAAGCCGGGTGACAGCGAGTTCCTCGCCGGCATGATGGCGGCGGTCGAGCATGTTCCCGAGGCCGCCATCCTCGACAAGCTGTCGTGGGACTGGGAGTCCTACGGGGGCTACCTCGACGCGATCGCGGCGTACCGGCCGGCGCTAAACATCGCCGGTCTCGTTGGTCACGCGACGGTGCGGTTCCATGTCATGGGCGCCCGCTCGGTCGCCGAGCCCGCGAACGCGGACGAACGAGAGCGAATCGCGGACGTTGTCGACCAATCTCTCCGAGATGGCGCCATCGGCTTCTCGACCTCACGCTACCTGGGCCACTACCTCCACGACGGGCGCCACATTCCGGGCACGTACGCCGAGCCCAGGGAACTGCTCGACATCGCGCGTGTCGTTGGCAAGCACGACCGCGTTCTGCAGTTCATCTTGAACTTCGAGGACCTCGACACCGAGATGGGCTTGCTGGCCGATGCGGCCCGGCCTGGTGGTCGCGTTCTGTTCAGCGCCGTCGTCGACTTCGTCGAGCTCATGCGCGAGCGGGTACAGGTCATGCGCGCAAGCGGTCTCGACGTCTCCGCAATCACCCTGCCTCGCAGGGGTGCGATGGTGTCGAGCCTCGAAAGCGGGGTCTTCTGGCGCACGCCCGCTTGGGGTCGGATCCAGCAGCTCGACCCCGCGGGCCGCCTCGCCGCCATCCACGACCGGGCGACGTGCGAGCAACTCGTGGCCGACGTCGATGCAGATCCGGAGGCGACCGCGTTCAGCTCGCTGTTTTATTGGCTGGGCGCTGGTGACACGCCGAACTACGCAAGGCCGACGGAGGACAACCTGCTGGCACTCGCGCAGACCACCGGGGAGCACCCGGTCGCTGCCTGGCTGCGCATGGCGCGCGAAACCGACGGCCGAGCCTTGTTCCAAATCCGCCAGTTCAACGGCGACATCGACGCACTGCGCCAGATGTTGCAGGCCGACTGGGTGACTCCGGGCCTGAGCGACGCCGGCGCCCATGTCGACCTGATGATGGACGCCGGCTGGCCGACCTTCGTCTTGTCACACTGGCACCGGGACACCGGGGTCTTCAGCCTGAGCGAAGCCGTGCGCAGGATCGCAGCGGAACCCGCTCGCATCCTCGGCCTCCGCGATCGCGGCACGCTTGCGGTCGGGCAGCACGCGGATCTGAACGTCATCGATCTCGGCGCGCTCGCGGAGCGTATGCCCGCGTTCGTCCACGACCTGCCAGGTGGCACAGCTCGTTGGGTGCAGAGGGCCCGGGGCTACTGCGCCACCGTCTGCAACGGCGAAGTGATCCTGCGCGACGACGAGTTGACCGGCGTACGGCCCGGGCGGGTGGTGCGCGGCACGCGCTCCTGCTAGTCCTCGAACAAGCGCGGCTTGGGGCGCTCCGTTTCTTAAATCACTCGAAACCCCCTTCTCCTAGCATCGTACGTCGGTTTGCGACAACTGACCACAACGCCAGGGAGGGCGTTTCGAGTGAACAGAAGGATAAGGCG
>JBCCGH010000368.1:0-2185 GCA_039029375.1 Planctomycetota bacterium
GGTCGCAAGGCGGGTCGCCGCAGGCATATTGGTGGATACGGCGAGGACGACCCAACGCTGCGAGCGGCGCTGAGGGCCGGGGAGAAGGCCCCAGATTTCTGAATCACACCACTAGTGTGCTGCGTCTGACAGATGTGCCTTTGTGCGAGAGACCAGAGCGGTCGTCGCAAGGCGCTGCGCCGCAGGCATATTGGCGGATACGTCGAGGACGCAGCAACGCTGCGACGGCCGTTCTCGGCCTCGGAGAATGGCACAGATTTCTGACGCAGCACACTGGCGCACCATGAGCAAACCGAAGACCGACTTCATCCGCGACCGCATCCGCGACGACGTGGCCGCGGGCAAGAACGACGGCCGCGTGCACACCCGCTTCCCGCCCGAGCCAAACGGCTACCTGCACATCGGCCACGCCAAGTCGATCTACCTGAACTTCTCCGTGGCGCAGGAGTTTGGCGGTCAGTGCAACCTGCGCTTCGACGACACCAACCCGACGAAGGAAGAGGTCGAGTACGTCGAGGCGATCCAGGAGGACGTCCGCTGGCTCGGTTTTGAGTGGGAGGGCGAGGCGCGCTTCGCCTCCGACTACTTCGATCAACTCTACGAGTGGGCGGTGCAGCTGGTGCGGGACGGCAAGGCCTACGTGGATAGCCTGTCGGCCGAGGAGATCCGCGAGAATCGCGGCACGCTGACCGAGCCCGGCGTCGACAGCCCGCATCGCGGCCGCAGCGTCGAGGAGAACCTGGCGCTACTGGAGAGCATGCGCCGGGGCGAGGTCGGCGAGGGGGAGGCGGTGCTGCGTGCCAAGATCGACATGGCGCACGCCAACCTGAACCTGCGCGACCCGGTGATGTATCGCGTCGTCAAAGCCGCGCACCATCGCACGGGCGACAAGTGGTGCATCTACCCGATGTACGACTGGGCGCACGGGCAATCGGACTCGATCGAGGGGATCACCCACTCGCTGTGCACGCTGGAGTTCGAGCACCATCGGCCGCTTTACGATTGGTTTCTCGCGCAGATCGGGGTGCACCACCCGCAGCAGATCGAGTTCTCGCGCTTCAACCTCAGCCACACCATCGTGTCCAAGCGCAAGCTGCGCCAGCTCGTCGAGGAGAAGCGGGTCAGCGGCTGGGACGATCCGCGCATGCCGACGTTGCGCGGGCTGCGCCGGCGCGGCTACACCGCGGCGGCGATCCGCGCCCTGTGCAAGCACGTCGGGATCACGAAGTTCACGGGCGTCACGGAGCTCGCCCTGCTGGAGAACTTCGTGCGCGAGGACCTCAACCGTTGCGCGCTGCGGCGCATGGCGGTGCTGCACCCGCTCAAGGTCGTCATCGACAACTGGCCGGACGGTCAGCTCGACGAGCTCGAGGCGATCAACAACCCCGAGGACGAGGCGGCCGGCAAGCGTCAGGTGCCGTTTGGCAAAGAGCTCTACATCGAGCGGGACGACTTCATGGAGGACCCGCCGAAGAAGTACTTCCGCCTGGCACCCGGCCGCGAGGTGCGGCTGCGCTACGGCTACTTCGTGACGTGCACCGACGTCGTGAAGGACGCGAACGGCGACGTGGTGGAGGTGCACTGCAGCTACGACCCCGAGACGCGTGGTGGCAACGCGCCCGACGGCCGCAAGGTGAAGGGCACGATCCACTGGGTCTCGGCGGCGCACGCCGTCGACGCCGAGGTCCGGCTTTACGAGACGCTGTTTGCGGAGGCGGACCCCGGGGCTGCCGACGACATGCTCGCCGCCCTCAACCCGAATTCGCTCCAGGTGCTGCACGGCTGCAAGGTCGAGCCGGCGCTGGGGCAGGCCGAGGCGGGCACGCCGATCCAGTTCGAACGGCTCGGTTACTTCTGCGCCGACACGGTCGAGTCGCGGCCCGGCGCCCCGGTGTTCAACCGCACCGTGACGCTGCGCGACTCCTGGGCGAAGGTCGCGAAGAAGAAGTAGCCGCGTCCGCCCTGGCCCGAGCAACGACTGTCTTTGGGGGGGAGCAGCTCTGCCTCGGGCTCGAGGCAGGCCGGCGTGCACTCGCCAATGTACGCTAGTGTTGCGTGTCGGAAGTTCGTCACATATGTCGACGGCCCTCTGCGCCGCTCGCAGCGGGGACCCACTCGACGCTGGCGTCGAGTGGGCGCGTGTTGCGTCTCCTCGACTTGTCCACCAACAAGCCCTGCGTCGACA
>JBCCGH010000369.1:0-2118 GCA_039029375.1 Planctomycetota bacterium
AGGCGATCGGCCCGTTCACCGTTGACGGGGAGATCGCCCGCGGCGGCGCGGGCGTGGTCTACAAGGCCCTCGACCCGCGCCTCGGCCGGCAGGTGGCGATCAAGCTCCTGCTCGCCAGCCGCCAGACCAACCCGCGCCAGCGCGAGCGCTTCCGCCGCGAGGTCGAGGCCCTGGGCCGCCGCGAGCGCTTCCGCCGCCAAGAACTCGCGGAACTGGCGGTGCAGAAACTCCCACGGGCGGCGTGCGCCCTTGTGGGGGCCGAGCACGGCGCCGTGGTGGGCGATGTCCTTGAGCGCGTTTGGCACGTTGGTCCAGTTCTCTTCGAGCGCCCGCCGCAGTGCTGGATCCTCGGCGAGCGCAGCGCGCAGGGCGTCACCGAGTTGCGTCTCGGTCCAGGTCGCACCCTTGTGGTCCTGCAGCGCGAGCGCCAGGGCCGCGAGCAGTCGCCGCGCGGTGCCGGGCTCGCGCACCCCGGCCGGCGGCCCGGTGCCGTCGTCGGCCTGGACCTGCGGCCGCGCGCCGCGGCGCAGCAGTAGGTCGATGGCGCGGTCGTAGAGCTGGCCGCGGTGCGTGGGGAGATCGGGCCGGGCCTTACTCAAGCCGGCGATCATGGTGAGGAGCAGTGGGTTACGCGCCAGCCGCGCGAGGCCGGGGCGTTTGCCGATCGCCTGCCACGTGACCGTACCGTGGGTCGCTCCGAGCCAGTGGGTGAGCAGGTCTTGCTGTGCGGCTTCCTCCAGGGGTTCGAGCGCGGCGCGGCGAAACGGTGCCGGTAGGTCGCGGTAGCCGATGGGCCGCGACAGCACCGCCATGGGGCAGCGCGGGAACTCATCGGCAAGGGCCAGGACGCGCTTGCGCGCGCGCTCGAGTTCGGTGCCCGCGACTTCGTCGAGACCGTCGAGGAGCAACCAAACCCGGCCTTCGGTTGCGGCTCCACGCAGTGCCGCTGCCGCGCCCGGGGTGGCGGTGTCTTCTTCGGCGAGCGCGAGCGCGTCGCGCGGCGATTGGCAAAGTCCTGGGAGGCTGAGGTAGACCGGCAGCGGGCCGTGATCGTCTTTGGCGAGCTGGAGCGCGAGCCGTCGCGCGACCGTGGACTTGCCGGCGCCGGGCTCGCCGAGGACGACCCAGCGACGCGCCGTGGCGGTGGCGCGCGGTGCCAGTAGGGCATGCAGGGTGCGTCCCGCCGGGAGGTCGCGATCGTCGCCGTCGCGAGCTTCGGCCTCCGCGCCGTGCACGTCGACGTGGATCTCGACGTAGACCTTCTCCAGCAGCTGGTCGCTGGTCTGCTCCAAGAACGGCACCATGCATCGGTGGTCGCGGCATACGGCTTGTCGATAGGCCGCGAGGACCTCGACCGCGTCGGGCTCCCGCGGCGGCAGCACTTGGCTGCGGGGGCGAAAGCCCTGATCCACCAGCCACGCGACCAGCTGTGCGACGTCGTGCTCCCACTGCGCCGCCGTGGCGCTACTGAGCGTCTTGGCCTGTCGCTCGGCCAGCGGCAGCAGGTCTGCGAGCCGGCGTAGGATGAGCTGCAGGTTGGGCTCGTGGCCATCGACCCAGACGGGCAGGACGTCGATCCCGCGCGCGAGCGCGCCAGCGATCTCGAGCCGGACCCAGTCGTCCTCTTGGTCGAGCCGGCGCTCGCCGCTGCCGTCGTCCATGGGCACGGTCCAGCGGTCGCCAATGAGCGTGAACATTGCGGTCGCGCGCTCGGCCTCCCGGCGCAGTCGCTCGGGCCTTGGCTCGCCGCCCTGGATCGACTCGCGGTCGAGAAAGATCTGGTCCGGCTCGAGGTGCCGCTCGAGATCGGCGTGCAGCCGCTGCGCCGCGTGCCGGGTGTCGGCCTGGCGGTAGTTGAGAAACAAATACGGCTGGCTCATCGCAATCGGCGGCCGGCTCCCTTTTCACACACCGAACGGCCGCTCCTCCCTAACCATGCCCGAGCCCGGCATCTAGAGCTAGCGTCCGGCTCGCGCGATGACGCTGCCCCGGTTTGGTGGACACGGGGTTTGCGAAGATCAGCAACTGACCAGCATGCATGACGATGGTCAAGACCGCCCCTCAAGCCGCTTATGTGATCCAAGGCTCAGATCCGGCCTTCGAGGTTGCCCTCTGCTG
>JBCCGH010000370.1:0-1850 GCA_039029375.1 Planctomycetota bacterium
CCTCACAGACCATGCTCCTTTGCAGCATTTTCATAAGCATTTTGTCGCGGCACGGTACGTTCGCATTACGGGTTGAGGAGCTCGCGCGCCTTGGCGCGGATCCGCGGCGACGGATCTTGCCGCGCGAGGCGTTCGAGGAGCGCCACGCCGGCGGAGTCGCGGTCGCGGCCATGGGCGATGGCAGACATCGCGGCGCCGCGGACACCCTCATCGGCGTCGCCACTGGCGGCGCCATGCACGGCCTGGCGGGCCGCGGGGTCAAACCGCAAGGCCAGGCCGCCGATCGCTTCGGTCCGCACCCGCGGCGCGGGGTCTTGGCTTGCTGCCACCAACAGCGCCACGGCGTCGGTTGTCGTCACCCGGCGCAACGCCCCCACCGCCGCGGCGCGCACGGCAACGTTCTCGGCGCCGAGGTAGGGCTCGACGCGCGGCAGGGCCGCGGCGATACCGGCGTTGCCGACGGCTTCGAGCCAGAGCTCGGTGGCGCCCATCGCCGTCAGCTGCGACTCCAAGTCGAGCAAGACGTCGTGCGCTCGCCCGCCGGCCACGACCGGTTGCTCGCTGCGCCCCGCCAGCACGCCAAACGCCAACAAGGCGCTGACGTCGGCCGCCGCCATTTCGGGCGCGCCGCGCAGCTGCGCGGCAAGGCCCGCCAACAACGCTTCGGTCGGCTCGGCGATGCCATACATTCCGAGCGCGGCCTCGCTGCGCAGGGTCGGGTCGAGGTAGGAGTCAAAGCAAACCCGCGCGAGCCCGTCCTGCGCCTGCGGAGTCCCCGCTTCGCCGAGCGCCGACAACAACATGCTCGCGAGCCGCGTGCCCTGCTGCTCGGCCACGACGCGCTGGAGCAAACCGTCGGTGAGCTCCGGCCGCAGCCGCAGGAGCCAAGACAACGACAACCAGACGTGGTGCAGCGCCTCGGTGTCCACCTCGCTGCCGACGGCGAGGATCTGCGCCAAGTCGGCGATCAGCTGCCCGGGCTCCACGCCGTGCAACTGCTCCGTCCAACGTTCCCTCGCGTCGTGCGCTTCGGTCGCGCTGGTGTCCTCGAGGTGGCCGCCCGCCGCGTGCCACGTCTCCGCCAGTCCCTCCACCACCGACACCGGCCGTTGGCCGTGTTCGATCAAAGCGAGGTCCACCGCCGCATGCTGCGTGAACTCCGCGTCCATGACGCCAAGCTTGACGGTGATGTCCTCGAGAATCGCAGCTCGCTCGAGCCAGCCGATCGATCGCGACAACGCCGCGGTCGCCGAGCCTTTGACGCGATGCTCCGGCTCGTCGCCCATCCCGTGCGCCATCGCGGTGTAGCGGCGCTCCGTGCGCAACACTCGCAAGGTACCATCGCGCTCGTGAGCATCGAACTGCGCCCGGTAGTCGCCGGACGCATCCGCGGAGGTCGCGACCCAGGAGCGCGCGGGCTCGGGGGCCACCGGAAAGCCAAACACGCCAACCAGGGCGCGCAACCGATTTCGTTTGGCGGCGTCCAGTGTCGGCGCAAAGCGGTAGCCGAGGATCTCGCCGCACTTGCTGAACCGGACCAAGGCAGGGGAGCCAGTCGCTGCGGCCCAAGCCGCGGCCTCCGCCTCAGGCCGATCCTCGAGAGCAAAATCACAGATCTGCACACGCACCGCCACACTGTCCTCGCTGCGGTCGACGATCTGCAGCTCGATGAAGCCTTGACCACCCAGCGCCACTGTCGCGCCCGGCCGAGCGGCGCCATGCTCATCGCGGCCGACAAACCGGTGTTGGCACCGCAGGGACAAGCGATAGCGCATCCAGGCGCCGCGAGGAGCGCCGTACCAGCCGCCGGGGCCGCCGCGCTCGACCGCCTCACGGGCGGCGCCGGCGGC
>JBCCGH010000371.1:0-1686 GCA_039029375.1 Planctomycetota bacterium
GGGTCGTCCTCGAGGACGACCCAACGCTGCGAGCGGCGCTGAGGGCCGTGGAGAAGGCCCCAGATTCCTGAATCACACCACTAGCGCAAACACGCTTCGCGGCTTGCCGACGTCCTCCGCAGTGATACCCTCGCTGACCTCATAGGAGGTATCGATGAGCGACTGCGCCCCGGACGGCCCCAGACATTGCACGAAGAAGATCAACGGCGAAGACAAGACCTTCGACAATGGCGCCAAGATCTGCATCGAGGGCTTCTGCAACGAGTGCGTGGACGGAAGCTGGGTGAAGTCGGACTGCGAGTGCGAGCCCGGCCAGGACGGGCAGCCCTGCTCGACGGAGTGCTGAGGGCACGACGCCGACTGCGCCGATGGGCACAGGCGTCTATCTCAGCGGTGCCTTCCAACTGACGGTCTCGCTGCCCGCCGGCGACGACGCCACCCGCACCGCGGCGCGGCGGGTGCTGACCGCGGCATCGCGCCAGCTGTTTGGCATGACGGGCGGTCAGATCCGACTCGGCACCGTCTATCTCGCCGTGCACCCGACGGCGATCGGCACTGCGGACGTGCGCTTTCGCGACGTGCCGGGCGCGTCGCGCCGGGATGGCATCGGCAAGCTGTGGCAGACGGCCAGCGTCCGCCTGACCACGACCAACCCACACGAGCCGGACGGCTGCGCCGCGCTGGCCTCGCCCGAACCGGACTTGGACGCGCCGCCAAACGTCGTCGCCGGCGTCCTGCACGAGCTCAGCCACTATGCGTTCGGGCTCGCCGATGAGTACTTCACGCCGCCCGGCGGCAAAGCGACGGCGGGCTGCCGCTGCCTCATGGCCTGCAAGAGCGTTTGGGCCTATTGCGACGCGGCCCACGACCCGCACGCCGGCCCCGCGCCGCGGTGGCCGACTCGATCATGCTGGGAGATCATCGCCGCACGCTACGGCGTCGCGCGCCCGACCCAGTCGGGCTACTGCGAGGCGCCCGGGCCGTGCCCGCCTGTCGAGTTCGTCGACGTGGAGCGCTCGGCCCAGGTGCTGGTCGCCACCTACCGGGGCGTGGCGCCGGCGACGCAGGCCGCGACCGACGTGGTGGCCTGGGCCTGGCGCCAGATCAGCGGCCCGTCGGGGGGCCAGGTACAAGCGCCGGAGCCGCTCACCGACGATCCGATGATCGCCTTGACCGGGGCGACGGCGTGGATGCGCGATGCGCGCCGCTTGAGCTCGCAGAACATCCTGCTCCTCGGCTCGCCCATGCTCACCGCCGCGCAGGAAGCGAGCACGCCGACCGACCGGACGCTCATGCGCGACCTCGTGCGCCGCCTGCTCCGCGGGAAAGCCACACCGGTCCACGTGGTGTCGCCCATCGACGTCAGCGACGCGCACCGAGAGTTCGCCCTGCAGAGCGGCGGCTCCTGCGAAGTGGTGACGGCGCCTGATGTGACGGGGACGGGTGACGCGGCGGCCGTCGACCTGCGCACCCGCGCATTGGTGCGCCTCGGCAGCAGTGTCGAGGGCTTTGGCATTGGCCTGCTCCGGCGCTACATGGCGTCACCCCAGACGCTGAGACGCCACGTCGTCCACGTCGAGACGGGAGCCGCCGTGGCCGCGTTTGTCTTGATTCAGCCACCGGGCGGCACCGCCACCCTGCGCGTGCGCGACCCGCTCGACGTGGAGGCGCCGGTCGCCCGCGCGA
>JBCCGH010000372.1:0-1667 GCA_039029375.1 Planctomycetota bacterium
GCTCAACATCCTTCGGGAGTCGCGCAAGCCGGACAACGCGTGGTTCTTCGAGGACACCGACCCGCGGACGCAGGATGAGATCATGCGCTTCATTGCCGAAAGGCCGCTCGGGCTCGAGGGTGCGGGGCTCCGCATCGTCCACGCGTGCTGGGACGCTGACTCGATTGCGGCCGCACGTGGGTCTGACCTCGGACTGATGGACCTCTTCCATGAGGCGGAGGCCGCGGTGTCAGAAGCGCTCCATGCAGAAGGACTGACCGAGGCAGCCGCCCAGGAGAAATCTCGGGTGACAGTCACCAACGACAAGGAGCGTCCCGCCATGCAACACGCACTCGGCAAGTCCGAGGTTCGCAAGCAGATGGGCAACCCGGTCAAGGTGCTGACCTCGGGTATCGAGCGCGTGGCCGACGAGCCCTTCTGGGCCAACGGGAAGTGGCGATTCACACAACGGGTCCCGTGGTGGGACGACTACGATGACGAGGGCATGGTCATCGTCGGCCACTACTGGCGAAGCCGGCATCCCGACCACAGCTTCGTCGATGAACCCGGCCTCTTTGGGGACGCCGGCCCGACCGATCCGGTGGGCCCAGCGCAGCGTGTCATGTGCATCGACTACTCGATCGGCCGCCGTTCCCTCGAGCGAACAGAGGTTGGTACTAGCGGGCCCTTTCAAAGTGCGCTGGCGGCACTCCGTTTAAGAGACGGCGAGCCCGGCGAGATCATGTTCTCACCAGTTTGAGCGCGGAGAGTCTGCGCGCGACGGCGGCAGTCCTTGCTCTTCGTGTGACATGAGCGCGTGACATGAGTGGTCCGTCTGCGGTACGAACCCCGGCGTGTCGAGTTCGAGTTGGCGACGGGGCATGCAACGGCGGCGGTTGCTCCTTGGAGTGATCGCGGCGGCCTATGTCGTTTGGTTGGCGACCGCGTTCGGCTTCGAGGCGATCGCGCGCCATCGTTTCGGCTACCCGGCGATCGCGGCAGAGACGCCTGGCTCCGAAGGCTACGCGGAGGCGGTCCGGCGCCGCAGCCAAGCCGCCCCCGCGATGAAGACATGGCCGCCAAACGTCGTTTGGAAGTGGGTTTCGATCAGTGTCGTCGCCACGGCCACCCTCGTCGCGCTGATCTGGATGCTCTTCCACTGGCGCACCGTGTTCACCCTGCTGACGCGTCCGCTCGCCTCGTCGCGGTTCTCCGAGTTCCTGGACGTGCCGGTGATAGGCTTGGCAGTCGGCTTCGTGGTGGGCCCGATCCTCCGCGCGGCGGCGGCTCTCGCGTTCTGCCTGCCGGCCATGGTCGTTGCGGTTGCCCTGGTCGGACCGCCTGTTCTGTTCCTGCGACTCTTCGATCGCTTAGAGCCTTCGGTCGTCCTTGGTTTCTGGCCCGAGTTTCTCGCAATGGAGCCTGGCGCCGTGGCCAACTATGCGGTCCTGACCTTGGTTGTCGCGCTCGTGGTAGGCCGCCTCGTCGTCACATTCGTTGGGTCTCCATCCCCCGCTGTCGACGGGTCACGCTGATCTCGAGAGATGTCACCTCACCCGAATGTCGCCAACGCCCTGTTCTGGCCCCCCAATGGGTGGCCCGCTGATCTGCCGGGGGCTTGGTTCCTCGACTGGGCTCGCGAAGAGCACGTTCGTCTCGAGGAACCCGGGCGACACGACGAACACGAC
>JBCCGH010000373.1:0-1610 GCA_039029375.1 Planctomycetota bacterium
GCATTCTCCGCGGCCCTCAACGCCGTTCGCAGCGTTGGGTCGTCCTCGCCGTATCCACGAATATGCCTGCGGCGACCCGCCTTGCGACCGGCGCCGATACCTCGCGGGTAATGCCCCATCTGTCTGAATCACACCACTAGGCTCGCGGGACCGGCCGAGCGTTGGCCAGCCCACCGTCGACCGCCAAGACCTCACCAGTGATCCAGTCATTGGCCGGATCGAGCAGCCAGGCGATGGCCGAAGCCACGTCCTCGGGCTCACCGACGCGCCCCAACGGGTGCATTCGCTCGGACTGCTCGAGCGAGCGCGGGTTGTCGACGACCGCACGCGCCAACGGCGTTCGCGTGAGCCCGGGCGCCACGGCGTTGAACCGCAGCCCGCGCGCGGCGTAGGTCGCGGCGGCGGAGCGCACCAGCCCTTCCACGCCTGCCTTGGCCGCGGCGATGGCCTCGTGATTCGCGAGCCCGGTGCGGGCCGCCGCGGTCGAACACAGAACGACCGCCCCACCCTCGCGCATCGCCTTCCCTGCGGCGCGGACCACGGCGAACGCAGACGTCAGATTCTGCGCCAGCACCGCGTGCCAATCGGCCTCGCTCGTCGCGTGCGCGGGCTTCAGCAGGATGCTGCCGATGCAGTGGGCGACGCCCAAAATGCGTCCCCCACCGAGTTCCCGCGCGGCGTCGAGGCAGGACTGCACCTGCCCGAAGTCGGTCGCCTCCACCTCGAAGGCCGCGCTGCCGGCGGGCAGCTCGAGCGTTGACAGCTTGGCCTTCGTCCGGCCCGCCACAAGCAGCGGCTGGCCGTGGGATGCCAGTGCGCGAACCACGGCAGAGCCAATGCCGCCCGCCGCGCCGAGGACGACGAAGGCCCCAGAGTCGGGATCACGCGCGTGGTCTGCATGCATGCCGTAGGGTTCGCTGCTCGCCCCCTCGACGGATGCGCAGGGCCCGCATCAGCGCCGGCGGTTGCGCCGGGAGCCGACGCCAATCATCTCGAACGGGCGGAACACGTCGCCGAAGTCGGACCAGTAGTTCCCCCACGAGCGGAAGATCTCGGCGTCGCGGTTGACGCCGTTGAAGAAGGCCACGAACGGGCCGCTCACCGCGCCTCCGATGAACACCGGCAACCACAACGGCCAGGTCTCGGAGGACTGCGTCTGGCGCACCAGGTCGACGCCGCCGGTCATGGGACTGACCGCGGTGCCGAGGATCGTGGCACAGCCAACGTTGGGCAAGCAGAGAAGGAGGACGAGCAGGAGCGATCGCATCATGAGTGACCGGAGCCAACCGACAGGGGCCGCCACGGCCCCTTGATGGGCTCAAGATTGCCGTAAAAGTCCGTCAGGGATCGCGCCCTTTCGACGATCTCCTTTAGGAATTTCGCTCCGAGGCCGCGCATCGCTCCCACCGCCGATCTCCGTCCAATCGCGGGTCTCCCGGTGCCAGACTCGGCCGGCTGGGGCGCAGCTGGTGCCGCCGACGGAACGCGAGGATCTAGTGTTGCGTGTCGGAAGTTCGTCACATATGTCGACGGCCCTCTGCGCCGCTCGCGGCGTTGCGTCTCCTCGACTTGTCCACCAACAAGCCCTGCGTCGACAGCGCCTTGCGAGC
>JBCCGH010000374.1:0-1581 GCA_039029375.1 Planctomycetota bacterium
CACAGGCATACAGGACGGTACCGCTACCGACAGTAGTTGAAATCACAGTCGAGTGCAATGCAGCAGAGTCCAATGGATTGTAAGCACGGCAATACAGCGCCGTGGTACCGATTGATCGGAGCACATGGCCGTACAGCTGCACAGGCAGTACTGCAGACGACCTGTCGGTGCGGCACTACGGCAAGCCCCAACAACAGCGCCAGGTATATACCCTAACACGCGTCATGGTATCTCGAGCCCCGGCGAACCGGCGGTCCGCGATTCCTCCTGACAGGCGTTGGACGGCGCACCGACCCCGACGAAAAGCGTGCCGTCGGCGGCGATGGCCAGCCCCTTCTGCGCGTGGGCGCGCTGCGGCGGGAAGTCGCCCACCACGACTTCAGCGTCGCCGCTGGGGACGAGCTGCCCGGGCTTCCAGGGCCAGCGCACCACGCGATCGGGCATCGCCACATAGAGGTGACCCCCATGGAAGGCGATGCCATGGGCGGGGCCGGCCCCAAAACGCTCGCGCACGTCGGCCCGACCGTCGCCATCCGTATCGCGGAGCGCCAGCACACCCGAACGCTCGTCGCGCAGAGCGGCGAAGACGTCCCCCTCTGGAGACACCGTCAGGTTGCGGACGGGACCTGTGTCGTCGGCGAAGACCGTGGCGCAGAATCCGTCTGCCAGCGTGAGCCCACTCTCGCGAGGCGCGCAAGCGGTGTTCGCTTGCACGACCCCGGCGGCGATCACGGCGGTCCAGACGACGGCGAGCAGAGCGGTTCGATTCACGCGTGATCTCCGGCGGTGTGCGGTGTCGAGCCTGGGCCTCCCGGCCATCGCGCAGCCTACCCCACCTTCGGATCCTCCCTGTCGCTTAGACCCGGCTGATCCAGGCCCTCCGCGCTTTCCCCTCAGGGTCCCGGCGCGCGCCCATCAGGCCTCAAGAAGATCTCAAGTTGCTGTCGACCGCCGTCGGTACTGTGGAAATCCAAGAGCGCTCGATCGCCCCCGCGTTCGGAATGGGGGCAGTCGCGCCAAGATCGATCCACCGCGACACCCACCGGAGAAATCGCCATGCAATCGCTGGTCGCCCTTGCGCGCCGAAGCCGCCCTGCCCTCGCCACCGCTCTGCTCTGCGGATCCGCGTCCCTCCTCCTCTCGGGCCCCGCTGCGGCCGTCGATGGAGTCATCGAGATCAATCAAGCCGGCGCCCTTCAAGGCATCGGCGTCGGCACCGATACGGCGGGTTTCCCTGTGACCCTCAGCGAATCGGGCAGCTATCGACTCACCGGCAATCTGGAGCCCACCGGGGCGGCCACCGACGTCATCGAAGTGACAGCGGACGACGTCTGGATCGACCTGAACGGATTCTCGATTCGGGGCGGAACGGTCTGCACCTTCACGCCGCCGAGCGGCGCCGCCTGCGTGTCCGGGGGAAGCGCCACGCGGGGGATCGTTGCGCTGGGCTCGCTCGACGGACTGGTGATCACGGACGGCATCATCACGGGCATGACCGGTGCCGGCGTCGATGCGACCGGTTCCCTCATCAGCCTGCAGCGAATCGGGCTCCGCTCGAACGGCGGCCTCGGCGTGGTCGCC